>LAKY01000022.1 GCA_000987045.1 Clostridiales bacterium PH28_bin88 | reverse complement strand
TCAAGTGCTGTATTTTTAATGGCCGAAAATGATGTATTTTTATTGACCGATGACAATTTTATATCTGAGTCAAAAGGCTGCATCGTGGCAGGCGGTAAGGTTATCATTGCTGATATTGCGTTTTTAACAAAGGAAGAGATGAAAGGATGTATGGAGAAGTTTCAAGAGCGTTGGGATAAGGACGAGATTTATTTCGTAGCCGATGAAATGGCGGAACAACTGAGAAACAAAAGGCTTAATTTAACGTATACTCAGATTTCATCATGTGCGGGAGTATTGGAGATTTTCTGAAAGGGAAAAGGGGAGGGGCTTCATCTAACATACCCATTGCTGGCTCTGCGATTGCTGTGGGCAACTTGCTCTAGGCCACACCTGTTGCTAATATTTGGAGAGAACTGGGGCAAGCAAAAGCTGCACAAGCGTGCCGCAAGTTCGGTAATGGGGCTAGACGTTAACTGGACATTGGACCGGTGATCGGCAGTGAAGGGAGGGACAGGCGTGAAGAATGAGTGGGTGGTTCGGCCGGCGCGAGCGGAGGAGGCACAAGGCATCAGTGAACTGGCCCTTCGTTCCAAGGCGGCGTGGGGCTATGACGCCGAGTTCCTTGATCGCTGTAGACCCTCTCTCACCCTTACACCGGATGATATACGTAGCCATCCAGTTTTTGTAGCCGAGGCAGAAGGGGTAGTCGGTGGTTTCTATTCTCTTCGGCGAAGAGGAAGCGAGCTTGAACTCGACAACCTGTTCATTGAGCCCGCGCGCATGAGGCAGGGTGTAGGCTCCATTCTCTTGGAGCATGCGCTTGAGCATACAAAGCGATTGGGTTACGAGCGAATGCTTGTCGAGAGCGATCCGTGGGCCGAAGGTTTTTACCTGCATGCTGGAGGGGTGCGGATCAGGGAGGTTGCATCAACAGTACAGCAAGGGCGCTTTTTGCCCTTAATCGCATTTGATCTTAAAGCTCCACTCTAGGAGTGAGCGAGAGATGGGCAGGAGAGGCAGTCGGTAGAGATCTCTGCAGTGGCAATGCCACCAGCCGGTCCAACGTCAGTTAACATCGGGTTAGCGCCTGCGGGGCTTCGGCCCTTCGGAACAGCCACTCCTTTGGGTGCGGGTCAGCAGATCGCTAGGTCAAGTTCATGGCACTCTCGTTTCTTCTAAATGCATCAAGAGTGGAGCGGCCGTGGTTAACCCTCGGTACGCTAGACGCAATACCTAAGATTTAATTGAAGAGGGGTAGACAAAAGTGGGAACATTAAAGATATATCAGGTTGATTCATTTACTACCAAAAAATTTCAGGGTAATCCTGCTGGTGTAGTCCTAGATGCAGATGGACTTTCCGAACAAGAGATGTTATACATTGCCAGAGAACTGAATAATTCGGAAACCGCCTTTATATTGTCGCCAGATGGGGCTGATCATGAGGTTAGAATTAGATATTTTACACCCAAAACCGAAGTTCCGGTGTGTGGACATGCCACCATTGCGGCTCACTATGTTCGGGCTATAGAATATAAGCTGAACTCTTCCACGGTAATTCACAAAATTGGAATTGGCATTTTACCGGTCGAAGTAATTAAAGAAGGGAACGATTACTCGATAGTAATGACTCAAGGTAAAATTGAATTTTCTCCACCACTAGCTATGCAAGAAAGGGAATGTATAGTTAAGGCTTTGGGTGTAACAGAGGACGAATTGGATCAACGATGCCCAATTCAAATTGTTTCTACTGGTTATCCCAAGGTTATGATTGGAATCAAAACTAGAAGTAAATTGAATGCCCTTTCCCCGGACATGTTGACATTAGCCAAAATAAGTAAAACGATTAACTGTAACGGGTATTTCGTATTTACAATGGATTCTGAGCAAAAGGAAGTATTGACTCACGGAAGAATGTTTGCACCTGCCATTGGTGTTAACGAGGATCCGGTAACGGGAAACGCTAATGGTCCTCTTGGCGCTTATTTAGTTAAACACGGTTTGGTTAAACATCATAACAAGTCCGTTTTTTCTTTCAAGGCTGAACAAGGACACGCTATTGGACGGAGTGGTATAGTCAACGCGATCGTTAATTTAGACAACGGAGAACCAGTTCAAGTCAAAATTGGAGGAAGAGCGGTTATTGTGTTTAAGACCGAGGTCCAAATCTAAAGATATGAGTACGACCAGATAATAAGTCTTCGGGTCAAGCTATACATAGCGTGATATTTCCTTGCGCATAAAGTAGTAATATAGATGGTTATCGCTAGGCTGAATTAAACGAGACGTAAAGTGCATTTATTCGCCATTATTTAAGACGTTGTGGATAAACCAGCACAGCGTCTAACACGCGAGTATGCACTTCGCTCCTTGGCGGTCGCTCGGGCTTCGCCACATCTCACCTCCGCTGCGCTACGGTGAAACCTCGCATACCCGCGGGACATTAGGTGAAATCGTGGCCGATGATTTAATAATTGAGGTAAAAAATATGATTGATATATACGAAAAGCAACAAATCCTCATAGAAGAATTGAAGCAAAATGGAGTATCGTTAGTAGGATTTGGTGATATTTCCGTTTTGGGAACGGAGCTTGCGAAAACTTATCCAGTTGCTATTTCTTTGGGTCTAAAATACGATAACAGATTTGTAGATAATCTTCATTCTGATGAAGAGTCTTTTCATAACCATTTAGTAGCGTTAAACGAATCTTTGAATAATCTTATTGCTATTGTAAAGAAGCTTTTAAATCAGTGGGGATATCATTATGAAATTCCTCCAATAGCAGTATTAATCCAAGATAATCACCAACTTAGGAATTTGCGAGAATTTCCTCACAAAACGGCAGCAACCTGTGCTGGTCTTGGGTGGATCGGTAAATGTGCTTTATTGATTACTCGTGAATTTGGTCCAAGAATTAAACTGGCTACGGTGCTGACAAATGCCAATTTTAAAACAGCGGAACCAATAGTAGCAGATCAGTGTGGTAGGTGTTATCTATGTGTTAAAGCCTGTCCACATCAGGCAATTCATAACAAAAATTGGTACAGGGGGATTATTAGGGATAGTCTGATTAACGCCTACTTATGTAACGAAAAACGATTGCAATATGTTTCAAAAATCGGAAGAAAGCACAGTTGCAGTCTATGCCTTCAAGCATGTAAAGTTGGACGAAGTACCGTGAACGGCCAAGACTTCACCTAACAACAGGCTAAACGGCCCCGCTACGCTCCGACCTAACTTGCCAGTCTGTTGGCTGTAACGCTTTTTGCGTATTCCGAGAGGGGAGAAGGGGTAGGCAAAAATCGCGCCAGCCTTCGAGACTGACGCAAGTTCGTTTAGCCGAAGATACGTTAGGCGCCATTCCTCTACATTTCCATTAAAAGATACAAAGAATAACAGGAGTCAGGTCATGATAATACTAACATTTGCAGAGAATCAAGATTATGAGTACTTAAAAGACCGCGTTTGGATTAGCGAGAAGTTGCTTCGATAACAACCGAGCAACGGCGCATAACTGACCGTTCCCGGCTTCCGGCATGCTCAAAACTTAGCCAAGATGCATGTGATTGGGACGCGTCGGGAATACGCGAAACGGTATCTGACATCACGCAAAAGGGGATAAAAAGTGGAAGCAGCATTAAAAGTCCTTACAAAAGAAGATTTAACGATACTTCAGGCATTATTGGAAAGATGTTCGGATTATCTTACTTTCCAAGATGAGGAGCCGGTAAAACCGACCGCCGCCCAAGACTTGTTCAGTTCTAAGCCTGAAGGTATTGAGGATAAGGATAAAGTATTGTTGGGTATTTTAGTTAATGGTCAGGAACAACTAGTAGGCGTATTTGACTTGATCAAGGGTTATCCGGATCCCAAAACCTTAACCTTAGGATTAATGGTACTAGAACTTCCCAGTCGAGGCAAAGGAATTGGTAGTAAGGCATATGAAGCTTTAGAAGAGTGGGCTATTAGTCAGCAACTTAATAGGGTTCGTTTAGGTGTCTTATTTGGTAACGAAAAAGGCCTAAGATTTTGGAAAAGCAGGGGCTATTCTGAGACGGGAGAAGTTAAGCCATACTTATCGAAAAAGTTTATGGTTTTTGAGAAAAGCATCGGGGGTGCGTGTAGTCAGATGAGAGATTATTTGCAACGCTAGAAAAGATGAATGTGTTCAGGACGCGTCGCAAATACTCAGGACGTTACGGGAAAGGTGCCGTCAGGGATGGTTTCTGCGGATTATAGACTTGATAGAGTGGTTGATAACGTATTCGCATTAGCTGTATGGGACGGCGAATGGCAGTCGTTCAATAACTGCTACATATTGCTAAGGCGCGATGGTGTACAATTAATTGATTCTGGCAAGGCAGAGCATATAACTTGCCTAGTTCAGGCGCTAGCGTTCCTTGGGAAGTCACCCAAGGATGTGACAGACATTGTGGTTACTCACGGACACAAGGATCATTTCGGAGGAAGTTTTATTTTTCCTAATGCCTCAAAGTTAATTCATACAAATGATCTTGATATGTTGCCGAGTAATTCAGGATTTATCCCTATCCTTAAAAACGAAGGGTTAATTCGCGGTCTTGCATTCGTATTGGTGAAGCATCATACCAAGGGTTCCATAGCTCTATATGAACACGAAAGAAAAGTATTGTTTTGCGGGGATTTCCTGGGTTTTTTCGGCCAGACTCTACCGCCAGAAGGACTTGTGAGCCAGGGAACAGAATTACGAAAATGGTTTGTTGATTTAGTATCTAAATTACGGCATGAGGAGCGATTACAATTACAATTTGACCAATTTATACTTGGCATAGACTACCTCAAGAACTTTAATGCCCACTTTCTATGTTCAGGGCATGGTGCGGTGTTACATAACAATATTGAATCATTCTTTTCTGATATCGCAAGAGTTAGTATTTATTCTGGGTAATGGCACCCTTCGCATAACAACGTCGCGTGCTGAGCGGTATACCGCTGGGGCGAATGGGTGTCTGCGACGACGTCTTTAGGGTCATCAGGTTTCTCGTGGAGGACTCCAGCTACGTCACGGGCCAGAAGTTCTTCGTCAACGGTGGGAACTTCATGTATTAGTGCGGCAGCGGCACTTCGTCTAACTGGCCGTTTCCCAGCTTCCGGCTCGCTCTCGGGTATCGCCGCGATCTGCTGCCGCCGTGGGCTTCGGGAACGGTCATATCGTTAGGCGAATCTTTTTAGATGCGGGGGAATGTCATTGATAACCGAGTATCAATTATACGACTTAATAATCAAAGGGCGGATAGAGTCTTATGTTAAGAAAAGCTCTTCATACAACCCTTATGTTAGTAGCGATGTTTACGATTGGAATTTTGAATTTCAACAGAATCAATACATGTTCACTGATTCTTACCGAGGCTTTAATCCTTATAGTGGGGTTGAATACATATACGTCAAGGGGCAGCCGGTTCCAATTTGGTCTTGTGATTATGTAGGACATGTGATGGAAAATTCCTCAGTAGCAGAAAAGGAGATTTATGGGTTTCAAAAGAAAGCTAGAGGTAAACATCTTTCAACTTGTGGCGGAAATTTATGTTCTAACTACTCATATAAAGATGGTGATTTTTGCTATCACACTACGTTTTGCGGTAATCTCAAAGCTCTATTACAAATCGAAGAGATCTATTTTTGTGACATACTGGTGGGGAGGCAAGTATCAGCTGGTTATCTAAAAGACTAACAAATCTTCCCCCTTTTATTTTAGGTGCGAACGGGCTATCACGGGTAACATTTCGTGGTATAATTACTCTAGATACCTATTTTCTGGGAAGGTGATTTTTATGAAATGGAACGAGGTAAGAAAAATATATCCCAACCAGTTCGTCAAGTTCGAAGTTTTAAAGTCATGTGTAGAGGAGGATAGAGAGTATGTTGATGAGATAGCTGTTATTGGGCCTGTTGCAGATGATGAAGCAACAAAGGAGCTTTTACATGCAAAAGATAATATCCTTGTTTATCATACTTCAAAAGATAATGTTGTTTTAAAACTTAGAACAAGGATTGGATTGAGGAGAGTTTATAAAAATGAACATTGAACATAGGGATGGCTTGCTTTTTACATCCATTGAGGTTTCATACAAGGGAAAATCTAAGACTATAGAAAACATTGTAATTGATACAGGAGCATCGCAATCTTTAATTTCTCAGGACTGCGTAGATGATATTGGTATAAAGGTCAGCGGAGAAGATGAAATAGTTTCCTCTTACGGAATTGGTGGTAAAGAATATGCTTTTATCAAAAGAGTTGATAAAGTTATAGTAGGAGAATTTGCTGTGGAGAATTATTCAGTAGATTTCACGAGTTTTCAGTATGAAGATATAAATGGGTTATTAGGACTGGATATACTACTAAACGCTGGATTTATTATAGATTTGAAGAAGTTGAGAATGTACCTGCCAGAATAACTCTGCGGGTTTATTTTTGGAGTCAAATAGATGGGGGAAAAAGAACTTCGTAGAACAAGGCTTACCGGCTACACTCCTTACGTCGCTTCGACCCAAAGTCCTTGGCAAGTGCAGTCGCACTAAGGCTCAGGAACTTCGGTCGCCAAAATGTTATGTGCAATAAGCGCGCGTAAGATAAAGAGGAAAAAGCTCGGGCACCCGTGCCCTCCCGGCAAAAAACAAGACACTTAACATAGCGAGGGGGGTGTCCAAGGTGAATTTAACCGTGTTCCCGGTTTTACATGTAAAACGTCGTCATCTAAGAAGGATTTATTGGGAATATATAGAAGAAACTCATACCAATGTCAACCAAGCCGTGAGTGCTGGTGAAAATGTTAATCAGGGAAGTTCTCAACCAGCAAGAAGTTTTTAGGCGGCTAGTTGCATCGGGCTATTATCTTTCTAATCTATTGGGCCGGCTTAACGGGAGGGATGAATATATGGCAAGTGAATTTATAGCATATTGCGGACTTTACTGCGGAGCATGTAGCTTTAGAGTTGCATTTGAAGAGAACAATAGAGAGCATATTACACATATGCCGACATATTATGACCGTTTTAAGAATGAACCACTTGAATTTTGTCCTGGGTGCAGGTTGGAGAATAAATGTGGGGAATGTGCTATAAGAGACTGTGCAATGAACAAGGGAATTGAGTATTGCAGCCAATGCAATGATTTTCCATGTGACAAATCAATAAGATTTAGTCGTGACGGAAAACCACACCATGAAGAATCTATAAGTAATCTTAATTTGTTGAAAGAAATTGGGGAAGAAAAGTGGTTAGATTTAATGAGAGAGAAGTGGACTTGCAAGTGTGGGTCTAAACACTCTTGGTATTATAATGAATGTCTTAAATGCAGGGGAGAAGGGGTAGGCAACAATCGCGCCAGCCTCGAGCCTGACGCAAGTTCGTGTAGCCGTTGATACGTTAGGCGCCATTGCTCTGCGTTGCCATCAAAAGATACAGGGATAATAGGAGTCAGACCATGATAATAATAACATTTGCAGACAATCAAGATTATGAGTACTTAAAGGACCACGATTCTCATATTAGAGCCGATATACTACAGAACAAGATAGTTGCTCATGAAGTAATAGTACTTAAGGAAAA
Organism: Clostridiales bacterium PH28_bin88; assembly: GCA_000987045.1. Lineage (GTDB taxonomy): Bacteria > Bacillota > PH28-bin88 > PH28-bin88 > PH28-bin88 > PH28-bin88. The sequence goes on along the minus strand of LAKY01000022.1, from coordinate 20,487 downwards.
TAATCGGCAGATCGGATGGCTTAGATATAGCTTGTTTTTTGATGCTGTTCCTTTTATGAGTATGCTCTACATAGAGGAAAGCTATAGATCTAGGGGCTTGGGTAAGAAGCTTGTTTCGTTTTGGGAAAATGAGATGAAAAGAGCAGGATACACGCGTGTAATGACTTCTAGTCGATCTGACGAGCAAGCGCAGCATTTTTACAGGAAACAGGGATACAAGGATTCGGGAGCATTGCTTTTCCCTGGTGAGGTTCTGGAGATACTATTTCTAAAGCGTTTGGATTAGCGAGAAGTTGCTTCGATAACAACCGAGCAACGGCGCATAACTGGCCGTTCCCGCCTTCCGGCTTGCTCAACACTTAGCCAAGATGCATATGGTTGGGACGCGTCGGGAATCGCGAAACGCTATCTGACATCACGCAAAAGAGGATAAAAAGTGGAAGTAACATTAAAAGTCCTTACAAAAGAAGATTTTACGATACTTCAGGCATTATTGGAGAGATGTTCGGACTATTTTACTTTCCAAGATGAGGAGCCGGTAAAACCGACCGCCGCCCAAGACTTATTCAGTTCTAGGCCTGAAGGTATTGAGGATAAGGATAAAGTTTTGTTGGGTATTTTAGTTAATGGTCAGGAACAACTAGTAGGCGTATTTGACTTGATAAAGGGTTATCCGGATCCCAAGACATTAACCTTAGGATTAATGGTACTAGAACTTCCCAGTCGAGGCAAAGGTATTGGTAGTAAGGCATATAAAGCATTAGAAGAGATGGGCTATTAGTCAGCAACTTAATAGGGTTCGTTTAGGTGTCTTATTTGGTAACGAAAAAGGGCTAAGATTTTGGAAAAGCATGGGCTATTCTCTAAAAAGTTTATGGTTCTTGAGAAAAGCATCGGGGTGCGTCACGTCAGATAACAGAGTATTAGCAACACTAGAAAAGACGAATGTTGTCAGGACTGTCGCAAATACTCAGGACGTTGGCTGGCATTATGCCGGCTGGGGTCAATTATTCTAGGTCGATGAAACGTTTAATGATTCGGTAATGGAGTGGAGGAGATTAAATTGCCTTTTATTCAGATCAAGATGGCAAAGGGTAGAAGCACGGCGCAAAAACAGGAGTTTGTCGAAGCAATAACAAGAGAAGCGGTTCGCATTTTACAGGTGAAGCCAGAATGGGTTACGGTCGTATTTGACGAATACTCTCGTGACAATTGGGCGACAGGTGGGGAACTTCATTCCATAAAATTTGGTGCCGGGTTTGGCAAACAGGGGACAGATAATTAATCGGATTTTAGTCTTAAAGGAAGGAGCAAAGCAGTTTGTAATTGCCGTAGGGCTGAACATAAGATATAATACGTTTAGAAGATATTAAACGATATGTAGTAGATCGCGCGAGGTGATGATCGTCAATGGATAACAAGTTGGTCCTGGCCCGGGATGCCCTGATCCAGGCGCTGGGGAGGCAGAGCGCGTTTTGGGGGTTGGGGAAGACGGCGGGGGAGATGTACGCGGTGCTGTACCTCAGTTCCGAACCACTGCCCTTGGAGGAGGTGGCCCTGAGGCTGCAGGTAACCAAGGGGAACGTCAGCATCGCCATCCGCCAGTTGGAACAACTGGGGATGGTGCGGCGCTCCTGGCAGAAGGGGGACCGCCGGGTGTTTTTCGAGGCGGAGATCGACTTCTGGAAGATCGCCCATTCGGTACTGGGCCTCAGGCACAAGCCCGAGTTCGACCAGTCCTTCGCGCTGGTGGAGGAGAGCGCTCACCTGGCGGAACAGGCCGAGCCGTCCCCCGATAGGGATCAAGTGATGAAGCGCCTGGAGTCGCTGCGGGAGTTCTACCGGCTGATGGACAGCGTGGTGGAAGCGGCCCTGGCCATGAGCCCGGCCCAGCTGAAGGCCATGATGGACATGGTGAGGCTGTTTGCGCCGGGGAGGAACAATGACCCGGCTGCGGAAAGGAAAGGGGAGGGTGAAAAGTGATCCTGGTAACCGGCGCTACGGGACTGGTGGGGCGCCACCTGGTGCGTGCCCTCGTGGCGGAAGGCCGGGAGGTACGGTGCCTGGTACGGGACCCGGAGAAGGCCGGGGCGGTGCTGGGACCGCAACCCCAACCGGCGCGGGGTGATGTGACCGATCCGGGATCCCTGGCAGAGGCCTGCCGGGGGGTGGAAGCGGTAGTCCACCTGGTGGCCGTCATCCGGGAGCAGAGCGGCAGCACCTTTGCGGGCATCAATGTCGAGGGTACCCGGAACGTGGTGCGTGCCGCGCAGGAGGCGGGGTGCCGGCGGTTTATCCACATGAGCGCCCTGGGGGTCCGGGACGACCCCGCCTACCGCTACACCCATTCCAAGTGGCTGGCCGAGCAGGCGGTCAAGGAAAGCAACCTGGACTGGACCATTTTCCGGCCTTCCGTAATTTACGGTGATGGCTTCGGGTTCTTCGACCGGATGTTGCAGTCATTAAGGATGTCCCCGTGGCCCCTGGCTCCGGTACCCATGGCGCGGGCAAAGTTACAGCCCTTGCACGCCGGCGACCTGGCCCGCTGCGTGGTGACTGCGTTGACCGGCCCCGCGGCGGTGGGCAGGACCTACGAACTGGGGGGGCCGGAGCAATTGACCTACGGTGAGATGCTGGACATCCTGCTGCAACAACGTGGGATGCGCAGGCTGAAGGCGCCAGTGCCGCTGCCGTTGCTTCGCGTGGCTGTGCCGCTGATGGAGCGGGTATTGAAGGATCCACCCGTTTCCTCGGTGGAACTGAAGCAGATGGAACTGGATAACGTCACCGACCCGGAAGCCGTGGAGAAGTATTTCGGTTTCCGCCCGCGCTCCTTGAGGGAAGGCTTATAGTTATGCACAGTTCCAATCCCTGGGCGAGGCAGCGGCGGTTGGCTTCCAGCGCGGCCCCGCGGAAGTGCCGGGCCAGGGCCTCCTGCAGGGTGTCCTCCGGTACCAGCCCGGTCAGCCCCGCGGCCGTGCCCAGGGCTACCAGGGCTATTCCCAGGGGGTTGCCGGTCTTACGGGCGGTCTCGTCAAAGGGGAAACCTATCAAGGAAGATCCCCTGCCTCCTTGCACCAGGCTGCTGTCGTAGAGCAGCAGCCCGCCGGGTGCCAACAGCGGCAGGTTGAGGTCGTAGGCCTTTTGAGACAGGGCGATCACCAGGTTGGGCTCCTCCACAAAGGGAAAAATCACCTCATGGGGGCTGAGGATCACCGAGGACTGGCTGTAACCGCCCCGGGCCCGGGCGCCGTAGCTCTGGTTGTGGGCGGCGTGCATGCCGGAAGCCAGGGCGGCCTCCGCCAGGACTTGGCCCGCCAGGCCCAGGCCCTGGCCGCCGGAACCGGCCAGGATGACCTGCCAGGTAGTACTCAAGATTCATCACCTCCCACGGCCAGTTCCCGGTAACGGGTGATGAAATCGGGCCGCTCCCGGTCTACCAGGCATCCCCGCCAGTAGACTTTCTCCTGTTCCGCCGGGGGCAGGGTACGGTACTTGCTCAAGGGCACGGTGTGTTGCTTCAGCCACTCCATCATGCCGGGACCGTCTCCGATCCGGTTGTACCGGCCGTAGTAGGTGGGACAATTGGTCAGTACCTCCACCAGGGAAAACCCCTTTTTCCGGATGGCCTCCTTGAGGGTCCGCTGCAGTTCCGTCACGTGGTAAACGGTGGAGCGGGCCACATAGCTGGCGCCGGCCACTTCCGCCAGGGAACAGATATCCATGGGAGGAAGCACCGTACCGGCCCGGGAGGTGCTGGTGACGCTTTTTTCCGGGGTGACGGGGGAAAACTGCCCTCCGGTCATCCCGTAGTTGAAATTGTTGGCCACGATCGCCGTCACGTCCAGGTTGCGGCGGGCGGAGTGCAGCAGGTGGTTCCCGCCGATGGCCCCGCAGTCCCCGTCCCCCNNGTGGCGAAGGCCAGGGTGCGCCCGTGGGTCCCCTGGAAGCGGTGGCAGCGCACATAGTCCCCGCTGCGGCCGGAGCACCCGATGCCGGTAGCCAGCAGGACTTGATCCGGGGAGAGGTTCAACTCGGCCAGCGCCAGGCACAAGGACTTGAGAATAATCCCGTGGCCGCAGCCGGAACACCACAGGTGGGGCAGCCGCTCCCATGCCAGGTAATCGCGGTAGCCGTAAGCCGCCACTTATACCACCTCCCGTAGCGTTTGCATGATCTGGGTGGGGGTGATTACCCTGGTATCGGTGCGGGACAGCAGGTGCACTTTTGCCCCGCCGGGATTCACCCGCTGCACCTCCCGCACCACCTGGCCCACGTTCATCTCGGCAACCAGCACCGTGCGGACCTTGGCCAGGTAGCTAGTCAGCACCTCGTCAGGGAAGGGCCAAAGGGTCCTTAACTGCACCAGCCCGGTGGACAACCCTTGCCCGCGGGCCTGTTCCAGGGCCGCCCGCGCCGCCCGGGTGACGATCCCGTAGGCGACCATCAACACCTCCGCCTCCGGGTCGCCCCAGTAAACCGGCTGAGGGAGTTCATGCCGGTACTTTTCAATCTTGTCGATCAACCGGTGCAGCAGCCGGTCGGCCACCTTCCCGTCAGCGGTGGAGTACCCCTGTTCATCGTGGACCAGGCCGGTGACCCGGACGATAAACGGGTCGCCGTAGGCCGCCATGGGGGGCACCAGGTCTTCTTCCGACCGGTAAGGCAGGTAGTCTTCCGGATTGCCGCCGGGTTTTTTTCGTTCCACTGTTTTTACGTTATCCGGGATTACCACCTGCTCCCGCAGGTGGGCCAGGGCGGCGTCCGGCAGCAGGATCACGGGGGTACGGAAGCGTTCCGCCAGGTTGAAGGCCTCCACCGTCAGGTCATAGCACTCCTGGACCGAACTGGGGGAGAGGACGATGATGCCGTAATCCCCGTGACTGCCGTACCGCGCCTGCATCACATCCGCCTGGGCGGGCTTGGTGGCGATGCCGGTGGCAGGGCCGAAGCGCTGGACATTGATAATCACGCATGGCGCCTCGGCCATCACCGCTAGCCCCAGGTTTTCCTGCATCAGGGAAAAGCCGGGACCGCTGGTGGCGGTAAAGGCCTTCATACCGCCCAGGCTGGCGCCGATCACCGCGGCAATACCGGCGATCTCGTCTTCCATCTGGATATAGGTGCCGCCGTGCTGGGGCAGCACGCGGGCGCAAAACTCGGCGATCTCGGTGGAGGGGCTGATGGGGTAGCCGGCATAAAACCTGGCGCCGGCGTGCACCGCCGCCAGGGCGCAAGCCTCGTTACCTTGCAAAAAATACGGGTTGCGGGTGGTCATTTGTGTTGCACCTCCACTTCAATGGCAAAGTCCGGGCACCGGTAAAAGCACATCCGGCACCCGGTACAGCGCTCCAAAGCCACCACCCGCGGCAGTTCTCCCGGCTCTCCGGCGAGGACGTCGCGGGCGCAGGAGTATACACAAAGTCCGCACTCCTTGCAGAGGTCATGGTTGATGTGGATAGCTGTATCCGGCATAGGCCACCTCTTTCGAAAGAATTCTTAACTATTTCGACAATTAACCGGGCATTCCCTACCGTCATTGTAAAAGATCCGCCCCCGGCGGAATGTGGCGCCGGTCACACTCCTTTTTCTCGACACGCAGGAAATCCGTGGGGGGTGTGGAAATGTAACTTCTGAATACGTCATGCCGCTGTGTCGACAGCAGGTAATCGAAGGGAGGAGACCTTTTGAGGTATAATGCACTGGGTGGGGGAAGCGAAGTAGGGGCGAGTTGTAACCTGGTTGAGATAGATGGCTGCCGGATACTGGTGGACGCCGGCATCCGGGTGGGAGGAGCCAGGCCCGGCGGGGATCCGGTGGATGTTTTGCCCGATCTGGCCATTCTCCAGGAATGGAACGGCCCGGAAGCCGTTCTCGTCACCCATGCCCACCTGGACCACATCGGGGCCTTACCCCTGGTGCACCAGGCCTACCCGGATATTCCCATTTACGCTACCGCTCCCACCGTCCACCTGATGCGGGTGCTGCTGGTGGACGCCATCAAGGTAATGGCTATCAAGGCCGAGCGGGAGATGGAATGCCCGCTGTACGACGCCGATCTGGTGGTCCGGATGTTCAACCGGGTGGTGCCGGTGGCCATGGGAGAATCGATAAGTGTCGGCAATACCGTCAAAGCCACCTTCTTCCCTGGCGGGCACATCCTGGGGGCGGCCATGATCGGGCTGGAGGGAGCGGAAGGGAGAGTACTCATCACAGGAGACATCTCCGCCACCGCTCAGCGGACCATTCCGGGGCTGGTGATTCCCCCCTTTTATCCCGACGTGGTGATTGCTGAATCTACCTATGGCTCCCGGCTGCATGCCAACCGTCACCGGGAGGAGCAAGGTCTGGCCGAGGCGGTGGCGGAAGTGGTCAGGGGCGGGGGTTATGCCTTGATTCCCGCCTTTGCCCTGGGCCGCGCCCAGGAGGTCATCCTGGTCCTCCAGGCGTTCCAGCAGGCCAACCGCATTCCCAGGTTCCCCATCTGGGTGGACGGCATGGTGCGCAGCGTGTGTGAAGCTTACGTGAACTACCCGGAGTACCTGCACGGGCCGCTGCAAAAGATCGTGCGAAACGGGGGGAACCCTTTTTTCCTGAACAAGACCACTACCAGGGCGGTGACCAACGCCGCCCAGCGGGAGAAAATCCTGGCGGGTCATCCGGCCTGCATCGTGGCCAGTTCGGGTATGCTCTCCGGCGGACCCTCCCAGTTCTACGCCGCCCGCCTGGCCCCCGGAGAGGAACACGCCATCCTCCTGTGCGGGTACCAGGACGAAGAGAGCCCGGGACGCAAGCTCCTGGCCCTGGCGGAGAAGATGGAAGGGGAACTGGAACTGGATGGCGCACGGGTCCCTGTCCGGTGCCGGGTGGAGAAATACGGCCTGTCGGCCCATGCCGACGCCGGAGAACTGGGCGGGCTGATTTCCCGCCTGAAGCCACAGGATGTGGTCCTGGTGCACGGAGATGCCGCCGCCAGGGGTGCCCTGGCGCGTTCCCTGGCCGTGGGGACGAGGGTCCACCTGCCGGACAACGGCGAGGTACTGGAGTTTTCCTTCCGTGGCCGGGAATTTGGGGTGTGGCAACCGGTTGGTCAAAAAGACCCGAAGCACCCGGGAGGCATTGGCCAGGGAGCCGGATTGGACCTGGCCCGGCTGTGGGAGTATCTGGTCAGGGACAGCGCCGCCGCCACCCGCATGTATACCCCGGAAGAGCTGGCTGCCCTGTGGTACGGGGCGGACGGCTCTGTCTCCGCCATCGAAGAGGTGCGCACGATGCTGCGGCAGGACCGGCGGTATTTCTCCCCCGACTGGCGCTACCCGTTCTTCTACCGCCCTCGCAAGCCGGGCCAGATGGCGCTGGCCCACAAGCGGGAGGACTTGATGCGGCGCTACCGGGACTTGCCGGGCCACCTGGTGTTATTGAGGGATGAGGGCGGGGCCGTACGGGCCGGGGTGTGTTTTGCCGTCAACGAGGCGGGGTTTGAGGCCTGGAAGGTGGGGAAGAAGAGTAGCCACCACCACGCGGAAAGCTTGCTGGAAGTGATCGGTATATGGGAGTTTACCGCTGACCCGCCGCTTCCCCAGGTGGAAAAGCCGCGCCTGCACCGCCTGATCGCGGAGATGAAGCCGGTATTCCGCCGGTTGAAGCCTCAGCAACTCTGGGACGCCCTCCGGGAAGCGGGAGAAAAGTACCACCCTTTGGACTATTTAATGGAAAAAGCGGGTCTCGACGCCGGTTCCCTTCTCGACCGCCTGGCGCTGGCCTGGCGGCTGCACGCCCACCCGGACTATTTTGAGTGTACCCGCTCGGACCAAGAGAACATGCTGTACCGGGCCAAGGACAGGCAGCAGGGAGAGCCGGCTGAGGAACTGCCGGCGGAAGAACTGGCGGACCGGATGGAACAGAACGAGGCGCTGAAGCTGGCCGGCGAGTTGTTTCCCCCGGAAGCCGGGCTGTACCGCAAGGGGCTGAACCGGGAGACGGGGGAGATGACCCTTTACTTCAACTTTCCCCAACCGGCATCCCGGCAATACCGGCAGCAGATCGAAGAACTGGCGGCAATGACCGGCTGGAACGTACAGGTACACCAGGAAGCCCACCATGGCGCCCTGGCGGAGACGGCCAGAAGCGTGCTGCCCCGGGACTGGTCGGTGCTGAAAACACCATCCATCCACCGGGAACCGCGTCAGGTGGTCATCAAGTGCGAGATACCCCCAGGCGCCGGCGTAGAGGAGGTCGGCCGGTTAAAAGCAACTTTCCTGGAACGCACCGGCTTCCAGCTGGTGCTGGCGGGGGAAGACGTCAAGGCATCACCGGCGGCCAACCTCCCGGCGGTTGAAGGAACCATGGAGATAAACCAGGCTTACCAGTTGATCCGCGCCACCATCTCGGATCAGGGGGCGCAGGTCTACCGTACCAGCAAGAAACAGGATCCCCAGGGAGCATTTATCGAGGTAAGTTTCATCACTCCCGAGGTGGGGGAGCGTTATGGGGAAACCCTCCGGGTGCTGGCCGGCGAAACCGGTTGGCGGATCAAGATCAACCCGGAACCCAACCAAAACGAAGTGAAGGCGCTGGTCCGCGGCAAGATTCCACTGGGCTGGGGACTGGTCAAGGAGCCCGGATTTTTCAAAGACAAGAAGGAGATTAAAATTAAGCTTTGCCGACTGAACCCGGATGCCGCCGGGGAACTGGAGGAAGTCGCCCGGGAGATTCTCTCGTTAACCGGCTACCGGCTGACCTGGGAACTGGCATAAAATTCAACCCAACGGCAGGTAACTCCTGGCAAACGTCAAATATATAGGTGCATGCATGGTTGCACGCATACAAGGAGGGGTGAGCGGTGGGACAACCACTGGCCGAAAAAATCCAGCAGGAGATTTGCCAGGCGGAGAGCCGGTACCAGCGACTGGTTCTGGTAGTAGGCCCGGCGGGCGCCGGCAAGACCGTAGCCTTGAGGGACCTGGCCGGGGTTCAAGGATATCCCCTCTTAAACCTCAATCGCGTGCTCAGTGAACGCTTGCTGGAATTGAGAGAGCACCAGCGTCCCTTGCAAGTTCTTCCTATTTTAAGAGAAATCATCTCGTCTTGCCGATCCCGGGTGGTTTTACTTGACAATATTGAACTGCTTTTCGACATAGGCCTGAAGCAAGACCCCTTGCGCTTGTTGCAGGACTTGAGCCGGCAGCATACCATTGTCGCCGCGTGGAATGGCAAGCAGGAGGGTGGTTACCTGGTATATGCCGAGCCCGAGCATCCCGAGTACCGGCGCTATCCCGTCCGGGAACTGCAATTAGTGGTCACCGGTTAGTGGGCGGCCCATAAAAAATGCTTTGAAGTCCTTTTTTCATCAATCAGAAAGTATAAACTTTCTGATTGATATAAGTGCAACTACGGCTTCCGCCTGCGCCTTAAAGGCTTGGCGCAAGCCAAGTTTTCTTTAAAAGGAGTGAGGAAGGTTGCGATACGGGCAACTGATCCAGTTCGATCCCATCGAAACGGTGGTCCAGCTGCGGCACGCCGACGAGGCCTCTGCCGCCAGGCAACTGGTGGCCACCTACGTTATTTCCGCGGATATGGCGGAAAAACTGATCGACCAGGTCTTCGCCCAGCTCCGGTTCGATTTACCCCGGGATAACAAGGGCTTGCTGGTGGTCGGAAACTACGGCACCGGTAAGTCCCACCTGATGTCGCTCATCTCGGCGGTGGCTGAATTCGCCGGACTGGTCCAGGAGGTCCGGCGCCCGGACGTAGCCGCGGCGGCAGGGCCGGTTGCGGGGAAATTCAAGGTGATCCGGACGGAACTGGGTGGTGTGACCATGCCCCTGCGGGAGATTATCTGTTCCCAGCTGGAGGAGTATCTAGCCGGGTGGGGCATCGATTACCGTTTTCCCGCCCAGGACAAACTGGCCAACCACAAGGGCGCCTTCGAAAGAATGATGGCTTTGTTCCGTGAGCGGTTCCCGGAGCAGGGGCTTTTACTGGTGGTGGACGAGATGTTGGACTACCTGCGCTCCCGCCGCGACCAGGAACTCATCCTGGACCTGAATTTCCTGCGGGAAGTGGGGGAGGTATGCCGGGACCTGCCTTTCCGGTTCATGGCCGGGGTACAGGAAAAGATTATCGACAACCCCCGTTTCAAGTTTGTGGCCGACTCCCTCAACCGGGTGAAAGCCCGTTTCGAGGAGGTATTCATCGTCCGCAAGGATGTGAAGTTTGTCGTGGCCGAAAGGCTGCTGCGGAAAACCCCCGAGCAGCAGGCCTGGATCCGGGAACACCTCACCCGGTTCAGCAGTGCTTACGGGAGCATGAACGAAAGGCTGGACGAGTTCGTGGGACTGTTTCCCATTCACCCCGACTACCTGGACGCCTTTGACGACGTGCGGGTGGGGGAAAAGCGGGAGGCCTTCAAGGCGGTTTCCGGGGCAATCCGTAAACTCCTCGACCAGGAGGTACCGGGCGATGCTCCCGGATTGATCTCCTACGATTCCTACTGGGAAACCCTTCGTATTTTCCACCGTTCCGACCCGGACGTAAAGAGTGTACTGGACGTCACCTCCGTGCTGGAGTCCAAGATCCAGCAGGCCTTTACCCGCCCGCTGTACAAACCCATGGCCCTGAGAATTATCCAGGCCCTGGCAGTGCACCGGCTGACCACCGGCGACATCTATGCGCCTGTGGGGGTGACCGCTGAAGGGTTGCGGGATTCCCTGTGCCTTTACCAGCCGGGCATCGAGGAGTTGGGCGGCGATCCTGCCGACGACCTGCTGTCCCAGGTGGAGGCGGTACTGCGGGAAATCCGTAAGACGGTCAGCGGCCAGTTCATTTCCTCCAACCCGGGCAACCGGCAGTACTACCTGGACCTGAAAAAAACCGATGATTACGACGCCCTGATCGAAAAACGGGCCGAGAGCCTGGATGCCGGACTGTTGGACAGGTACTACTTCGAAGCCCTGAAGCGGGCGATGGAGTGCGCTGACCAGACCCTGGTCAACGGTTTCCGCATCTGGCAGCATGAGCTGGAATGGAGGGAACGCAAGGCCGCCCGCCAGGGATACCTGTTCTTTGGGGCCCCCAACGAGCGTTCCACCGCCCAGCCGCCCCGGGATTTTTATCTCTATTTCCTGCAACCCAATAACCCGCCCCGTTACAAGGACGAGAAAAAACCCGACGAAGTATTCTTCAAGCTGACCGGGACGGATGACGACTTCCGCACCAGCCTGGCCAATTACGCCGGCGCCCTGGAACTGGCATCCACATCTTCCGGGCAGGCGAAAGCCACTTACGAGGCCAAGGCGACCGGGTACCTGCGGGAGATGGTGCAGTGGCTGCAAGAACACCTGACCACCGCCTTTCAGGTTACTCACCAGGGTAAAACCAGGCCGCTCCTGCGGTGGGTGGAAGGTAAGCTGCCGGCTACGGAAGGCAGCCGGGCCAACGTGCGGGACATTGTCAACGCCGTGGGGTCGACCTGCCTGGCTAACCACTTTCAGGAGTTGAGTCCCGGCTACCCGGTTTTCTCCGTCCTGATTACCGGGAACAACCGGGTCCAGGCCGCCCAGGACGCCCTGAAATGGATCAAGGGCGCCACCAGGACCCGGCAGGGCACAGCCGTACTGGACGCCCTGGGGCTTTTGGAAGGCGATAAACTGGCTCCCGCGAGTTCCGCCTACGCCGGGCAAATCCTCGATTTGCTGGCTGCCAGGGGCGGTAAGGTGCTTAACCGGGATGAGCTGATCCAGTACGACCAGGGGCTGGAATACTTCGACCTTCACCATTCCCGCCTGGAACCCGAATGGGTGGTAGTGATCCTTGCCGCCCTGGTGTACTCCGGCGACCTGACCGTCTCTATCCCGGGCCAAAAGTTTGATGCCGGCAACCTGGAGTCCCTGACCACCACACCCATCGGCGACCTGGTCAACTTTAAATATGTTGAGAAGCCCAAGGACTGGAACCTCCCGGCCCTGAAGACCCTCTTTGAACTGTTGGAACTACCCCCCGGCCTGGCGGTGGAGATTACCCAGGGAAAAACCGAACCGGTGCAGCAAATGCTGGTTGCCGCGGACAAGCTGGTACAGCAACTGGTAATGACCTTGCAGTCTCTCCACAGGGGCCTGTCCTTCTGGGGGGCAAACCTGCCCGGCGAGCAGCACAAGGTTGAGTACCAGACCAGGCTGAACGGGGTCAAGGCTTTCCTGGAATCCCTCCAGGCGTACAATACCCTCGGCAAGCTCAAGAACTTCCGTTACGGTACAGCCGAGATTTCCGCGCAGGTAGCCGGGCTCAAGTCGTATCAAGAGATCGATGACCTGATTGAACTGGTGGTGGAGGCCGGGCCCGCGGCCGGTTACCTGGCTACCGCCGAGGCGGTGCTGCCGTCGGATCACCCGCTGGTGGCGGAGATGCAGGCCGCCCGCCTGGAGATCCTGGAGAAAATAGCCGAACCTGCCCGGTGGTCTGACACCAATTTTCGCCAGTACCTTACCCGTAGGCTGGGGGAATTGAAGAAGGCATACGTGGATACCTACCTGTCCCTCCACCAGAAAACGCGTTTGGGCGTGAACGACCACCAGAAAAAAGCGGACCTGATCGGGGACGAGCGGAGGACCAAGCTGGAGCGCCTCGCCGCCATCCACCTGATGCCTGCCCATCAACTGAAGGAGTTTCACCTGCAAATCACCGGGATCAAGAGCTGCTACCTGCTGACCAGGCAGGAGCTGGAAGCGCATCCTGTCTGCCCCCACTGCGGCTTCAAACCCGCGACGGAAACGATGGGCGCCCCCGCATCCGTACGGTTGGCCGCCCTGGACGACCGGCTGGACCAGATGGTTACCGAGTGGACGCAGACGCTGCTCTCTAACCTGGAACATCCCACCGTCGGGGAAAACCTTGAACTGCTTAAACGAAGCGCGAAACGGTCGGTACTGGACTTCCTGGAAACACGACAGCTACCGGACCGGCTGACACCGGAGTTCACCCAGGCGGTGCGGGATGCCCTGGGCGGGCTCTTCAAGGTAGTGATTCCCCTGCCGGAACTGGGCGCGGTGCTCACCAGAGGCGGTTCACCCTGTACCATCACCGAAATGCGCGAGCGTTTCGAGGACTACCTGAACGGCCTGGCCAGGGGCAAAGACCCGGACAAGGTTCGCCTGGTGCTGGAGTAGAGGTGCGGATATGAGTGATCACAAGGTACAGCTTCAATTCAAGGAAATGATCCCCGAAAAAAATACCGGGCCGGTGGAGTGCCTGGGGCTAACCTTTGAGAGCGACCAGGCCCGCCGGGCCTTCTTCACGGAGAAGCTGCGCCAAAAGCTACGGCAACCCGGGTTTAGGGCCATCGAGGGCTTCCCGCACGGTTCCGACGAGGACATCCTGGCCCTCTCCGACCCGCCGTACTATACGGCCTGCCCCAACCCGTTTATCGAGGACTTTGTCAAACACTACGGCCAACCCTACGACCCGGATGTGTCTTACAGCAAAGAGCCCTTTGCGGCGGACGTCAGCGAGGGGAAGAACGACCCCATTTACAACGCCCACTCCTACCATACCAAGGTGCCCCACAAGGCCATCATGCGCTACATCCTGCACTATACCGAACCGGGGGACCTGGTGTTCGACGGCTTCTGCGGCACCGGCATGACCGGCGTCGCGGCGCAGATGTGCGGCGACAGGCAGGCGGTGGAGGCACTGGGCTACCGGGTGGAGGACGACGGGACCATCCGGTGTCCGGAAGAGGGTGAGAGCGATGAGCCGGTCTGGGTCCCCTTTTCCCGCCTGGGCGCCCGCCGGGCAATCCTTAACGACCTCTCCCCTGCCGCCACCTTCATCGCTTACAACTACAACACCCCGGTGGATGTGGAAGCCTTCGAGGGGGAAGCCCAGCGCATCCTGGCCGAGGTGGAACGGGAATGCGGGTGGATGTACCTGACCCTGCACCAGCCTTCGGGGAGCCAGGTCCAGGCGGCCATCGCGGGGCTGGCAAGCCCTGCTCCCACGCCCGGGCTCACCTTCGGCCGCATCAACTATACTGTCTGGAGCGACGTCTTCACCTGCCCGGAGTGCGCCGGCGAGGTGGTGTTTTGGGAAGCAGCCGTGGACAGGGAGGCCGGGGAGGTCAAGGAACGGTTTTCCTGCCCCCACTGCAGCGCCTCCCTCACCAAGCGCCACATGCAGCGGGCGTGGAATACCCGGTTTGACAAGGCTATCGGCCAGACCGTCCGCCAGGCCAAGCAGGTGCCGGTGCTGATCAACTACAGCGTGGGCAACAAACGGTACGAAAAAACGCCCGACGCCTATGACCTGGCGTTGATCGAAAAAATTGAGAAAAGCGAGATCCCTTACTGGTTTCCCAAAGACCCATTACCGGATGGATACAACACGCGGCAACCCATGGAATCCCATGGTGTTACCTACTTGCATCACTTTTATACCAAACGGAACCTGTGGGTGCTCGCAAATGTTGGGGAACTTTCTACAGAAACTTCGACAATACACCAATTTGTTTTTACCAGCATGATTAATAGAGCAACTCGAATGAATTCCTTACATATACAAAACTATTTTTTCGGTGGGGGTGGCTGTAACGCTGGCTATTTAAAAGGTACCCTATACATACCATCCATATCCATTGAAACCTCAGTTATCGAGCAGCTTGGAGATCGGGCCAAGGCTGTAACCAGGGGGTTGAAGGTAAAGAAAACTGACTACAAGGTATTTTGTATCTCAACTGTTTCTTCTCAAGAATTAAGAATGGAAAGTTCTTCTATTGACTATATTTTCCTGGATCCCCCCTTCGGATCCAACTTGATGTATTCAGAGTTGAACTTCTTGTGGGAGGCGTGGCTCAAAGTTTTTACCAACAACCAACCGGAAGCCATCGAAAACAAGGTGCAGGGTAAAACCCTGGACGATTATCGACACCTGATGACGGATTGCTTTCAGGAGGCTTTTCGCGTCTTGAAACCTGGGCGCTGGATGACGGTGGAATTCAGCAATACCCAGGCCAGCGTGTGGAACACCATCCAGACCGCCTTGCAGGAAGCGGGCTTCGTGGTGGCCAATGTGGCGGCGTTGGATAAGAAACAGGGCAGTTTTAAAGCCGTTACCACTACCAAGGCCGTCAAGCAGGACCTGGTCATCTCCGCCTACAAGCCCAACGGCGGCCTGGAGGAGCGCTTTGCCCGGGCGGGCGGCAGCGAAGAGGGGGTGTGGGAGTTTGTCCGCTCTCACCTGAAGTACCTGCCGGTGTTCAAGGCCAGCGGCGGTACCGCCGAGTTTATCGACGAACGGGACCCCCGCATCCTGTATGACCGCATGGTGGCCTACTTTGTCACCCACGGCTACCTGGTGCCCCTGGACACCCATGAGTTCCAGGCGGGCTTGAGGGAACGCTTCGACGAGCGGGACGGCATGTACTTCCTGCCCGACCAGGCGGCCGAGTACGACCGGAAGCGGATGCGGGTGGCCGGGGTGGGCCAGTTGTCCATTTTTGTCTGCGACGAGCGGTCGGCCATCGACTGGCTGCGGGACAGCCTGAAGCGCAAACCCCAAACCTACCAGGAGATCCACCCCGGGTTCATGAAGCAGATCGCCGCGGGCTGGCAGAAGCACGAAGTCAAGCCTGAGCTTGCCGCCCTCCTGGAGCAGAACTTCCTGCAATACGAGGGCCAGGGCCCCATCCCGACGCAGGTCGTCTCTTGGCTGAAAACATCCTCCAACTACCGGGAGAAGATCCGGCAGATCGAAGAGGACCATACCTCGCCCCTGGGGCTCTTGACCCGGGACCCCGAACTCCTCCACGCCGCCCGGGAACGGTGGTACGTACCCGACCCCAACCAGGCCCGGGACCTGGAAAAACTGCGGGAGCGGGCGCTGCTTAAGGAATTTGAGGAGTACCGCCAGTCAACCCAGCGCAAGATCAAACTCTTCCGCCTGGAGGCTGTCCGCGCCGGCTTTAAAAAGGCCTGGTCCGATAAAGACTACGCCACCATCATCGCCGTTGCCAAAAAAATTCCGGATACCGTCCTGCAGGAGGATCCCAAACTCCTGATGTGGTACGACCAGGCCGTCACCAGAACGGAGGGTACACATGAGCGTTCAAATTATGACTGATCCATCAATCGGTTTTTCAACGAGGAATCCCCGATTTGGACCTGAACAAGAATTAATCAAGACTTTCCTTGATCACATTGTTGGGGTGAAAGCTGATGCAGGGCTGGCGTGATCAAATCGTATCAGAGCTCACCTCCCGGGTTGCCCGTTTGACCCTGGTGGCCGACCCTGACGGGCTGTTGACCGAGGAGGGGGTGATTACAGCTACCCGGGCGCGGGGTCTTGAGGTTGTCTCCTTTGAAGATGGCCTGACCTTTCGCTACCTGTACGAGTCCAAGTACCGCGAACGGTGGGACCGGGGTGAGGCAACCGGCCACGCTTTAGTCATCAGGGCGGAGGTGCAGGACCTGGGATCCCTTCCTTATGACCTGCTCAGCGCGGGCCGGCGCCTGCACTTCAGCCTGGCGGGCCTGTTCCCGGACTTGAGCTACCCGGTGATCGCCGAGTTGGACCGCCGGGATTTGGACCTCCTTTACAGCGCTGTGGAAAAACACGGCACAGGTCCTCTGGGGGATCATGCCACCAGGGATTTTGTTCTCCGGCATGTCTTTGAGATCGTCCCCGAGCTGATCAAGGAACCGGCCGACCTGCTGCGCGTGCTCCTGCGGCGACACTATCAAGGCCGCCAGTTTCCCCGCCAGCTGGACCAACGGCTGATCAGTCTTCTTGCGGAGAACAGTCGCTTTGCCGGGTGGCCGTTGGAGCAGATCGTGCCTGGCCGGGAGGCCTTTTTTTCCTTCTTGCAGGAACGCTGGCCCTGCTTTATTGCCCGGTTAGCCACGACGGACCTGGGGCGGGTTGCTGAAAAAGCGGAGGAATATGAAGTTCAATTGAGATTCCCAGGTCCCGCCGACTTGCCCTGGGGTCATGACGATGTACGGGTATACGTCGATAACCTTTTCCTGGAAGGGTACTTAAAACCCATTGACTTCCCTTCTGCCCAAAACCTGGCAACAACCTGGGCGACTGTTGGGCTGCGGATCGATCCGGAGGCGGATCAGGTCAAGCGCGCGGAAAGACTGTTGCAGGCGGCGGCCAACGCCCTGCCCGGCGAGGGGGATCGTTACCAGGCCTGGCTGAAATACGCCTCGATCTGGGCAGAATTAAAAGCCCTTATTTTCCACGGTCTTGCCACCGCAAGCCCTGACTTGCTGGTAGCCTTCAACCGGTTGCGGGAGCGGATGGACCATGTCTTTGAAACCTGGCTGCAGCACCACTACCCGGCCTTGTATAACCAACCACCCCTTCCCCCGGTGATGGTGCACCACGTGGCCAGATCCCTCGCCAGGGAATTGGAGGAGTGCCCTGCCAAAAAAGTCGCTTTGATTGTTATTGACGGTTTGGCCCTGGACCAGTGGGTTGTCCTGCGAGACGAATTGCCGCAATCGCGTGAAGACATGGTCTTCGGCGAAAAGGCGATTTTCGCCTGGATACCAACCCTCACGGCGGTATCACGGCAAGCTATCTTTTCCGGGCAAATTCCGCTGATGTTTTCCGGAAGTATTCACACCACGGAGAAGGAACAGGGTCTTTGGCAGCAGTTCTGGGTCGAAAGAGGGCTGCAGCCCGCACATGCCGGATACTTGAAAGGATTGGGTGACGGCAAGCTGGAGGAACTCAAAGACATGTTGGCGCTTCCCCGGAGGAAAGTGGTAGGTTTGGTGGTGGACAAGGTGGACCGGATCATGCACGGCATGGAACTGGGCGCTGCCGGGATGCTGAACCAGGTGCGGCAGTGGGCCCGGGGAGGCTACCTCTTGCGCCTGTTCCAACTCCTTTTGGAACATGGCTACGATATCACCATCACCTCTGACCATGGCAATGTCGAAGCGACCGGCATCGGGCGGCCGGTGGAGGGAGC
The DNA here is from genome assembly GCA_000987045.1 of Clostridiales bacterium PH28_bin88. Classification (GTDB taxonomy): domain Bacteria; phylum Bacillota; class PH28-bin88; order PH28-bin88; family PH28-bin88; genus PH28-bin88. The sequence goes on along the minus strand of LAKY01000022.1, from coordinate 2,516 downwards.
GACGGCAGATGTGGGCGGAGAACGGGTGCGGGTTTATCCGGATACATCCTTGCGCGGCCAGGTACAGGCGCGCTTTAGTCATACCCTGGCATGGCCGTGCTTTGGATTGCCTGACAGCTACCAGGCGCTGGTGGCCCGGGGGCGGGAAGCCTTCACCCAGGAGGGAAGCCGCCTGGTAAGCCACGGGGGCGTATCCGTGGAGGAAGTTATTATACCTCTTATTAAGGTGAGTAGGAGAGGAAAGGATGCATAAACAAATACCGGTGGGATTCAGCCAGCGTATCCAGTTGGCGTGGCTGGAACAAACAGCGTCCGGCTTCGCCGGCGGCGCCACGCGAACGGAAATAGAAGCACAACTGCAGCGAATACTAAAAGACAAGGTTTCCGTCGGTGGAATTTCCCCGAGGGGCAACCGGGAAAAGATTATCACCATTCTTCTTAAAACATGGGTAACCGTACCCTCCCACTTGGAGCCGTTGCGCAATGAGGCCGTTCCGCTGTGGCAGCGGCTTCCCCAGGACCAGCGCCTGGCTGCTCATTGGGGTCTGATCGCGGCAACCTATCCTTTCTTCCTGGTGGTTACCGACGCGCTCGGGCGGCTGCTGGAACTCCAGGGGAGGGTCTCGGCGGCCCAGGTACAAAGGCGTGTAGCGGAAATAATGGGAGAACGGGAGACGGTGGCCCGGGCGGCGCGGCGAACCATCCGCACCCTCGTGGATTGGGGAGTTTTACGGGAGACGGCAGAAAAAGGGCTGTACCAGGCCGCTTCACCTGTCCCTCTTGAGCCGGAACTCTCTCGATGGTTGATCAAAGCCATCCTTTGGGCGGAAGGGAAGCCGGCGGCCACATTTTCGTCACTCATTGCCAATCCGGGGCTATACCCGTTTAAACTGGCTGTTACACCGTATGACCTAAAAACTGATTCCCAGTTGGAGATCACCCGCCAGGGCTTAAATGAAGATATTATTGTTTTAAAGTGACCACTAATCAGCCATCTTTCCTCGGGCCTGGCTATGTCTTAACTTCTGTCCCTGTTTAGAAATAGACATTGGGGTCTAATGCTTATCCCTTCTGAGCAAGAAGCCTGAGTCTGTCGATAAGCACGGAGAAACCTAAGGAGGATTTTGACATAGCTGTTGGAAAAACATAAAATGGATAGTGGAATAGCAGGCCATGGCAGCCGTCGGGTTACGTCTTAAGGCCGGAACTTTGTGAAAGAGGTGAGGTCGTAATGAGAGGTGCACCGGTACATGATGGGCTTCCGTTTAACTTAGGAGACCTGATCCACCAGCGCGCCATTGAAAACAACCGGGTGGAATTTAAAGCCACATGGAGCGACCCGGTCAAGGTTGCCGTCTTCCATACTATTTGTGCTTTCGCGAACGACTTGCTTAACCTTAATGGTGGTTACATTATCCTCGGTATTGAGGAAAACAGGGGTAGACCCGTATTGCCACCCCGTGGGCTGGGGGGGGTAGATCTTGACTCCCTTCAGAGGGAGATCCGGGGGAAATGTAAGCGGCTGCGACCGGAGTATCAACCGGTGCTTTTTCCAGCCTATTACGAAGACAAGCCTATCCTCCTCATTTGGGTTCCGGGGGGTGATAATCGCCCGTATCAGGCACCAGAAAACATTAACCAGAGTAATACGGAGTTTCATTACTATGTTCGCCAGGGGCCAGAAACTGTAAAGGCCCAAGGTGAAATACTCCGCCAATTACTGGAGTCGGCGGCCAAGATCCCCTTTGATGATCGGCGAAATCTTCAGGCACGAATTGAAGATCTTTCACCAATGCTGGTTCGGCGACATCTCCACGATGTTCGCAGCGACCTGGTCGCTGAAGGTCAACAGGTCGACGATCGTGAATTGTATCGAAGGCTTCGTGTCGTGGCTCCGGTGAATGCTCATGAGGTCCCTAGAAATGTCGGTTTGTTGTTTTTCAATGAGGACCCGAACCGCTTTTTTACCGGCGCACGTATTGAGGCAGTTCAATTTGGCGATGATGCGGGTGGTAATCTGATTGAGGAAAGAATATTCCGTGGTCCCTTACCGCAACAGATCAGAAGCACCTTGGAATATCTTGACAGTTTGGGGGGCACTTTGCTGCAGAAAATTCGTGGGCAGGCTAAACATTTTGAACCAGGGCAGAACCTTCCCCAAGTACCCGCACGCAATCGCCGGATAGGGGATTTTCTCAAGGAACTGCGTCTTGCTGAGGGGAGGGGAACAGGAATTCCAAAGATTCAGCGAAAAATGCGGGAAAATGGATCGCCGGAAGCCCGGTTTGAATTTGATGATGATCGAACGTATTTCAGGGTAATCCTGCCAGTCCATCCCCGTTATCAAGTACTTCACGCGCTCAGGGAATCTGCGCATTTATGGGCTGTCGGCGAGAAAAGTCAGGCTGTAGATCACCTGAAACGGGCCTTTGAACGCCAGTCAAGTTCCGGGGCTCTAGCGGGCGATTCGCAGCCCTAATTCGTTAAGTGGAGGTGTTGTCCTCCCGCTTCGGACC
>LAKY01000065.1 GCA_000987045.1 Clostridiales bacterium PH28_bin88 | reverse complement strand
AAGAAATTTATCCTTAATGTATAATTATAATATAACTGGCACTAACCGACTACCCCCCTTTCTATTTATTTGGTGATTTTATGGGGTATTGTTCCATTGTTACTATACTATGTTAAATTAAGTTGTATCGCTTCGCAGCAGATGTAATAATTTCGTCCAACAATTGCGCACCAGACATTTCTTCTGCACGAGCCATGAACCCGATGAAACTGCGGGGTCTCTCTGGCGGTGTACACCTCAACCCCGCAAAAGTATTTCCCTCCAGAAGGAATGCCCCATTTTTTGTTACTATAGTATCAATACGGCCAAAATCCCTGAACTGCAAATGATAGTATGCATCCAACGCCAACTTTCGCAAACTAGTCAATTCCTGTCCGGTTAAATTGGCAGGACATGTAAATAAGTCTGCATCATCCTCCAACTTTTTCTTTTCAAAAGAAAGTGTGACATCTCCTATCTTATAAGTAATCTCCAACGGGGGCAAAACCCTGGCCATACCTCCATTGCCTATGATCCCTAATGTTATTTCACGTCCCTGTAGAAACCTCTCGATTAATACAGGCTGTCCAATCTTACGGGCTCTTTTCATCACACCTTCTACCAGTTCATCATAGCAGGAAACCACCGAGTCTGCATCAACCCCCGCGCTGCCCCTACCAGCAATAGGCTTAATGAACCAAGGGGCCGGAAATGGGGGATTATCCTTGAAGGGCAAGCAATCTTCCTCGGTGGATGCCACGCAAAACGGAGATGTGGGAAGGCCCGCGTGTTGCCAGATCTTTTTCGCTATCGACTTATCCGCTGCCGCGGCAATGGTGAAGGAGTTAGAGCCAACATACGGCAGCTCCACCTCTTCAAGCACGGCAGCTTCCACCAGGCTGGAGACATTGAAAATCAGATCCACTTTTGCCTCTGAAAGCCTCTTCATGAATTCCGGGCCCCATTCAATCAGGGCAACTTCGTAGCCCGCCTCGCGTAGTGCTTCTTGATGGTGCCGCACCTCTGCGGGGGTTTCGTCCTTGATGTTCTCGGTACCGATGTATTTTGCTTGAAGTTGGAAGTTCCCTCTTAATTTCGATAATACACCGATCTTTAATTTCTTCACATGCATACTCCTTCCTGTAGATTGGATTACCGCCAACTATTTTGAGACACATAATAATAGACCGGAAATAGACCAGCAGAAGTGATAACGCTTGAAGGATGGGTTGCTTCCTGACATCTACTTACACTTTGCCTGTAAAACTTGGTTAAGCAGCAAATCTACCCTGTCTCTTTCCTTCAGTGGCAGTCCGGTGAAGGCATCCACCGCCCGGCATGCTCCATCGACTATCCGTGTTACCGCCTGCCCCCGGGCCACCGGGTGATTCCGCAAATGCGGCGCATCCAGGAGCCCCACCCGCACCGCCCGTTCCAGGGTTACCGGATCCGCCCAGGGAACAGCGACCCCCGGAGGCGCCAGGGAGGCAATCGCTTCAAGCAAAACCCTTGCCTCGGATACCAATTCTTCCTTGCGGGCGAGCACCGAGGGGTGGTCGATGCAGACCGGCAAGCCCAGCATCCCCTGCCGCACGGCCCCGCGGGCAATTTTCACGGCCTCGATGATTTCCTCCGCCGTGGCGGCGTGATCAGCCTCGCAATGGGCTACCACGTGCAGGATATGGGGTTTTAAGGCCATCTGTACCAAGACGGAAGCCGCCAGATGGCCTTTGGCCACGAGGGTGTCTGCGGGCAGGCTGGCCAACCCCGTCCTGGTCTCGCGGAAACTGGTGAAATCCGCATCATGCAGGGATTCAACCAGCTCTATTTTGGCCAGCATCTTGGCCAGGTCCATGGCCGGGGACGTGCCCGGCGGGTTGTTGAACATGTACTGGGCTACGTAGTGCCGCACCCCCGCCCGCTTGGCGTTATATGCCGCCAAAAACGCCGTCACCACCGCCACAGTGTCGTGGGCGTCCCGCAGGCTCCACTGGTGGGCTTCATTTACTTCCACGGGAATACCCTGTTCGGCGTGCCAGCGGATGACCGCCTGGGCCTCGCGGATAGTCTCCTGGAGGGTACGCCCGCTCCTGCCGTCCAGCACGCTGTACCAGGTAAGGGGAATCGCCCCCCAGGCCAGGTTAATGGTTTCTTTAAGCATCCGCGCCATGGGCAGCAGGTCCCTGGTGCCGCTGTAGGATCGGAGCAATGGGAAGTTCCCCCGGCGGGAGGCCTGGTAAAGGGCTTGGAAGTCACCTGCGCTGCGAACGGGAATCCCTCCTGCCCCATCCTGGGCACGGTCCATCTCCTGGGGACGGAAAAAGCTCTCCTGAGCGTTTTGGTCAGGAGCCAGGGAGATGACGTCCAATTCCCCCGATTCCGCGAGCTTAGCAACCTCTTTAATGCTTCTTTCCAGGGAAGGCAGGCCGAAATGGTGCCGGATTACCGGATAGGGGAACCTCCACCGGATCCGTTCCACCAGTGTACCGGGGTAGTGGACGGCTTCCTGCCCGCGCCGCCGGCCGCGCAGGTAATCAAGCACCGCTGTATCCCCCTCGGTACCGTCAAAACAGGCCTCAAACCACCCTGTACGGCGAGCTACTTCCACTACGGGGGGTGTGCCCCCAAAAAAGTAGCGGCATCCCATCAGGTCTTCTTTATCCAGGGCAGCCCGCAGTTCAGGGAGAAGCCTTTCCATGGCCGATGGTGTTAACCGGTAACTCAAACCCACCAGATCGGGTTTTTCCCTCCGGATAGCTTCCACAAGTTTTTCAGTGCTGACGGCGGGGCCAAGGAATACGGCCTGGTATCCTTCCCCTTCCGCCAGCCGGAGGAAATTATATATGCCCGCCACGTGAACACAGTCCCCAATGGCCGCAGCCAGTACTTTACGATTGGCTAAACGCTGTGTACTCTTGGAAATAGACACTCCCTCCCCTCCTTGATGTAGGTATATACCTCTTCCACCGTCATGTCTCCGAGACCTACCCGTTCCAGGGTACGGCCTTCCTGCCGGTAATCAGTTCCCTCTACCAGGGAAGCCAGGGTGATGATGCTGTCTATGGCCGGCGTGGGTACTCCCGCCAGTTTGCCCAAGGATGCTATGGGGACCAGGCTCATGGGTACGTCCTCTGTCATGTAACGGGTCGGCAGGCCGGAAGGAGCCATAATCCCGTCATAGCCGGAATTATTATTGATAGCTTCGTGCAAGGTGTCTCCATGGGAGTCGTAAGCCTCCGCCAACCAGCGCCTGGTGGTCAAGGCCTCCAAGCCCAATGCACCGGCCACCGCCAGGCGCTCGCGGTCAATCTCCTCCAAGAGCCTGGCAACCCTGGGAGTAATTCCCTCGTGGTAATACTCAAACGCTTGGCCGGCTTCTATCCGGGCCAGGTTTAGAATGGTTGGCGCCGGGTGCAAGACCGCCCCGATGTTGTCCAATCCCGTCTGCAGTACATGTTTTTCAGCAACAAATTGGGGAAAGGCCAAGTTCAAGAGCCGGGTAACCCTCTCAGTCTGCCAGGCAGGCAGTGCCGCCACCGGCACGCAATTCTTGATACCGTGAACCATCACCCGGGCAGGGCCGATAGACCGGCTGGCATAAAGCATGGTTTGCGCCTCAGCCACGACCACATTGGACTGGCAGCCGGCTGCCCGCACGACGTGTTCGAACTCCACAGCGCCCAGAGTACGTCCCGGGTTAAGAACTACCACCTGCCCATCTTTAAGGTGCGGAGCCAGTAGTTGGGCTAGTGACCGGTGGCCCGAGGCAGGAATTACTACCATTAACACGTCCACTTCAGAAGTAGCCTCCGCCGGGTCGCTGGTAACTGCTTCCAACCGGGCAAACCCCTGGATCTCACCCTGAACTGTCACTCCACCGTGCAACCGGATGCCTTCCAGCTTCGCCGGGCTGCGGTTGAACAGCTTGACGGGGAAACCGGCCAGCAAAAGGTAGCCGGCCACCGCCAAACCGCCGTTACCCGCCCCGACGACGCAAAACCGGGGGAACTCCTGGTGGGACCCCAAAGGGACTAGCGTAGTCTTCCGGTCCCCATGCCTTTGTCTCCAGTGCCCTTTCACCGTACATCCCTCCCTATGCGATTTTCGGCCTTAAACACTTGTGCATTCAAAGGAGGACAAAAAATTAACCCAAGGAGGTTCCTCCTTGGGCGGGAAAGCAGCACGTCACCTTTACAGGTAGACAGCTGTGCTTAACTACCCAATCCACCCCCTTCTCCCACGCTTACGAGGTTAGTTGACGGGCTCGGATCGAAGAAGTCTGACCCGTCTGGCGGTCCCTGCCGTGACACGGCATTTTGCGCCAGATTAGCCCCAAAAAGATTAGGTCCCCCGCTTCCCTGTAAAGGGAATTCAGCGATCAGATGGATTGACTACATCAAGTCAATCGGTATGCACTTTTTCAGCCGTATTATTATAATACCATGTTTATATACCAATTGTCAATAATTCCAGCCTCTTCCATGGCTTGTCCGCAATGTAGCATTTTTCCCCAGCTTCGCTGCATTCCTTCGAAAACTGGCCGGGGTACACCCCTCATTCTTCTTGAACACCTGCCCGAAGTAGCGCGCATCGCGGTAACCAATCCGGGTCGCCACCTCTGCAACGGAGCAGTCTGTAGCCAGCAACAGTCTCCGGGCCTCCTTCATACGTACTTGGGTCAGGAATTCGGAAAAGTTACAGCCTTTTACCTGCTTAAATAACCGGCTGAAATGACTAGGGCTGAGGAAAACATACCGGGATACCTCCTCGAGGCTTAAGTCCTGCTGATAATTTTCCTCCACAAAGCGGGCCGCCTCTTCTATACAGGCGGAGTTGCTCCGCTCTCCCGCGGCTACCTCAAGGGTAGTGGTTTCCACGCCAGCACCCCTCCGGGAGGCCGGCATCACCTCCCGCAAGGCGGTACGCAGCCTCTCCGTTTCCTCCCTGGCTCGCCGTTCGACTTCCACCTCCCGGTCCAGGCGGTCAAGGAGCGCTACCAACTCCCCTGTGTCCACAGGCTTCAACAGGTATTCCGAGGCCCCCAGGGTCACCGCTTCCCTGGCGTATTCAAACTCCCCGTAAGCAGTGATGATCACCACCCGGGTCCCGGGCAGCGACCGCCGCAGCAGGCGGGCCACCTCCAAACCGTCCATTTCGGGCATCCGGACGTCTAGAAGGATGACGTCAGGCTTAATGGACAGGGCCACTTCCAACGCCGCGTTCCCGTCACCAGCCTCACCCACCACTTGATAATCAGGCCGGTAGGTTTCCAGGATGAGCTTGATAGCCCGGCGCTCCAGGATTTCATCGTCCGCAATCATTACATGCAGCAATTGGCCTCATCCCCCTTCTCCGTCCTGAAAGGGAAAAGCCAGGTAGACCCCGGTACCTTTCCCGGGATAGCTTTCTATGTCGAGGGCGCACCGGCTGCCGAAATGATACTGCAACCGCCGGTAAACATTAGGTATTCCGAGGCCGCTAATCTGCCCACTACCGCCAGATTTTACTGGCATCGTAAAAATGTCCTTTTTTATTTCCTCGGGTATTCCCACCCCGTTGTCAATGATCTCAAAGCATACCTGACCGGCTTTCAACTCGCCGCGCACTTCCAAAAGGCCACCCTCTTTTCGAGGCTCCAGGCCGTGCAGATAGGCGTTTTCCACCAAGGGCTGCAAAATCATGCACGGCATCCTGGCAGCCATCACTTCTTCGGCTACCTCTACGCGGCTGGTAATGCGGCCTTGAAACCGGGTTTCTTGAATTAGCAAGTAGTCCTGGACGGCCCGGACCTCTTCCCGGACGCTGACCATGGTTTTCACCTGGTACAGGCTGTAACGCATCAGCCGGGCCAAAGCGGCTACTACCCGTTCGGTCCGCCCGGCCCCTTCCAACAGGGCCAGGCGGGCCACAGTATTCAAGGAGTTGAAAAGGAAATGGGGGTTGACCTGGGATTGTAGTGCCTTCAATTCGGCGTCCCGCAGTGCTTCCTCCAACTGGTGCTGCCGCTTCATAAAGTGAATGAAACTAGCCCGCTGCTCCTCCAACTGGCGATTGGAAGCCAAAGCCTGGCTGAGTTCCATGATGCGGCCGCCCACAAAAGACAGGAGGCGACACACCATATCCAGCCGCTCGCGGGAAAGAACCGGTACCTCCTTTGGAAAGCCTGTATCCGTGAGTTTGTTATCTTCCAGAAGAAAGTGACCACAGATGATGGCTCCTACCTTGCCCGTATCGCCTACCAGCGGATAGGAAATCTCAATCAACCCGGCGTGACAGCGATAGGCGAAAGCGTCCTTCAAGCCGTCCCACAAAGGTACTGTCCCGTATCCATCATTGGCTGTGTGTACCCCACCCGTGACTGCGCGCACCCGCTGGCAGTATCCGGAGCACTCCGTGAACCGCCCTGGAGGAGAAAGGGGCCGGCCCCAGGGGTCCACCACCACCAGGTGGAGTCCTACCAAAGAAGAAAAGGCCGCTTGCAGTTCCTCCAGAGCGTTGCCCGAGAAAACCTTTTCCAGGATCACAGGCGAAGGCGGGTTGGCTGGTGAACTAATCAGGTCTTTGATCACTTGCACCGCCGTGACCGCATCGGGGGCGTAAGCGTCGGCTCCTAGTTTCCGGGCCAACGCTCCGTTTAGCGGGGCGCCGCCTACTACCACCTTGACTTGATCACGTATACCCGCTTCCCGCAAGGCAAAAATAGTCTCCCCCATCCCATTGACAGTCGTGGTGAGAAGAGCCGACAAGCACAGGACATGGGGTTTATGTTTTACCACCGCCTCCACGAAGCTGCCCGGTGGTACATCAACACCTAAATCCATCACCTCGAAGCCAGAGGTTTCCAACAGCAGCCCCAGCAGGTTTTTACCAATGTCGTGAAGGTCCCCAGTCACGGTACCGATGACCGCTCGCCCGGCTGGTGGCGTGTTACTGGCTGCCATGTATGGCCGGAGTTCTTTCAATCCGGCATGCATGGCCCGGGCTGTAACCAGGAGGTCGGTTACGTAGATCTCGTTACGTTCGAACCTGGTTCCGATCAGGTCCATAGCCGCTACCAGACCTCTGGTAACAATATCTACAGGGTCTATCCCGGCGGCCACCGCCTCCTTGACATGTTCCCTGACCGCTGAAGCGTTGCCGGCAATGATCGACTGGATGATCGCATCAAACTGGATAGGCAACTTGACCACATCCTTTTTTAACCTTGGCAGCCAAACTGGTTTATTCAAATTATACAAACCGAGCCCGCCGGAGACTAATAAGGCCGGGGAGGTTCGTCCCTCCCACGGCCATCTTAACACTACAGCCTGCTATTGATCAATGGCCCCGCCTTCCAGCGGGTGCTTATGCCTTTACCTTGCCGGCTCGTACCCCTGCAATGTAGTCCATGCAGTATTCATCCTGACCGGCCAGTGCCCTGGCCGCCGCCAGCAGGGACATCATTTCCTGGTCGAGGGGGTCCAGGATAAAAGCGTCCATCCCCACCGTCACACTCATCACCATGAAGGCCCGGTTCAATAACCGCCGCTCGGGGAGACCGTAAGAAACATTGGACAGCCCGCAAATGGCATGCACCTTCGGGTACTTCTGCCTTATAGCACGGGTGCTCTCCAGGGCTTCCATGCCGAACTGGCTATTAACCCCCAGGGGCTTGATCAGCGGGTCCATGTAGATGTCTTCTTCGGGGATACCCGCCTCGACCAGTCCGGGTACCAGTTTACCCGCTACCCGCAGGCGGTCCTCCACTGTCTCCGGCATGCCCCCGTCATCCATACAGAGGGCCACTACTCTTGCCCGGTATTGTTGCACCAAGGGCAAAACTTCTTCCCACCGCTGCTTCTCCGCGGTGATGGAATTTACCATGGCCTTTTGCCGGCACAATGATAACCCGGCCTCAAGTGCCGCGGCGCTAGGGCTGTCGATGCATAGAGGTGCATCTACAGCTTCCTGGACGACTTCTACCAGCCACTTCATATTTTCGACTTCGTTGCCGCCGGCGGCAGCATTAACGTCGATGATGTGAGCGCCTGCGTCTACCTGCCGGCGGGCCAAATCCTGCAAGTAGGCCTTATCTCTGTGTTCTATAGCTTGTGCGATGGCCTTTCGAGTAGAGTTAATGAGTTCACCTACAATCAGCACTTAGGTATTATCCCCCTTATTCTCCCGCTATTAAGAGGCCAGGAGTTCTTGAGCTTTGTCAACGGCACTGGCGGCGTCAGGGGCATAGGCATCGGCGCCAATTTCATCAGCAAACTTCTGGGTGACAGGAGCACCGCCAACCATGACCTTAACGCGGTTACGATAAGGCTGTAATTGCTCCACGGTGGCTTTCATCTGGGTCATGGTAGTGGTTAACAAGGCTGACAGGCCCACGATATCCGGCTTATGCTCTTCTACGGCCTGGACAAATTTTTCAGACAGCACATCGATACCCAGATCAATCACTTTATATCCTGCGCCTTCCAGCATCATCATAACCAGGTTTTTGCCGATATCGTGCAAGTCGCCCTTCACGGTGCCTATCACCACAGTACCCTTTTCCTGAATGTCAGCGGCGGCAATCAGGGGTTTTACCACCGCCATGCCGGCATGCATGGCCCGGGCAGCTACTAAAACTTCAGGTACATACACTTCATTATTCTTGAACCTGACGCCGATAACATTCATCCCTGCGATTAGGCCGTCATTAAGAATAGCTGAGACTTCAATACTCTCTGCCACCGCCTTTTCGGCGCATTCCTTAACTTTGCCAGCATTACCGCTGATTACGGCTTCCTGCATTTCCTGGAGAATCGACACGAGTATTACCTCCTTAATTTTAGTTTGATTCTTAAATTTAGTTTATTCTATCAGGTTTTAACGGGACAAGGTCAATTTATTGCGATATGTTTGTTTTATTGCTCATTATTTGTCTTGGTATGAGCTGTGTATAACCCAAAGTGTCCTCGTCCCAAGGAAAGAGCGATACCACCCAGTACTAGGCCAAAACCGACCCAATGGTAAATAGTCAAGCGCTCACCCAGCAACCACACAGCTAAGATTATACTAAACACAGGTGTAAGGTTATTGAAGATAGAGGCCCTTCCACTACCGATGCAACTAATACCTTCAAAGTGCAGGAAAACTGTAAACCCGGAAACCACGCCGCCCATATAAAGCAGAATCAACCAGCCCTGCCAGGCGAGATGCCAGCCCTGGGTGATTACCTCCCAAACTCCCAAGGGTACCAACATGGCGGTTCCAAACATCAAGGCATAGACACTGGAAACCTGGGAAGAAAACCTGGCTACCGCCTCTTGCACCATGATAGTAAACAGGGCTACCGCCAAGACATTCACCAGCAACGCCACATCACCGAGGCTTAGGTTCAAGGCAAGCAATCGTGCCAGGGAACCGCCGGAGAAGACCACCAACAGGCCGAAAAACGAAGCCCCGATACCTAGTACCTGGTATCGGGAGGGTTTCAAATGCCACCCTATTGCCAGTAAAGCGTTGGTAACCGCCGGGATGGTCGCAATAATGATGGCGGCATTGGTGGCTGAGCTGCGCTGCATACCCCACAAAAAGGAGGTATAAGCAACTGTAAAGCCGAAAAAACCCATCAGTGCCAAAAGCAATAAATCCCGAAAGCAAAGTCTGGGGCTTTTCACAAGTTGCCTGCGGGCAAGTAACATTAACACTACTAGACCTAATAGTCCGCGGAAAGCAGCTAGAGCCACAGGAGGGACCTGAGAGGAAATTACCCTGGCAGCCACCACGTTGCCGCCGTATAAAAATGAGGCGACGGTAAGAACTAAGTAACCCTTCATCGCCGGGTTTTCAACCCCTGTTACAGGTTTCCTTAACGCAAAGGAATCATCGCCCTCTGCTTTGCACGTTTCCAAGCATGTTGCCTCCTACTCCTTCTACTTCGAATCACCAGGGTGCGTCAAACCAATTAGTAGCTCTTTCTAGAACTCGTCTTACCAGCCCATGTCAAGAACCCCGCCGGGAGGGGTCGCGGGGTTCTAAAGGCTTTCCGGCAGCGGTATCGCCGCAACCAAGCGGTCTATTTATCTTATTATCTTAATCTCCACATCTTTTGGCAGCGCAAAACCACAGGCCACTTCGATGCCTTTTATAATTGCAACTGGAACAGGGCATCCAGGGTGCTTACAGTACTTTTTAGCTACCTCATAAACCCCCGACTCGCCTACTTTTCCAAAACAAACTTTAAACCCGTCCACTTGTTTTAATTCTTGCTCTATTGGTTTTAAATTTGGGCAATCTGTGCGGATCTCCAATGTAGCATTTTGCATATCTTGACAATCCGCCTGAATAGAGGTTTGGAACCCGCATATACCGGCTTTAACAGTGACATTGACCATCGTAATACCTCCTCGAATTCCTTATCTTTCCTGGTATCCTCAGAAATCACCTTGATTTTGGACTAATCTTAACTCTACAGCTTGTCTATTTCAACCCCTCCAATAAGGAAACCAGCAGTTTTTCGATTCGACCGTTACCGCTGCACCCGGCCGGAGGCGTCACCGGCGGCCAGGGTCTCCACCTCCGCCAGGGAAACGTGGTTGAAGTCCCCGGGGATGGTGTGCTTCAGGCAGGAGGCGGCCACCGCGAAGTCCACAGCCCTCTGGGAATTATAGTTTGCCAGCAGGGCGTAGATCAGGCCGCCGCAGAAAGAATCGCCGCCCCCCACCCGGTCCACGATGTGGATCTTATATTCTCTTGATTTGAAGAACTCCCGCCCGTCGTACAGCAGGGCGGACCACCCGTTGTCGGTGGCGGAGTAGCTCTCCCGCAGGGTGATGGCCACCTTCTTCAGGTTGAACCGCTCGCAAAGCTTTACGGCCACCTGGCGGTAGCCTTCATCACTTAATTGGCCTGCAGTAATGTCCGTGCCTTCCGCCTTGATGCCGAATACTTTCTCGGCGTCCTCCTCGTTGCCCACCGCCACGTCCACGTAATCCATCAACCCGGACATCACCCGGCTGGCTTTTTCCGGGGACCACAATTTCTTCCGGTAGTTCAAGTCGCAGCTTACAGTAAGACCCATTTCCTTGGCTGCCTTCACCGCCTCAAGGGTGGCTTCCGCCGGCCCGTCGCCTAGGGCGGGGGTGATACCGGTGAAGTGGAACCAGTCTTTACCGCTAAAGACTTCTTTCCAGTCTATCTCGCCGGCCTTTACCCCGGATATGGCTGAGTTGTCCCGGTCGTACACCACCACCGACGGCCGCTGAGAGGCGCCGGTCTCGGCGAAGTAGATGCCCAGCCGATCACCTCCCCACAGGATGTACCTGGTATCCACACCAAAACGGCGCAGGTGGTTGGCCGCCGACTGGCCCAAGGGGTTTTTGGGCAGCTTACTGACAAAGTTACTTTCCACCCCGAAGTTGGCCAGGGACACCGCTACATTGGCCTCTCCACCACCGTATGTTACCTCCATGCTGTCAGCCTGGACCAGTCTCAGGTAGCCAGGGGGCGAGAGCCGCAGCATGATCTCGTCGAAGGTCACTACTTTTTTCCCCCATGATATTACTACATGACTTCCAGGGCACCCGGTACTGTCAGGGTAATCTCGATGACATCCACACTGCCCTGCCGTACCGCCTCGGCGATCTTAAGGGCTTGGGCAGGCCCCTCCGCCCTCACCACAGCAACGATCCCCGTCTCGGTAATCCGCTGCATACACTGTTCCTTTTCCATGTCTTTAACTCCCCCTTCAAGCTGAATTATTCCTGGCAAACGGTCCCTGTCTGACTTTGATCTCGTGGCATCACCCCCAGCATGTTTCATATTATGCAACATTGTTTCTAATCGTTGTTAAAAAATTTACACTAGCTTTTGATAACCTAATCGTCGAGATATCGCCTCTCCAGCCTCTTTAACCCGCCGGACAATCACAGCCAGGTTTTCACCCTCCGGCCCGACCACACGGGCAGAAGTGCCGCTGACGCTTACGGCAGCAATAACCCTTCCCCGGTAATCGAAAACCGGAGCGGCTACGCACGCCACTCCCGCCTCGTGTTCCTCCTGGTCTACGGCGTAGCCGAGAGAGCGGACCTGAACCAAATGGGCAAATAGTGTCTCGATGTCTGAAACAGTCTTATCCGTACGGGGTGTTAGGCCCCTGGCGGCGACGATGGCCCGCACCTCTTCCTCAGGCAGGTGGGCCAGGATGGCCTTACCCACAGCGGTACAGTGCACCGGGGCGCGGCGGCCAATCTGGGAATACATGGGAAAGACCCCCGCCCCTTCCACCTTTTCCACGTAGACTACTTCCCCGTCGTTAAGCACCGCCAGGTGGACCGCTTCACCGCAGGCCTCAGCCAGTTCCCGTAAGAAAGGCATGGCCTCGGTACGCACCTGCAAAGTACCGAGTAGCTTATTACTAACTTCCAGCACTTTCAACCCCAGCTTGTACCTTTGGGTCTCCGGGTCCTGCTCCACGTACCCACGCCGCGCCATGGTACTCAACAGGCGGTAAACAGTACTCTTGTGCAACCCCACTTCCCGTCCAATCTCTGTCACGCTGAGGCTGCGCCGGCTGTTGGCCAGCATCTCCAGAATGACCAGCGCCCGGTCCACTGATTGTACAGCGCTTTCAGGTAACATTTCGCCTTTGGCCATGGGGCCACTCCTCTCGTTTTACATTACGCAACATTGTTTCTCATTATGAGCTAAAAAATATTCGCCGGAAGTAGCCAGATTCCTCCCGCGAAGTGCAATTATGTTAAAACCTATCTCGTATACTAGTCTGCTTCCACCTAACGACAGCAGTCCGCCTCGGCTTGCAGCCGCTCTGTTTCCCCCTCCGTCAGGTGGGCGAAGCGCCGCTGGGCAGTAAGGTATTCCCGGACGGGTTTTCGCCGGGAAGGACGATGGGTGACCCGGAATTCACCCTCATAGTATTCCGCCAGGGTCCACATCCCCGTCTCCACCGCCAGGCGGCCCATTTCCACCGTAAGGTGAGGCTCGTACCCCCAGCCGGTAGGGCAGGGCGACAGTACCTGGATGTACGAAGGGCCCTTTACCATCGCGGCCCGCCGCACCTTCTCCATGAAGTCCCGGGGGTAGGCCACGGAAGCGGTGGCCGCGTAGGGAATATTATGAGCAGCCATGATGCGGAGCATGTCCTTTTTGGGACGGTCTTCCCACAGAGGCCGGCTGCCGCTCGGACCGGTGCTGGTAGCGGCGCCCCAAGGCGTGGCGCCACTGCGCTGAAACCCGGTATTCATGTACGCCTCGTTGTCGTAACAGAGAAACAGGAAGTCATGGCCCCGCTCTACGGCTCCGGACAGGGCCTGCAGCCCGATGTCAAAAGTACCCCCGTCGCCGGCGATGGCCACTACCTTGACGCCTGCCTGTCCCCGCCGCTTCAGCCCCGCTGCCAGGCCGGAAGTTACTGCGCCAGTGGCAGGCATTACGCTGTTGACGCAGGGTACCCGGAACGCCATTTGCGGGTGGAAAGTTGCCACCCCCAGCAGGCAACTGGGCGGCACCACCACCGCCACTTCCCGGCCCAAAACCTTGAGGGCCAGCCGCACCGCCAGGGCGCCCCCGCACCCGGCACATGCAAAATGACCAAACAGCAGTTCTTCTGACGGCAAGTCCTTAACCTTCATTACCAACACCTCACAGCGATAAACTACTAAACCCCCGGTCTCCGGCCGGCCTCGCTTTTTAAACTAACAAACATTTCTTCCACGTCTTCCGGGCAAATATCTTCCCCACCCAGTCCGGCTATAAATCCCTGCACCGGCAATCGCAAACCCGCCCCGTACAGGGCTGCTTTAACCTCTGTAAACAGTGCCCCCTCATGGCCATAGGAAACATTGCGGTCCAGCACCCCAACGGCTGCGGCCTTGGCAAGGGCAGCAGCAATCTCCGTACCAGGGAAGGGCCGGAAGGAGCGCACCTTAATCAAACCCGCCCGGTGTCCCCCATCCCGCAGGTGATCCACCACCTCACGGGCAGTACCGGCCACCGAACCCATGGTAACAAGCACTACTTCCGCATCGCGGCTGCGGTACTCCTCCGCCAGGCCGCCGTAAGCCCGGCCAAAAGCTTCCGCGAACTCCTTTTCGACCGCAGAGATTACTTCCCGGGCGCGATCCATGGCCTGCTGCTGGGCCAGCTTATAGCGGCCGAACTGCTCCGGGGGAACGCCGATGCAGAAGGTATGCGGGTCACCGGTATCCACGGTATATAACGGATTATATGACCCCAAAAATCTGTCCACCTCTTCCTGCGCAGGGACCTCTACCGGTTCTTCGGTGTGGGAGAGAGTAAAGCCGTCCAGGCAGACCATCACCGGGGTCAACACCTCCGGGTGCTCCGCTATGCGGTAGGCCTGAAGGCAGGTGTCCAGGGCCTCCTGGGCACTTTCCACGTATAGTTGAATCCAACCGCTGTCCCGCTGGGAAACGGAATCCTGGTGGTCACCCCAGATGGTCCATGGTGCAGCCAGGGCCCGGTTGGCGACCGCCATTACCACCGGCAACCGGCAGCCGCTGATATAGGGCAGCACCTCGCTCATGTAGGCCAGCCCCTGGGAACTGGTAGCAGTAAAAACCCGCACCCCCGCGCAGGCCGCACCATAACAAACAGCCAGGGCTGAATGCTCTGACTCTACTTTAATGAAATCGGCGTCCATATTACCGGTGGCAATCAGGTTGGCAATGCGCTCAACTACAGTAGACTGCGGGGTAATAGGATACGCGGCCACCACTTCCACCCGGGCCAGCTGAGCAGACATGGCTACCGCCTCGTTGCCGTTAAGGTACTTTCTCTCCCCCATATTTATCCCTCCTCCCGCATGAAAACAGCCTGCCGTGGGCATTCCGAAGCGCAGATACCGCAACCTTTGCAGAAATCCAAAAAGATGGACGGCCGATCTTCTGCTGTTCTCTCAATGGCGCCGTCCGGACAGTACAACCAACATACCAGGCACCCGTTACACTTTTCGGGTTCAATTACGGGGCGGAATACGCGCCAGGAACCAGTGGTCACCGGAGTAGAACCGCCCTTAGCTACAGGCATTAGGACTAGATTCCCTGGTTTACCCACGGCCAACCACTCCTTCCCCAGGCAGGCAGGGCCGCACCTGACAGTAACCCGCCTCCGCTGCCAAAATATTTCGATCCGCCAGCCGCGGCGGGAACAGTTCCCGGATGGCACAGGAAACAGCTTCTAGTCTCACCAATCCTGTAGCAGCCGCCAGTACACCTGCCATGGTAGTATTTACAATAGGTACTCCCAATACGTCCAGAGCGATGCGGGTGGCATCCACTACGGTAACCCGCACCTCCGGCGGTAATACCCAATCGTCCGGTATACCTGTCGCGTTGATAATTACGTGCCCCTGGCTGCGCAAACCTTTTAATACATCTACCGTCGTCACCAGCCCGGCGTCCAATATCACCACCACGTCCGGGACGTAGATCTGGCTGCGCAGGCGGATAGGTTGCGGTGAGATACGGGTGAAGGCCATCACCGGCGCCCCTCGCCGCTCTGTACCAAAGGCCGGGAAGGACTGGGCGTACTTCCCCTCTACTACCACCGCCGCATATCCCAGCAACCTGGCCGCTGTCACCGCCCCCTGACCCCCGCGGCCGTGCCACCTGATTTGGACCATACTACCGCTCCTCCATATGCTGAAGATAATGCCAAAAAATTCTTCACGTTAAGGGCGACTCCTGCAACCGCCGTGATATTTCACCACTGGTTTAACAACCTACCCGGTAGTTTACCACCAGGAGACCAATTCCAAAACTAAACCACCCGGTAATGCACGCATAGTAAAAGTCTAAAGCGAATAAGGGTAAATTCGCGACCACTCCTCCGGGGTATAATCATGATGCAAAAAAGGCGAAACAAAAGCGCAACAGCTTGTTGCGCATGGCTGACAAGGGATTGCGTCAGCGGTCAGCCCTTGCCTTTTGGTGCTTTCTTCCCACAGCATTAACATAGGCCATGATGGCCTCGGGGATGTAGTGGGGGATCTCGGCCGCTTCGATGCCCTTGGACCTGAGAACCCTGACGGTGCCGGGTCCCACCCAGCTGACCAGGACTGCCTGGCAGTCCCTGATTACCTCAGCCATATATTCCAACCCCTGGCCGTTACGGGAAATACCGGTTCTGATCGGTAAGGCCTCCCGCAACTCCACGAATCGGTAGTCCCCACCTTCTCCAATTTCAAAGATGGCAAAGTGAGTCGCCGCAGCGAAGTGCTGGTTGACAACCCGGCCGTCGCTACTGGCGACAGCGATCTTATACGTCATTCATTGGGTCACCTCCAGAAGAAAAGTGTTCGAGAAAAGCTCATAATGATGGCCTGATCATACTCACGGCCACTTTTAATGAACGCTTTCTCCGGATGAGTTCACCTATTTCCTCATCCAGGTCCATGATTGAAACCAGTAGTTCGGTTTTCCCGCTCCTGGAGTGCATCCATAAGGATACCAATGCTTCCCTCCGCTTCAACAGTTGTTTGATCTTGTCGTCCACCACATTCCACCTCGACTCTGATACCTGTCATCAAGGTGACAGGCCTATATTTCTTCAACAAGAATGCCTGTGAGGGGGCCGTTAAAGGTGAACCCCCTCATTGGCATCATTTTTGCAATAGTAAATAAGTCTGTTCGGGTTAGATAGCTTCCTCCCCGGATTCCCCCGTCCTGATGCGAATGGCGTTTTCAACGGGGTAGATAAAAATCTTCCCGTCTCCGATCTGCCCCGTCTTTGCCGTCCCGGTGATGATACGAACCGTTTCCTCAACCCGGTTGTCCGGGATGATGATCTCAACCTTCACCTTGGGCAAAAGGTTGACGGTAAACTCGCTGCCCCGGTAGACTTCGGTCTTGCCCTGCTGAAGGCCGCACCCGATCACGTGGGTAACCGTCATGCCCTGGATACCGAACTTACCCAGCGCCTCCTTCACCTCTTCCAGTTTGGCCGGGCGGATAATGCACTCGATCTTTTTCAATTTAATTCCTCCCTACTGTAAGGTTACGGACGGTTGACCGACAGGCACGTTGTTTACCGGCAGAGAGGCAGCCGGACCAGGCACTGCTCCGGGAACACCCAGCAAGCTGTCATAGGCAGACATGCCGTGTTCACCCAAATCAAGCCCTTCAAGTTCTTCCTCCGGCTTAACCCTTAAACCGACCACCAGGTCAATCACTTTGAAGGAAACTATGCCTACTACAGCAGTCCAGGCCAGTACCGCGCCAATACCGATTAACTGGGTAATCAACAGCTCCGTTCCGCCCCCGTAGAACAGGCCTCCTTCCATGGCAAATAGTCCAACTGCCATGGTACCGAAAGCGCCGCAAACACCGTGGACCGAGATAGCACCTACAGGGTCATCCACTTTCAGCACCTTGTCAATAAACTCTACCGCCAGGACCAGGATGATCCCCGCAGCCCCCCCTATGAACAGGGCGCCGGTGGGTGAAACCACGGCGGTACCTGCGGTAATCCCTACCAAACCTCCCAGAGCGCCGTTCAGGGTAAGGCTGATGTCCGGTTTGCCATACCGCACCCAGGTCACCAACATGGAAACTATGGTACCGGCAGCCCCCGCCAGGATTGTGGTGGTGGCGATAGAAGCAATATCGGGTGTTACACCGGATAACGTGCTACCCGGGTTAAAGCCAAACCACCCGAACCACAGCAGGATGACCCCCAGTGTTCCCAGCGGAATGTTGTGCCCGGGTATGGGGTGAACCTCCCCGTTCTTTCCGTACTTGCCCAGGCGCGCTCCTACCAGGATTGCCCCGATCAGGGCAGACCAGCCACCCACCCCGTGGACCACCGTGGAACCTGCAAAGTCGATGAAACCTCGCTGGGCCAGCCAGCCGCCGCCCCAAACCCAGTGCACTACCACCGGGTAGGTGAAGGCGGTAACGGCCACGGTAAACAATAGGTAGGCCGTGAACTTAATGCGTTCCGCTACAGCACCGGAGACAATAGTGGCTGCGGTAGCGGCGAAGACCGCCTGGAAGAACCAGAACGCATAGAGGGGGATCCCAAAGTCCATTTCCTCTGTTCCCAGCAACCAGAAACCCTTCGTTCCAAGAAGACCCGCCAGGTCGGGACCGAAAGCAAACCCGAAGCCTACCGCGAAGAAAAGGACTACGCCCAGGGCTATCGTCAAGAGGTTCTTCATCATGATGTTGACAGTATTCTTCGCCCGGGTGAACCCTATTTCCACCATGGTAAACCCGGCGTGCATCATGAAAACGAGGAAACCCGCCAGGAGCGTCCACACGGTATTAATGGCCACCGCCAATTCTTCTGCAGTCAGGTCCTCCGCCATGGCTACCCCCGGCAACATCAGCATCAGAAGCCCTAACAACACGACTACCAGTAATTTCGTTCTCATCATCTTCTTCCTCCCTAATGAAATTTAGTGTTTATAATATACAAGACGCCCCCTCCGGCAACATATATTGCTGCCGGTTTAGGGGCGCCCTTGCCCTCAAGCCTTCCCACCGGAGGGTCGGCCTGGATACTTAAACAAACGGGCGCCGGGCAGGGAAAACTTCTCCCTAATCCAGCGCCTTTGCTTCGCGGTACTCCTTCGTACCAAATATAAGGTTTTGCAAGCCAACTGTTGGTACCAGGGTGGGGGCAGGGGGCGGCTACCCCTGGCCCCATACCCCGGTTACCCCAATTAAAACTTGGTAAGATACTGTTCAATTTCCCACTCGGTAACGTTAGTACGGAACTCATCCCATTCAATCTGTTTGGCCTCGACGAACCGGTTGTAAATATGGCTGCCAAGAGCGCTCTTGATTACTTCGTCCTTGGACAGTTCATCGAGGGCTTCAGACAGGTTACCTGGCAGGGAGGCGATGCCCAACTCGGCCCGGTCCTCTGCAGTCATGTGATAAATATTGCGGTCGGTGGGCGGCGGCGGTTGGATGCCGTTCTTGATACCGTCCAGACCCGCCTTCAACATCACTGCGATGGCCAAGTAGGGGTTGCACGAGGGATCCGGGTTTCTGAGTTCAATCCGGGTAGACGCGCCCCGCTTGGCCGGCACCCGGATCAAGGGGCTTCTGTTGCGTGGAGACCAGGCGATGTATACCGGGGCCTCGTAACCCGGGACCAGCCGCTTGTACGAGTTGACTGTCGGGTTCGTGATAGCGGCAAAAGACCGGGCGTGTTGCATTAAACCGCCGATGTAGTTATAAGCCGTCTGGCTGAGCTGCAGTGGGTCGGACGGATCAAAAAATACGTTATTACCGTCCTTGGTCAGCGACTGGTGCGTGTGCATGCCGGAACCGTTAATCCCGAATACAGGTTTGGGCATAAAGGTGGCGTGCAGGCCGTGCCGCTGAGCCAGGGTGCGCACCACGAATTTAAAGGTGACAATCTTATCCGCGGTGGACAGGGCATCGTCATACTTGAAGTCGATTTCATGCTGTCCTGGCGCCACCTCGTGGTGGGAAGCCTCGATCTCAAAGCCCATCTTTTGCAGGGCTAAACAAATCTCTCGCCTGGCGTTTTCGCCCTGGTCAACCGGTGAAAGGTCGAAATAGCCGGCCTTGTCGTGAGTCTCCAGGGTGGGGCGCCCCTGAGCGTCTGTCTGGAACAGGAAGAACTCCGCTTCCGGTCCCACATTCATGGTATAGCCAAGTTCTTCGGCCTCGGCAAGGACTTTTTTCAGGGTATTACGGGGGCAACCCTCAAAAGGCGTCCCGTCGGGGTTGTACACGTCACAGATCAACCGGGCTACCGCTCCCTCCTGGGGCCGCCAGGGAAAAACGGTAAAGGTGGCCGGGTCGGGCCGCAGGTACATATCGGATTCCTCGATCCGGACAAATCCCTCGATGGAGGAACCGTCAAACATCAGCTCACCGTCCAGGGCCTTCTCCAGTTGGTCCACGGTGATAGCCACGTTTTTCAGGACGCCGAAAATATCGGTGAATTGCAGCCGGATAAACTGCACGTCCAGGTCCTTGACCATCCCTAGCACATCTTCCTTTGTCGGTTTTCGCATTTTTTCTTGGCTCCTTTCAGATGGTTGTTATGTGGAAAAAAGACAACACGCCTTCAACAACAGGAAGAAAACCTGCCATTGAAGGCGCCTTCGCCCGGTATGGGGACCTCTTTGTCCCTGAAGCAGTCACGCTTCGTTCTTAATTGGCATTATACCATGCTACCGTTTAAAGTCAACCCCTTTTTTCAGGTATCATGTATTCACGGTTAGGTGTTCAAGGTAAATCCGGCAAGTACCGCCAAACCAGTTGACACACTGATCGCAGCGAGGGTAAACCGGCAGGAAATTTAACATGGATTGACCGTATCCCTGGGCGGCGGCAATTGTTTCATAATCCCGGCAGCGGGCAGCAATAGCAGACAATTGAACACAGTCCATTACAGGACTGTGTTCGTACCGTCTACCATGTTCTATAGGGTTGTTGTACATTTCCAGGCTGCCCGCCTAGCTGCTGCCCGCCGTACTGGCCATACTGGCCGCCGCCAAACTGTTGTTGCTGGACTCCCGGCGCCATCTGATACTGCCCCGGAGCCATGGCTTGGAATTGCTGGCCCCCTGCCATTTCCTGCTGGAATTGGGACTGGACCTGGGAAATATCCTGGGGACTGGCATACTGAATGTTATACCACCCCTGCCGGGCCATAATGTCGAAGATGGCCTTGAGATTTCCCTGTTCCTCCTGATAGATACTCATGAAATCCCGGCGCAGTTGTTCGTTGGCGGATTCGGTGATAGCGTGGTTGTAGCAGTTAGCAAGAAACTTCTGGCTGACCAGGCAGTCACCCAATAGGTTCTTATCATTCAACAACGTATTCATCTGGGTCATCTGTACTCCCTGACCGGCCTGCCCCACAGGGTTCATCCGGTGCGGCATTAGGCTTCCCTCCTTTAATTCGCAAAATAGGACTTTAATTACATCATGGTTTGGCCCGCCATCAGGTGCCGCATGAGCATATCGCGGTGCCGCTCATGGGTGCGCTGGATGTTAGTCACTACCTGTTTCAACTGGGGATCACTGCACATATTGGCGTAGGCGCCAAATTTCTGCACCATCAGCATCTCTGCGCTGATATCTTCCCTCAGCTGCATCAGTTCCGCCTGGGTAAGGTTCGGCAAGAGTTAAACCCCCTTTCCGGTTTTTGTACATCCACGCTTAGTGTGTGAAACCCGGCCTGGAATTATTCTAGTGCAGCAATTGATCCAGCCGCTGCCGGTCGAAACCGACCACCACCTCGTTATCCACCAGTACCTGGGGTACAGCCATCACCCCGGACTTGGCGAGCATCTCGTCCCGGCCGCGAGCGTCCTTGGCCACGTCCACTTCGTTAAAGGCTATTCCCTTCTGGGAAAGAAACTCTTTCACCCTGGTGCAGTGCGGTCACGTAGGAGTTGTGTAAACCACAACCTTTTGAGACATCTCATCATTTCCCCTTTCCCTGTATTAATGAACTATAACTAGTCTGACTTTTCCGGCCAGTTTTTATGTTTGAAGAAATAAAAAAGGCGACGCACCTCCTTTTTATCCGGGGATGTCGCCTTGTTCCATTTCCTTCTATTTTCCTTCAATTTGGTGTTTCATGCCGGCCAGCATCGCTTCACAGTTTTGCTTCACCGTCTCTCGCAGGGAGGCCTATGCCCGAATTGTCGCCCCTACAGAAACATTTCTGGCCGCGACAACTTTCTCCCACTCCTCTTGGGTTAGCGGCCTGTCAAAACTCCTTAAATCGGCAAGGCGGAACCCGTGTTTTTCAGCGAGACGCCTGGTATACAGGATATGGTCGATATCCAGGTCTCCCCCTATGCTGACGTGCTCATAGTGATGCTCCAGGCCCAGCATGATAGTTTCAGACATGCAGGCATACGCCAACCCTTGTTCGAAGCCAAAGTTCCAGCCCAGGGAGGGGAGCCCGGGTAGGGCCACAACGCCACCGTCTATGACAAGTACATCCGGCCGCGCATCCCGCACCTCCCGGCTTACGTTTGACGGCCTGGAAAGGTCCAATACCACTGCTCCAAACTGAACGTTCCTCGGGTTCACCAGATCGGCCAAGCTGCTGGTAGCCGTTACCACCACATCTGAAAGCCTCAAGTACCTGTCCGCGTCGGTCGTCAGGACCATGGACCCGCCGGCGGCCTCCAGCCTCATCGCTATCTCCATGTAAACATCGTCCCCGGCGTCGGCTGGCGGGATCCCTGCCAGCGATTTAATTCGTTCACCGATGCTGCCGGGTTTGAAGGTCCTGCCCGAGCACATCTCAGCCACCAGGTGTTTGCATACCGCGGCAGCCACCCCCTGGAGTCGGCTCCTGCTTTTCTCCGGGCGCCTGGGATTGCCGATCAGAATCAGCCTGGGGAAGTACTCTGACAGCAGGATCGCAGTCGCACGCCCAATTGAACCGGTCGCTCCCACCACCGACAGGGTCACATCAAACGGGCTTATACCCAAACGGGCCAGGGAACTCAACACCGCCTCAACCGCGGATACGACAGTATAACTATTGCCTGTGGTGATGGCCACCCCTTCTCCCAGAAGGTCGCGACCGCCGCGCGAGACCACGGAAGTATATGCACCAAGGCCTACTATCTGGGCCCCCCTGTCCCTTGCGAGTCCTACAGCCTGCTTTAAAACAGCCAAAACCTCTCGCCGGGTACCGTTTAAAAGCTGATCCGCTGTTCGGGGCACCGCGATAAACTCCCCGAACGCCGTTGCTCCGGTTGGAGAAACCACCCTGGTCTCGGAAAGCACGAACGGTTCCACCAAACCATTCCATCTCCCCGCAAGGTCTGCTAGTTGCGTCTCTGAGAAAACGGCGAGGCTTTCGTCGAATTCGGGGTAGTTTTGCAGATTTACAGGGTGAACCAGGAACGCGAACCTTCCTTCCTGGGGATCGGAGGAAAGAACCGGTCTTTCCCTGCGTGACACGTTAACCGGTGCAGTGCCCTTTTCGCGGGGCGTTGACGCGTCCCCGTTCGAAACCGGGGCAGATTCTCCCGCCACCAGGTGGCTCAGCAAGTAGGCGGTGTTGCCTTTGGCAAGAATCTCCATCGCTCGGGTTATTCCATCCAGCGCTTGCTCGCATTGCTCCCGGGAAATGATCAGAGGCGGTTCCACCCTGATAACGTCCGATCCATTTAAGGTGGGTGCAACTCTAAGACCCTCGGTATTCAACAAATAGCTGGAGATCACCGGCGAGAGCAGCTCCTGCTCGGCCATCACCCCGATCAGGCTCCCAGGGAAAGTATCCCTGGTGATGCCGAATTCGATCCCCAGCATCAGCCCGCGGCCCCGAATCGAGCGCACCACTTCCGGGTACCTGTCCCTAAGCATTGTGAGGCCTTGTTTGAGGATCGCTCCGTTTTCCTTGACCCTGTTGATCAGCGCCTCGCTATCCCTGGTAAGCAGGTCGAGCGTGGCAACTCCCACGCGGCAGGCAAGGGTATTGCCTGCAAACGTCGAGGAGTGCTTAGTAGCAAAATCCTCCGTGTACGCCTGTTCCGAACTCATCACCGCGCCGATGGGCACCAGCCCGCCCCCCAGCGCCTTGGCCAGGAGCATCACGTCCGGTACCACCCCTTCTTCCTCGCAGGCGAACATCTTTCCTGTGCGACCCAGCCCGCTCTGGATCTCGTCCAGTACCAGCAGCACACCGTACCGGGTGCAAAGTTCCCGTACCTCCGAAAGGTAGCCCGGGGACGGGACCACGATGCCTCCTTCCCCCTGGATGGGCTCCAGGATGAAAGCGGCATACTCCTCACCGCGGCGCGCAAATAGGTCGTTGACAGCAAAGGCGTCTCCATACGGCACAAAATCGAAACCCTCCACCGGAGCTCCGAATACCTTCTGGTAAGACTCCTTGCCGGTGGCGGACAACGCGCCAAGGGTCTTGCCATGAAAACTGTTCTTCGCCGCCAGGATCCTCCGCCGGCTAGTGGCAGCCCTGCACAGTTTAATTGCAGCCTCAGCGGCCTCTGCGCCGCTGTTGGTAAATGTAACACGGGTCAAGCCCGGCGGAGCCAGTTCCACCAGCCGCCTGGCGAGTTCCCCGGCGGCATTCAGGTACGAGGGCTGAACGAAACTTGGCTCAGACGAATCACGGATGGCCTGGATGGCGTCCCAGATCTCCGGGGGATTGTAGCCAAAGGGCAGCGCCCCATAGGATGAGATCAGGTCAAGATACCGGCGGCCACCGGAATCGTACAGGTAACAGCCCTCTCCCCGCGAAAAGGTCTTATCCATGTTGATTTGCGCCAGAAGTTCAGCAAGATAGGGATTGATATATTCCGCAAATGGATGCAAGAGTATTAACCTCCTAGCGGTGCAAAATCTACAATACTTCAACCCTTGGGACGAAGCCGATCTTGTCAAGAAGTCCGAGATAGTCTGATGGCGTCATCTCCCGGGGGTCCTTCCCGGCTAGCGCCACCAACAGTCCCTCCATCACGTTGGTCCCAAAGGACCTCCCCTCTATTTCCGGAGTCGTGGTTACCAGGGTGGTAACCCCCCTGGCCCTGAGGTCTTCCACGTCGGAAGCGGTTACTGTATTTGTGAGCACCACTTTACCGTCCATTCTAGGTGGCATGTACCTCTTGATGAAGTGGTAGTCTCCCGCCACAACCTCCGCCCAATTATAGTACTGGGCGTATTTCGGGGTGGNNAGCTGCACTACAATAGGGGCAATAACCAGCGCTATCAGGGAAAGCATGCGCAACGAGCGGATCGGGAAGGGCATGCCCAGGGCGAACATCAGGTCCCCGAAAATGACATCGCACCCTGCCGCCGCCAGCGATTCCGCCATGCCAAAACGGTCCACAGCGCTGACCAGCAACACTTTCCGTCCTTTCAGAGGCACCACTTGATGCTCCACCAGGTACTCCACCACCCTGCGCTCCAGGGTGTTCTTCAGCCCCGAACCATCAACGATCGGGGTTTTACTGGCAGCACGGGCGATCTTCTTGGCCTCCCTGAACATGTACCGGCGATTCCCAGCGCATATGTAAAGATCTATCCCGCCCATCCCAAACGCGTCAACCTTGCCGTCCAGCTCCCTGATCATCTCGATGGCCTTGGCCATGTCTCCGTCCGTACCGACCCTTTCCACCAGAAACTCCTGCCCCAATACGGTCACGCGGGCGGAATGGTTCCTTTTAGACGAGCCAAGGCTAACGCTCATGACCCTCTTCACAGTCTCATCCCCTCAACCTCATCGTTCATAACCTGATTTCATACCTTGAGTTGCCGGATCAGGTCCCTCACCATGTCGGGGTCTACATACTTATCCTCTTTGATTGGTGAGGTGCCTATATCGATCCCGGCTACCTTGGGACCAAGGATCGCCTCAGCCAATCGCAAGCGCATGTCGGAACCGATGAAAATAACTGCATCATAGTCTTTTGCGGCACTTATCAGGTCTATGACCTCGTTGAGCAGCACTTCGCCGCTTTTTCCCCTAACGTACTGCCATCTTTCCGCATCGGTCATCAGCAACACCATGTCGAGACCCTCCGACAACGCCACTGCCCTGATCTCTTCTTTGTTCTTTACAGGAAACCCAATCAGAGCAATCCGACCGCCCCTGCGCACCTCGCCCATGGTCTCCAACTTGGAGATAAAAGCACGGTCAATATTCATCTGGGAGGCAACCTGCTGTTGGGGAAGGCCGGAAGCCCTGAGTTCGAGCAGCCTGTCAACAGCCCTGTATATCTTGCTCTTGCTTACGACCTTGTCCCCGATACGTACCAAGTCTATAAGACTCACCCTCTTGCCGCCTGGTCAGATTATTGAGCACAAAATCGTGTTCACTCCCTATTATATCCCCGAAGTATCCAAAAAACAAGCCAAAAAACGGAACAAGATACACCTTGTTCCGTAAAAGCTTTCGCCAATAATCCAAAGTACTGATATCCCATACTGCTGACCAACCGGGTATTAAACTTTTTGCTTCTTTATATGCCCAGTTTCCTTAGTTTATTTTCCGCGGGAATGCCGTATTCAGTCCACCCCCTTAATCTGTAGTATTCTTTCTTCATTCTCTCCAGCGGTACCCTTGTTCTTGGATCGTCCGGGTCCTGGGGGTCATCCGTAAGGCGGGAAGGCAGGGTATCATCCGCTCCAGTCAATCCCATCCTGATGTTGAATAACCTTTCCAGGTTGTATCCTCTTTCACCTATCTCTTTTAACTTACCCAAATGGATGTTCATTCCCGTAACACCACTCAGTGCCCTCGTATGGGGTAACCCGGGCAGGTGGAACGGTAGTGAAGATTGATTGATCATGTTTACAAACCAGCCCGAATACTTGAGAAGTGTATTCACCAACCTGGCCGGCATCCCATTGGGTTTACTTACAAGCATTCCCGGAAGCAAAGAAAACGTCGTGAACAAGCAACTTCCTCCAGCAGATATGGCTTCCAACAGATCCTGCTGGAGAATTGTGAGAGCTGCCTTGGATTTGGGCGTGTAAGGGTCCATGGAGAGCCCAAGACCTTCAAGAATGGCCAAGAACCCGCCGTTTAGATGGCACCCGCCCCGGTTGGCCACAGCGTACCCCAGCCCATGCCCCACAACCCCTCTCGGTTCATAACCGGCCAGTTCGAGACCCTTGGAATGAATTGCATATTCCCTGCCCCCGAACAGTTCTGACAGCCTTTTCGTTCCCTCTGCCAGCAGATCCCCGACGCCCCTTCGATAGGCGATATCCTGAAAAACGACCGCCAGATTGCCAGTTTGTCCAAATTCAAGGCCGTTGTCCCACAAGCCGTTTTCGTTAAGTTCCATGGCAAACGCAACTGTATTAGCCGCGCTCATCGTATCAAGCCCCAGCTCATCCAGCAAATAATTCCATCCAATAATTTGTTGCGGATCATCATTTTCAATATTTGGCCCAAGAAATATCAGGGTTTCCAGTTCTGCGCCTCTGACCAGTTTCCCACCCATCTCGACTACCCTTCCGCACTTGATCGGGCAAGTAGCGCATCCCCTGTTCTTGACAAGCAGCTTTTCTCTGATGTATTCTCCGGTTAATTTTTCAAAACCCATGAATTGACCATGTTTAAAGTTTCTGGTTGCCAGCATTTTATTGGCGTTCATGCCCCGTAAAAGGTAAGCCGTCCCGAATCTAGGCAGTTTGTTACCGGTAATCGGGTGGCTCAGGAGGTGGTTCACCCAGTCCTTAAAAACATGCTTTGTCTTCTCTTTATCGTTGACTTTAATCCTTTGGTTTCCCCTGGCCACTACCGCTTTCAAGTTTTTCGAACCCATCACCGCCCCTACTCCGGCACGGCCCGCCGCACGTTCTTCACTGAAAATGGAAGCGTATCTCACGAGGTTTTCCCCGGCAGGACCTATCACGATTTTTCCGCATTTATCTCCCAGCCCTTGTTGGGTTTCACCGGTTGTTTTACCCCAGAGGTTCTTCGCGTCGTGGAAAACCACATCCCGCTCCGTGATCTCGATCCAGGTAGGTTCCTCGGACTTACCGGTTATCACCAGCCCGTCATACCCTGCCTTTTTTAAGTAAATCCCAAAGTTCCCCCCGCAGTTGGAAGAGGCGATGAATCCTGTAAGGGGTGAAAGTGCGGAAATGTTGAACCTGCTGGAACACGGCGCACCGGTTCCGGTAAGGGGCCCTGTCGATACAACCAAAAAATTGTCGGGCAACAACGGGTCCGTCCCGGTTCCAACATTATCGTAGAGTATTCTGGCCGCCATGATCTTTCCGCCCAAGTATAGTTCCCTGTCTCGGTCCGACCAGGGATACTCACTGGTCTCCTTTTTAGAGAGATCGACCTTCAAAACCCGACCCATGTAACCCCCAAATCTTGAACTCAACAGGATCCCCCTCCATCACTGATGTCTCTCGTGTCCTACAGGCAAGGGTCAGTTGCCTGCAGGAAAGTAAAGAGCATTGATGAATTCCTCCTGAAAGACGGCCCTGGTGGAGAGTTCGACGTGCTCCGCCCGCCGAGCCAGGGAAAGCGCCCGGGCACGCTCTGATTTGGAAACAAGAGCCAATTTGGCACCGTCACCGGCGGCGTTGCCTACTGAGTTGATGCGGTCAAGAGGCATCTCCGGCAGCAGCCCGATAGCCAGAGCGCTTTCCTTTTTGATGTAGTTTCCGAATGCCCCTGCCAGCAGGACTTGGGTGACATCCTCCCCGCTAACACCCAGTTCCCGCAACAACACGCGGATACCGGCGTAGATGGCTCCCTTGGCTAACTGCAATTCCCGGAGGTCCTTTTGGGTAATCACGATGTCCTCGCCTGCAGCGGATATACCGGCTGGGGCCAGCACAAATTCACATCCATTCTCGCCACGTCGCAGGCGGGCCATCAGCCGGGGGTCCAGACTAAGACCGCTGGCCCCGGGGCCGACAAAGCGGCCGGTGGCATCAATCACCCCCGACTTCGCCATTTCGGCCACCGCATCAATCAATCCGGAGCCGCATATCCCCCGGGGGGCGGTGTTACCGATAACCTTCAAGGTAACATCTCCGTCGATGGAGACAGCCTCGATGGCCCCCTCCGCCGCCCGCATGCCATGCCTGATCTGTGCCCCCTCAAAGGCGGGTCCCGCAGCGGTGGAACAGGTGAGAATTCTACCCCGGCCAGACAACACCACCTCGCCGTTGGTGCCGATGTCTACCGCCAGGCAGATGCCCTCCCGTTGCTCAATGCGGGTGGCCAGCATCACCCCTACAGTATCGGAACCCACGTATCCGGCAATATTGGGCAGGACTACCACCCTGCCGCCGGGGTGCATGTCGAGCCCCAACTCAGCGGTACCTACCTCCACCGCCCGGGAAAAGGCGGGAATAAAAGGGGCTGGAGCGAGGTAGGTAGGATCTATACCCAGAAACAAATGGCTCATGGTGGTGTTGCCCACCACCACCGCCTCGTATACCTCGTTTTTGTTAATGCCGGCTTCTGCCAGCAACTGGCGGATAATACTGTTGACTGCACCCACAACCTTGTCCTGAAGCTGCCGGAGGCCACCACCGGCGGCATGGTTAATCCGGGAAATCACGTCAGCACCAAATACATTCTGCGGGTTGGTAGCTGCCGAGTCTGCCAGCACCTCCCCGCTGTTCAAATTCACCAGAGAACCCACCACGGTAGTAGTGCCGATGTCGAAGGCGAGCCCGAACTTACGAGCGGTAGTGTCCCCCGGTTCTACCGCTAACAGTCGTCCCCCCGCCATGGCAGCGGTAACTTTAAACTCCGCTTCCCTTAAAATCCGGGGAAGGGCGGAAAGCAAGTCCCGGCTCACATCCTGACGCACCTGCGGCAAATGGCCCAACAACCGTTCGCAGTCCGGCGTCTGGTCTTCTACGGAAGGAGGAGTCATGCTTACCAGAATCTTTTCCACCGACGGCTTAATGGCTACCCCCCACTCACCCCTGTTCAGGTCGGACTTACGGTGGTAAGCGTCTTTTTGTGCCCGCACTTCCACTACTACGTCATTCCACAGGCTGCACTGGCAAGCCAAAACCCAACCCGTCTCCAGTTCTGCCGGAGAAAGGTATTTCAACTCTACCGGCGACGCTTTCCCGCCACCTCCGGAAACAATCCTGGCCTTACACTTCCCGCAGGTTCCTTTTCCCCCGCAATTCCCTTCTACGGGTACGCCCGCCTTGGCAGCCGCCTGCAGCAGAGTGCTCCCGGCGGAGACCTCTACTTCTTTCTGTTGAGCTAGAAAATTAACCTTGACTGATGACATGCCCGTCGCTCC
This sequence comes from Clostridiales bacterium PH28_bin88, assembly GCA_000987045.1. Classification (GTDB taxonomy): domain Bacteria; phylum Bacillota; class PH28-bin88; order PH28-bin88; family PH28-bin88; genus PH28-bin88. The sequence continues at coordinate 14,938 of LAKY01000065.1, read as the reverse complement.
TTATGCCATTAGGTTATACTCTTTATCCTAATCCTGATCCTGTCCGGTATCAATGCAAATTCGTAACAGCTCCCTTTTTTGCTTTAGATACCCCAAGCTGAAATGGGTCGTGTTTTGCGCCTCCCGGTGGTCAAAACCGTAGGCCCTCCTGCTGACGGCGAGGACCGGCGGGGCCTGGATCCTCTTGGCGACTGCAAGGCCGGTGTACAGCTGCCACCACTTCTCAAGGTCTTCGATAAATTCGCGCGGCCCGGGAAAAAGTTCCCTGACCAGGCCGGGACGGCAGCCGATTTTTTCTTCCAGAATCCCTTCCGCGTACCATGCCAGTATGTCTTCGGGGGTGGCCCTGTTCCAGTGTTCCATAAAAGCACGGAAAAGGTAATCGTGGTAGGGGTACACTATCGGGTCGCCTTTTCCCCTGTCGACGTCCTGCTCGGGTGAAAGCTCCGCGCTGGGCACTATGTCAAGGACCTCCCACGGGATTACCTCCCGCCGGTAAACATGCTCGTTCAGGTACCTGGCCAGTTCATAAACCTGGTGTTTCCAGAGATCGGCCAAAACCGCCAAAAAGCCGGCCTGGTCCCCGTACAGGGTTGTGTAGCCGACCGTCATTTCACTCTTGTTGGCGTTGCAGGTAAAGGCCCCCCCGAAGGCCGCCGCCAGGCCTGCCAGAATCCGGGCCGAACGGTCTCGAGCCTGGATATTTTCAACCGTGGAAGGGGTCACGGACAGGTGGAACCGGCTGCCGTCCGCGAGGTTGATAACCGGGGTTTGGCCGATCTGCTTAACAGTACGGTCGACCGACTCCTGGATCGGCATCACCGTGTACGGGCACCCCAGGTTCCGGGCCAACCGGGCAGCCAGGTCCCTGGTCGTTAGCGAATTGTAAATGCTCGGCATGTTGACAAGCAGGACATTTTCCGGCCCAAGGACTCCAGTGTACAGGCACGCGCTTACTGCCGAGTCGACTCCTCCGGATAAGCCTATCACCACCCTGCTTAAGCCGGTAGCGTAAAGGAACCGGCTGATGCCGTAGGTAAGCGCCTGGTATATGCTTCCAATATCTCGGTCGTCCGGGACGGAAACAGGAAAAAGTCCTCTTGCACCGCCGGCCGTGTCCAGCTCGATTACTTTCAATTCCTCCGTAAAGGGCGGGCAGTAGGCCACGATCTCTCCCATGCTGTTGTATACGGTGCTGTGGCCGTCAAAGGAGTAGACCGTTTTGCCGTTGTTCTGCAGGCCCACATTATTTACGTAAATTAAAGGGACTCCGACGTCTTTGACCTGCCTTGAAAAAACCCTGTTGCGCTTGTTGTTTTTGCCGGTAGTAAAGGGCGAGGCGGAAATGTTGATAAAAAGGTCTACCGGCCCGTTCCGCTGAATAGCTTCGATTGGCTTGATTGAGTAATCATCGCTCCAGCCGTCTTCACAGAGGATACAGCCGAGCCTGACCGGTTTCCCGGCGATCTCCAGGTACACCGGCTGCAGCAGGTCCTCAACCCTTTTACCGAGTTCCTGTGCCAGCTTACGCAGGCTGTAAAAATGGCGCGTGTCGTCAAATTCACGGTAATTCGGGTGGAGCGTTTTTATTCGGAAAGGGTAAGGAAAATTGTCATCCCCGCGCAGTTTGCCGTTTTGCGCAATAAAGCAGGCGTTATACTTCCGCACCCTGCCGTCGTCGGCGGTTTTGTCCCAATCGACGGCGACATTTCCGAAAATCACGCCCATTTGCCGGGAGGCTTCGACGATCAGCCTGCCGTGTTCCTCGCAGTCCCGCAGGAAAGCCTGCTGCTCCCAGGTATCCCCCAGAAGATACCCGGGGACGGACATCTCGGGAAAAATTATCAAATCTACGCGCTCACGGGCAGCATCCGCCATCATATCGAGCATGGTCCGGGTGTTCAGGTCCGGCCTTCCGGGTATAACTTCCATTTGTCCCATGGCAATTTTCAGCAAAGAGGTCACCTCAATTTCTTTCCGTCGGAGTGGGGAGTTTTTAACACCAACAGAAAGTATAACTTTCTGTTGGCATAAGTGCAACTAAGGCTTCCGCCTGCGCCTACGGCTTGGCGCAAGCCAAGTTTTCTTTAGAAGGGGCTGTTAATGTCTCTATAGAAAGAGAAATTCTATACCGAGGGGGAAATAACCTCCCCAGCCGCTGAAAAAAAGGCCTCCTGTTCCGTCGGAACGAGAGGCCTCCGCCATTCGGGTGAGCGTGTTGAACTTCATGTCTATTTCCGCCTGGCCGGCGGTCGCCACCTCATAGCACTGGCATTCCACCGCAATTCCCACACTCCATCATCGTCTGGACCATTTCGGTGCGGATATCCTGTTGCGTATCGGATAGCGGAACCATTTGAGATGACGATTCCCCGTTTCAAGAGCCTCGACTAGCTCGAATGGTACGGTTAGTGTGGGATAGGGCTCTCAGGCTGTCCGCCATCTCACCCCACGCCGCCGCATAAGGCGCCATCCTGTCGGCAAACTCATCCGCCGCCGCATCCTGGTGCAGTTGGGTAGGGCGGGCGCCAGTCTCTTTGACCATTTCACGCAACGCTTCAGGGTTATCGATGAGAGGGCAGGGCCTCCGTGGGTTATCGTTAAAGGGCTGTCGCTTCTGGTACGCCTTAAACAGCGGGTTTTGCAAGGCCTCCACCAGGGTCATATCCCTGATGTTACAGGTGGCGTAGTGGACAAACGCACACGGCTCTACGTCTCCGGCTGCGTTGATGTGGAAGTAGCGGCGCCCCCCGGCAATGCATCCGTTACTGTACTCGCCGTCGTTCCAGAAGTCCACCAGGAAGATTGGTTTAGTCTTCCTGAAGTGGAGGATACGCTCATAAACGTACGCCCGTTGCGCCGGCGTTGCCATGTAGCTCAAGTCCACATCCTTGCCGATGGGAGTGTAGGTGAAGTACCAGCCGAAGGTGGCGCCTTTTTCCACCATCAAGTCAATAAATTCATTGCTTCCCACCTCTTCAGCGTTTTCACGGGTATAGGTGGTGGAAAATCCGTAGACCACACCGTAGTCCCGCAGCATTTCCATCGCCCGTATTACTTTCTGGAAGACCCCCTTTCCGCGTCGATGATCGGTAGTCTCCTCCAAGCCCTCGATGCTGAGGGCAAGGGTGATGTTTCCCAACCTGGCGCTTTCTTCGGCAAATTTTGTGTCGACAAGGGTTCCATTAGAGAAGACATGAAATACTGTGCCGGTATGCCTGGCCGCCAATTCCAGCAAGTCCTGTTTTCGTACGAGAGGCTCTCCCCCGGAAATGACAAAAAAGTAAATCCCCAGCCCTTCGGCCTCCCTGCAGATGCGGTCCATGGTAGCCAGGTCCAGTTCCTCTTTTCGCTGGTAGTCTCCGGCCCAACACCCCTTGCATTGAAGGTTACAACGCTCCGTCGGATCCATCAGGATGGCCCATGGCACACCCATCCCGAGTTTTTGCCCCATTTCCCTCTGCTTGGGGATACCCAAAAATGTGGCGTTGATAAAAAAATTAATGGCCAAACGTTCCCTGATCGACGGGCGCGTTTGTTTCAATACCCTTTGAGCAAATTGATACCAGTTACTGTCCTTATCCTCAAGGAACCGCTTAACGTTCCCAACCGCCTGCCGGTGGTATGGGTCGCGAGCGATTTTCCCGGCCCAGTGCACCAGCTTAACGAGGTTCTTTTCAGGGTTACGCAATACCACCTTAACACCTTGCTCCAGCAGTTTTTCTCCCACATAAGTCTCAGCCAGATTCATGGATAATCCTCCTTCCACCACTGGCTCCTGGCAATAACCGGCTAGCCTATTACCGCGGACGTTTTTAGTAAAAATTTATGCCGTGTTTTGCTAAAAAGACCTTTTCTGTTGATGCCATATCTTTCGCATCATATTAGTCGCGTCAGTAGTAAAAAATAATGTGGGAAAACAATACTCGCAGAAAGGAAGTTGAGATCATGACAGTCGGAAGCAAAATGCACCAGACCTTGTCCAGCCTGGAAGGGGCCGTTTCCGATCTGAAAACCTTCGCCCTGGATACCCAGGACCAGACCGCCAAACAACAATTCAGCAGTTATGCCCAACAGCTGGAGGGCATAGTACAGGGGCTACGCGGCCGGGTAAACTACGTTGAGCAGCAGGAACCCACCTATAAAATGCAACAGCAGCAACAGCAGAGACAATAAAGAAAACGGGGAGTATATCATTACTCCCCGGCCTTGTGTAACCCCGTATGTTTATTTACCATCATGGAAACCAATCGAACAAAGAAACTGGAGGTGTGGAACAGGTGTCTGATGCATTAAGATGTTTTCGGGACGATTGCCGCTGGTGCCAGGACGGGTGCTGTACCCAGGAAGCAATCCCCGGCAAGAAGGTGAATTCGGCAGCGCCACCGTGTGACTGCCCAAGCTGTTTTGAACCTCGTTAACCATTATCCTTAAAACTGCCAAATGGCCCGCCAGAGAACGGCGGGCCTGTTATCTAGTCTGCCACAAAAAGAAACATACGAGAAATCTTACCCGAAGTAATTCCAAATTTGAGACCTACCATCAGGTCTTCCGTGGCGTATAAGTACCCGTCCCCGGCATCAATCCAGGGCCCGTATACCTGTTCCAAATTATCCACGGTGTCACCCAGTTTTATGTTACGCGGGGTGGCGATGCGGGACCTGTCAGGGATTGGGCCACCTGCCCACCCTTCCGGCAATTCCGCCATGATGGCCAGAATCCACCCTCCACTGGTGTTAACTAAGAAATCCAGTATGACTTCCCCCTCCAGCCGGTACCGCCAGATGGTAGCATCAGGATCCTCTTCGTCCGGGATTTCGTCGTCCGGTGTACCCCATAGCTTCCTAATCTTTTCCGGGTGATCTCCCAGAAAAATCCCGGCCAAGCTCATATCATCATCGCTCAGTTGACCTGCTTCACCTTCTCCCGGCTCTGCACCGTCCTTTCCAACTTGACTCTCGGAAAACCCGGAGGAATCCCCTTCACCCGGTTTCTCGTTTTTCTGAACTGCCGGAGGTTGGCTCCCTCCATCAGGTGCTTTTTTATTTTCGCCGCACCCAACCACCAAGGTGGTAAGCAGCATCAAAATAATGACAAACAGCGAACAATTTCTCATTATGACACCACACCCCCGTTTGTAACTCTCTTCTCCGTATAGTTCTACGCATCCAATTTCCAATTTCCTGCAAAAATCTTTTCCAAAAGGGATACTTCTTTTAGGGCATGGTGAAAATAATAATAGTTTTACAGGGGGTGCATTGTGGGTTCCCCCCTGGAAAATGTAGTAAATTGTCGGAAGCCGCATCGGGCAGCCAGTTGATGCGCAACCGGTATATCGGCGCCCAAGTCCCGTACCCGGTGGGCATCCGATCCGAAGGTCAGAATGTCTCCCCCAAGTTCTCGATACCAGCGCAAGATTTCTGCCGAAGGCAATGTTTCCTTTAATTTCTGCCGTATACCAGAGGTATTGATCTCAAGTCCTATTCCCTGTCCAACGGCCCGCCTCAATATCTCCCAGATAGCCTCCCTGTACACAGCAGCAGAAAATCCGCGATAATCAGGGGGTGCGTACCTCTTTAAGAGGTCCAGGTGCCCCAGTACTTGAAACCCCCCGGCTTCCACCGCCTTGTATACCTCCGAAAAATACCGGAGGTATGCCTTCCTTGCTTCGAAACTATCGCAGTATTCCCGGTGGAGGGCCAGGTCATCCACCCAGTGTACTGACCCAAGCAGGAAGTCAAAATTCTTCCCGCGGATGTATTCTTCAATCTCCTTCCGGTAAAGGTGGGGTTCTCCCAGTTCCAGGCCCATTTTTACCGTTACCAGCCCGTGATAACGGCGGCGGCACTCCTCTACCTGGGCCGAGTATCGCTGGTAGTTTAGATACCACCGTCCTGGTTCTAAAGGGTTAAGATCAAAGTGTTCGGTAAAGACGATTTCCTGGATACCCACCCGCACCGCCTGCCGGCAGTAATCCGTCATCTTGGCCCCGCTGTCGATGGAGTTCTCCGTGTGAACATGGTAATCCACCAAGTAAGCACCTTTCAACTGACGATTGCCTCCTCACGGTAACAGAAAAGATCAGCCACTCTGCCTGTAATCATACCAAGGAAGACAAGTAACGGCAAGCCCCGTATACACCGGGGCAAAGTTAGGAAAGTTTATTGTCGTGAAAAAGGGAAGGGGGGTAACATGGACCAACACGCCCCATTACGCTGCTCCTTTTCCGGCGGTGCGACGAGTTGGAGAGCAGCAACGCTCCCGTCATAATTTGGCCCTTCCCGGGCGAAATAATTAACACGGTTCGGTTGGTGGCATCCCATTCCACTTGGGCTCCAAGAGCTTCGGCGACAGTCCTCAGCGGTACCATTACCCGGCCCTGAACCAATGTGGGGGGGACATCCGGGATCACCTCGGATCCATCAACCAGGATACGGATGCGACGTTCCTGTTCCCCGGGCTCTATCCCGGGTTCGCGGAAGGTTAAGCCAAAATAATTCAGGATCCCTTTAGCTATGGCCACAGCCAGCAGGCGCTGGAAAGACGCCTCCCGCAACTGTTGTTCCTGTTGTGGGTTGGTAATGAAACCCATCTCCACCAAAATGGCAGGTGCTTTCGTCTCACGCAGGAGATACAGGTTTTTGACGAGTACACCGTCAGGTGAAGCAGGGCCTCGCCAGCGGGTTGCCGACACCAATGCCTGTTGTACTGCCCGGGCAGCCTGCTCCGCCTTCCCGCCCCGGGCATAGACAAATGTGGCCACATAGTCGGCTTTGGGGCTTTCTGCCGCATTGACGTGTAAAGACACCACCAGGTCCACTTTCGCTTTATTCAACATCTCGACCCTCTTTAACAAGCTCACATACACATCCGTAGATCTCGTTACCACGGTTTGCAAATCGTTATACTTAAGTAATTCAGCCAACACCTTCCCGACTGCAAGGTTAACGTCCTTCTCCTTGAGCCCTCGGGCGCCTGTCGCTCCCGGGTCAGTACCCCCATGCCCAAAATCCAGGCCTACCTTAAACATGCCATCACCGCCCAAGCAATTGATGCTGTATTTTATTCCAGAAAGGTACGATTTGACATTTGGTAGCGGGAACCCTTCTGGGGCAGGTAGTTGGATGGTCTTGGTCCGAAACAAGAAAAAGAACCGCATTGCTGCGGTTACCTGACGAATACTGTTTAACCTCATTTACCCACTTCCGGTAATACGCTCATGATGCCAGCCTACCAGTAAACCCTACCGGTTACCAGGCGGCCTGCTCCCTTTGTAACCATCCGGTAGTTAGTACTCGCTAGAGGTTCGAAAGATGTTACCGGCCCATGAAAAGACTTTTCGCTGTTACCTGCACCACCCTTTTGCCCACACTTGCCGCAGGAAGAATGGGCATCCCACCAGACCCCTTTTCTCTCTCGAAGGTCCATCAACAACCCCTCCTTCCCCGGGAATATAAGTCTTGGCTCCTTTACCATCCTATGCTAATCTGCCCTGTTCAGTTATTGTTGCCGACCGCTTAATGCAGTAAAATTAACCGGCGATCGGCCTGATATCAACCCGGTGATCATAAAAGGTGCTGCCCTCACCCATATCTGTCAGGTCATCCCCTACAAGGCAGTTGACGTTTCCTCCCCCCGGGGACAAATGATTCCACCAGACTCCCGGAGCCACTACCACCCCGGGAGGAGTGTCCTCACTGGCCACTACCCGCAGCAGGCACGATCCCCGGTGGTTAAACACCTCGGCCCATTCGCCGTCTTCAACCCCTTTTGATTGACAATCCAGAGGATGCACCAGGACATGGGGTCCCCCTTCCTTCTGCCGGAGTTCGGGTACCTGGCTGAAGCTGGAGTTCAGTGCAAAGTGGGCAGGGGCAGGGAGCAGGTGGAAAGGGTACCTTTCCACCACCAGGCCGTCCTCCGGCTTATTGTACCCGGGAAGGGAAGGCTGACCCTCGTCTTCAGCTTTTAATGAGAGTATTTCTATCTTACCGGACCTGGTCTCGAACTGTAACGGATTAACATGGCCAGTCTTCAACCTGACAGCCTTCCCCATCGCCAAGAGTTCATAGGAAATCCCCTCCCGCAAGGGAGAAGGCTGGTCCAAGAGGCGCCGGATAAGGGTTTCTTCCTCCTGGGTAAAAAGCTCCTCTTCAAAGCCCATTGCCCTTGCCAGCAGCCCAAAAACCTGCCAGTTGCTCTTGGCTTCTCCAGGAGCCGGTAGAACCGGCATGGCCATCTGGATGTAGCTGTGGCCATAGCTACGGTAAAGGTCATGCTGTTCCAACGAGGTGGTAGCCGGCAGGATGATGTCGGCATAGCGGGCTGTATCGGTCAAAAACCGCTCATGAACCACGGTAAACAGATCCTCCCGCATCAAACCGGCAATCACCCGTCTCTGGTCAGGTACCACTGCGGCGGGATTAGAATGGTAGACATAAAGGCTCTTGATGGGTGGTTGCATTGGAGAGGTAATGGCTCGGCCCAACTGGTTCATATTTATCTCCCGGGTCGGCTGCCTCATCAGGTCCGGCCCGGTGACCAGGCCCATATCAAAAGCCCTCCCCGTTCCGGAAGACTGGAGAGCGCCTCCCCCCAATTTGCCAAACGCCCCTACCAAGGCCGGCAGGCAAGTGATGGTCCGGACGGTCATCGCCCCCTGGCGGGTACGGGAAAGGCCGGCTCCGATGCGTAAAAAGGGAGCCTTCGCTCGCCCGTATGCCCTGGCCAGGCCCACCACCACACTCGCCGGCACACCGCTAAGCGCCTCCACCTTTTCAGGGGTGTAACCGGGAAGGACCCGTGTCTTCAATTCCTGATAGCCCAGGACGTAACGGCCTACAAACTCCACATCCACCAGGCCCTCCTGGTCCAGCACATGCATGATCCCCAAGGCCAGGGCCGTATCACTCCCGGGCTTCACCAACACTACCTCGTCCACCATGGAAGCGGTACGGCTCCGGTAGGCCTCTACCAGTACCACCCTGGCTCCCTTCCGGCGGGCCTCGTTAACCCTGAGCATGAAGTGCAGGTTGGTAGATGCCGCATTGATTCCCCAAAGGATTACCAGATCCGAGTGCACAACTGTTTCCGGGTCAGTTCCCATGGTATTTCCCAAGGTAACCTGCCACCCTGCGTCTGCCGCAGGGGAACAGATAGTCCGCTTCAGGCGCGAGGCCCCGAGCCGGTGAAAAAATGCGTGGCCGGCGTTACGCTGGATAAGTCCCATTACCCCGGCGTAAGAATAAGGTAAGATTGCCTCCCCGCCGTCCGTCGCCAGGATCTCCCCCCACCGCCCGGCGATTTCCTTTATCGCTTGTTCCCACGAAATAGGGGAGAATAACCCGGACCCCTTGGGGCCAGTCCTTTTAAGCGGAGTAAGGATACGGTCAGGAGAATGAACCAGGTCCCCATACCTGGACATCTTGGCGCAAATCACACCCCGGGTGACCGGGTGCTCCGGGTCCCCTGTACACTTCACCACCCTGCCGTCTTCAATGTGTATCAGTAGTCCGCAGGTATCGGGGCAATCAAAGGGACAGACCGAACGGTACACGGTTGCCATCCGTACTCCTCCTCATACTGTGGCTTTTTTACAACTATTTCGCCACGATCCCTTTTTCCCCTTTTCCCGAGTAGGACAAAAAACGAAAAGACCGCCGGGCAGGCAGCCTTTAGGACAGACCCCTGGTACCTTTACCTTTTCACTCCTTCTGCGTCGCGGGCATAAACCCATTCACGACTGTTCATTCCCCTGCGAGTACTCACCAATAACTGCTTATGATGAAAGTGGTACTGTTTTTTCCCTTCCCTTTACCTCTATGGCAGCAAAACCGGAATTCAGGCGACACCGGTTCGCTAGTTGTTTTTTGCTAACCGAGCCGTGAATTCTTTGGTTGCCATACCTGGCGGCGGTTCGAAGGATAACTCGTTTAGGTCGGGGTCGTAGCCGCGAAAGACAGCCCCCAAAGTTTCCGCCTCCCGAATTAACTCCTGTCTCCTCTTTTCATCAACCTGGCTGGACTTAAACCTGACTTTGATCATACCAACTATCCTTTCCTCAAGTGTTTCTAAAGCTATGTTACCCGTTTTGTCAAATATAATGTTCGACGATAGGCTTACCCATTAACTACTAATGATTATTGGCACCATTTACTGCAGACTTAATCCAGGGAACCACAGATTTCTGACGAATATATACAACGCAAAGGGAGTCACATTGGATCAAACATCTATTTACCGTACTTCTCCTCGATATTTTATCCTGAAATAACCGACTTCTACTCAAACCTTAAGTCTCCCTTCATGTATCAGCCCTTGATGAGAAAAATGGTGATGCTGTCCGGTATCCATAGTTTGGAAATTTACCAAAATTAAGTTTTCGAGGGGACTTTGTCACCATCCGGAAGGAGCAGAAGGTCTGCCCATGTCTTCCTCAATTGCCATAGTTTGTCATGCTAGAAATATTACGCATATCATAAATCAAGACTATTTCGAGGAGGTGTAATTATGGTATTTCGTCAACCGCCATGCCCCTCCGGAATATACTGGGTAGTTGCTCCAGGGGATACTCTATGGAAAATAGCCCAACAAAGAAAAACCACTGTCCGGCGATTATTGTTGCTGAATCCCGGCATTAATCCCAACAACCTTCAGGTCGGGCAAAATATATGTCTGCCCGGTTAAAGAACCTTCCACCACTTCCCTGCTGACCTCCTCATCCAATCGTTCTACAATTTAATTGAGGAGGTAGCCGCGCGAACAATCTGGAAAAGTTGGAAAAGCCTCCGGCAGAACCCGGAGGCTAAATATTTACCATTTTTAATCATATGTTTAATCATATGCCTTATACAAATACCATCTCGCTGGCATATCCTGAAGAACCTTGTTCTAGCATCGTTCCGTTATACTTGTCTTTACCGTCAACACATCATGATAATCGAGCATAACCCGATATTCGACCGTGGGACAATGTGTTTTTTATGTGTTTGTCGAGCATTCCCCTAACCTAGGGTCTCATGAATAATAGACTAATACTGAAAGGAGAAGGGCAATCAGTAACCTAGCCAAAGCGATTTTGCTCCCGCCGCCCAATTGCCAAATTGCACCACTCATGACCAGGACACCAAAGGCAAGTAGAAACCCGAACAACTTGACGTACAACATCCGTGATCCCTCCAATTTTAGGTTTGACATCTGTTTGTTCACATTTTAGAAAAACCGGCATTAACCAAAAGGGCCATAGCTCAGCAACCGTCAGGGCGCTTTTCGATTGTACTTTGCATCCTCTTTACCATCACTGAGATCTCTATCTTCATTTTTTCACAAATAACAATCGAACATAAAGGTATGCTTGAGCGAACGAATCAACTGTTAATTCCACCCCATGAGCTAACCTGAGATTCAAAGGAAGCCAGTAGGACAAAGCCATTAACGTTGCCACCTGCGCAAGTATTGCTAGGCCAACCCAAATCCAAAGCAGTTTGGCCGATTTTTGCCATAATACGATTATTGGAAGTACTGCCAAAAGATACAGAGCCCCTCTGATGACCTGCATCTCTAAAATTATTTTTAAGTCCGGTAGGACCAGCCCTAAATTCATAGTAGGGTCTAAATAATACTCTTTAACAATCGGACTTATTGTCACACCCATTAGATAGTAAATTAGTACGTAAGCAAACCATGCCATAAGCAGTCTCCAAGCCCAATCAGAGGCTTTTCGCCTTTTTACAAACACGGGCAACTCGACAGATAGAGATTTACTTGTTTTTTCCGGCTTCCAAAAAGTCGCTACAACAAGAGACATAAACGCCGAAGTAAATAGGTTAGACACCGTGCTGTAGCCAAAATCAACCATAGTGGTAAAGATTAGTTGTTCCAAGATTTGAAGAAAATGCTGCACTAAAAAGTTAAAGAACCATATGCATAGAAATCTCTCGAAGAACTTTTGTTCAAGCTTCATAAATAACTCACCGAGTGCAACGGCTATTACCACGCCCACTGGTATGTAAAGAAGCCCTACAAGTCGTGTGTCTATGTTTTCCGGCAAGGAAGGTACAGGGAAACCCAGAGCCGATGCCACAAGACTACCAACAACAAGACCCACTAGACCTGCAATAGAAGCAAGTGTGGCTTTCAAGAATAAAACAAAAAGATGTCCCACAAAAGTTGCCGGCGAGTCCTTTTGCTCGACTCTTAGAATACGATGCCCCTTGTTTTTAACCAATGATTTGTTCCTCCTCTCAATTCGCTCCCCAATATACACAAATGATAGAGGTGTCGCTATTGCTTCCCAAAAAGCCTCTTGAATTTGTTTCACACTCCCCAACTAGCTTCTACCAAGGGGAGACTTTCAGGGAAACTGAATTGGCTGTAGAAATGGACCCGTTCTCTCCTTTTCATGTTATCACTTCCCCCGGTTAGTTTCATGTGGCTGCAGTGGTAACCCTATTTACAAAAAAAGGCTGATTCGAGATCAGTCTAAAGTAGGAAAAAACTTTCTTTATGTGGTCTGGCACCTTATGGAATTCAGGGGAGGAAGTGTCCACAACCTGCAAAAGGAATCTTGCCTATCTGGGGCACCACTTTTTGGGATTTCGTTGTTTCAGTCCTTGGAATACAACCCAATACCAGCACAAGCACTACTAACACGGGTAACAGCCGAATAATCTTGTTCAAATCTCGTTCCTTCAAATAGTTTCTTTTTCATAGACGTCTGGGTCCACCCATAAGTTCCAAGTCTAACATATTTCTCTCCGAGGACTGATTTGTGGACTATTTGACCGGAATAAGCAATCTCTGGCTTTCGCCGGGGACGAAAAAAGCCTTGCCATCTTGGCAAGACTTCATGTTCATTTATGTAGATAACGGTCCGGAATTTCTGCTACTCGTTTTATAAAATATGGTGGTGCCGGAGACCGGACTTGAACCGGTACGGGCTTGTGGCCCGAGGGATTTTAAGTCCCTTGCGTCTGCCTATTCCGCCACTCCGGCGATCTTAGAAACTGTTTCGGTAGTTTGAAGCAAAATTTATTATAACACACCTGTAGCAGGTTGGCAAACCCCAAGTAAAGGATTAAAGGATGGGGGGTGCACGACAAAATTGTGAGGAGGCAAAAATATTTGACAAAGAACAATGCCTCGTGCTACAATCTGGTTGTATAACATACAATCAGGGGGTATGCCGCATGGAAACCAGCCGTGGCTTGTTGTTGGAAGAATTGACCAGACAGCGCAACGAAATTAGAGCCGAGTTGGCTGAAATCGGCGACATGAGACCCGGTACCCTTATGCCTCGTTTCCGTAAATGCGGTAAGCCAAACTGCCACTGTGCAAAAGACGGTTCTCCCGGCCATGGACCCAGTTGGGCATTAACCTGGAAAGTTGAAGGTAAAACGACCGCTAAGATCATTCCCGAAGGCCCGGCCGTTGAACTTACCAAAGAACATATAGCGGAATTCAGGCGCTTCCGCGAATTAAGCCGAAAGCTTGTTGAGGTTAATGAAAAGCTGTGTGATGCAAAGCTGAAAACTTCCAAGGCCGACGCGGAAGCAACGGCCAAAAAGGGGGCATCAAAAGCAGGCTCGAAGCGGAAGTCCTCGCGGAACTCAACGGGTTCTTAGGCCATGGAGCTTTTAATGGCCTTAATCTCGAAGCCATGGAGACCATTATCAAAAAAGAAGCTCTCAATATTGCCGCCAGATTTCTTGAAAAAATGCTCAATGCCTATACCTCCAACTATGCAGGTCCTACAGTCACCTGCATTTTTTGTGGCGCCCAGGCCCGCTACGTGGACCGGCGTGCCAAGAGCTTTATCACCTCCTTGGGCGAGATCACCATTGAGCGCGCCTACTACAACTGCCCGTCCTGCGGTCATGGTTGGTGCCCAAAAGATGACGCTCTCGGCTTCGGCGATTCCTCCTTATCCCCGGCCGTTACCCGCATGGTCGGTCTGGTTGCTTCGGCAGGATCCTTCCTGGAAGGTTCAAAGCTTCTGTCCGAACTGGCAGGCATTGACGTTACAGACAAGTGCGTGGAACGCACTGCTAAAAAACTTGGTGAGGCCATCGCTAGCGACGAGGTTGTCTGTGTCGACGAAAAACCCAACCCAAGCAACACCATGTACGCCGGGGTTGACGGAACGGGCATTCCCATGCGCCCAACCGAATTAGCCGGCCGGGCCGGTAAGCAACCTGACGACACAGCCAAAACCAGGGAGGTTAAACAATGCGTCGTTTGGACGGCCGACTCACGCGATGCTAAAGGAAACCCAACAAGAGACCCGGGCTCCGTAAGCTATTCCGCGGCCATAGAGAGTTGTGCCTGGAGCGATACATGCAAAGATACCCCTCCCTTTGCCTGCCGGGTGGAACGGGAATTGACCAGACGTGGCTACTTTCACGCCCAACGTCAGGTCTTTATAGGCGACGGCGCCCTGTGGATCTGGAACCTTGCTTCAATGATCGCCCCAAACGCCATCCAAATCGTTGATCTTTATCATGCCAAGGAACACTTGAGCCAGCTCGCAGGTGCCATCTTCGGTTCCAACTGTGATTTGTCCAGAAAATGGGCCAATGACCGCCACTACGACCTGGAACCAGGTAACCTGGATGCTGTGTTGAGTGCCATCGGTTGCCACACGTCCAGACCCGGAGAGGTGGGGAAACAAGCCGCCCGGGAATTCGATTACTTTGACAGCAACCGGCACCGCATGAAGTATGACTATTTCCGTTCCCTTGGCCTTTGCGTAGGCTCCGGCGTGGTGGAAGCGGGCTGCAGGGCGGTTATCGCCCAGCGTCTTAAAAGGTCGGGAATGTTCTGGAGCCTAAATGGCGCCAACGCCATCATCGCCCTGCGCTGCAGTCTGCTCAGCGGCACATTTGACGCCTTCTGGATCCGCCACAGGATTAACAATTACAGGGTTCCCCAACAGGCTCTT
>LAKY01000070.1 GCA_000987045.1 Clostridiales bacterium PH28_bin88 | reverse complement strand
CTTGACGTTGGCCTTTTGCGTAAACTCCGCCGGCGGGTCGAATACCCGGTCTTCCTTCAGTAAGGCCTCCAGGGACTTTTCTGATACACCCATGCAAACCAGCTCCTTACTTGCGGTCTAACTACCTTGAGTATACTATTAAGAGTTTCACTGGCCTCGCAGGCTCTCCCCCCTTAACCTGTATTCCTTCAACAGCACTGAAAAAAGGTTGCAAAAAGATTGCATCACCCCCTGAAGTAATCATACGGCAGAAAATATAGAAAAGAAACAATATTCACGCAAACGGATTGTTTTGTCAACCGAAACGTTATATTGCCGGGGTGAACGGTTCTGTAATTCAAAACAGAGTATTGTTACCGTAAACACAAGAAAGGGGACTTTCATCGTTCTACATAAAAAAGCCCCTCCGCCAAAACAGCGGAGGGGCGCCTTGCTCATTTATAATCAAGATTGTCAAGTAATGCGTGAGGAACAGGCATGGAAAGGCCCAGGTCCCAGGCCTTCAGCGCTCGGCGAAAGATCTTGCCGCTCTCGGTCTTGGGGAGAGCCGGAAGCACTTCGATTATTCTCGGTACCGCGAAGGGAGGGAGCCCTTTGCGGGCCATCTTTTTCAGGTCCTGCTCGAGTTCTTCGGACCAGGCATACCCATGGCGCAGGACAACAAAGGCCTTAACCTTCTCCCCCAGGATGGGATCAGGTGTCCCGATCACTCCAACCTCTGCTACCGCCGGGTGTTCCACCAACCGGTTTTCTACCTCGAAGGGGCTCACCATCCTGCCCGAGGTGTTGATAATATCATCCCCGCGGCCTTGAAACCAGAAATAGCCGTCTTCATCCTGGTAAGCCAGGTCGCCGGAAAGGTACCAGGGGGAATGGCGAAAGTATTCCAGGTATGCTGCCGGATCTCGCCAGACGCCGCGCATCATGGCCGGCCACCCTGCCCGTATTGCCAGGGTTCCGATTTCTCCCGGGGGCAGCTCACGGCCTTCCCGGTCTAATACCGCCGCCTCTACCCCGGGGATGGGTTTGCCCATAGAACCCGGCTTAACCGGAAGGCACGGGAAATTGCAGATTAACTGCCCGCCGGTTTCCGTCATGAACCAGGTGTCTCGAATGTAAAGACCGAAACTCTTTAGCCCCCAGCGGATGACTGCCGGGTTCAGGGGTTCTCCTACGCTGAGGATATGCCGGAGGGTATGCAGGTCGAACTTCCTGGGGGTGTCCTCCCCGGCAGCCATCAGTAGCCTGAAATAGGTAGGAATACTGTACCAGACTGTTACTTTGTGCTTTTCAATAACCGCATAACAGTTATCCGCACTGATGTTACCGGCGAAAACGACGCTGGTTGCTCCGTTCAGCCAAGGTGACCAGACCCCGTAGGAAATCCCGGTAATCCAGCCCGGGTCGGCGGTACACCAGTAGACGTCGCCCTCTTGCAGGTCCAGTACCCACCGGCCTGTCTGGTAGTATTGAAGCATACCCTCATGGACGTGTAAAATACCTTTGGGGGTACCTGTGGAGCCCGACGTGTACATCAAGAGCATGGGGTCTTCCGGCTGCATCCATTCAGGCTCCAGCATGGCCGATGCCTCCTGCATCAGGGTGGACCAACGCAACCTGCGCCCGTTTGCAGCACATTTGTCACCAACCACCAGAGTATACTTTACATTGGATGGCTCATCACCGATAGTATTTAGCAGGGAAGGGGTGGTAATAAAGACGATGGCACCGGCATCCACCAGCAACCGGTTGACGGCCTCGCCCATTAAACCGGTAGAAAGGGGGACAGCGATGGCGCCTACCTTTACAGCGCCCAGGAGGCTGATGTACAACTCCGGGCAAGGGGGCAAAAGGAAGCAAACCCTGTCGCCTTTTTGGACCCCCAGGCCCCGGAGAGTGTTGCCCATTTTGTTGGAAAGATCTCTGAGGTCGGCGAAGGTGTAGGTTAGGGACCGGTGTCCTCGGGAAAAGATAAGTGCAGTCTTGTTGCCTCGAGGACCGGCGGCATTTTGGTCGATAGCCTCGTGGGCGATATTCAGCCTTCCTGTTGCATGCCTACTGAAGTGCCGGGCAGTCTCTTCCCATTTAAATTCGCTCTGTGCTTTCCCCCAGTCTTCCAAATTGGGTTTTTTCGGGACACCACCGTGGGTATTCCAATTATTCATTTCCGTTCCCTCCTCCCCAATTGTCCGCTCCCTCGGGCTTAAACAATTCTTGAGTATTGGGCAAGTTCACACCTGCCGGTTTGGGATACCCTAAGCGGCAGGAGATGCTGTGGCACGTCTCTGTCAGGACGGTGATCAATCTACCCATACGGTCTATCGACAGGCGGGAAGCGGGTCCCAAAATACTTACCGCTGCAACTGGTTGGCCGGTGTGGTCCCTGATAGGGGCGGCAATAGCCCGGATCCCTTCCGCGTATTCCTCGGCACTGACGGCGTACCCTTGAACCTTGATCCTGTCAAGCTGGAAAAACAGGAGGTCTATGCTGGTGATGGTGTTGGCGGTGAACCGCGACAGCGATTCTTCTTTAATGACCCGCCTGACTTCGTCAAACGGCCTAAAAGCTAACAGTACCTTTCCTGCGGCGGTGCAGTGGGCAGGAAGGCGAAAACCTATGTTGACCGTGACAGTTCCCGGATAGAAGTGCCGGTCTACCACCACCACGTCGCCATTATCCAGCACGCTCAGGTGTACCGTTTCCCGGGAAAATTCGGCCAGTTCCTTCAGGTATGGCTGCGCTTCTTGCCGGAAGTCCAACTGGCCAAGGATCTGGAGACCTATGCCAACCAGCTTGATTCCGGGCCGGTAACGGTCGGTGAGAGGGTCTTGATCAACATAGCCACAGGTGACCAGGGTGGCGAGCAAGCGGTGTACCGTGCTCTTATGCATCCCGAGCTTTTGTCCCAACTCGGTAACCCCCAGGCCGTCGGCATGCGTGCTCAGCATATCCAGCAGCGCCAGAGCTTTTTCCAGGGACTGCACGGCGTAGTCAGCGGATTTCTGTGGCACTTGTTTTCTCCCTCCCCCGCCGCATAAACGTTTATATATAAACAATAGTTCATTTTGCGGGAATATTACAGAAAATTGCGGCAGAAGGTAGTTTTTTTCAGGTGAACGGTCGATTAGGCCGGTAAGAGGTTGGAAAGGCATCTAAAGAGATTTCCGGTTTTTGGGGAAGGACGAAAAAAGTTGGATTAGCGGAAGGAACTTTGTTATTTAAAGCCGTATATACTATTCTGCAACCTTGGGGGAGGTGGAGTATTGTTTATTGTCGGTTTAAACGGTAGTCCCCGGGCCGGTGGTAACACTGCCGCGATGTTGGGACATGCCATAGGAATTGCTTCCGGGCTGGGCGCCGGAACCGCGGTAATCGACGTCGCTGACGTGCTGGCGGAATTGAAGGTTCCCTTCTGCAGCCATTGCAGCTCACCATGCCGGGGAACCTGCGCCAAAGGAAACAGGCTGGGGGAGGCGCTTGACCTCCTTCGCCGGGCTGATGGAGTGCTGGTAGGCAGCCCCGTCTATTTCGGGACGTTGTCCGGCCAGTTGAAGGCATTTTGGGACAAGACCCGGATCCTCCGCAATGAAAAGGCCCTCCTGAACGTAGCGGGTGCGGCCATGGCGGTGGGAGCTTCCCGTTACGGCGGGCAGGAAAACGTGTTAAACGCCATTTACCACATGATGCTGGTACAGGGAATGACCGTGGTAGGAGACGGACACTGGGATGACGGCTGTGGCCACCATGGTACCTGCGCTCAGGATCCGGCCGCCTCGGATACGGCCTGGCAGCAGAGGATGCCTGCCATGGTGAAAAGGCTGGTAGAGGTAGCCGAGGCGACCAGTGGATTACGCCGCCGTCCCGTCTGAAGCGCTGTGTTTTTCAATACTTCTTGGGGGTGATACGGGTTGATGTTACGCCAGGAGATTGAGCGCCTCGAGTGGGACATGCTGTCTGCCTATGCCGCAAAAAGCGGCGCCAGCCGCGGCCGGGAACGTCCGGAGGAACCATGCGCGGTGCGGACGGAATTTCAACGGGACCGGGACCGTATTATCCATTCCAAGGCTTTTCGCCGGCTAAAGCATAAAACCCAGGTGTTCATCGCTCCGGAAGGTGATCACTTCCGCACCAGGTTGACCCATACCCTGGAGGTATCCCAGATCGCCCGTACAGTGGCAAGGGCCTTAAGGCTCAATGAGGATTTGACGGAGGCCATAGCCCTGGCGCACGACCTGGGACATACCCCATTCGGTCACGCCGGGGAGGAGGCGTTGGACCAGGTATTTCCGCAAGGGTTCAGGCATAATCAGCAGAGCCTGCGGGTGGTGGAAAGACTGGAGGAGGGTACCGGCCTCAACCTTACCTGGGAGGTGCGCGACGGGGTCGTCAATCACACCGGACCCAGCAAGCCGGCAACCTTGGAGGGGCAAATAGTCAGGATTGCTGATCGGGTCGCCTATATTAACCATGACATCGATGACGCTCTCCGCGGCGGCATCATTACTCCCGCGGACCTGCCTGTTGAGTGTTTAGAGACCCTGGGCATCCGGCATCGGGAACGGATCAACAACATGGTTCTAGATTTGATCCGTTCAAGCGACGGCGAGCAGGAGATTCGCATGAGCCCCGGGGTTCAACAGGCAACTGATGTATTACGCACCTTCATGTTCGAACATGTATATATCGGATCCAGGGCCAAGACAGAGGAGGGTAAAGCCAAGCGCCTGGTTCAGGAATTGTATGGCTACTACACCGCCAATCCGGACAAACTTCCGCCTGATAAAGAGGGCCTGGTCACGACCGAAGGGTTGGAACGGGTGGTCTGTGACTACATAGCCGGCATGACTGACAACTATGCCATTTCTCTCTACCAGTCTATCTTCGTGCCAAAAGGTTTCCGCGATTAATTAATAGACATACCCCCGACTTCAGTCGGGGGTAGTTGAAAGGTTCTACCCCTTTCCAAAACCCCCGTTTTTAAACGGGGGTAAAATCGGATGCTAAAGCTATCCGGCTGAAAGCTGGAGGTTTAAGACCTCGCGCAGTGAAATAAAAATCGTAAAGGAAGGTCTTCCTACTCTCTTCGCCAGTCATGCTATTCGGGTATTGACTAGATACCCGACAGGAGTAGTGAAGAACCTTCCCGGTAATCTATACTGCCCATTTCTTCCGTTCATTATACGTATTGTTCAAGGGCAAAAAGCTAAACTGCGTCATAGGATAAAAAAAGGGAGTACTCAATGTGAGTACTCCAAGAGAAAAGGGAGGTTTAGAAAGAATGAAGAGAGAGTTTGGGGATCGTCACACTGATAGTATAGCAGATGGTATTGCGCATGTCAGCAGGTATGTATTGCCTAATCATCCTTACTGAACCGGTGGGCTAATCTGCATCTACTGCCGGTTCTTGATGAATGGCTGCACAAACGGAAGCAACACGCCTGTATAGAGGACGTAAAGAGTAGCGCCACCCAATAATATGACTAGGAGCAAGGCGAGGGTTTTAGCCAAGATAGATCCACCTCCAGCCATAGTGTTTCCTGAAGGGGGAAACAATATTACCTGTATAAATCATTCAGCGCCACCTGGCCCTTGCCATTATTTGTCGAAGAATAGCAGGAGATTTCCGAGAGACAGCGAATATAAAAAAATCGTCTCTGGTTATGTAGAGATCGCAGCCCGGCCAACAACGTTGTTGTGTAACCTCGTCAGGCGAAAGCAGGAATTAGCGAAAATACGGCGAAACAATTGATGATAATGAATCACAGGACTCGGGTGCTGGCGAGGGTGATACAGGTGACCGCACCGGCGATTCCTCATGAACTGGTGGAAGAAATTCGGACCAGTGTAGACATAGTAGACTTTATCGGCGAATATGTTGTTTTACAAAAGCGAGGGCGTAACTACCTTGGGCTTTGCCCCTTTCATAGCGAAAAGACACCGTCTTTTAACGTGAACCCTGAAAAGCAGTTCTTCTACTGCTTCGGGTGTGGAGCAGGCGGCGATGTCTATAACTTTTTGATGAAAATCAAAAACCTGAGTTTCCCCGAGGCGCTGGCCGCGATGGCCGAAAGAGCCGGGATTGCGCTACCGGCTCACGAAGAGCGGGATGAAGACAAGGCTCGCCAGCGGGAACAGCAGCGTTTACTTGAAATACACCGGCTGGCTGCCCAGTTTTACCATTCCCTGTTGACCCGGCATCCAGCGGCCCAGCCGGCCAGGGAGTACCTCGAAAAAAGGCGGGTTACTTCCGAGGCCGTACAGGAGTTTCAACTGGGGTTTGCCCCTGACAGTTGGGATGCCCTGCTTTCGACCCTGGTGAGCCGCGGTTACCGGCCACGGGAGCTCGCCCTGGCGGGCCTGGCGTTACCCCGGGAGAAGCGGGATGGATTTTACGACCGGTTTCGCAACCGGATTATGTTTCCAATTGTGGACCAGCGACAACGTGTGGTTGGTTTCGGGGGACGAGTGTTGAACACCGGGCAACCCAAATACCTGAACAGCCCCGACACGCCACTTTTCCATAAAGGGAGGGTGTTATACGGTTTAAACAGGGCGATCGAGGCCATGCGCCAGGAAGGTTATGGCATTATCGTCGAAGGCTACATGGATGCTATTGCCGCGCACCAGGCAGGGTTAAGGCATACGGTTGCGTCTTTGGGCACCGCGTTCACCAGGGAACAAGCCCAGTTGTTGTTGCGTTACACCCGAGAAGTCGTCATTGCTTATGATGCGGATACTGCCGGCCAAACGGCTACCCTCAGAGGCATGGACATCCTGTACCAGGCTGGGTGCCGGGTCAGGGTGGCGGTGTTGCCACCGGGCTTGGACCCCGACGATTTTCTCCGCCGGGAGGGACCTCAAGCCTTCCGGGAGATGGCTGAACAGCAGGCGCTTTCGCTCATTGCCTACAAACTGGAGCGCGCGGTGGCAACCCGGAACTTAAGCACTATCGAAGGCAAGGTGGATGCCCTCAATGACTTAATGCCGGATTTGCAACGTGTGAAGAACGCGGTGGAACGCGACGAGTACGTCCGCTTGATCTCCGCCCGGATGAACATGGCTGAGGGAGCGATTTATGCAGAATTACGCCGTCAATCGGGGCAACTGCAAAAATCTGGAACCTGGCGGGATAAAACGGAGAATTACAGGCATAATAAGGATAGAATTTCCTTGGGTCACCAGCCCGGCCATAACGGTCCTGAAAAACAGCTGTTGCGTTACATGCTGGAGGACCCCGGTATTCTTCCCCGGTTGAAACAGGACCTGGGGAGCGAGGTTTTTTCCGACGCTGCAGCTCGGGAAATAGCGGCCGCACTGGAGTGGCGGATGTCCACCCCGGG
Organism: Clostridiales bacterium PH28_bin88; assembly: GCA_000987045.1. Taxonomy (GTDB): domain Bacteria; phylum Bacillota; class PH28-bin88; order PH28-bin88; family PH28-bin88; genus PH28-bin88. The sequence goes on along the minus strand of LAKY01000070.1, from coordinate 23,383 downwards.
GCTGCCGCCACTGACGGCGATCATGGATCACTTGTCCAGCGAACCGGCAAGACAAATGTTTGCACAACTGATGGTAGGGGAACACCCGCTACCGGGCGGTAAAGGATTGGAGGACCTGATCAATAAGATTAAAATCAACCGGATGCAGGCTCAGATCCAACAGAAGATAAAAGAAATGGATAGGGCGGAAGCAGCCCGGGATCTGGACTACAGCCGTCAATTACAGGAAGAAATCCATGCCTTACAAAAAGAAATTTCCGTGTTAAAGGCTACCAGGCATTGAGATGGCCATAAGCATGCACCACTCCAATGCCCTTAGGAAGGGGGGAAGAGGGAATGAAAGAAGAACAGCGTAAAACCGAAGTAAAAGAATTAGTAGAAAAAGGCAAAAAGCGCGGTATGCTTACCTACCGGGAGATCATGGATGCCCTTCAGGGTATCGACCTGACCCCGGAGCAGATAGACGAGATTTACGAACACCTGGGTCATATGGGTATTGAAATAATACCGGAGACGGGTGAAATAGAGGTACTGGAAAAAGCGGAGCCGGAAGAGGAAGTTGAGCTGGATCTCTCTATTCCCGAGGGAGTGGGCATTGACGACCCCGTGCGCATGTACCTCAAGGAGATCGGGCGGGTGCCGCTGTTAACGGCGGACGAAGAGGTGGACCTGGCCAAGCGCATGGAAGAGGGCGACGAAGAAGCCAAGCGGCGCCTGGCTGAGGCCAACCTCCGCCTGGTAGTAAGTATCGCCAAGCGGTATGTCGGCCGGGGAATGCTTTTCCTGGATCTGATCCAGGAGGGCAACCTGGGACTGATTAAGGCCGTAGAGAAATTTGATTATCGCAAAGGGTATAAGTTCAGTACCTACGCCACCTGGTGGATCCGCCAGGCCATTACCAGGGCCATTGCCGACCAGGCGCGTACCATCCGGATCCCGGTGCATATGGTGGAGACCATCAACAAGTTGATCCGTGTCTCGCGCCAGCTCCTGCAAGAGTTGGGCCGGGAACCCAGCCCGGAAGAAATTGCATCGGAGATGGAGATCCCGGTGGAGCGGGTACGGGAAATTATGAAGATTGCCCAGGAGCCCGTATCCTTGGAAACACCCATCGGGGAAGAGGAAGACAGCCACCTGGGGGATTTCATCGAAGACGAAGACGCACCGGCGCCGGCGGAAGCTGCTTCCTTTATGCTGCTGAAGGAGCAGCTGGAGGAAGTCCTGGATACGCTGACCCCGCGGGAGGAAAAAGTGCTGAGATTGCGGTTCGGTTTGGATGACGGGAGGTCCCGCACCCTGGAAGAAGTGGGGCAGGAATTCGGAGTAACCCGGGAAAGGATCCGCCAGATCGAGGCCAAGGCTCTCCGGAAACTGCGTCACCCCAGCCGGAGCAAGAAGCTCAAGGACTACCTGGAATAGTAAAGAATACATGGCCTACATCAAGCCTTTGGCGCAGGTAAAGAAAACTTGACTCGTGCCGAGCGTAAGCGACGGCAGAAGTCAAAATTGCAATGGTGCCTCCACAAAGGAATACCACAGAAAGTTGTACTTTCTGATGGTGCGAAGAAAATGGAAGCTTCCAGGTATTGACCGGTTGCTTCAGGTGACGTATAATATAAACGTCTTGGGCGTTCCTCGGTAGCTCAAGGGTAGAGCAACCGGCTGTTAACCGGTAGGTTGTAGGTTCGAATCCTACCCGGGGAGCCATCTTTAAGAAGGCAAATGTCGGAAGACCATTTCCGACTTCTTTTTCACTCTGGGCCCATAGCTCAACGGTAGAGCTGCCGGCTCATAACCGGTTGGTTCCTGGTTCGAATCCGGGTGGGCCCACCACGGGCGATTAGCTCAGCTGGGAGAGCACTTGCCTTACAAGCAAGGGGTCGGCAGTTCGAGCCTGTCATCGCCCACCATTCGAAGTCAAAAGCCCTGCTTTAATATTGAAGCAGGGCTTTAGTTTTGCGCTGGGCATGGCCGATAGATTTAAATGTGAAAGTCCCTCGGTAATAGCTGCTCGCCCAATGTAAGGGGTGCCTGCGGTGATGCGATTGACGTTTTGTTGTTCATAAACAAAACTCCAAAGGGGGAACCGAGGTACGGTACTGAACTAGGTGTTGCGAGATGAAGGGATCTTGGTGTTGAATGTCGAAAAACAGCATAATACATCAGGAAGGCTAGCGGGAAGTGGGAACAATGGCAGCGAACAGCCTGAGTCTTGGCAACTATCCTGTTGGGTCTAATTACTACTTCCGAGTTGAGTTGTCAAAAGCGATTGCGTCCGGATTTTTTGTTGGCTCGACAATATTCCTAAACATGAGTGGAGTTCCATGCCGCCTTTTGTGTTCCTGCAGGACAAAAAATACTTTTTATAGTTGTAGTGGTGTCAATGACAAACCTTGTCCTTGCGGACTAGTATCGATGGAAAGAGGGGGGTAGCAATGCGTGTAAAAGACGCAATGACGGCTAATTGCAGAGTGTTGCGGGGCGATGCAACCCTGCAGGAAGTTGCGAGTATTTTTCTTGAAAATCAATTCGATGGTGCACCTGTGACAAATCACGAAGGGAAAATGATAGGTCTTTTCACAAAGTCACACCTATTTAAGGCCATCGCTAGCGGCCAAGATCCTACCCGTACCCGCGTTGGTGAATTAATGAGGGCTTCGGTAATTAGCGTTACGGAGGATGCCAACATCATGGAAGCGTGGAAAGTGCGGGTGGGAAGACTCCCGGTGGTTAATAAAGATGGCCAACTCACTGGTATTCTCACTCGCACAGATTTATGCCAGGCTTTTGTCCAGCGGTGGCAGGACACAACAGATCAACTTTTGGCGTTACTAAACTCGACACACAACGGAATTATTGCTGTTGATAACCTGGGAAGAATTACTACCTTTAACACTGCCGCTGAGCGGCTGGTGGGTACCAAAGCTAAACAGGTTCTCGGACGGCATATCAACGAAGTCATTCATGCTTCGCAGTTAACAGAGGTATTAGAGACTGGAACACCACAATTTGGGAAGAAGCTGCTGATTAACAACGCTACCGTGGTGACTAATCGGACCCCGATTACCCATGGGGAAGATATTGTAGGGGCGGTAGGTGTTTTTCAGGACATTTCGGACTTGGAGGCGATCGCTAAAGAACTTGCCTCGGTAAAGGAACTTAATCAGGAACTCAATGCCATTATTGATTCTGTTGCCGACGGCATTATTGTTGCTGACGGGCAGGGAATTATTACACGAGTGAATCCCGCTTATGAATGCCTTGCGGGGGTTAAGGAAGAGGACTACCTTGGTAAGCACGTACGACAGTTGATTGAAGAAGGATTTGTATCCGACTCAGTAACACTGGAGGTAGTTCGCACAAAAAAACCGGCCAACATTATGCAAAGGGTGCGTATCGGGAAAGATTTATTGAACTCAGCCGTACCTATTTTTAATGATCAAGGGGAATTGGCGCGTGTAGTGACCATTATTCGTGACCTTACGGAACTGAACAACCTGCGAAAGCAGTTGGAAGAGAGCAAGGCTTTAACCGAAGAATATCGGGACAAATTGGAAAAGGTCCAGAAGGAAGACATTGAAAAACAAGTCGTTATTCACAGCCCTGAAATCCGGGAACTCTTCGCTCTAGCCAAACGAGTAGCTCCTACCGACGTCACTGTTCTGATCATGGGTGAATCCGGCGTGGGTAAGGAACTTGTAGCAAGGCTGATACACGAGAACAGTTCTCGTTATATAGGCCCTTTCATCAAGGTTAACTGTGGGGCAATCCCGGGAAATCTTTTGGAATCGGAATTATTCGGGTATGAGGATGGAGCCTTTACAGGCGCTAAGAAGGGTGGCAAGCGGGGACTTCTGGAAGCTGCCAACGGGGGGACATTTTTATTGGATGAGGTCGGGGAAATGTCCATGGACCTCCAGGTTAAGCTTTTGCGCGTTTTGCAGGAGAAAGAGTATACCCGGATTGGAGGGAACAATCCAATAAGGCTGAATGTGCGTTTCCTGGCTGCCACCAACCGCGATTTAAAGCAAATGGTGCAAAAAGGAGAATTCAGAGAGGACCTGTTTTATCGCCTCAACGTAGTACCCCTCGTGGTTCCCTCCCTGCGTGACAGAACAGCAGACGTGGCTCCCCTGATTATGTTCTTCCTCAAACAGTTTAATGAGAAATACAGGCAAAACAAACGGGTATCACCCGAAACAATCGAAGCATTAACCCGCTATGAATGGCCGGGGAATATCCGGGAACTGGAGAACATTATTGAACGCTTGGTGGTGACCTGTCACGAGGACCTGATCACACCTAATGTACTACAAGCCTACGGAATGGGGTATGTGGATATGGGACAAAGCCTGTCGGCGAAGGAACCCGGCGGGCTTCCGGCAAACATGACCTTAAAGCATATTATGGAAAAAAACGAGCGGAACCTTATTCTAGAGGCATATCAGCGTTGTCGCAGCACACGGAAGGCGGCTGAATTGTTAGGCATTAACCAATCCACGGTAGTCAAGAAAATGAAGAAATACGGATTGCGATGCCAATTGGAATAGGGCATGCAGATTATCATCGCTCTCCAGGCCAATGTGCTTGCCGGCAAAGAAGCCTGTAGGTTCTCGCGAAACGTTTAGACATAAACAAGTGCAACCGATGCCATTTGGAATATTTACTTAAAACAGCAAAGAGATTTGTTTGAGGTGTTGCTAGAATATTTAGGCTAGCAGCACTTTTTAATATAGCACGCCAACTTAGAAAACAATGAAATTTCGACATAATACGCGTTCCACGTTTTAGGAGATGCGGTTAATGGCACGAAGTTTGCATAAATACGCATTGCACGCGTAATAGGCGCGAAATAGAGCCGAGGAGGGATCAAGGGGAAAAAATGCTCGAAGGTGGCATGCCGGATCCAAAGAACTGAGAAGAGTTGTAATTTCCGCGTGGTGAAGAACAAAAAAGGAGGTAATTAACCATGTTAAATCCGTTTGGGAAACGACTCGGCTTGCTTGTGGTCATCATCATGGCTATAGCAGTTTTGGCTGGGTGCGGTGGAAAGAAGGAGGCTGCACAGCCCGGCGGCGCTCAGCAGCAACCCGAAACAATTACCCTTAAACTGGGTCATGTAGGCGTTGCGGACGACACCCATTCGTGGCAAAAATTTGCTAAAAAGTATGCCGAAGTTGTGGCCCAAAAAACCAACGGCAAGGTTAAAATCGTAGTCTACCCCGCTTCCCAGTTGGGAGCTGACCGGGAGATGAACGAAGCCCTTCAACTGGGTAACCAGGAAATGGGCCTGAGCAGCACCATGACGTTGGGGAATTTTGTGCCGAAACTGCAGGTTTGGGATCTACCCTATATCTTCCCGCCGGACAATGCCGGGGTGGACAAGATCCTTGACGGTGCCATCGGAGATGAATTAGCTCAAGCGGCAGAGGAAAAAGGCTTCAAGATTTTATCATTTTGGGAAAATGACTGGCGGATGATGAGCAACTCAAAACGGCCCATCCAAACAGTTGAAGACCTGAAGGGGCTCAAGATGCGAATTCCGGAAACACCGGCCCTGATGGATTGGCTGCCCCGGACCGGTGCCACTCCCACCCCGATGGCGTTCAGTGAACTGTACACCGCCCTGCAACAGAAAACGGTAGACGGGCAGGATAACGGCGTAGGCCTGACCTTTAAGTCCAAGTTTTATGAAGTACAGAAATACTACTCGCTAACCAGGCACATTTATTCTCCGTTAGCGGTCATTGCAAGTAAAAAAGTTTGGGATAAGCTTCCCGCAGACGTGCAAAAGGTATTGGCCGATACCGCCAAAGAACTGGCGCCCGAGCAGCGGGCATACAACCGGGATACTTCCGTCCAGTGGTTGGAAGACATGAAGGCTAAAGGTATGCAAATCAACGACATCAGTGCGGAAAACATCAAGGGGTTCCAAGATTCGGCGAAGCCCACGTTCGACAAGTTCAGGGCCAACCTGGGCGACCTCATCGACAAGATGCTGGAGGCCGGCAAGTAAGCCGGCCCGCAAGGGGGAACATGCGTGAAAGCGCTGGCCAAAGGAGAAGGAATTTTCGTCGGGGTCTTGCTGGTGGTAATGTCACTCGCCGCTTTTGTCCAGGTGCTGACCAGGTACGTTTTTAAAATTCCGCTGCCCTGGATTGAAGAATTCATCCGCTACCTGATGATCTGGATGGTCTTCGTGGGCGGAGGGCTGGCGGTAACAACAAAGTCCCACCTGGCCATCGATGTGATGGAAGTAATCCTGCCCCGCAAAATCTCCCGGGTGGTAAGTGTGGTTATTGATCTCGTGGTGCTGGTGTTTGCGGTTATCTTCGGCTATATGAGCTACCAGTTTATGTCCAGCCAGATCCAGTTGGGTCAGGTCAGCCCTGCCCTGCAGGTATCCATGGGCTGGGTAGACGCGGCGATGTTGGCAGGGGGCATCTTGATCGCCATCCATACGGTAGAACGACTTGTCAATCAATTTAAGGGCGTGGCCTCGTAAGCGGAGCGGTTGCCGCGTGGCCCCCTGGCGTGTCTGGAGGTACGAAACAGTGATATACGTGATTGGTATCGATTCTGGTTCCACAACGACGAAGGTAGTAGTGATGGGCGATGGTATTACCAAGGCATTTTGGGTCGTGCCTACAGGAGCAAACAGCCAGGCCGCTGCCGCCAAGGCAATGGAAACGGCGCTGGCCAGTATCGGCCTCAAAGAGACGGATATTGCCCGGGTGGTCGCCACCGGTTACGGCCGCGAAAGCATTCCCTTCGCGCACCAGCAAATTACCGAAATTAGCTGCCATGCCCGGGGGGCCAAGTGGCTTTTCCCCGGGGCCAAGGTGGTCATTGACATGGGGGGCCAGGACAGTAAGGTGATCCGCATGGGGGAAAAAGGGAAAGTCCTGGACTTTAAAATGAACGAAAAATGTGCCGCTGGTACCGGCCGCTTCTTGGACGTAATGAGCCGCGTGCTGGAGATGGACGTGGAGACCTTTAGCCGAATAGGTCTCCACGCCTCCAGGCAGGCCGAAATCAGCAGTACCTGTACCGTTTTTGCCGAGTCCGAGGTGATCTCCCATATCGCCAAGGGTACCCCGGTTGCCGAGATTGTGGCCGGTATTCATGATGCCATTGCCAACCGGGTTTATGCCCTGGCCCGGAGCTTGCTGGCCCCAGACGGGGATGTGGTTTTTACCGGCGGTGTAGCCAAAAACTCGGGGATGACCAGGGCACTGGAAGCAAAGATTGAGCGCCCGCTGCGGGTACCGGAAAACCCCCAGATTGTGGGGGCCATCGGAGCGGCGGTGGCTGCCTGGGAAACCCTCGCCGAATAATGGTAAGGAGTGTGGAGCGTGGAATTACATGCTGCGATCAGAGGCCGCCGCAGTATCCGGAAGTTCCTTGGGCGGATGCCCTCGCAAGAGGTTCTGGATGAGATCCTTAAACAGGCGCTGTGGGCCCCCTCTAATATGAACTGGCAGTCATGGTCACTGGTAGTGGTTGCCGGTGAAAAAAAGGATGAAGTCATCCAGGCGATCCAGCGTGCGTAACAACATATCCGAGCGGACCTTAACGAGCGCTTCGCTGACAAACCCAAGATTATCGATACCACGATGAGATTCTTTTCCAATCTTGGCGGGGCTCCGGTAATAATCCTGGTCTACATCCCCCAGTTTCCGCTGGGCAGTCAAGATCAGGCTGAGCGAGACCGGTTGGACTTTAAGTGTACGGGGGCAATGCAGAGTGCCGCCGCCCTGGCTCAGAACATTTGCCTGCTGGCCTATGAGAGGGGCCTGGGAACATGTTATATGACCGGACCCTACTTTGTGCGCCAGGCTGTGAACCAGGCAGTTGGGGTCACCGAGCGTGAACTGGTGGCGGTAATTCCTATTGGTTACTCTGACCAGCAGCCACCGGCTCCGCCGAGAAAAGAAAACGTGATCCAGTGGATCGGGTTCGCCCAGTCGTCGCATGATCCTCTTGGAGCGGTGCCGGTACAGATGGATTAGGGGGATGAAAGTGGTAAAACCGATAATCGTGGATCGGACTGATGAGCAAATCTTAAGCGACTTGCATCGATATGCGGAAGTGGCAGCTGAATTGGGGGCCGATGGCGCCAAAGTAATCGAAGCCCAAGGGGTAGTGGTTGACGAACGGGTTAAAGCCAAGTGCCGGGTGCCGCGCTGCTTCCACTTCGGTTCCTGCGCCAACTGCCCCCCGATGACCCCCGATGTGGACGAGGTTAGAAACATGATTGGCCGGTACCGCTATGCGTTGCTAGTCAAACACGAGGTACGGCCCGCGGAACATTTTGCGGATCGAAAATCCTCTCTGGTCAATGCCAAATCACACGAAAAAGAGATAGCCCGGATTGTTGCCGAAATAGAAAACCGGGCCTTTTCGGACGGTTACTACTTGGCTTTGGGGCTAGCGTGCGGTAGCTGCCGCAGTTACCTTTGCAACAACCAGGTTTGTCAGTACCTTGACAGCGGGCGCTGCCGCTTTCCACGGATATCACGGCCCTCAATGGAAGGCATGGGCATCGATGTTTTTCTCACAGTTGCCCAGGCTGGATGGGAAATTTACCCCATCGGGCCGGAAGCGATGGCGGCTGGAGAGGTGCCGGTAGGGCTGGCGGTAGGTATTGTATTTGTGGTGTAAACAGGGGGGATTCTTGTGAAAAGTGTACTGATGGAATTAGAACGATTAGGATTGGCCGAAAACTCGCCCCGGACGCAGAAGCTGGCCAGCACTATCGAGTATCGCCGGCTGCACTTGCTGTTACTTAAGGAGATCCTGGAAGAGCTGAAGTCTTTGAATATAGATACGGGTGAAGGTTCGTGAGCAAGTAAGTTCCGGCGGAAGATCATTCAGCCTGTAGCGCCTGTCCCTGTATGGCTTCTTCACCTGGGTCTTTTGATAAAAAGATTAAAAGAGAGGGATTTGCTTGGGTGCTGGCTTACCAATTATCGTTATCTTGAGCTTTTTGGTGATCGTCCTGGTCGGGTTGCCGATTGCCTTTAGCTTCGGCGTGGCTTCCCTGCTATACCTCCTTTCCCAGTCCATGCCGTTGACGGTCCTTGTGAGCAGGACTTTTGGCGCCATAGATTCCTTCCCGCTGATGGCCATTCCGTTTTTTGTGTACTCGGGGGATCTGATGAAGGGCGGAGGGATTTCCAAAGCCTTAACGGATTTTGTTTATGCCTTGATTGGCAGGGTCAAGGGCGCCTTGGCCCACGTGACGGTTATTGCCTGTCTTTTTTTCGGGGCTATATCGGGTTCTTCAGCGGCCACCGTGGCCGCCATTGGCGGGATCATGATCCCCGAAATGACTTCCCGGGGATACAACAGGGCCTATGCTTCGGCAATAGCGGCGGCGGCGGGTTTCCTGGGTATTCTGATCCCTCCCAGTATTCCCCTGGTAGTGTATGGCTTGAACGCCTCCGCATCCATCGGGGAACTCTTCCTGGGCGGTGTGGGGCCGGGTCTGGTGATGGGCTTTGCCTTTATGATCGTTAACTACTTGACGGTAGATAAGTACCAGGAATCCAGTCGCGAAGAACAGGCACTAGACGAGAAAGCGATCAGGCCCTGGGAAGCCACTAAGCAGGCCATTCCGGCCTTGATCATGCCCGTGATCATCCTTGGCGGCATCTACGGGGGTGTCTTTACCCCCACGGAAGCCGGAGCGGTAGCGGTTATTTACGCCATTTTAGTGGGTGGACTATATTACCGCATCATCGAGCGGAAAAACTTCCTGAGTATCTCCAAGGATTCCGCCGTCACGAGTTCCATCATTTTGATTATTATCGCCTTTGCGGGTATCTTCGGTTGGGTGATTACCACCCGGCAGGTGCCCAATATGGTGGCCGAATTTGTCACCGGCATGACCACCAACAAGTACGTCATTCTGCTTCTAATCAACGTCTTCCTGCTGTTTCTCGGGATGATCATGGAGACGGTAACGGCGATCGTCATTACGACCCCGATCCTGTTGCCGCTGGTGACCCGGGTCGGAGTGGACCCCGTTCACTTCGGGGTAGTGATGGTGGTGAACCTGTGCGTGGGGTTGATCACGCCGCCGATGGCGTTAAACCTATTGCTGGCTAGCCGGATCGGAAAGGTTTCCATCAGCGAGATAGTGAAACCCCTCTGGCCGTACTTATGGGTGGCCGTCGCGGTCCTTTTCCTGGTTACCTACGTGCCCTCCATTACTTTGTTCTTACCCAACCTGCTCCTGAAGTAGCAGGGATTTGTCAGGGAAGGAGGTTGTTGCATTGGAACATTTATTAGTCACAGTAAAAGAAGCCAATCGAAACCAGGCGGAAAGACTGACCAGGCATAAAACGGAAACGGGGCAACCGGTTATGGGCTACTTGTGTACCCACGTACCGGAAGAACTTATTTACGCTGCGGGCTTCTTGCCCACGCGGGTAACCAGCCGGCAGGAGGAGATCACTGACGCTGATTCCTTCCTCCAGAGTTATGTATGTTCCTTTGCCCGCAGTTGCTTGGACCAGGGTTTGAAGGGTCATTACAAGTACCTGGACGGTCTGGTCGGGGTACACAGTTGCGACACCATCCGGGGGATTTACGGCATCTGGAAAAGAAACATCCCGATGCGATTCACCGCTTTTCTAGGCCTGCCGATTGCCCTGGATAGGCCGGAAGCCAGGGAACTGGTCCGGCAAGAATTTAAGGCTCTGCGACGCCAATTGGAGGAATACACCGGTAAGTCGATCACCGACGAAAGCATCCGCAAGGCGATCAGTATTTACAACAAGAATCGCCGCCTGTTAGCCCAGGTAGCGGCCTTGAGAAGCGATAGCGCCCGCTTTCTTTCCGGGGGTGAGTTCCTGGAAGTCGTTAACGCGGGGTTCAGTATGCCAAAAGAGGAGCACAGCGCATTGCTGCGACAATTACTCACAGCGGTGAAAAACAGGAAAGAAATATCCCGAGGAAAAGTCCGGGTCTTAGTCAGCGGGAGCGTGATGGATGATGCACTCATTCTCCAATTGGTGGAGGAGACTGGCGGAGCGGTGGTGGCTGACGACCTGTGTACGGGCAGCCGCTACTTCAGTACTGTGGTCAGCGAGGAAGGGGATCCGTTGGAAGCGCTGGTAGATCACTACTTCCAAAAGATCTTTTGCGCATGCAAATTCCCGTTTGCAAGACGGAAAGAACGACTCCTGAGGTTGGTTGACGAGTATCACATTCAAGGCGTTATTCTGCTGCTGCAAAAATTTTGCGACCCCCACTTCTGGGACTTACCCGCCTTAAAGGCCGCTTTCGAGGAACGGGGGATACCTCTCCAACTTGTGGAGTATGAACACCGGGTCGGTTCGCCGGGTGTCATTAAAAACAGAATTCAATCACTGATTGAAATGATCGGGGGGTGATCATCCATGGCCTTTGAAAGAGCTACAAAAAGCTACGAGGCTACTAAGGAGATTTCCCGGTATGTCCGCCGCTACTACGAGGAAATTTACCGGGCGCGCGAAGAGGGAAAAAAGATTGCCTGGGTAACCGGGCTGGTGCCGGTAGAAATTTTATTCGCCATGGATATCGTCCCGGTTTTTCCCGAGAACTATAACGCTTTCGCCGCGGCCAAACAAATGGGAGCGGAACTTTGCGAAGCAGCTGAAGCCATGGGCTATTCACGCGATGTCTGCTCTTACGGCCGGCTAAACCTGGGGGTATGTTTCAGCGGTAAGGGGCCTTACGGGGCACTGCCCGAACCGGACATCCTTTTTGTCACGCGTAACGTTTGCTCGACTCACGCCAAGTGGTGGGAAGTGCTCGCGCAATACTACCAGAAGCCCTTGTTTATGCTGGATGTCCCCCAGGTAGATGGGGAGTTCAAGCCTCACCAGGCGGAATATTTCAAGGTACAGTTCGGCAAGCTGGTGAGCTTTCTCGAGGAGCAAACCGGTCGCCGGCTGGATCCCGACCGTTTTGCGGAAGCAATGCATCTCTCTGCCAGGGCTGGGGAACTGTGGACGGAAATTCGCGATTATCGGAAGTCAGTTCCATGTCCTATTAGTTCAGCAGATATTTTCGCCGACATGTTTTTAGTGGTGACAGTGCCGGGTACGCAGGTTGCCGTAGACCTTTTACAGCGGCTCCGGGATGAAGTAAAGGAACGAGTGGACAGAAAGCAGGGCGTAGTGACAGAAGAAAAGTTCCGCCTGCTCTGGGATAACATCGCTATCTGGTATAACCTGGGTTTGATGAATTACCTGGAACGCCATGGAGCAGTGTCGGTGATCGAGACTTATACCTGTTACACCGGATGGGGCGCAAGCATGGATCTTGATCACGGTTTGCTGGAGGCGCTGATCCACAAATATGCTACCGGGTACTTGAATGTGGACCTGGACAGCAAAGTGCGGGACGTGTTGCAGATCGCGGAGGAATACAAACTGGACGGGGCGTTGCTTTTCAGTAATCGCAGTTGCAAGCCTTATTCCGTAGGCCAGTACGACTTAAAATACGCACTGGAATCTAAGGGCGTGCCAAGCGTAATGTTTGAAGCGGACATGGTCGACCCGCGGGCGTACTCGGAGGCCACCATTAAAAACCGGTTGGATGCGTTTATGGAATTATTAGAGTCAAGGCGGGTAGGAAAATAACCTTCTACCTTAGTGCATTCATTTGCTACCTGAATACTGTTGATGCGGAGGAGGGGGACCCCGAGTTAACGCTACAAACATGGGTGAGAGGCGTGACAAGCGAATTGAAGGGGAGTGGAGGTTACAGCCGATGAAAAGTAAGCGAAAAACCCTGGCGGAGGCCATGAGTCTAGTTAAGGATGGGGACCAAATCATCACTGGTGGGTGGACTGTGGTCAGGAAACCCATGGCCGCAGTCTACGAAATTATCCGCCAGGGTAAAAAGGGCCTCCATCTGGTTACGGGTACTCCGGGCACCGACGCGGACTTGCTGATTGGCGCAGGTTGTGTGGCGATCAGCGAGCAATGTTATATTGGACATGAACTCTTTGGCCATCCCTACAATTTCCGGCGGGCGGTTGAAGGAGGCACAGAGAGATCGGGGCTGCTGCACGACGACAGCTCACTCCTAGTTGGCTGGCTGCGCATACTTGCCGCGGCGATGGGGATTCCCTTTATCCCGACCAGAAGCGCTAAGGGTTCAGATATGTTAAACCCGGAATACGACCGGCTCCAAGAACTGAGAGGGAAAAATCCCAAGATACCCAACCAGAAATTTACCTTTATGCAGGACCCGTTTTGGGAAGGAGAAGAAGTGATGCTGGTCCCCGCCGTGAGGCCTGACGTGGCCATTATCCACGCCCAAGAAGCCGCAGAGGACGGAACAGTGCGGATCAACAACTGCCCCTTTGGGGACCGGATTACAGCCATGGCCGCGAAAACTACCATCGTTACGGCAGAGCGGATTGTACCGGCGGACCGACTACGGAACATTCCGGAACTGAACACCATCCCGGGAATTTATGTTGACGCGGTAGTGGAAGTACCCTACGGGGCCCACCCTACCCTGGTTGCCAACTTCTACGACAATGACCCCTGGTGGTACAAGGAATACATTGATGCCTCCAAGGACGAAGTAAAATTTAAACTCTGGCTCAATGAATGGGTGTACGGGGTTAAGAATCATGAGGGGTATCTCCGCAAGTTAGGTCAAGATCGCTTAAAGAGTATCCAGGCTGATGCTAATTACGGTTACAACCCCAATCTACGAAGGAGGCTGGACCTAATTTGAGCGAGGTAACAAGAAGAAAGGATATAGCCGGCAGGGCAGAATACAGCCGGCAGGAAATGATGGCAGTTGCCGGGTCCCGCATGCTTAAAGACGGCGAGTTGGTTCTGGTAGGAAGCGGGTTGCCGATGGTGGCTACTATTTTAGCCAAGTACACCCACGCGCCCAACCTGGTCATCATGACGGAGGCCGGGGTGTACGATGCGCAGCCGTTGCATCTCCCCTTTTGTGTAGCGGATGCCCGTTTCTCATTTAATAACCCGTGGATGGGGACTCCCATCGAATTGCTGGGGCATATCCTGCAAACTAAGCGCATAGACGTCGGGTTCTTAGGGGGAGCCCAGGTGGATAAGTACGGAAACTTAAACTCCACCTGCGTGGGGGATTATTTTCACCCCCACAAGCGCTTCGAGGGGTCGGGTGGGGCTGCTGATTTTGCCGCTATGGCTAATCGAACGATAATCATTATGAGCCATGAAAAGAGGCGGTTTGTGGATGAAGTAGACTTCATTACCAGCCCCGGGTGGAGGTGTTCCAAGTTTCCGGACAATAAAAAAGTATTCCGGGAGGAACTGGGCCTCTGGGGCGGGCCGGTAGCTGTTGTTTCCACCATGGGGATCATGAAATTTCACCCGGAAACCCGCGTCATGTACGTAGATGCATATTTCGATGATCTTGGTGTCACTTTGGAAGAAATTAAGGAGAACACCGGATTTGATATTTATACTTCTAAAGCGGTGCCATGTACACCCCCTACCTACGCAGAACTGGAACTCCTCCGGACCAGGATTGATCCGGAAGGTATCTATATGAGATACACGCCATTGACCGCTGCGGCCAAATAATTAGGGCCGGCCCATGTGTATTCGCAAGTAAAATCCTACCAGTATGGAGGCAGGAGGTGTGACTGTTTTGCCCACAGAAACAGTAGTCGTCAGTGCGGCCAGGACGCCCATCGGGCGGTTTGGAGGGGCCTTGAGAGACGTAGCGGCCGCCGACCTAGGAGCGGTAGCGATCCGGGATGCGGTGCGGCGCGCCGCGCCGCGCCGGCATCGAGACTCAGGCAGTGGATATGGTCCTGATGGGGATGGTGCTTTCGGGTATCCCATCGAAGCCAGTGGGGCGAGAATTTAATGACACTCATATTAGAATTACGGAGACGCGGCGGTGGATACGGTCTAGCCACCGTCTGCGGGGGGACTGCGCAGGGCGAGGCCGTAATGGTGAAGGTTGGGTAGCTATTGGCGCTGGCCAGCGGGCGCTCGATGAGCGGAAAAGTAAATCAAATAGTCGGTAGGACCAGTGAAGGGGGCAGCAGTATCCTTGTCTTGGGAAAACTTACTGCCGGATTTCCGCAGGGGGCAACCATTAGCCATATCCAGGCTGTTAAACCTGGTGGAGAATGGGGGACCTGAGAAGTATCAAGTCTTAAAAACTATATCGGCATGGACCGGTAACGCATATATTGTCGGGCTGACCGGCCCTCCCGGTGCGGGAAAAAGCACTCTTACCTACCAACTAGCCCGGTTGTTGGTGCAACAGGGACTGTCGGTGGGAGTCATTTGTATTGATCCAACGAGCCCTTTCACTGGGGGCGCTTTTCTGGGCGACCGGGTACGCATGGCTGGCTTGAATAACGAGCCGAGGGTGTTCATCCGCAGTTTAGCAACCAGGGGCAGCCTGGGGGGACTGTCCGCGACTGCCAAAGATGTGGTCCAACTCCTGGATGCCGCCGGTAAGGATGTGGTGCTGGTGGAGACGGTGGGAACCGGGCAGGTGGAACACGATATTATCCGTATTGCTGACATTACTGTCTTAATTACGGTCCCCGGTTTAGGGGACGGCATTCAAGCGCTTAAGGCCGGGATCATGGAGATTGCGGACGTTTTTGTGGTAAACAAAGCGGATCGTGAGGGAGCTGAAGAAACTGTAAAAGACCTGAAAATGATGCTTAGCGAAATTGAAAAGCAAGGTTGGCAACCTCGAGTAATAAAAACATCCGCTGCCCGGAACGAAGGGGTGCAGGAAATGTGGGAGGCACTCTGTCTTCACCGATCATACCTGGAACATTCCGGGCAATGGGCGGAACGACGTCGGAACCGGATACGCACTATCCTGCACGAAAATATTACGGACCACATCATCACCAGGGTTAATCAAGTGCTGCAAACCAACGAGATCTTATTGGGTATTCAGCGGCGTGTGGATGAAGGGGAACTGGATCTTTATACTAGCGCGCAAGATATTGCGGATTACATTTTACCTAAAGCAGGAATAGGTTTAAGAGGGGGACGAAATGATGGCTGATGCAAAAAGGAACCTGTTCAACCCAGAAGCGATCTCTGCGATAGAGGATGAGACCAAGAGATGGCAGCAGGAAACGCTAAAAGAAAAGGGGGGCACGGAGGACTACTATACCGAATCGGGTATTCCCATTAACCTCTTGTATACCCCGGAAGCAATAGCGGAGCAAGACTATCTAAAGGATATCGGTTACCCCGGTGAACCTCCCTTTGTCCGGGGCGTGTACCCCAACATGTACCGGGGCCGTTTGTTTACCGTGCGGCAGCTGGCCGGTTTTGGTGGCCCGGAGGACTGCAACGAGCGCATTAAGTTCCTATTGGGGCACGGGGCTACAGGCGTCAATATCGTCTTTGATCTACCTACCATCCGCGGCTATAACTCGGATGACCCCGAAGCCGAGGGTAACGTGGGCCAGTGCGGCGTTACAATTGACTCCTTGGAAGACATGGAGAGATTGTTCGACCAAGTGCCCATCGATCGGGTTTCCGTTTCGCTCGTGACCCACCTACCCAGCACAACGGTAGCTTTACTTTCCATGTACATGGTGATGGCTGAAAAGCGAGGAATACCCTTTGAAAAACTGGCCGGGACCACCCAGAACGACTTCTTGATGGAAACCACGGTGGGAAGCGGCCCGGAGATTTTACCTCCCAGGGATTCATTCCGTCTTCAGTGCGATGCTATTGAATATGCCGCTAAGCACTTACCACGGTGGAATCCGGTCAGTTATAACGGGTATAACCTGCGCGAGGCCGGCACCAACGCTGTTCAGGAAGTAGCGGTGGCTATCGCCAATGCTATCGCGACTTCCGAGGAATTGATTAAGCGGGGCCTGCCTATCGATGCTTTTGCTCGCCGCCTGTCCTTCTTCTGGGATTTATGTAATGATTTCTTCGAAGAAATCGCCAAGTGCCGGGCTTCGCGGAGAGTTTTTTATGAAGTGATGAAAAACAGGTTCCAGGCCAAAGATGAGCGGTCCTGTTTGATGCGTTTCCATGTGCAAACCGCCGGCATTACCCTCACTAAAGTCGAGCCGTTTAACAATATCGCCCGTTCTGCCCTGCAAGGCCTGGCGGCAATCCTCGGTGGTGCCCAGTCCCTGCATATCGACTCTTATGACGAGGCGTATTCGGCGCCTACGGAAGAGGCTGCCCTGGTTTCCCTGCGCACCCAGCAGATTCTGCAGACCGAGACTAACGTGGTTAACACCGTGGACCCGTTGGCAGGTTCGTATTACGTGGAATACCTCACCAACGAAATGATCAAGCGAATCAAGGATTACGTGGCACAGATCGAAAAACGGGGCGGGTTAGTGGCGGCGGTAGAGGCCGGCTGGCTGCACCGCGAGATTTCCAACTACGCTTACTTGCAGCAGAAAGCCATTGAAAGCGGCGACAAAAAAATCGTTGGCGTGAACTACGTGAAAGGTGAAGACGCCCAGCTAGGGCAAATCGAGGTTTTCCGTTACCCCGAAACAGAGGAGCGGCAGAAGGCCAAGCTACGCGCGCTACGCGAGCGGCGGGACAATGACCGCCTGGCCGGTTGCCTGGCTACCCTCAGGGCCAAGTGCAAGACTAACGAGAATATCGTTCCCTACGTGATTGAAGCTGTACGGGCGAATGCCACTTTAGGTGAAATTGAAGAAGTGTTCCGCCAGAAATTTGGGCTGTGGCAGTTTCCTTTGGCCTAATTAGCGAGGAGGTAAGCAAAGATGGATAGGAAGATTAAGGTTGTCATGGCGAAATTGGGCCTGGACATTCACTGGAGGGGTGCAGTGGCGATATCACGCCTCCTGCGGGACGCCGGGATGGAAGTAGTCTACCTCGGGAACCAGTTTCCGGAGGCGATTGTCAACGCCGCTATCCAGGAAGGGGCAGATGTCGTGGGCCTGAGTACGCTAGGTGGAAACCACCTTACTTTAGGGCCCAAAGTCGTGCGGCTGCTCGGCGAACATGGGTTGAATGATGTCATGGTTCTAATGGGTGGGGTGATTCCTCCCGACGACTTCCCGGTCCTAAAAGCAGCCGGTATTACAGAGGTCTTCGGTCCGGAAACCACTATCGAAGAAATAGTCAACTGCATTCATGCCGGCCAAAAAAACGGCCAGGCAGTTAGCTAGGGAGGGAGGACACCGCTTTTGCAGGCGGTGCCCCGGTTCCTGAACACCAGGCAATAATGTAGCAAAGGTGGGAGAATAAGCCGTGAGGTTGAGGGATAAGGTAGCGCTGATTACCGGCGGAGGGAAGGGTATTGGCCGGGAAACAGCTTTATTGTTTGCCAGAGAAGGGGCCAAACTTGTTATTGGGGATTTTGATGTCCAGGCTGGCGAACAAACGGTACAGGATATCAGGAATTTGGGCGCTGATGCTTTGTTTTTTAAAGTTGATGTTACAAACCGTGACTACGTGCAAGCCATGGTGGATGAGGCTGTGCGAAAGTTCGGACGGATTGACGTGCTCATCAACAACGCGGGGATAACCCAGGACGCCTTCCTCACCAAGATGACGGAAAAGCAGTGGGAGGCGGTAATCAATGTCAACCTCACGGGTGTCTTTAACTGCACGCAGGCGGTGGTTCCTTTGATGGTTCAGCAGGGGAGCGGGAGCATCATTAACGCTTCCTCGGTGGTGGGTGTGTACGGTAACGTGGGACAAACCAACTATGCGGCCACCAAGGCCGGAGTAATCGGGATGACCAAAAGCTGGGCTAAAGAACTGGGGCCAACAGGTATTAGGACCAATGCTATTGCCCCAGGATTCATCGTTACCGACATGACCGCCAAAGTGCCTGAAAAGGTTCTGAATGTGATGAAGGAAAGGACTCCCCTTGGGCGCTTGGGCACTCCCCAAGATGTTGCTAATGCCTATCTTTTCCTGGCTTCTGAAGAAAGCAGCTTTATCAATGGGGTTACAATTGGCGTTGATGGGGGATTAGTAATCTAATTTAGTGTTTTGGCCTTGAAAGGAACAGGGCAATGATTATTGTGCAAGTTTTAGTACCTGTTTTGGTTCTAATAGCAGCAGGCTATCTATTGCGTAAGATGGTGGGAACAGACCACCGGCCGCTCTCCCAGGCCGGAATGTACGTGTTTATGCCGGCACTGGCGATCAACGCCCTCTCCAAAACCCAAATGCCTCCGGGTGAAGCGACCTGGATAGTTGTTTACACCTTGGCCTTACATTTATGCGCGTTACTCGTCACTTTTGCTTTCTCTAAGATTTTTCGGCTGTCCTCCCAAGAGCACATCGCCCTGCAACTGAGCACTGTATTTCCCAATAACGGTTACTTCGGCGTGCCGTTATTGATGTTCGCCCTCGGACAGCCAGGGTTTGAACGGGGCGTCGTTGTCAATATAGTGACTGTTATTTTGATATTTACTGTGGGGCTTTACCTGGCTTCCAGCGCCAGGGGGGGATGGGAGCAATCGATTAAAGCGGTGATCAGGACACCGCTCATCTATGCCGCTGCCACCGGGATGGGGATGAAGTACCTCGGTATAACCCTTCCCCAGGCACTTGATTATCCCGTAACCATGTTGGCCGAAGCGAACATCCCCTTGTTCCTCGTGGTGCTCGGGATGCAACTGCTTGATGTTCGAGTAAGCAGGCAGGCGGGGAAAATAGCTCTGGGAGTAATCCTGCGGCTGGTTGTCGGACCGCTTTTAGCCATCCTGTTAGTTCACGTGATGCGGTTCACCGGTCTTACGGCTCAGGCACTGGTGCTGGTTTCGGGTGTACCCTCCGCGGTAATCACCGCACTGCTAGCTGATGAATACGGTGCTGAACCGGAACTGGCTGCCGGAATTACGTTTTTTACCACCTTGTTTTCCTTTATAACCCTAACTCCCCTCTTGATATGGCTGCTCTAACCTGGTTTGTAAAGGCGGCCCTAGTACTATTATGCTAAGTATTATGGATGTTGACAACCTGGTACATTAGCTTTCCCTTCCTCACGCTAGGTAATCTCTTGCCAAGTTGTTTCGTAAAGGCTGTATTCAATTGAAGATTGCGCTTTGAATGTTACACCGCTACCTTCGTTGTTCGGGACTTTCATTCTTAAACATGACGGTCGCACAACTAAAGCCTTGCTTTTTGATTGAGGCAGGGCTTAATATTTCTTTCCGTCAAAACCGTTGACATTTATTTGACAAACAGAGAGGATTTTTTCTTCCGGGTTAGAACCATAATAGGGAAGAGAGAAACATTAACTTGTCAAGGACTATACCCATGATAAAAATATCAGAACGCCTGGCCACCATTGCCCGGCGGGTCCTGCCCGGCGGGACCATGGCGGATATCGGCACCGACCATGCGTATTTACCTGTATATCTCGTCGAACAAAACAAGTGCCCCCGGGCTATTGCTTCAGACATCCACGAAGGCCCTTATCTTACCGCCAGGGAACTGGTTCACCTTTACCGCATGGAAGACCGGATCAGTGTACGCTGCGGTGACGGGCTAAGGGTGCTGGTCCCCGGCGAGGCGGATACGTTGGTGATTGCCGGCATAGGCGGTTCCACCATTATCAAGATCCTGGAGGCCAGCCCGGATGTCGCCACCTCGGCGAAGCGCCTGGTATTACAGCCTATGGAAGACATCTTTCGACTGCGTGCGTGGCTGGTGACCCAAGGGTGGCGCCTGGTAGACGAGGACCTGGTAATGGAGGGAGACCGCTACTACGTGATCCTGGTGGCGGAGCCGGGACGCAGTCCCTCTTTAGGGGAGATGGAACTGGAAGTGGGACCTGTTTTAATGGCCGGTCGCCACCCCTTGTTGTACGGTTACCTGGATCGCCTGGTGAAAGAACTCAAACGGGTTATACGAGAGTTGACCAAGAGTTCTCGCGAAGAGAGCAGGGAAAAGAAGGAAGCCCTTCAGGGGAAAGTCAAAGAACTGGAGAAGGTGATGGCATGGCTGTCAAGTGCCAGCGAGTAATGCAATTAATGGAAACCTTAGCGCCCAAGAAGCTGGCGGAAGAATGGGATAATGTAGGCCTCCTGCTGGGCGACCCGCGGGCGGATGTCCACCGCCTGATGATTAGTCTGGACGTTAACCGCGAAGTGGCAGCCGAAGCCGCTGAACGGCAGGTAAACCTCCTGGTTACCCATCATCCCCTTATTTTCCGGCCCCTCAAGCACTTGCGATTTGACTTGCCTGAGGGAGCTTTGATCCGCCACTTAATTGGTCACCAGGTGATGGTGTACTCCGCGCATACCAACCTGGACAGCGCTCCCGACGGTGTTAACGCGTGCCTGGCAAGCCGCCTTGGCCTGCAGCAGGCCGAGGTACTGCAGGTAAGCCGGCAGGAGCAACTGTTTAAACTGGTGGTATTTGTTCCCCAAGGCCACGAGGGCGCGGTCAGGGACGCCCTGGGGGATGCCGGGGCGGGATGGATCGGCAACTACTCCCACTGTACCTTCCGCACCCCTGGCACAGGGACCTTTCTTCCCCGGGAGGGGACCAACCCGTTCATCGGCGCCCGTGGGCAATTGGAGGAGGTGGAGGAACTCCGGTTGGAGACCATCGTCCCGGAAAGGTTGTTGGACCGGGCTGTCAAGGCCATGATCAGGGTGCACCCCTACGAGGAGGTTGCCTACGACATCTATCCGCTGTCCAACCATGGTACGCCCTATGGGCTGGGCCGGATCGGTCTCTTGCCGGAGGCCGTGCCCCTGGACACCTTTATCACCAGAGTGAAGGAGGCACTGGGGGTTTCCACCGTTAAGGTAGCAGGAGGAGACAACCGCCCGGTGCGCAAAGTTGCCGTATGCGGAGGAGCTGGGGCGACGATGATCCACCAGGCGTCTTTCCGGGGAGCGGATGTGCTGGTTACCGGCGACGTTAAGTACCACGAAGCTCAAGAGGCCGTGGCCCTTGGACTCGCGGTGATTGACGCCGGCCATTACGCAACCGAGGCGGTAGTGATACCCGCCCTGGCCGCTTACCTGGAGGATGCCTTCCAGCAGGCCGGCGAAGACGTGGAAGTCTTGGTTTCGCGCGTGGTCTCCGAACCATGGCAGTGTCTATAGTTTTTGGGGATAGCTTTAACGCTATCCCTTCATTTTTGTCTACCGGGCCCAACCGGCAAAAGCGAAAGGGGGATTAAAGACATGGCTGACCTGGATAAACTGTGGTTATGGCAGGAAGCCCGCAAGGATTACCGCCGGGAGGAAGAACGGCTCCACAAAAACCCAACTTATTTTGAACTGAAAAAAGCCAAAAAGGAGATCCTGGCGGTGGAGGCGACCGTTGAGGAACACGAGAAACGGCTGAGAGAGCTGGGTGAAAAACTGGCATCTGCGGAATTACGGTGCACCGACCTGAAAAACAAGATACAATTACTCAGTAACCGGCTTTACAGCGGTGATACGAAAAATCTCAAAGAACTGGCAGGGCTGCAGCAGCAGGTCGAAGTGATGAAAAAGGAATTGGAGAGTACGGAGGAAGAACTTCTCCAACAGTCCATACAACACGACGAACTGAGGGAACAGTTCTCTCAGATCAAGGCTGGTCTCAAAGAGGAGAAGAACCGTTACCGCGAACGGTTAGCAGCCTATAACGCCTGGAAGTCTGAAGTGGAAACCAACCTGGGGATCCTGCAAGCAGAGTGTTCACGGCTGGAAACAGAAGTCAATCCCGACCTGATGCGGTTGTACCTGGAAATGACCGCTCGCTATGGAGATAGTGTCCTGGCAAGGCTGGAGAACAACCTCTGCACCGCCTGCCGCGTGCGTGTGCCGACTTTACTTACAAAGGAACTGCATCAAGGGTACGGCTTGGTTAGATGTGAAAATTGTGGTAGAATACTTTACTGGAGGAATTGAGGACGTGAGGTGTTCGGATTGAAACTGGTGATGCACACTGACGGAGCCTCCCGGGGTAACCCGGGCGACGCCGGCATAGGCGTATTAATTGAAGACACCCAGGGTGGTGTACTGGCTGAGATTGGGGAGCACATTGGGCAAACCACCAACAACGTTGCCGAGTACAGTGCCCTCATCCGGGCCTTGGAGGAGGGCCTGCGACTGGGAGGTACTGAAGCTGAAGTTTATTGCGACAGTGAACTGATGGTTAAACAACTGAAGGGAGAGTACCGGGTGAAAAACGAGGGCCTGCTGCCCTTATTCCGCCAGGTCATCCAGTTAAAAAATCAATACCGGCGTTTTACCATTAATCATGTACCCCGTGAAGAAAACAAACGGGCCGATCAGCTGGCCAACCTGGGTATTGACAGCAGAAATGAGCTTTAGACTTTTGCCCGACCTTTCCATGCCAAGAGCTTTTTGCGATGACTGAGAAACCAGGTAGGACAACGGTTGCAAAGGATGGGAAAAAAG
>LAKY01000095.1 GCA_000987045.1 Clostridiales bacterium PH28_bin88 | reverse complement strand
TCGCGCTTATCCAAAACCGGCGAGTAGTACCAGATCGTTCCGCTGATCTTCTCCCCATCCCGCGCCGCTTCGACCCGGTCGATCAGTCCCCCGAGTACCTCCCGCAGCCTGGCAGTCTCATTCCCCGCTCTCAGGCTGCGGATCTCGTTTACCAGCTCATCCAGATCCATCTGGTCGCGTAGTTTGATCCGCCCCGGAGTGAGATCCTCCAGCTCGAGCCTGAGTCTGGTCTCCTCCGCTTCCAGCTCCTTCACCTGATCCACCAGCGCGCGCGCCGCCATGCCCTGGTCGGCGATCACCTCGACTAGGTTATTGATCTTGCGGCGCAGTATGGCCAGGGAGCGGTTGGTGTCGGCTTTTTTGAGCTCATAGCGATTGGCTGCCTGCTGCGCATCTGTTTCCAACTCAACCGCCAGTTCGCGAATGTGGTCCGGCTCCAGAATGTACCCGAGCAGGTTATCCAGCACCGCGTCCTCCAGCAGCAATTTCGGGATTTTTCCTGCGACACAGTCATCGCGCAGATTTGCCCCGCTGCAGGTGTAGTAATCATACCGGTGGCCCTTGGCCGTGGCCGTGTCACCGCTCAGCGCGGATCCGCACAGCCTGCACACTGCCAGGCCAGAGAGCAGAAACCGCGACCCCAGCCTGCGGGGATGATTCTTCCGGTTTTTCATGTTCTTCCTCCACGCTTCCTGCCCGCGCGCCTGGACCGCCTCCCAGGTGGCGCGGTCAACGATCGGTTCGCAGTAGTCCTCGATCACCCGGCCGCCGAACTCCATTACCCCCATGTAAATCTTGTTGCGGAAAAACGTTGGCCAACAGTTTTTATTTTTGTACAGCCTGGTGGCGTCCTGGATCTGCGCGCAGGATGCCCCTGCAGCGCGCATCTCAAACGCCAGGCGTACTTTGTCGACCAGGTCAGGATCCGGCGCCCAGCGATGGACGATATGCGCACGGCCGTCCCTGCGGCTGCCGATCTCGACCGCTTCGCGGCGAAACCCGCGCGGCGGCGTCCCACCGATCGCGCCGTGCTGATCCATGATGTGATGCAGCCCGCGCTTGACGTCCGTGCTCAGGTCCTCCAGGTAGCGCGCATTCATCCAGTCGATTGCGCTCTCGAAAAAACGACCATCCAAACCGGAAGGAACGCTGTCATTCAGCGAATGGATGATGTACCCACGCCGCCGCAGGTCCGCCTTGTAAAACTGCGCATCGTCGATATCCCTGGCAAAGCGATTGTACTTCCACAGGATCACCCCCGCCTCGCGGCAGCCTGGCTGGTGAAAGTGCGTGATCAGGCGGCGGAAGGCCTCGCGCCCGACCACTGTCGAGCCTGGCGCGGCCTCGTCGATGAAAACCTTGGTCAGCACCAGTCCGTGCTGCTCGCACCAGGCGCGGATGGCGATCTCCTGCTGCGCGACGGAGAGGTCCTGGTCTTCGTGACCAGAATCGCGCAGATAGGCGGCGACCTTCGATTGATTTGGGAAAGGTGATTCGGAATTCATCACCTTAATTGTTTGATTGTTATTGGCGTCAACCATTGATAAATGTATTGATTATATTTTGCCTCAATAAATTCTATTGCGTCGGTTTCTGATGGTTCCATCTCGCAAGTCATAACTTCAGTGAAGATTTTGAGTTTTGATGTTAGCTGTACGGCCCCATCTTCAAGAAACCAAATTCTGGCCTGTCCATTTACCTGGTATTTCATGATGTCCTCAAATCCCCAGCTCGCCCTGGGTGCCTTCCTGTTTCTTTACCCGCTCCGCCTTTTTAAATGCGCTGTAGGCGGGCGGCATCTGGACCGTCTTCCCAGTCAGTAGTTCCTCAATAGTCAGGATCTGCAGGCGCGGGTATTTCTGCTGCCATAATTCGGAGGAGTAGAAACCAGCCGAGACAGCCTCGCGGATCATGTCGCGGCTGGGATTTTCGAGTGTGACCAGCACGCCGATCGGAGCATTATCACGTTCGATCACCCCGCGCAGGTCGCGGATGGTGCCTGAGTTGACATTGCCACTCTTGACCTGGACCATGACCTGCTTGGGCTTTCCAGTGCGATCATCCACAAAGGGGATAATGCCGTCGATGCCGCGGTCGCTGCCCCGCTTCCCAGTCCGAGAGCCTTCCTGCCCTCCCAGCGGACGGGCTTTGATCAGCGAGAGCGCCCACCACTGGAACTGGTAACGATCCTCCTCAGCCAGCTGCCAGGCACCGGCGAGGGAGGAAGGCTCACCAATAATTCTATAATCCTTGCCCGGCTCCAGGTTGAACATATCTTTCAGTCGGGATTTGTGCATGGCGATTGCCAGGTGGGTGATGTCGATGCCGATCCAACGCCGGTCGAGCTTCTGGGCGGCGGCGATGGCCGTACCGCAGCCGCTGAAGGGGTCCAGGACAACGTCGCCCGGGTTGGAGGATGCCTGGATGATGCGTTCGAGCAGGGCCAGCGGTTTTTGGGTGGGGTAGCCGAGGCGCTCAGCTGCTTGTGAATTGATAGGAGATATATCTGACCACAAATCTTGTAATGGCAATCCAGGCATTTCATCAAGGTAGCGGATATATTCTACGCCACCAGTTTTTGTGTAATGAAGCCTCCCTTTGTCGTGCATTTCCTGCATTCTTTCTTTGGGCATTCTCCAGATTTTTGTTACACCATTCCATTCATAGGTATAACCACCACCTGAAAGGCTAGTAGCAGTTAAATTATCTGTTCGAAATTTCCTTCCATCTTTAGTTGTGTACCGATAGTGACTTTTGATGTAGCTTTCATCATAATCTTGGTACTGTTTATTCCAAAGAAAATCATCAGATTTACTGTAGAAGAGAATTACATCATGGGTATTCCCCATCGTTTTTGAGTCGCTATGAGCGCTGGTACGTTTCCAAATAATTTCTGACCTAAAATTATTTACTCCAAATACGGTATCCAAAATTATCTTTAAATAATGGCTTGCGGTCGGATCGCAATGCAGATACAGGCTGCCAGTCGGCTTGAGCACGCGGTGCAGCTCGACCAGGCGGGCGGCCATCATCACCAGGTAAGCCATCATCTGGTTGGTGCCGACGAACTCGCGCAGCGCGGCGATCATGCGCCCCACTTCCAGGTTGTCTCCGACAACCAGGTCGTGATAGGTCTCTTCTGCTGATGGACCCCAATGCCAGGTGTCATCGAAGGCGGAGATCTGCGCCTCGGACGCCTGGCCGGATTCGTCTTTAAAGAGGACGTTGTAAGACCTATTGGAATTGAAGGGCGGATCCAGGTAGATAAGATCGACTGATTCGCTGCGGATATATTCACGCAGGACTTTGAGGTTGTCGCCGTAGTAGAGAGTGTTCATAAAAAGTCTTTGGTTGATTATTTAAAACCCGCATTAGCTAATTCTACCCACTCTTGGTAAGAAATATTTTTCTTATCTACATCCAATAACGTCTCGAAGTTTGTAAATGAATCGTATGGATAATTTCCCTCAGCCGAGTAAGTAAGTAGAGATAAATTGAAGCCATCTGGAAACAGGTTTTTTAATGGGCTATTCTCTTTCTCCCATAAACCCGCGAATGTAGCAATTTGCTGAACAACTTTGTAAGAAATATCTGGCTGACTATCTCTAACGTACCTTTTAGTTTTTAGTTCGACTTGGATGATGTCTTCTTCAATACGGATCAAATTAATAATGTTTATATCTTGTTCGAGAAAAGTCATCAATAATGCTTCGATGCCATCTTTGATAATTTTTTCTAATTCTTCATTTGTTTTTGTTGCCGTGGGAATTTCCGTTGGTTTTTCTGTCGCCGTTGGCCTTAAAGTTACGGTTGCGGTTATCGTCCTGGTTGGCCTGGGTGTTCTCGTGCGTGCTGGCGCAGATGTTTTTTCAGTTTCCGCCTCACCAGCGCTACCAGTAGCCGCTATTGCTGTCTGAATGGCTGCTTCCGAAGGCGCGCATCCTGAAAAAACAAAAATTACCATTATCAGCGGCATTATTATGGTGATCTTCCTCTTTATCATCGGTTTAACCCCTTTTCTCACCCTGTTTTCCCCCTTGGATTATAGAAATCATTTTCTATAATGAAACCGGGAGGAAAGCATTAAAATCATCGAATTTCAATCTGGCTCTTCGCGGGTCTGCGTGTATTTAAACCCGTACCTTTCGAATATCTCGATAGTCACCTTCTCCGCTTCCGGGTCGCTACCGTACAACCCGCGCTTTTCCATGATGCGATTAACTTCGCGCGTGGCTGCCCGCAAACGCCGCCTCAGACCTTCCGGCAGGCGTTCCAGGTCGAATTCTTCATCGGATCCTGGACGAGGCAGCCCCAGCACATCATAGACCTCCGGCCCGAAGGCCTTCACCAGCTTAACAATCGATTGTTGATTCCTGGGCTTTTTGCCTCCCTTCTTCATCCATGAGGACATCAATGGCTGCGAAACGCCAACAAAATTAGCAAACTCCGTAATAGATCCTTGGTTTCCAATTGCGTCACCACGCCATTCAATATATTTTCTTGTAATCCAATCGGCGAAATCCACACTTAGATTATAGCTACTGTATATCAATTGTGGGAAAATAGTTGACATTTCATAACCATAGTTATATAATAGAACCAAGTTATTTTTTATAACGTTTGTTACGGAGCACGAAATGCCCAAAGAGAATTATCTCGCCATCCGCATGGATGATGAAACCGCCGAAAAACTGGAAACCCTGTGCGAGGTCACTGTCCGCTCCAAGTCGGACATGACCCGCTTTTTAATCATCCAGGAGTTCGAGCGTATGGTAAAGGCTGGTGAAATAAAGCCTGAACCTGCTCGAGCTGAATAGGTGTCAACAAAAAGGAGCTGATATGGAATACAGATTCACCGTTTCCGTCTATCACCTCGACAATGCCAGGGCTGCCGAGCTGCGCGAGGCGCTCCAGGACCGCATCCTCGAAGAGGTCGAAATGCGCGGCCTGTACATGGGCCCGGTCATTGCCACGGAGGTCCCCGAGGAGGTGCTGGATGGCCAAAAAGCGCTCGCTTGACGGCTGCCGTACCTCGCGTGACTTCGACCGTCTGATCAACAGCTCCGGCGTCCACTACACCGAGCGCCAGAACGGCACCAGCCACAAGGTCTATAAATTCGTCGACCAGGGTGTTTCGGTCCCTGTACCCCAGCACCGCGGCGAGATTCCCACCGGCACGCGCCGTTCCATAGCCAAAATGCTGGCCCTGGTGGGCATCGGCGGTATCGTCTGGATCGCGCTCTGCCAGGTCTCGTCGATTGTTGGACAGTGGCTGGCCTGATCTACTCATGGCAACAGCGTAGCACACCGCAATAAGAAATGGGGATTTTTCACATGCAAAAGCATTATTCATTCCGCACAGACTGGCAAAACTGGCTCCTGGCCGTCCTGTTCATCATTGGCGGCATCATCGGGGCCATTCTTTCGTAACTGCACAAACCAAAAGAGATAAGGAGATTAATCATGTACAGCAGAGTTTTAGACTCGCGCACCTATGCCGACGTGGTCGCCTACGCGCCCAGGCTGCGCAGCGACCCCGAGGTGACCGCCCGCCAGGTGCTTCGTTTCATCCTCAAAGCCTCGGAATTTGGCTCCTCGATCGTGCGCGAGGATTATCTGGAGGGCGTGTCCAACTGGTCGGCCATCGTTGGCCACATAGCCGCCGAGCTGCCCGACCGCACCCCGCATGAGATCGGGCGCGCCTGCGCGGATCTCGGCCTGGCATCCATCCGCACCCGTGATGGTTATCGTGTCTTCTGGAACCAGCAGCAGCTGGATATTCTCTGCCGCGCATTGGGGGTGTCCAATGATTGAGCTGCAGGCAACTGTCCTCACCGACTGGCATCCAGGCTTCTGCGCCTGGCTGCAGGAGCGCGGCGCAGCCGCCCGCACCATCGCATCCTACCGCTCCGATCTGGAGCGCTACGCTGCCTGGTTTCGCCAGGTCAACCAGCAGGCCTTTTCCATCGACCTGCTCACCTCCGTGGATCTGCGCGCCTACCGCGCCCACTCGCTTGAGGTCGAGCGGGTCAAACCGGCCACCTGGAACCGCCGCCGGGCCACCCTGGCCATGCTTTGCCAGTACGCCCGCCAGATCGGCGCGATTACCTACGATCCGCTCGCCGGTGTCGCGGAGGCAGCGCAGGTCGCGCTGCCTCCGCGCTGGTTATCCCGCAGCGAGCAGAACAAGATCCTGCGCCAGCTCGAGCGCAACCTCAACGCCGCGCGCACCCCTGCCGCCATGGCCCAGGCCGCCCGCGACCAGGCCATGGTGCTGCTCATGCTGCATGCCGGGCTGCGTGAGGGTGAAATTGTCGCCCTGGAAATCGATGACATTCTGATGACCGAGCGCGCCGGGCGGGTGGCGGTGCGTATGGGTAAAGGGACCAAGCGCCGGGATCTCCCCCTCGGCGCCGAGGTCCGCCGCGCAGTGGCAAACTGGCTTACCCTGCGCGGGTCAGGATCGGGTGGTGGTCCGCTTTTTATGGGTAAAGGTTCTGGGCGGATCACCACCCGTCAGGTCCAGCGGCGTGTGGGGGAGATCGGGCGCCAGTGCGGCCTTGAGGTCACCCCTCACCAGCTGCGGCACTCGTTTGCCAAACGTCTGGCCGATGATGGCCAGCCGCTCACCCTCATCCAGCAGCTGCTCGGTCACGCCCGCCTGGAGACCACCGCCATCTACATCAAACCCGGCTGGGGCGATTACGCCGCCGCCGTAGAAAACCTATAAGGAGGGGTTATGGACAGCACAGCCCACGGGCTGGTCAAAGTGCGCGTGATCGCAGCCCATGAGGATGTCGCGGCAATGGCCGAGATGATCGGCGAACTGTTGGAGTCGCGCGGCTTCGAGGTGATCGAGTTTTCAAAAGCCTACACCCTCCAGCCGCCGGAAGATTTTCGTAGTCGAATTTTTGTATCCGCCATACGCAAAGAGTGAGGTGAGGAATGAACGAAATTGTTTTTTCCCCTGGGATCATCGAAGCCGTCGAACGCGGCCGGGAAAAGCTCCGCGTCGATCAGGAGCAAAAAGAGAGCGAGAGGCGCAAGCACCAGCAAAAGAACGAAAAAAAGTGGCTCGAATATTATCAGCAGGCCCAAAGCCAGCTCCCCGAAGCAGTCCGCGTATTTTTGTCCAGGGATGACCAGCAGGCTCTCGCGCCGTCGCATTTCACAAATGTCAGATGGTTGCTGGATATCTGGGGGTTTGCGCCGATCTTTGTCGATTTCGATCTCAATAACCGGCCCGAATACATCATTGCCGAGCTCGACGAAATCATCGATGGAAACCTGATCTGGCGTCAAATCGGCGGTCGCTCAAATTACACCTCGGATCTGGATATCGCTCTGGCCATGGCTTTTGAGCGTTACCAGGAGGCCCACAGGCAACTTGAGAATTACAAATTGCCCGCCAGCCCTGCGCCCCTGGAACTCGAATATGTGCCCGTCGATGACGATCCGATCATCATCAACCCGCTGCTTGGCGAGCTGACCGATTACATCCGCGGCATTGTCGATGAACGCCTCGACGAGCGCGGTCTCTAACCCACCAGGAGCGCCCACCGCGGCGCTCCTGATCAAGCCGCTATGGATAAAAAACTGACTGTCGAATTGAAGGCCGCCTACGTGCCGCTGCCGCCTGAAAAGGTCCCGGCATATCGCCACGCCATGCGAACCTTATTGAAGCTCCTGGAGGAATCCCGCGATGCCCGCCGTGCAAGTGCCAATCTACCCGATCCTGATCGCCGCCCTGGTGACGGCGTTGATACTGATTGTTGAACATTATTTTCCCTGGCCCATGCTCATCGGTCGCGAGCTGCGCCCGGTTGAATGCTACATCGCCGGTGTGCTGGCCATCCACCTACCTCTCACGGTTCTGCTGCTGCTGTGGTGGTCGTGGAAAGGGCTCGCCGCGCTGTGGATCCTGACAGCAGCTGGTGGTCTGGTTGTTATCGCCAGCCATGCCCTGGATCATTACCTGGACATTCGCGCCCGTGCTCGTCTCGCTGAGCGTGAGGCGCGCGCATTGAGACCTTGCGATGGCCAGGATGAGGACTGAGGACTCAGCGCGGCTCGAGCAGCTCGAGGGTGATCTCGCCCGGCTGGGGTCCGCGCTGGTTTATTTGCGTCTGGTCAGCGAGCGCATCGACGCCGCTGTCAGCGTCAGCCGCCAGGCCAGCCTGCTGGCTCCCGCCCTCGACGATCTACGCCAGGCGGTCCGACTCATGCGCGCCGTCCAGCGCTCACTCGCTGAGCGCCCCCCTGCCAGTCCTCACCCCGCGCCTGCTCAATTTATTGAATGCAGTAGCAAAACGGATCACAGAGTTCACCCAGAACCCGTTCCGGTCCCTCCCGGGCGCGCGGGATCTGTTAAAAGGCGGCCTGAGTGAGCCGGTTTTTATGTCGCATAAGTGCGGATTATGCGACACATCTTCTCTGTTTTGAGCAATTTTTACCCCTTTTTGATGCCCTTATCCCTGCGAATTTATGTCGCATAACCCGGAGGACGATTTGACGGACAGTATCGTTGACCTGATCAAGAGCAAGCTGCGCATCGAGGACGTGATCGAGCAGGACGGTTTCCCGCTGCCGAAACGCGGTCGCTGGCGTAAGTGCACCACGCCCCACACCGGCGGCCTGGTGGTGGATGTACAGGGCCAGGTCTATCACTGGTACAGCCGCAACGAGTGGGGCGACGTCATCCAGTGGGTGCAGAACCAGCACAAGCTCGACTTCAAAGCGGCCTGTGAGCTGCTCTGCCGCCTGGCTGGGCTGCCGGACCCAAACTGGTCTGGCCAGGATCCCGCCGTGCGTCTGGCAGCCAGGCAGCGCGAAGACGCCCTCGAAGTGGCGCAACGGGTCTTCATGCGCTGGCTGCTCAAATCGGACCAGGCGGTGGCGTACTGCGCAGGTCGGGGCTGGAAAGTCTGGCAGGATCTTTCCGACCCAGAAACCCCCGGCGGCGCTGACAGACAGCCAGGCGCGGTGATGCTGGCAAAACTGGGATACAGCGGAGAAGGGACCGATGAGGAGCGCCAGGAGCTACGAGGGGAATTGATTGCCGGTGGGGTGGATCTGGATTCGCCGGTGGCCGTAGCGATCCTGGGGTACCGCGGGGATGTGCAGAGTTGGGCAGCTAAACATAATCTGGAGGGGATCAACCCGGATTGGGTAGAACGCGGATATATACCAGGAATTTTCGGGAAAAACCGGCTGGTCTATCCTCACCTGGTCAACGGCAGGATCCGTTACCTGAGCTCGCGGGGGATCATCGAAAAATTTCACTACAATTTGCCAGATATTTTGGTTGGCAAGCGCCAGGTCTTCAACAACCATGTCTACGCTACTGCTACTGAAACGGTTGTGATCGTGGAGGGACAGGCGGACGCGATCAGCTGGGGGTTGTGGGGGTACGCGGCGGTGGCGCTGGCAGGGGTTTCGCTGGATGAGGAGATGGCGAAACTTCTGCGCGAGCGGCATAAAAACATCTATCTGGCGCTGGATATGGACTATACCGGAATCAACAATGCCTGGCGGTTGGCTGAGCTGTTGGGTCCGACAGTGCGGCTGCTGCCCATTTCGGACCCGGGCGCGCTGCTACTGCCACTGAATAGCGATTTGCAGGCCAAACAGCGCGAGGCGATCGAGCAGGCTGGGGATTATCTACGCGCAATCTCGGCGGTGATGCGCTGGCCGATCGGGGAGAAGTTTGCAACCTATCCGGTCGATGGTGACGAGCGACAGGTTAAGGATTCGAATGATCTGCTGCGGTCCATGGCAGCGGCCGGGCATGATGACGACAAACAGGCAAGTGTGGCCAAGCTGCTGCTGGACCGAGCGCCAATGTTTGTGGAGGCGGTGACCAGCTGGGCGGGGGCACGGGAAGGGGCAGCGCGCGACGAGGCGATCAAGCGGGCGGTTGGGATTATTAACCGTCTGGATGAGTTCAGCCTGGCGCAAAATAAGGGGCGACTAGCGAAGATCCTGCAGGTGACGATGCGCGAGCTGGAGCGCATGCTTAAAGCAGCGGCGGCACAGGCGACGAAAGAGCGGTCAGGCGGGGAAGCAACCTACACCTGGG
Organism: Clostridiales bacterium PH28_bin88; assembly: GCA_000987045.1. GTDB lineage: Bacteria > Bacillota > PH28-bin88 > PH28-bin88 > PH28-bin88 > PH28-bin88. The sequence goes on along the minus strand of LAKY01000095.1, from coordinate 31,245 downwards.
GGGAATATGTTGATGGATGGCTGCTGGAATACCTGTATGACCGCGAAAACGGGCGGGCGCTGCTCGCCTGGCGAGATCCGGACGGAAAAGTCGACAGCGGGTTCGGTGTGGCGATTAATGGACGATTCTACGAACCATATCCACCTAACGACCTGATGAAGATGGGCTCGATCCATTTCCCGAGCGCTCTGGGGGACAAAAAAAGCATCGCGGAGCTGGTGACTTACCTGCGGATGTATTTGAAATCGGTGTACATCATGCCCAGCGACAAGTTGACCAAGCTGGTGGCTTATTGGATTTTAGAGACCTGGCTTTATGACTGTTTTTCTTCAACGATTTATTTAAGAGCCATGGGCAGCGCAGGAGCAGGCAAATCTGAGTTCGTTCTTCGTGTCGGGCTGGCATGCTACCGGATGATGCAGGCCAGCGGGACAGACACAACCGCCAGCCTGTTCCGAGCTGTGCACCGATATCGAGGGACGGTGCTGATCGACGAGGCGGATATTTCTTACAGTGACACTGATAACGAGATGGTCAAGTTTTACAACCAGGGGGCTTTCAAAGGGCGCCCGATCATGCGGACGCGGGAAGTGACCCTGGAGGACGGCAGCAAGGACTGGGAGACGGTGGCTTACAACATCTACAGTCCAAAGCTGATCGGGATGCGCAAAGATTTTAAGGATGACGCGGTGGGCACCAGGTCGTTGACTTTAAAGCTGGTCACGCGGGAGATGCCGGAGCTGGTGGCGGCCGGGATCCCTTTAAACGTAGACGAGGCCATCCTGGCCAAGGCACAGGCGATCCGCAACCTGCTGCTGCGCTTCCGACTGGAGCACTGGCAGCCGGAGATCCCGATCGACGCGGCGTGGTTCGACCTATCGATCTCGCCACGGTTAAACCAGGTGGCGGGCCCGCTGCTGGCAATCGCACGAGACGACCCGGAACAACAGGAAGACATCCGCCAGGTGCTGCGGGATTACTACCAGGAAACGATCCTGAATCAGAGCATGACCATGACCGCGCGAATCATCGAAGCACTGTGGAAGATTTGGAAATACCCGGATCTGCGCAAGGAAATGGTGCGGGTGGATGAGGAAGGCAACAGCCTGATCAAGATCGGGGACGTGACCCGGATCGCAAACGAGATCATGGACGAGATGAACGATCCAGATGCGGAAGACACGGACGAAGACGTGAAGCGATCGCGACGGACCGAGATCAAAGCGCAGCGGGTTGGACGCATCCTGCGGGAAGAGCTGATGATGCAGGTCAGCGACCGGCGCCGGGACGGGTTTTGGGTGTACTGGAACGAACCCAGGATGCTGGGGCTATCGACGAAATTCGGGGTGAACCCGGATAATTTTGGACCGCAGCCAGAGAAGGCTAAGCCGGTCCAGGAAAGACTGGCATGAACTTATGAACTTTGTTAACTTTGGTCGGCTGCTGACATTTGTTTTGTCACGAAGATTAAAAACGGGGGCAAAAATGAGAGGGATTTTAATCTTCGTTACAAGACAAACTCTACTACCCAAAGTCTATTCACATAGTTCATATGTTAACGGGGCAAAAATGGCGGTTTTAAGCGGTTTTTGGGCAGTTTTAAGGCTTCCGAGGTCATTTTTAAGTGTATATCGTGATCACTTGTTAACTTATATGGCATTGAGGAACACATTTGAGATGTACGACAAACGGGGCTGCTACCAGCCCGTGAATACCGTTAACAGACGCTTTTTTTGAAGTTAACCAAAATTCAGCCATTGAATATAGGATAGGGGGTTAGAAAAAATGAACAATTTAGAGCTTGCAAGACTGGTATTGGATGTTATTAAGATGGCCAACGAATCGGACTGTGTAAAGATCATTGATCTAAAGCCGCATATAAAAGTTGGTGAAATCACTAAATCCCTTTCAGCAAAAACCAATCAGAAAATAGCGGCACAGAAAATTGGCAGAATTTTACGTCGTGAATTGGATATGGAAATTGCAAAACGCCAACGAGACGGCTATTGGGTATCGCTTGATCAGACACGGATTATGCAGGCCGAGAAAAAATTGGTGAATTTATACGAAATCCAAGACCAAAAAAGAGAATTTGTTCCCAATGTTTTTGACCTGGCCAGTGAGGTTTATCTTCTTAGAAAAGAATTCGAGGAGATCAAAAAAAAATGGCGAAGCTGACAAGACCCCAGGTAATTAATCGAGAGATGAATGACGAACCGTTTCGCCAGGACGGCGCGCCGGTTGTTTGGTTGCTGGCAACACTGATGATGATGGTCATGATTGGTTTAGCCACGGCCTGCTTGCTCTTTGCATGGCAAACAGTAGTGAGTTAGTTGGAGGTATCGATGATTGAGATACTAAGCGAGCTGGAGAGCTGGCAGGTGGGCTGCCTGGTACTACTGGGTTGCCTGGTGATCGGCGGCCTGATGGCGATGATCAATGATGAACGGGCGCACCGCTGGCCAACACGGAAGATCGATGCCAGATCGCCTGATCGGGAAAGTGGCAGGAAGATCCTGGATGTGGCTGACCTGGTCGAGAGCCGGATGCACGGCAGGCGCAGAGGAGACAACATTCTGCTGCTGGCGCCGCCACACGAAATCGAGCAGCACATGGATTTCGACGCACGGATCAATCTGGATTGGATCCGGCGCGAGGGACGTGATTACGGCGTGGAGGTTGTGGAGCGTGAGAACTAGCGTGCGTGCGATGAATCGGGAGACAAAACCCGGGGGAGGGGAGGCGGAAGGGTGAGAAATCCTAACGCGATTGGATGGATTTTATCAGCACTATTATCCGCGGGGTTACTGCTGGCATCGCTGCTGGTGGGGGAGCCGGTTTGGCTGCCGATGTTTACCCTGATCGCCGGGCTTGCATTGGCAGTGGCCGCAGGGGTCGGGGTGGTAGATTGGATCGCCTGCAAGTGGCTTGGATGGCTTGCGGATTACCGGCGGGCGACAGCGGTATCGGAGCGGGTGGCGCTGCTGGAGCGGATCGCGCGGATGGACGAGCAACAGCTCGAATTTGCAAAGCGATACGTGCCGAGGATTGAGATGGCTTCCGGAGATGTCGGCCCCGCGCTGTTCCTACGGGTGGTAAACGACACGATCCCGATGGATTTCGTTAAAGAGCTTTTGGCAGAAGGAGATGCGGAATATTTGTGTCCGGTGCGCCGCTACTCGGAAGGATCATTGGAGCGAAAGTGGGCAGAGGCGTTCACCAGCTGGTGCATCTGGATGGGGTACGCGGCCGAGGCAGGCGGGAACCGTCCGGCCAGGTGGATTGCGTATGAGCGGGCGATGCGGGCGTTGGGGCTCTAAGCGTTGGACCGCAGAGAATGTTGAGGTGAGAGATGGAGTACATGATCTGGTTTGATAACAATAATTTAAAGCCATTGGAGAGACGAATCATGGAAGGCGCGGCGTACTTCGAGCGGAAGCATGGTCGGAGGGCGAATATTTGCCTGGTGAATCCTGGGGATCTGGTTATCAACCCCTCCCCCGGCCCCTCCCCATCGCAAGCGATGGAGAGGGGAGATATTCGGCTGATAGCGGACCGGCGGGTAATGAAGAATTACTTTTGGCTGGGCGAGGAGATTAATCAGGATGCCATATAACGAGGTTAGAACGATGTTAGAAAAGCAGAAACAGGGGCAGGCAGTATTAATTGACCTGGACGGGGCGAAGGCGCTGTCTGAATTGATCCAGGCGATGGGGCATGATCCAGCGGTGATCAGCGTGGCGGATCTCCAGCGGATTGCGGAAAGGCTGGCGGCGATCGCGCGGAAGGATCCGCCGTGGGGGTGGCGATACCTGCGGAATGTGCTCAATTGGAAAATCGAGGCGAGCCGGAAGTTAATGGATGCGATCATGCGGCTGGGGGCGGTGATTGACGAGACGCCGGTGGAGCTGGCGCAGAGCGAGCGGGTTACAGTCCAGGCACTGGGCCAGGTGAGGCCGGGGGCGCTGGTGCTGGCTGATTCGCGGCCGTGCGCGAACCCGTTGTGCGGGATTGAGTTTGTACCACGGCATCCGCGGCAGGTGTATCACGCGGCGCGGTGCAGGGGATCTAACCACAGAGGACACAAAGATCACAGAGATTTACGAGGAGTTATGAGATGAAAGAAGATAAATTGATCCTATATAACAATGATGGAACAGAGACAACATTGGTTAACCCATTTGGACCTATGAAAGCATTGTATGACGAGCTGCGTAAAGATCCAAACGCGGTGCCGGAACTGAGCGACGAATCGCGGGCGGCAATCCTGGCGGAGATTGAGAAGGGCGCGATAGAAGATCGAAAACCCATGGAGGCGGCTTATCTTGGATCGAAGCCGAACAGGCACGAGCGGCGCAGGGCAGCCGCATTGGCGAGGAAGAGGATGCGAGAAGAAAAGAGGATGAGATGACTAAGAGCAAAATAGAATGGACTGATGTAGTGTGGAATCCGACAGTCGGGTGCAGCCGGGTGAGCGAGGGCTGCCGAAATTGCTACGCCGAGAGGTTTGCCCGACGCTTGGTGGCGATGGGCCGGCCAGAATATCAGGGATTATTGACCGATAATGGCCGCTGGAACGGAATGGTGCGATGTTTGCCTGAGCGGTTGTATGAACCACTGCGGTTGAAAAAACCGAGCCGAATTTTTGTGGATTCAATGAGCGACCTGTTTCACGAGAACATGCCGTATGAATTTCTGAAAAACGTTTGGACCGTGATGACGAGCGCAGAACATCATAAATTTTTGGTCTTGACAAAGCGCCCAAACTGGATGAAGGAAAAGGTCGATCTTCTACTCCGCGATGGATTCGGTGTCCTGAAAAACGTCTGGTTAGGTGTCAGCATCGAAAATCAACAAGCAGCGGATGAACGGATTCCGCTGCTGCTGGAGACGCCGGCCGCCGTGAGGTTCGTAAGCTGCGAGCCGCTGCTGGGGCCAGTGAAATTGCATGATCTGAAATATGGTTATGGTTGGCACTGGGATAGTTTGGCCGGTTTCCAATGGAAAGATTACTATCTTGACCACCAGGCCGGAACGGCAAGGTTGGATTGGGTGATCTGCGGCGGGGAGAGCGGGCCGGGGGCGCGGCCGATGCACCCAGATTGGGCGCGGTCGCTGCGGGACCAGTGCCAGGATGCAGGTGTTCCATTTTTCTTTAAGCAATGGGGAGAGTGGCTGCCGGTGGCCGAGCAATACGGCAATGACGATTTTATGGATAAGATAGATTTCGGTAAACATTGTATTTGTTTGGGTAATCGCGGAACGAAATTTATGGAGGAGTGGGGTGATAGAGAGGAATACTGGTGTGGGTATCAGCCCGATCCGGGACAAAACCCATGGTTTATGGAACGGGTCGGGAAAAAGGCTGCTGGGCGAGAGTTGGACGGCCGGACATGGGAGGAATACCCTGATGGGTGACATGAGCGGTGAGGTTTTGGAGAATTCGATAAGCGCGCAGGGGATGCGCTGGCTGCATGTGGTGCAGATGGGCCAGCCGGTGGACCAGGATTACTGGTTGTCCCGGATTAATCATTACTGCCTGGCACAAGTGGAGACGCAGACCGAGTATGAGAAGGTGCTGGACCTGCATCACCTTCGAATGTGGTGGCCAGCGCGCGAGGTGATCACAGTGGCGGGCGGGCCGGATTGGCTGGATGGTCGGCAGGCGTTGCTATGGAAGATCGACAAAGGCCAGCTGCTGCGAGAGGCGATTATGTTTGCGGGGGTTGCATACCTGGACCTGATCGGCCGGTGGCCGTCAGTGGCGCTGGTGGAGAAAATTCCGGAGATGGCGACTGAGCAAGTGCTGGTGTACGCAGACAGCGAGGAGCGAGTTGAGGTTAAACTCGAGGCGGTACCAACACTGCCGCGCGGTTTTGTGCTGATGGCAGAGAGGAGCAACGCAGATGAGCGATGAGATCAAAGCATGGAAATGCCCGAAAGGGCATGTGTTGGGCCAGGTGGTGCGGAACGGGAGCGGGATCCGACAGTTGCTGTTGTATCGGGAGGCTATTGACATCACACCCGGGCCGACCGAGATCGATGTGATCGCGGTGGTGGAGGGTTATGCGGCAGATGTGCGCTGCTCGGTGTGCGAGGCAGTACGGACCTGGGTGCCCGGGCAGGAGGCGCTGGATAAGCTGGTAGCGCGAGTGTTGGAAATGAAAAAGACCGGCGGGTGAGGCGCCGGTCTTTTGGGGGTAGTTGATTTTAGGGTTTGAGATTTTCGAGGCGGGCTAAAAATTGCCCGCGGAGCTGCTCAAACCGGTCGATGGCGTCCAGGTTGCGCTGGATGGTGGAGCGGTTGACGCCATCGAGGACATTGGCTATCTCCTGGTAACTGTGCTGCTCGAGCCAACCATTAGCTCTTGCCTCGGCGAGGGCAGCGATGCGGGCGGCTTTGACCAGGGCGACGGTGTCCTCGATGATTGGGGGTAGGCGACGGGGCGGCATTAGATACTTATCTTTCTTGTCTTGATGCTGGTTTTCGCCCCGGCCGCGGCCGGTTATCCAGGTAATAATTGATTCCCTCATAAGGCAGGAGCCAATCCCTGCCAATTTTGCGTGCCCCAGGGATGTAACCGCGCGCGCATGCGAGGCGCAGCCCGCGCGGCGAGACCGGCTCTCCGACCTCGGCGGTGTATTCCACAGCCTGGTCGATAGTACATTCTCCTGGCGTTTGTCCAGCTACGGGGGGGCGACCGCCAACCCTGCCAATGGTGGCACCGTAGTTCCAAAATCCCATCTGATCGCTGCCGGATAATGCCTGATCGGCATATCGGTCAGGCATTACCCAACCCAGGTCGTCTACGATGACAAGGTGGAGCAGCTCGTCATCGCTATCCTGGTCGCACCAGCGGCCGATCCAGGCGTCATCATCGTCGCTGTATCTCCAAAGTGTATCGGTCATTAGTTTGGCCCCGTTTGGCAGGGCCATGTCCGGTGTAGCCTGAGCGATGGCGGGCATTTCTGCGGGATGAGCCCAGAGGTTTCCATCAGAGCCGTTGTGGGCGATTCCGATTCGCCCACGCGCATCGACTACGACATATTGCCTGACAATATATGATAAATCTGGCCATCGGTAGTTTGGTAGTTCACTTGGTTTCATTTTGCCCTCTTTTTTGATTATATGGATATGATGATTTATTAAGATGTGGCCTGGTTGCCCCGGTTTCGCGTGCTTGTTCAGTGGGCGGTGCAGTCGCCGTAACACCATGTGTGGCACTTGGGGCAAAGCCCGTTGTATGCTTTTTCAGTGACCTGCTCGGTGGTGCTGGTGTCGAGCTTGATGACGGGGTACTGTCCGGTCATCATTGCTTCGACCTGTCCGCCGTCAACAATCCACACCTTGTTGTCGGCGTCCCATTTTCCGTTGAGATATTCTTTGATATAGCCCTTGATCGGATATGTGTCGCCGGACATTTTGTTTCCGTTCAGTTCTACCCTTTTACCCTTGACTGTTAGTTTCATCTCGCTGCTCCCTTGTTGTTATCTTAGTTATATAATACCGCATGCGGCATTATATGTCAAGTGTTGATTGGGGATTTTCCAAAACTCTAATGTAATGTTCTAATTGTTCTAATTGACTCTTGTAAACTCTTGACAAGCATGCTAAAATTCAGTTATTGAATATTGCATGCCCGATGTAGTTCGGGCAACGGTCGGAGATGAGCGCCCGGCAGTCCTTAATGGATTGTCGGGCGCAAACGTTTTAAGCGGAGGAGCAATGGAAAATAGCATTTTCGGGACTTTGGCGCTGATCATGGCGGTTGCTTTTCTTGTCGAGACGCTGGTGGAGGCGGTGTTTGGCCGGATCATCGACCATGTGCCTGCGCTGCAACCCTACAAATGGGCGCTGGTCTATGTGGCTGTGGCAGCCGGTATAGTCGGGGCGTTCATTTACCAGTTTGATCTTTTGTATCTACTGGGCGTGTTTGTTGATTCGCCAGTGGGTATTACGCCGTTTGGTCTGGCCGTCACCGGGGTTGCGATCGGCATGGGCGCATCGTATATTCACCAGTTCATCACCCGGTTTTTTCCCAAGAAAGACCCGGAGCTGAACGAACACGACGTGCGCAGCTATGGATAGCACGGGATCCTTGAGCCGTGCATCGATGCAATCAAACCTGCAAAAACAAATTGACCATCTGGGGGTCCGTATGGATCAAGGCTTCGCGAAGCTCGAATCGATGATGAGTGCAGTCGAAGAGCGGCTGCGCTGCCTTGAAAAGAATGATGCGGGCTATCAGCCGTTAACCACTTCTCGGGTAGATGCGGCCTGGCGAAGACTGGAAGAGCAGCAGGCAACAATCAGTGAGCATAACAAGATGCTGCACGCGATCAACCTGGAAATTGCAGGACTTAAACGGACTAACGTGATCCTGAGCTGGTTAGGCGGGATCATGGGTAGTGCGGTGATCATCTGGTTATTGGGGCAGATACTGGGGCTGATCAAATGAAACAGTTTGGAGAATAAAAATGATTGAGTTACTTGTAATACTAATTGTTCTGGTAATAGCCATTGTGCTATTAGATCGGTACGTGGTACCGATGATCCCGCCCCCCTGGGGACGGATCTTGTTGGCGATCATTGTGTTTGTGATCGTCATCTACCTCTTGAACAGATTTCTAGGGCTGGGACTGTGAGGATCAAATGATCGCTGCGTCTCAGAAACGGAGGAGCGCATGACCACACCAGGCACTTACCGCCCATCTTTGACCGATGGCCGTAGATTCGGGATTGATATCAGCCGCAACCAGGGCAGAGTCGATTTTAACGAGCTGGTCTCGGTGCTTCCGCGGGTCGAGTATATCGCCTGCCGCACGGGTATCAGCTGGGGTTACAAGGACAGCATGTTTGCTATTTACTGGGCGGAATTAAAGAAACGAAACATTCCACGCATGGCATACCATGTGCTTTATCCAGCTGAGAGTGCCGCGGCTCAGGCAGATAATTTTTTGAGCATGTTCCCGGACCGTAAATATGACGGCGAGGGGCCGATTGTCAACGATCTGGAACTGGTACATGGGGTATCAAAATCCGCGTTATCCAACGCCGCGGAGAACTTCAGCAAAGCGTTAGAGGACCGAACCGGGCGCGAGGTGATCGTTTATTCTCGGTTTACGTTCGTTCGCGATTTTATGGCAAAACAAGCCTGGATGGCACAGCGCAAATGGTGGATGGCACAGTACCTGGCGACCGATCCACCGAGCGAGTTTTTGGGCAAGCCGTGGATACCAGATGGTTATCACGATCTGGATGTGTGGATCGTGCAGACCGGCGAGCGCGGCGATGGTCCTTACTATGGGACGGAGAGCAAGCAGCTCGACACCAACCGCTGGCTAAAATCCGAAGCGGCGTTCCGGGCTATGTTTGGCACGATCCAGCCAGCACCGGTACCAGTCCCAGTCCCAGTCCCAACGCCTACACCCACACCTGCGCCAACTGGATATCGCTATCGGGTGATAACCGATTGGCTTAACGTGCGCCGCATGCCGACCGCAGGCGGGAACACACCTATCCGCCAGCTGCGCAAGGGAGATGTGGTCAACCTGGTTGAGGTCGCCGGTGGCGACGTCTGGATCGAGATCGCGCCAGGCGAGTTTTGCGCCTTGCAGATTGGCAGTACCAAATATCTGGAGCGGGTGAAATGAAAAGACCGGTAGAACGCCCGGATTGGGACGATTTGCTGCGGCAGATCCCGCTCGGCCTGGAGATCGAGGAAGCCGAGGATGGGCATTCTTTCGTTTCGCCGGAAGAGGCGAGATTACGGTCCGAGACAGCACGCCAGGCGCTGGAATCTATCCAGGGACCGGAGATGCCGGGCTGGCTTGAGATGTACTACCGGTTACGCAACTCAGGATGGCCGTGGCGGGTGGCATGCTACATCGCCTGGGCAGCAAGCCCGCGCAAGGAACGCTGGCCGCACACCCAGGAAGAGCTGGCGACACAGGTTCTGGGATTGACGACCGACCGGCAGATCGGGACCTGGCGGGCGAAAAACCCGGCGATCAACGAAACGATCACGCTGTTACAGGCGGCACCGCTGTTCGAACATCGGGCTGACATTTACAACGCGTTGATCGCCAGCGCGACAAATCCGGATTACAAATCACACCAGGACCGCAAACTGGCCCTGGAACTGTTGGGAGATTACATCCCACGCCTGAGAGTAGATCAGCGAGATATCCACTCGGTCGAGGATCTCGACGATCTGCCGGATGAAGAACTTGAAAAACTGGCTCGATTGACACGGAAGGATAAAGACCTGAATGAGTGAGATGGTCGCTATCCCCAGTGCAGATGTTTCGGGTGGGGTGTCAGAACGGGCACACCAGGCAGCCGCTATCCGAGCACGGCGGGCTTTGGCGCGTAAACGACTGATGGATTACGCAACCTACGTGGCGCCGTGGTACAAACCAGCTCGCCACCATTACCTGGTGGCGGATTATCTCGAGCAGGTGTACAGGTACATCGAAACGAAAGGCGCGGAGGGCATCGGGCGGTTGATGATCTTCGAGCCGCCGCGGCACGGCAAGACCGAGGAGATCAGCCGATTGTTTCCGTCCTGGCTGCTGGGCAAACGTCCGGACAGCCGGATCATCTTGACAGCATACGGCGCGGACCTGGCAAACGAGGACAGCCGGGCGGTGCGAAACTACGTCACCAGCGATCAGTACAAAAAAGTGTTTGGTGAAATGAGCGCGGTGGATGCGCCGGTCGAGCTGGACGAGGAAAGCCGGGCGAAGGCAAATTGGAGCCTGGCAGCACCGCATAGGGGCATGGTGGTGGCGGCCGGTATTGGCGGCGGGATCGTCGGTAAGGGCGCGCACCTGCTGGTGATCGATGATCCGTTTAAAAACCGAGACGAGGCAAATAGCGAGAGCTATCGCAAGCGGGTACTGAGCTGGTACAAGTCGGCGGCTTACACACGGCTTGAGGACGGCGGCGCGATTGTGGTGACGCACACGCGCTGGCACCCGGATGACCTGGCGGGCGAGCTGCTGGAGATGATGGTCAGCGATCCGCTGCTGGCCGACCAGTGGACGATCCTGTACCTGCCAGCGCTGGCATTGGGGCATGACCAGTACGTACAGGATGAGCAACGCTTCCAGGAGCTGATGCTGCGGGGTCAGTTTTTACCACCGGCGGATCCGCTGGGACGCGAGCCCGGCGAGGCGTTATGGCCAGAGAAATTTCCGGCAGAGCAACTGGCGCGGATTGCCGCGAATGTCGGGCAGCACGAGTTTGACGCGCAATATCAGCAGCTGCCCAGGGCCGAGAAGGGGAATTTCTTCGATGAAAGCAACTTCCGCCTGGTCGAAAAACGACCGGAGGGGTTGCAGTGGTTCGTTTACCTTGACCTGGCATTGGGCGAGAGCCAACAGGCGGATTATAACGCGGCCATGCCGTGCGCGTTGGACAGCGTTCGCGGCGTGGTGGTCTACCGAGATCTGCTGCATGTCCATGAGCTGGATGAGTTCTTGGCGCAGGTGGTAGCCTGGATGGTCGATCCACGCGAACGGGGCACGATCTGGGCGGTGGAAAGCGTGGCATTCTCATCTCTGGTCTTTAAGCAATTTATGCGAGATACACGCCTGGCGAATGTGGCGATTATGCCAATGGTTCCGCAAGGTGACAAAGTCAGCCGGGCCAGGCCATTACAGACTCGCGCAAGGCAAGGATTGGTCGAGGTGGTGCGCGGTCCATGGTGGCAGGCTGCCTGGCGTGAGTTGGAGGTGTTTCCAAGCGGCAAACACGACGATATCGCCGATACGATGAGTGGCGGTTTGCAGATGATTGCGGATTTCGGCGAAGGCTACGGGCAAACAGCTACGAGCGAGGCGGCTGTGCAAACAGCAAGCGACCTGGGTTTTTAGGAGGAGAGAATGGCTAAGAAAATTAATCGCGGTAAACCGCTAGAAGAACTGGTAAAAGGCAGCCTGGATTACACCATGGCCATGATCCGTGAGGCGTTCCGGAAACAATTTCCGATGAGCGAATCGGGGCCGTATATCTGGATCGAGGAGATCTTTGCAGATCACCTGATCGCTCACGGCGAAGGCCAAAAGGTGGACGAGTATTATTCCGTCGGCTACCAGCGCCAGGATGGCGAGTATGTTTTCGCGCCACAGAACGAATGGCGGGTGGTGGAGCTGACTTACCAACCGGCGGGGATCGAGGAATCGTCCTCACAGGGAAAGAGGAAGGAAAAACGGTTTGTCGAATCGGTTGGCACGGTCGAGCTACTGGAAGCGGTCGATGGCCAACCGCGGAAAATCAAGGCGATTGGGATTACAGCCGACGTTGTCAATGGCAACGGACGGCTTTATCCGGCGGCGGTGCTTGAGGCGGCGGTGCAAGATTTACAAAACCACCTGCACGAGAGCGCCGGTCAAGGCCGGTTGATGCTGCTGGGAGAGGCGGAGCACCCGTCAAACAAATCCGGGCGTCCTAACCTGTTGGAAACTATCGTCAAATGGGATGCGATCTCATTTGACGGGCACCAGACGGTCCTCGATGGACACATTCTGGAGACCAGCAAGGGTAGGGACATCCTGGCGCTGATGGAAGGCGGGGTAATGCCGGGCATCTCACAGCGCGCATATGGCCAATCAAAAATTGTCAAACAAAACGGCCAGCAGGTGGAAGAAGTGACGAAGCTGCGGATCACCGGTTACGACCTGGTGATCGAGCCGAGCGACCCGAATGCGGCCGTGATCCTATTTGAATCGAAGTCCGATATGGAGGAAACCATGGACCCTGAAGAAATCCTGAAAATCATCCGGGAACACCCGGAGTTGTTCCGTGGACTGATCGCGGAAGATGTCAAAAAGCTCTCCGATGAGCAGGCGCAATTGCTGGAAAGCAAGATCCGCCAATCGCTGGGGATCGACGAGAGCGCGGACCTGGCCAAGGCTTTGACCGAGGCGGTGGATGCTAAAAAGACGCTGGATGCACAGTCTGCGCAGAAAGCGGTCGATGAGGCTGTTGCCGAGCAGACCAAAGAGCTGCCATATGGCAAGCTCAACGAGTCTTTTGTCCAGGCGGTGCGCGACGCAAAACCGGCCACGCCGGAAGCAGTCAAGAGCCTGGTTGAGACCAAACGCAAAGAGTACGACAAGATCGTCTCCGATGCGAAACTGGCTGGCATGGGCTTCCACCCGCAAGGCGGGGTGATCGAAATCCCAGGCAACCAACCCGGCCATATCCGCGGATCGCTGGAGCTGCTCGAGCACATGGAGCGGCGCGGAATGTACAGCAAACCGGCTGATGACCTGGTCAACGCACGCTTCACCCGAGAGGTGCTGGAGCGCTTCGACGAGGTGTTTAAACGCCAGCTGGCCGAGGAGGGGCGGGCTTTCGAAGAGGCCGAGACCACGGCGGATCTGAACCTGCCGTACAGCGTCTCGCGGGCGATCATCGCAGCGGCGACACCAGTGCTGGTAGCGACCAGCGTTTTCGACTTCGCAACGATCGACACTAGCCCGACCCGGCTGTATTTTGAGCAGTACACCGGCGAGACCGGCTCGACCGGTACAGTGGTGGACGAGGATGCGACCGCAGCCCTGAACGGGTACGTTTCGTTGGCAAACAAGCGTCTGATCCCGGGCACGGTGGTGATCACCAACTCGGCCGGGACGGTGACCTACGTCGAGGGCAGCGACTACGTGGTCGATTACGCCAACGGCCGGTTCATGGCGCTGGCAACGATCACCAACGGCCAGGCGCTTAAAGTGGATTACCAGTACGACGCGATCCGCAAGGGCGAGATGGCAGCGATCGAGCGCGGCAAGGTTCAGCTGAGCTTCAAGACCATCGAAGCGATAGCCGACCGGCTAGCGACCCAGATCAGCCGCGAGGCGATCGTGTTCAGCCGCAGCCAGATCGGCTTCGACGCCGTGGCGCGCACCCTGGCAGCGCTGACCCGCGAAATCGCACATAAGATCGACAACGGAATCTTCTACCTGGCGCTGGCCAGCGTGTTGCAGGTGAGCAACAACAGCGGCGGGACCTGGAACCGCAGTTCGGATACCTTGCAGGCGCTGATCGAAAAGGTCGGCGTGGCAAAGGTCAAGGTTGCCAACCGTTACTACCAGCCGAATGCAGTGGTGCTTTCGCTGACCAATAGCGATAAGGTAGCCAACTGGGACGGTTTCACGGCGGCTGGTTCGCGCCCGGATGCGACGTTGAATGCCAACGGATACGTTGGGCGGGTCAAGGGTCTGAACGTGTTCGAGACGACCGAATTCACGGATGACTACATCCTGGTGGTCAACCGCGAGCTGGTCATGCACCGGGTGTACATCCCGATGCTGCTGCGCGGCCCGTTCCCATCCTACAGCGACGGCAAGCTGGTAGCGGCCGACCAGTATTACGCCGAGGAGTTCAACCTGTCGGACAGCCCGATCGTCGAGAAGGGCTCATACGTCAAGCTGGTTGACTAAACATAACCCCTCACCCCTCACCCCTCTCCCAATTTGGGAGAGGGGAATATGGGAGAGAAAGGCGGAACGATGGCGAAAATCAAGCTGGTTGGCAAACGCGAACGGCTGATCCTGGGCCGGTGGGTAGTTCCAGGTGAAATTGTGAGCGTGCCGGAAAAAATGGTGCGGGCGATCAGCGACCGACTGGGAAAAGAAATCGAGGTGATGAATGGCGACGATGCTAGCCCAACTGATGGAGAGACTAAGCGGAGCGGTACCGGCAAAAAACGGCGTACCCGGCGCTGAACAACGTCAGGACGCGCTGTTCGAGGCGGTCGATGCGCTCAATCGCAAGGCGCCGCGCACAAAAATCGCATCACTGAGCATCACCAGCGGGCAGGCGAGTTACAGCCTGCCGGACGATTTCATTTTGCTGATCAAAATCGACAGCCTGGCGACGCCGGAGGGAGTTTTTATCTCCGACCAGGGCTTGATCCCGCTGCCAGCAGGCGGGTGGAGCGAGCAGTACACGATCAGCGACCGGACGATCACGTTCTACCCCACGCCTGGGTATACGACGACCCGGCAGATCACCTACGCGGCCGGTCATATCCTTGATGAGGACGATCAGTACGCCGAGATGAGCAGAGCCGAGGCGGGCGCAGTCCTGCTGCATGCGCAGGCAGCCTGCCTGACGCTGCAAGCCAATGCAGCCGCGCAGAAAGCCTGGACGTACCAACTGGGCGACGAACGGGTGAGCATGGAACGCCTGGCGACTGAGCTGCGCGAGCAGGCGCGCGAACTGGAACGACAGTTCGTCCAGACGGCCGAACGGCTGAGCGGCGCAAGCGCTTACCTGGTGGTGGGCTGATGCTGACCCCTGACGATTATGCCCAAATGCGCGATGACCTGGCCGAGATGATCGGCGATAACCGCGTGGAGGTGACGCTGCGGCGAGGCAGCCAGACGCTGGCAGCCCAGGGCGCGCGGATCGTGCGATCCGGGCCAAGGGCACAACAGGCGCGAGCGAACGCGTCCAGTGCAGCGCGGGCGATGGTGATTGTTTACGGTACTCCGGAGATGGACATCCGGCGCGGCGACCGCTTCACGTTGGAGGGGACACTGTTCGAGGTGGGCTTCGTGCGGCCATCCAGGCTGGTTGGGACGGTGGCCGAGGCGGAGGCGGTGGAGTGATGGAAACCTCCGGGATTTATTGGGTCACGCCTCCAGAGGCGATGATCGAAAACATCGAGCGGTATGGCGAGCGGGTTTTGATTGCGGTCCAGGCTGTCGCCGCCTATGTTGGGCAGGAAATGGCAAATCAGGGCCGATTGAACGCACCCTGGGAGGACCGGACGGGTAACGCGCGGTCAGGTCTGTTTTATGCGGTGGACGGGTTCGATCTGGAAACAATCACTGGTCAGGTATCGTCCGACGCTGCGCAGCTTAACACGGATGGGGTCACTGTATCCGGCAGCCGGGACGAGCTGGTGATCGCATTCAGCCACACGGTTTTTTATGGCAAATTTCTGGAATTATCCAACGGCGGGCGGTACGCAATCATCATGTCCACCATCCAGCAGCACCTGCCGCAGCTGGAAAAAATGCTGAACGACCTATTCGACGGGTGAGCCCATGGGACTATTCGATAAAATCAATGCCATTTTCCGGAGACAACGGGACGAGGAGCGCACAACGAGCGCAGAGCTGCCGCGCCTGAGCGATATCTTCGAGGATGTGGCCCAAAAATTCACGACCGAGACAGACCGCGCCCGGATGGTTGAGGCCTGCCGCCAGATGTACAGCCAGGATCCACGCGCTCGCAAGATGATCCGCACACTGGCGCGGGATATGATCAAGGGCGGTTTTACGATCAAGTGCCAGGATGAGCGGGCGGCGCAGGTTGCGCAGGCGCTGTACAAGCGGCTGGACCTGGACAAGCACCTGGATGACTGGGTGCGCCTGACGGCGCGGGATGGGGATAGTTTCCTCGAGGTGGTCATCAACGAACGACTTGAAATTGTCGATATCTCGCGGAAACCCACCCTGCAGATGCGGCGCAACTCTGACAAGTACGACCGCTTTGCCGAACCGCGCAAGGCTTATTGGATGGGATCGCAGCTGCATATCGGCACCGAACCGCCCAAAGACGCGGTCTGGTTCGCCGATTGGCAAATGATCCATGCCCGTTGGGAGCACGACGAAGGCGGTCGCTATGGCACGCCGATGATGGCCAGCGGGATCAGCGCATGGCGCAAGGTCAGCGAGGGCGAGCTGGATGTGGCGGTGCGCCGGAAGACACGCGCATCGATGCGCTATCTGCACGTGCTCGAGAATGCCAGCGAAGCCGAAATTGAGAAGTACAAGGAAAAAAATAAATCCGCGCTTTCGGCCAGTGCAGCGGTGGCGGACTTTTTCAGCAACCGGCCCGGGTCAATCTCGGTGATCCAGGGCGACGCACGCTTGAGCGAAATCGACGACGTGCGCCACCACATCCAGACCTGGATGGCGAGCGGCGAAATGCCGATGGAATTATTGGTCTACGGCGAAGAACTCAACCGGGATGTGCTCAACAAGAAATTGGAGGAATACCAGGAAACGCTGGAGCAATTGCGGGTCTGGGTGGTGAGCGAGCTGATTAAACCACTTTTGGAACGGCAGTGGCTGCTGGCCGGGATCCTGCCGGATGGCCTGGATTACGACATTACCTGGAAAGCGCAGGCGGCGGTCACCCCGCGCGAGATCCTCGACGTAGCGGATGCGGCCATGCGCTTGCGCCTGTTGGGCTTCCCGGAAGACCTGGTCTGGAACGTGTTAGCACGCTACCTGCCCGGCATCGACAGCGAAATGATCAGCCAGGCGGTCCAGGCGCGAATCGGGAACGATGCAAATGACGCAGGGCGACTGGACGCAATCATCGGCGGTCTGATGAGGGGGAACCAGTGACAACGAGCGTTGATAACTGGCTGGAGCGTATCCGCCCGAGTCGGGTGAACCTAGCCGAACAGGCAGCGCTGATGCGCATGCAGATGTTCGTTACCGGCGAAACGCACCGGATCTTAAGCGAGACTGCGGCAAAGATCACTCAACGGCTGCTGAAAGCCGGAGAGGGAGAGCCGGTCGATGGGACTTTGGCTTTTCAGGTGCAATCCGATGCGGCTTTGATCTGGCGCGAGGCGTTGACCGACGCCTGGCTGCCGATGATTCAAACGATGCGGCGCGAGGCGGCCAGCCTGGCTTTTGGCAGCCTGGCGGTAATTATTCGCGGGGTGGCGGAGCAGATGGAGAAGCTCACCACGGAGACCCGGAAAACGCGAAAACCGGTTTTCGAGGAGGCGGTGGTGGAGGGGGTGTTCGCACCCCAGCTCAATCTGCTGGTCCAGGCGGCAAACGAACGCATTTACCAGGATGGCCTGACATTATCGGCGCGCATCTGGAAGTTTGATCGCGATACGCAGGAGGGAATCAACCGGATCCTCATGCAGGGCGTGCAGGATGGCTCATCGGCCTGGGAGCTGGCCAAAAAGCTGGAAAAATTCCTGGGGGCAAACCAGGACTGCCCGCGTTGGACGGCGACACGCCTTTACCGGCTGACCAAGACCGATATCGCGCTGGGCAATAAAACCGGCCTGGTGCGCAGCGAGGACTGCGCCGGACAGGGTGTGGCTTACAATGCGCTGCGGATGGCGCGCAACGAAATCCAGGCGATCCACCACATGGCCAACGACGCGCAGATGGCGCAAATACCCTGGATCGAGAAAGAGCAGATCGTTCTATCGGCTGCGCATCCCCCGCTGGGCTGCGAGTGCGAAACGGTTGTGGCTGGCGGCGAGGGTGGCCAGGGCATCTACCCTAAGGGCGAGATCGTTCTGCCGCTGCATGTGGGCTGCCTGTGCTTCAAGATCGGGATGCAGCCACCGGCGGAGGAATTCACCGCACGGCTGCGCGGGTGGATGCGCGGCGAGCAGGCCTGGCCCGCGATGGATACGTTTTCCAGCCGCTACGGCGGCGGGGTTAGCGCCAGCGATCCAGTGGCGATCGCGCTGGGGGTGTGGCTGTTTGGCGACAAGGAAGACATTTTGGGGAGGCTGCTATGATCCGCGACCAGGTGTATGCCATTTTGAGCGCAGACAGTACCCTGGCTGCGATCCTGACCGGCGGGGTGCATGTCGTCGGCGGGAACGTGATGGAGATCAACCGCCAGGATACACCGGCGGCATTCGACCAGGATGGCGAAATTTTACCCTGCGCGCTGGTGCGCCAGGAGACAACCACGGCAATCGACCCGCACCCGGATGCGGCGCGGGTTTTTGTGAGGATCTTTTTTTATCAACGGCGCGGAACTGCGGCGATCGATGCGGCAATGGCCAGGTGTTTTACCCTCCTGGACCGGGTACGCCTGGACGGCGTTTGGGAGATCAGCCAGGCAGACGATCTGCACGATTTCCACGACCCCGCGCTGAACTGCACACTGGCGATGAGCCGCTACATGGCGATCGCTAAACGATAGGAGGATTACGATGGCAATAAAAAAATCTGTAGCGGTACGAAACGCCGAACTGGATACGCTCGAGACGACGATTGGCGCAAGCGCGGTACTGAAGATCCGCACCGGCGCTCCGCCAGCGAACATCACGGATGCGGACAGCGGCACGGTGCTGGCGACGATCAACCTGCCGTCCGACTGGATGGCGGCTGCGTCGAACGGCTCGAAAGCCAAGAGCGGCACCTGGCAGGCCAACGGTTCGGCAGATGGTGAAGCCGGACATTTTAGGTTGTACGCCAGCAACGGCACAACCCAGCACCTGCAAGGCACGGTCAGCGGGACGGGCGGCGGCGGCGATATGACGCTGGATAATGTCAACATCGCCAACGGTCAGCAGGTAACGGTCAACACCTTTACGCTCACGGCGGGTAATGCCTGATGACCATTGTCCATGAGGGGTTCTCCTCGGCTGCGCCGGGGGGGTCGCTTCTAACCCTGGATATCCCTGCACCAAGCGGCATACAGGCAGGAGATGTTCTGGTTGCTGCCGTAGTCGGCTCAGTAGCAAGCGGTACGCTATCCATTACGGCATCTGGTTGGACAGTACAGTCGGAACAGTTTGATAATCTGGCTGTACTGACCATCTTGACCAAAGTGGCTGGCGGCAGCGAGCCGTCAACGTACAGGTTTGATTATTCGGTAGTAGCGGCTACCCGGCGCGGGGCGATTCAGCGGTTCTCCGGCGTGGATAATACTTCGCCGATGGATGCGACACCGATAAAAAACAACGGATCTGGTACGACTGCTACCGGACTCTCCATCACTACGGTATCAGACGATGCCTGGATAGGGATGTATGCAGGGTGGTCTGCAAACAGCACCAACTTTACATCATCCGACCTCACGGTCAGATACAACATAAACCGCAATGGTGGGGCTGGAGACCTGCAAGCATCGGCGGGGGCGAGCGGAAACAAAACTGCCACGATCAACAACAGTACGTGGCGCACGATCATGGCTGCGCTCAAGCCCGCGACGGAAGAGCCCAACCTGCCGCCGACGGTCACGCCGGTCACGGCAGACGAGGCAATTTTGGATGCGAGCGGCGCGCAGCTGGAGTTCATCGGCACGGATCCGGCGCCGTATGTGGACGACATCACCTACCAGGTGCAGATCAGCGACAGCAGCGACCTGGTGAGCGGCGAGCATATCTCCGACAATTTCATGGCAGGCGGCGGTCTGACCATCCACCCGCAACCACTTTCCAGCGGCGACACCTGGGAAGCGAACATCCAGGTTGATGACAGACCGGGGCAGTCTTTCCTCGCACGCGGCGGTATCCTCAAGAAGATCGGCGTTCGTTTGGTCAACGATTCTCAGAGCCCAAACGGGACGGCGCGTATCCTGGTTTATGAGCACCAGGGTACGTACGGTACCTCTTCGGCTCCTTTGAATCCAGCCAACCCAGCCGATACACCTACACCTGGTTGGATCGCCGAATCAGACGGCATTGCTCTTGATGGCACGATGAGCAGCAGCGAGCTGTGGTACGACTTCAACTTTACGGGCAACAACCAGATTCGGCTGGTGGGTGGACGTCACTATATTTTCACGATCGACTGGATTCCCGCCAACCGCAACAGCAACAACACCTGGGGAGCGCGGGGCGACAGCATCAACAGCGGTACGCTGCACGGCGGAAACGTCTATATCGACGGCGCGTCCGAACCTAACAACGGCTCGCAGGCGACCTGGGATTTGTACTTCCGTATCTACGAGGAGTCGATCCTGATCGACAAGGTTTCAGATGTCGACTCAGACTTTGCCAATATCGACACCCCGGCGGATACTGATCCGTTCAACTCTGGCGATACGGTTCGATACACCAGCGGCGCGCTCACGCCGACGGTTTATTACTGGCGCGCGCGGGGCAAGGACCCGGCTGGGTCCAATTCGTTCGGTGATTGGACGATAACACGCTCATTCAGCGCCGAGTCGGGCAACCTGGCCAACCTGAGCGTGGTTTTCGAGGACACGGTCCTCAGCGCGGATGGGTCGGTGGCGGTCAGCGGATCGCTCGACCAAACTTTTGAGGATGCAACTCTGAGCGCTGATGGATCGGTGCCGGTCAGCGGGTCGCTGGATGCTGCGCTGGCGGATGCAACCCTGGCGGCGGATGCTGCCGTGCTGGTCAGCGCGTCGCTGGATGTGAGCTACGAGGATACAACCCTGGAGGCGAGCGGGACGGTCGGCAGCACGCCGATCACCGCCGATCTGGATGTGACTTTCGAGGACATGGTCCTTAGCGCCGATGGGTCTGTACTGATCAGCGCCGAGTTGGGTGCAGTGCTGGAGGACGGTACACTCAACGCAGACGGCTCTGTAGCGGTCAGCGGTCAACTGGACGCGGATCTGGATGACGCCACACTGGATGCCAGCGGCGCGGTCCTGGTTAGCGCTTCACTGGAAACGGTCATTGAAGATACGGCGCTCGAGGCGAGCGGGACGGTCGGCAGTACACCCATCACCGCCGATCTGGAGGCGACATTCGAGGACACAGTCCTGAGCGCGGATGGAACTATTTCGATCAGCGGATCGCTGGAGACTGCGCTGGCAGATGCGACCCTGGCGGCAGATGCTGCCGTGTTGGTCAGCGCTCTGCTGGACGCGGTATTTGAGGACACGACCCTGGAGGCCAGTGGGACGGTCGGCGAGCCGCCGAACAACGCCAGCCTGGATGTGACCTTCGAGGACACCATGCTCAGCGCGGATGGGGCTGTGCTGCTCAGCGGCAGCCTGGCAGTGAACCTGGCGGGTACGATCCTGACCGCCAGCGCGGCTGTCTTGATAAGCGGTTCGCTGGATGCACTACTGGAAGACACTACGCTGGATTCCTATGGGCGGGTAGGCCAGGTGAGCGGTATCCCACTGCAGCTGCACGAACGGCGGACGAGCATCGATCTGGATCGACGCGAGCGCAGTTTTATCTTAGGGCGCAGAGAACGGAGGAGATATGACCCACCGGAAGATTGATCCAGAGAATGAGCAGGGCGTCAACGAAGCAATTTTTTATGAGCTGACGACCACCCTGTGGGGCCCGGCACTGTCCAATATCGCAGTCCACACAGTGGATGTGACTGCCGGTTTCGTGGATGTAAGTGAAGCGGTCCAGGATGGAGATCCGTCGATCGAGGACGATACCATCACGCTGCCGCAGATCAAAAACCTGACAGCCGGACATGTGTACCGTGTGGCGGTGCGCTTCCAGAGCGGCGGCAATGTGTTCGAGCCGCTGTTCGTGATCTATGCAACCCGTTAGGAGGTGCGATGCGAATAATTTACAAGAGCAACATGATGCGGCAAATCGGCAACCAGGTGTGGAGCCGAGATAACCATCACACCGTGGATGTGCCCGGTGATCTGGCCGGGGAGGTGCTCAGCCAACCCGGTGAGCCTTTCGAAATCGCAGCGGACGAACCGCTGCGCGCGCTGGCCGGGATCGACGAGACCGAGCTGGTCGAGCTGGCACTGGCCGGGATCGGCAGCCTGGAAGACCTGGCTAAAGCGACGAAGGATGAAATAACAACTATCAATCAGCAACAACTGGCAGCCTGGATCAAACAGGCACGCCAGCTTAGCAAATCTCTCAAACAGTCTGAGGAGGACTAAACAATGGCAGGATTTGGCGATAAACCCTATGGCCTCCGTGAGGTCAAAATCAAGCCGATCGGCGGCTCGATCGTTACGCTGCCGGTAGCCCAGCAGCTCACCTTCCGCGAGATGGTCACCAGCGACATGCTGCGCGGCGACGACGTGATCAAATCGGTGGTGGCGTTTTCCGAGGGCCTGGAATGGTCGCTCGAAGCAGGCGGCATCAGCCTGGAAGCCTATGCTGCGCTGACCGGACGCACGGCGGTCGCAGCCGGGACAACCCCCAGCCGGACGGTTACGCTTGCGGCCGAAGGCGGGGACAATTTTCCCTACCTTGAGATCTACGGTAAGGCGCTTGGCGAAGAGGAGGATGATATCCACTGCAAGATCTTCCGCGCCAAGGTGACCGCGCTGGAAGGGCGCTTCCAGAACCGGCAGTTCTTCATCACCACGTGCAGCGGGATCGCCGTGGCGGATAGCAGCGGCGATACGTTCGAGTTCGTGCAGAACGAAACCGCGGCAGCGCTGCCGACCAGCTAACCATGGATCTGGCAGCATGGCGGACTAAAAAGCAGGCCGGTGAGCGGTTTACCCTGCCCTCCGGCCTGGTGGTGACGTTACGCAAGGCCAGCCTGCTCGACCTGGCCGAACAGGGCCGCATCCCGGCGCCATTGACCGGCGCGGTCGATGCGCTCTTGAGCGAGCAGCGCGTTTTGACGGTCGAGACGGCGCGCGAGTTTCTGGAGGTCGTCAACGTGGTCGTCATGGCAACGGTGATCGATCCGCCAATCGACGCGGATCCGGGTGACGGTGTGCTGGGCGTCGGCGAGCTGAGCGTTGCGGATCGGTTGGCGATTTACGATTGGGCGACGGAGGAGACAGCCGCGCTGCGCCCCTTTCGTCCGGAGGCTGGAGAACCTGGTTGAGCTGGACCTGCTGGCCAGGCGCTATGGCGTGCGACCGAGCGCGCTTTTGGGCGTGGATGGCTGGCTGGGTTACCAGCTCGACCTGGCGGCCGCGATCGGGTCACTGGCCAGTAAAGATGATAAACGCGGGCTCAAACCGCCTGCGCCCGATGGATACAAGTCGCCGTTTCGCGTGAAGAAAATGAAAATCCCAGAAAATGGAGTGTGGTAAATGCCCGTTCAACTTGGTAGCGCCCATGGAAAAATAACAATCAGCGCCGAGGGTGTGAAGCGCGGGGTGGATCAAGCGAAAGAGGCGCTCGGTGGCCTCAGCAAACAATTCGGCGGGATGGGCAAAGATATCGGTCAGACAGCCTTTTTCATCGGAAAATCCGCTGGGTTTATCGGCGCAGAAATCAAAGCTCTGCAAAAGGTGTTCGCCTTCGGTAAAGAAGCTAACCAGCTTGATTTCGTGCGTTCGAAATTCGACAACCTGGCGGTCTCGATCAACACAACCAGCCAGGCGCTGCTCAAGGACCTGCAGAAAGCCACCCGCGGGCTGGTGGCGGATTCTGAATTGGTCAGCAGCGCGACCGATTTTATGACCCTCGGCCTGGCCAAATCACACGACGAGGTGGTGCGCCTGACGCGCGTGGCGGGTGCGCTGGGTATGAACATGAACCAGTTGGTGCTGACGCTGACCAACCAGACCACGATGCGCTTCGACGCGCTGGGCGTGGCGGTGGACGGCTTCGACGGCAAGGTCAAGAAGCTGGTGGCATCCGGCATGAGCGCGCAGGACGCCTTCACCGAGGCGTTCCTGCAACAGGCTGAGGATCAGATCGCCAAGGTTGGGGATGTGGCCGACAGCTCGGTAGCCGGTTTCATGCGCCTGGAAGCCGCGGCAACCAATTTGGGCGATATAGTAAAAACAGCTTTGGCCCCCCCCCTGGCGACAGCGGCGGAGGCGGCCGCTACACTGCTGTCATATAGCCGCCAGTTGGATGAGGCATTTGATGAGCACCGCCAAAATGTCCAAAAAACGGCAAAAAGTTACGACGAATATGTCTTTGAATTGATTCGGGCGGCGTCGGCCGCCGGGCAGTTTGAGGGTAATCAAAAACGGATCGCGAAAGCAATCATCGAAGGGCAATTAACGGGCGAGCATTATACCCAGCGAGTGAATGAGCTGGCTTTGGCGCTTGGGTTATTGACTGAGCAAGAATTCAATTGGCAGCGCGCGGCGGAGGCAGGCACGATCAAGGTCCAACAGTATGCCAGCGCCACCCGCCAGGCGGGCGAGGATGCTGGCTTTACCGCTGCGCAGCTGGCTGAGATGGAGAAATCTGCCGGAAGATCTTCGAAGGAGCTGGACAATCTGGTTAAAAAGCAGGATTCACTGAAGCAATCCATGGACCGCTGGATGAACGAAACGGCTGGTCAGGTCGTGAACATGCTGGGCCAGAAATTCCCGGAATCCTCCGAAAAATTCCGCGCCGCCCTGGCCGAAGTCGATGAGATCCTGGGCACGAATCATCTCCAACAGCTGGAGCAAAAAGAGTCGGTCCAGAAGTTGGTGGATGAGTATGCCAAAACCGGAAACCTGGATGCCTTCCGCCAGGGTCTGATCGCCATCCGCGAGGAAGGCCTTGCCACGATGAAGCAAGAACTTCAGGACGTGACCGAAAAAGCGGGCGAGCTGTATGCCAAACTACTGGCGCTGCCGGAGGAGATCCGGGTTGCAATCAAATTCGATGTGGACAATCTGCCATCCTGGTTGGAGGGTGCTGCGGCGGCTGGTCGGGTGCAGCGCAACAAAGCCACAAACTACCAGGACACCGGCACAACCCCAACAGCCCGCGCGATCGGGGGGCCGGTGCGGAAAAACAAGCCCTACCGCTGGCAGGAAGGGCTGGGCGGCGAGCTGCTGGTCTCGGAGCGAAGCGGTTACATCCTCAACGCCAACCAGGTGCAGCAAATGCTGCGCCAGGGATCGGGAGGTGGCGCGCAGCTGGAGCACCTGGCAGGGATGGTTGAGCAGATCGCTAAACGACCAACGGTGCAGGTGCTGATCCCGAACGCGCAGGTGCGCAGCGACGAGGACCTCGAGGCGCTGGCCTGGCGCGCGTCTGACCTGGTGCTGGAACGGATGGGAGGCTGACATGCAGATGCGCCTGACGCGCGGAGCGACAAACATCAGCCTGAGCGGCGGTTATGGAACGATCATCGCCTGCACTTATTTGCAGCGCGCCGCTGCGCAGGAAAACGAAGAAAACACCGAGACGGTCGAGATCGTGCTGGAGGGGAGCCAGGCCAACATGCTGGCGGATATCCGTCTGATCGAGGGCTGGCTGGCCGACGCCGAGCAGAATCAGGCCGAGCGGCTGGTACACGACCGCATATATTTGGAGTGGGACATTAACGATTCATCCACCTGGTACCGCACGGAGATCCTGCGCGGGCGGGTCGAGCGCGGCGGGATATTCCGCCACTTGCGGCTGGGTGCAATCACACTGGGGATTGTCATCACCAGGCGCAACTTTTGGGAGGGACCCGAGGCGCAGATCCCGCTGACGAACGGCAACGGCACCAACAACACCAGCGGGCTGAACGTGTTCAACTGCAACGACGGCGGCGGCACCTCACCGAACAAACGCCACAATTACATCGAGATCGCGTCCGGGTCTGTGGGTGGCACGCTCCCGGCGCCGCTGCGGTTGGAGATGACCAATAATTTCGACAGCCCCACGCGGCTGGATAAATTATGGATCGCGCAAAACATATTTTCAGACCCGGCCAATTTCGACCACCGCATCGAAGGCGAAGCGGCCGCGGCGGGCGGCACGACGCAGAGCGATTCGGGCTCGAGCGGTGGAAACTACCGCCAGTTCACCTGGGGTGGAAGCACGCAGACATTGATCGGTCGCTGGGTGTTGAGCACAGCCTTCCTAAACCGGGCACGCGGGCGCTGGTTCAAGGTGCTGGCGCGTTTGCCGTTCACCATCCCGACAGACTGCCGCTTGCAGTGCAAAATCACTTTCCCGACCGGCGTGGCGCTGACGCCGGTGGCCGTCAGCCAGGAGGTCCTGCTGAACTCATCCAGCGAGCTCCAGGAGATTGGCACGGTGCAGCTCCCGCCCTGGCTGGTGACCGCATCCGGAGACCTGGCGCCGGTGGATCTCTCGTTGTACGCGCGCAAGCCGGGCGGCGGGACGCTCAACCTGGATTGGATGCAGTTGACGCCGCTGGACGGTTACCGCCAGCTCGTGCCGCGCGGTTACGGCGCGGCTTACCAGGTACGGATTGTGGATGATGGCATTGAACGGTCGCTCTGGACGGACGGCTGGAGCCCGGCCGGAAAAACGGGCCACTACACCGCCATCGGCGAGTCGCTCATGCTCCAGCCCGGCAAGATCCAGCGGATATTGTTCCTGCAGATCGGCCAAACGAATTTCGCGGATATCAACCGGGTGTTGAATATTAAGACCTATTACCGCCCGCGCAGGTGGTCGCTGTGAGGCGCAGCAATTTTTCTTTGCGCATGCTGGATCGCTCGTTCCAGCTGCCGCTGACCATCCCGGACCTGGAATACACGGTGGAAAAATACGGCCAGGCGGCGATCGGTGGACCGCGCCGGGCGTCGGTCGGTGTGCAGGGTGAGGAGCGCGCACTGTGGGAGCTGCTCGAGTGGCTGCGCGCGCCGGTGGAGATCCTGGACCGGCGTAAGGACACGGTCTGGTGGGGTTACCTGGACGGGGTCGAGGTGGCTATTGGCGCGATCCGCGTCCGGGTAACGCTGGATGGTATGGCCAACCGGGTGGCGGTGGCTTATGCGTTCGTCGAACCGGGCAGCGAAACGGCCGGAACCCGGGCGACGACCGCCTGGGTGCAGGACGACGACAGTTTATCGACTTATGGCACACGCGAGGTCCTGGCGCAGCTCGGCTCGGCGACGGTTGACCAGGCCGAAACGGCTCGAGCCGCGTTGTTGGAGATGATGCGCTACCCGCAGCCGCAGATCGAGGTACAGCGCGCACTCCTGGCAGGCGGCAAGAAAACCGTCGCGAAGACCGCAGGCGGGTCGGGTAAACTCCTGCTGCGCGGCTGGTGGGACACCCTCGACTGGACGTATTATGCCCAGAACGCAGGCAAAGAGGCGCATGAAGCGGACGGGAACGGCACGCAGGACCTCGGGCGGGTCAGCGGCAACCAGCGCGCGGCGCAAGGGTTTCAACTGGTGGGCAGCGGTTGGGAGGCGGCAGCGGTCAAGGTCAAGATTCGCAAACAGGGGACGCCATCCGATGATGTGATTGTCGAGTTATGCGCAAATTCCAGCGGTGCGCCCGGGACGGTGCTGGTTTCGTCCAGCGCAGCGGCAGCGGTCATCCCGGCATCGATGAACTGGCACACGTTCAATTTTGCGCCGCTGATCAGCGGCGGTTACCAATATTTGCAGCCATCCACGACCTATTGGCTGGTCGTGCGGCGGGCAGGGTCGGTCAACAATGACAATTATTACGTTGTGGATGTGGATGAAGGGCTGGCGTACCCGCGCGGGGTGATGCGCCTGTACAACGGCTCGAGCTGGGTGGCGCGAGATCCGGACGCGGATATGAATTTCCAGGTGCTGGGCGGGCGTGAGACCACACTTCAGATCGAGGATATTGTCGCGTCTAACGGACAATTTATCACCGGTATCGTGGTCGAGGACCGCAGCAATGTGATCAGCAACCAGTACCGGCGCGGAGACACCACCGCGCTGTTCGAGATCCAGGAGCTGCTCCGGTCTGGGAACAACACCGGGCGCAGATTGTTGGCGAGAATCAACCGCAATCGCGAGCTGGTGGTCTCGCTCGAGCCTGAGCGCGATAGTTACAACGCCCAGATTTACATCAAACGGGATGGCGCAGTCGAAAACCAGTGGGGCGATCCGTACTACGCCGCGACCTGCCCGGTTGGGCAGTGGGCGCTGCTCAAAGACGTGATTCCATCGTCGCTGGATTTGGGCCGCATGGCAGACCCAAGTATGTTGTTTATAGAGGAGGCAGAATATGACGCCGAACGGGATGTTTACACCCCCTGGGCGCGCGGTCAGGATAGCGCCAGGTCACTCGCCTCAAGGATTTTGGAGGGTTGATGGATCAAATTCGCATCTCTGAACTTTATGCGCGATTGAAGCCGTTTATTTTGGACGCCATCTCCATCGTGGGCGGCGGCGGCGGTCCGTTTGCGCCCAGCCCGCACGATCTGAGTTCGGGACATCACACCGGCAGCCTGTCCGACGCGCAAGGACCGCAGTTCCTCAAAACGGACGGCTCGCGATCGCTGATTGGTAACCTGACCGTGGCCGAGGGCATCACGATCGATGGGGTGGATCTCTCTGTTTTTAAAGCGGCCTACGATACCCACGCCAGTCTGGACGCCGCCACCGCGCATGGATCGGTAGGCGTGCACACCCACCAGAACAACCCGCAGGGCGGGAAGATCGATCACGGGGCAGCCCTGGACGGCCTGCTGGATGACGATCATACCCAGTATGCCAGCGCGGACGGATCCGGCACGCGGCGAGGGTATGAGGCGCAGCGCCTGAACAAGACGATCACGGCCGGGGCAGGCCTGACCGGCGGCGGTTTGCTGACCGCTGACCGGACACTGGATGTCGGCGCGGGCACCGGGATCGTGGTCAACGCTGATGATGTGGCGGTGAACCTGGCGCATAATTTCAGCTGGAGCGGCACACACACGTTCAATAACGATGTCGCGCTGAAGGGGCAGACGAATGCGCGGCATCTCTTGCCGGAACTGACTGACACGTATGACCTGGGATCGTCGACACTGCTGTGGCGCAAGGGCTGGCTGAGCGAGCTGGATGCGGTGCTGTTCGCGCAGCAGACGCAAACGCTGGTGGGCGGCTGGCTGTCGGTCGGCGTAGGTGAGGGATCGCTGCCGGTCGATGTGGCGGCAGCTGATGCACAGATCGATTTCGGCCAGGCCATGACAGTTGGAGATTTCGTACTGTTCCGCGCGGCGCTGAAGGTCGAGTACATGAGCATCGGCAGCCTGGTCAGCGGGACCACCTACAATGTAACCCGCAACCTGGACGGCAGCGGGGCGGATACCTGGGCAGCGGGGACGCCATATGCAGTGCTAGGTCAGAGTGGGGCAGGCCGGATCGAGCTAAACGCATTCGACACACCCAGAATGCAGATGGTCCGCCAGGGGGCGTCCTACAACGCGCAGACCGAACTGATCCGGATGGGCGATCTGAACGGGAACTGGGGCTACACAGGCGAGAAATGGGGACTGGCGATTGGCGAGTACGCCAGCGGCAAGCCGAACATCACCGTCGACCAGGACGGGGTGCTGCGGTTTAGGTTGCACACGACTGAGGTGATGCGCTTCGAGGGCGGGAATGCCGACCTGACCGGGAAATTGCGACTACCGGGCACCAGCAGCGCGATCGCGATTGGCAGCACGCCGCCGACAGCGGCTAACGCCGGTACGGGTATCTGGATCGATCGGACGGGGCTTTACAGCCTTGCCAGCGGGGCTTATCAGGTCAAGATCGATGCGACGGACGGGAGGTTGTATGCTGGCACAGGGAAAGTAATTTTAGATTCTAATGGAATCAGATTAGTTGATAGTGCCAATTTCAATTTAAGCAATGCCATAAATTTTTTTAATCCAACAGCGGCATCAATTTATTACACAAACGCTGGATTCGGATACACTAATTTAGTATTTACAAATGGTCAATTGGGAGACGCTCTGCACTCTTCGGTTTTGACGTCTGTTGAACCCAGTAACTATGAAGGCACGGTTACATTAAAAGCAAGAAGTCCTACAGGGGGAGTATCGGCATTTGAAGTTTATAGCCGCAATGGGCAACCCAAAAAGTTGAGGTCTTTGGGGGTTGATTTATGGTTAGAATCAGGCGCAACAATCCGAGAATCTACCGCCATCGCCTGCCGGGCATATCGGAACACCACGCAATCCATAGCCAATAATACATGGACGGCCATCCAACTGAACGCTGAAAGGTATGACGATGTCCCATCCGGCGTCTCAGGGATGCATGACAACAGCACCAACAATACCCGTCTCACTTGTAGGGTTGCGGGTACGTATGAGATTATTGGCAATGTCCAATTTGCTGCCAACGCAACAGGGGGGCGAGCGGTTGTTATACGACTAAACGGCAGTGAAAACCCAATAGGGGCAGATTCAGCACAGGCCACCGCCGTATCAGGTTGGAATACCGATCTTAATGTGGTTACACAATACAAACTTAATGTGGGCGACTATGTAGAACTGTTTGTATTCCAATCCAGCGGTGGAGCTTTGAATATTTTATCGACCGCAAACCACTCACCAGAATTTATGATGACGAGGCTTCCATGAAATTATCCGAATTACTCGAAACCAAAAACGCCAAAGAGCAGGAGCAGCGCGTGACGCAGCTGATTGCACGCGTGCAAAACCCGGTCATCCACCTGGCGGTCAGCTATGATCCATTGAGCGGAGAGAGCGCTCTCCAGGTCATTGGCGGCGGTCAGGTCCCGGCCGAGGTGGTGATCCAGGTGTTGGCAGCGGCGCGGGATGCCCTGGTCAGCCAGGTAGCCGAGGCGCGGGCGAAGCAGGTAGCTAACCCCGCCCCCGAACCGGCAGAGGAAGACTGAAGTTTAGGCTATGAATAATAACCCGCCGGGGGCATTCGCGCTTATCCAAAACCGGCGAGTAGTACCAGATCGTTCCGCTGATCTTCTCCCCATCCCG
>LAKY01000031.1 GCA_000987045.1 Clostridiales bacterium PH28_bin88 | reverse complement strand
CTTTTTTCCCATCCTTTGCAACCGTTGTCCTACCTGGTTTCTCAGTCATCGCAAAAAGCTCGAATAATAACCTCGGTCTGTCCTTAAATCGTTCGCCCTTGAAACCACTATTGGCATTACAGCTTTATTGACAAAATGCGCAACGGCTTCCGCCGGTAACGCCTTATTCCCTGTCCTGTTTACTGTACTCCATTCGCAGTTCCTGGCGCCGCATCAACCGTCGCAGGTTAGCCCGGTGGCGGTAAACCAGGAAGACTACCGCCACGACCCCGAACCACCGGATTGCCGCCGGATGGGGGGCCAGGAAAAGCACCAGCACTACCGCTGCCGCCCCCAGGAAACTGCCCAAGGACGCCAGGCGCGTCCGCCAGACGGTAATCCCGTAAACCGCAAAAGCGGCCAGCCCTGCCAGCGGAGCGAGGTACAACAGCACGCCGGCACTGGCGGCGGCCCCCTTTCCTCCCCTGAAGCGGAGAAATACCGACCAGTTGTGGCCCAGAACGGTAGCCAACCCCCCCAGCACTCCTCCCCAGGCCGGGTCCAGGCCGCTCAGCCTTGACGCGAGAAACGCGCCCGCCGCACCTTTAGCGACATCAGTCACCAGGACTGCGCCAAACCCAACCGGACCCAACGCCCTGTAGACGTTACTAGCGCCGATATTGCCGCTGCCCACCTGCCGGATGTCCATCCCCCGGGCTCGGGTGATCAGGTACCCGAAAGGAACCGAGCCAAGCACATAAGCGGCCAGAAGCGCTACGGCGACCTGCATGCTGCACAACCTCCATTAAATATAATGCCATCCCCCGCCAAGATATCGCCTGTCATTATCAATCTTACCAGCTTCCGCTCCCAGCGTACATCCCCCTAGTCATAAACCCGGTAAATTTGCGGCACTTTTGCAGGAATTATTCCGTTAGAAAGATAGGGGGTCCCTTGTTCAGGAACCCCGTGGGTATCGCCTATCAACTAACAGTGGGCCGGCATTTGCTGGCTGCAGGTTTTTGTGCGGTCACCCGACGGCGGAGCCGGTCCAACCCTGCGGGTTCCAGGCTGACCTGCCGGTTATGCATCAGCCGGGCGGGTCCCGCCTCTTCCCTTGCTTCTTGCCCGCGGCAGTACTCGCAGTGGCAAGGCTCCTTGGGGTAGTCCGGCTCGGTATACCGGGCGATGACCCCCTCGTAGTTCCTCAGCACCACCCCGTGGTCCCAGTGAGAAATTACATAATCCGGAGCCACCGGTACCTTGCCGCCCCCTCCCGGTGCATCAATAACGTAGGTGGGTATAGCATAGCCGGAGGTGTGTCCCCTGAGGGATTCGATGATCTCGATCCCCTTGGACACAGTGGTGCGGAAATGCTCAATGCCCATGGAGAGGTCGCACTGGTAGATGTAGTACGGACGCACCCGCATCCTTACCAGTTCGTGAACCAGTTTCCGCATGGTGTTGGGGCAGTCGTTGACACCTCTCAAGAGCACGGACTGGTTGCCCAGGGGAATCCCCGCGTCTGCCAGCATGGCGCAGGCGTGACGGGACTCGGCAGTGATTTCCCGCGGGTGGTTAAAGTGGGTATTTACCCACACCGGATGGTACTTCTTGATCATCCGGCACAGGTCCTCGGTAACCCGGAAGGGGAGGACCACCGGAACCCTAGTGCCGATGCGGATGATCTCTACATGGGGAATGGCCCGCAGGTTTTTAAGCAGGTATTCCAGCTTGCTGTCACCCATCACCAGCGGATCCCCCCCGGAGATCAGAACATCCCGCACCACCGGGGTATGGTGGATGTACTCGATACACCGGTCCAGTTCCACCCGTGACCGCGCCCGGTCAGTGGCTCCCGCCAGCCGGCGGCGGGTACAGTGGCGGCAGTACATGGAGCACTGGTCGGTGACCAGGAACAACACCCGGTCCGGGTAGCGGTGCGTCAGCCCCGGGACCGGTGAATCCTCGTCCTCCGCCAAGGGATCGGTGAGGTCTGCCCCGGCATGGTAAACCTCCCTGGCGCTGGGAACCGCCTGCCGCCGTACCGGGCAACGGGGGTTCGCGGTGTCTATCAAGGTAGCGCAATATGGGGTGATGGCCATACGAAAGCTCTGCAGGCAGGCGCGCACCCCTTCTTCCTCTTCCGCTGTAAGGGGAATTACCTCCTTCAACTGGCCCAGGTTGGTAATGCGGTTAGCTACCTGCCAGCGCCAGTCCCTCCATTCCTGTTCCTTGACGTTCCGCCACAGGGAAATTTCCCGGTAGTTTCTCATTTGATGTATCCTCCTTGAACCGGTCACCGGAATTAGCATGAGCCTGGAACCCTTACCAACGGCCACTTGCAAGAATGGTGCCAGTTTTGGGAGTGACCCGTGCAACTTCGTTAAGCGCCCCAAAGCCTTCACCAATAGGCTCAAGCGAACTTTACGGTCACCCGGCGCTCGGGCGGTTTTGCTGAGATTTGGGCCGGTTGCCGCCCATTTTTGGGCACAAGGCCGGGAAGGCAAAAGAAAAATGAGAAAAACTGTTTAATCTTGCCTTGATCTGATAGAATTCTATAAGTCCTTTTATCACAGCGTGTTCAGGAGAGGGTTTTGATGTTAAGTCGCTTGCTTCCACAGCGTCCGGAAATTGACCGTGCCGTGTGGATCCGGTTCTGGGGAGAAATGGGTACCGCCGTGGCGGTAGGTATGATGTTCCCTTTTCTCACCATTTACCTCTATGATCGACTGGAGACCAGCCGCACGGTGGTGGGGCTGGTGGTAGGCCTTTCGCCGATGGCCGGGGCAATAGGCAGCATGGTGGCGGGGGGACTGGCAGACCGGTGGGGTCGGAGACCGGTGATGATCCTCTCTTCGGCCATGGAAGGTTTATTAACCCTGGGGTTTATTTGGGCTCATAGCGTTTGGTCATTTGCTCTGATTACAGCTATCCAGGCCTTCTTCGGGGCGTTTTACCACCCGGCTGCCAATGCCATGGTGGCGGATGTCACGCCGGAGGAAAAGCGTGCCCAGGCCTATGGGCTGATGCGGATAGCGGCTAACGCGGGGGTTGCGGTGGGCCCCTTACTGGGGGCGGTGGTGTTCATGTGGTCCCCGCAACTGGTTTTCGGGATTACCGGTACGGGACTGCTGCTGTTCGCGGTCTTTGTTGCCGTTTACCTGCCGGAAACCGCCCCGGCGGTGGCTAGCAGTTCGATTGAAAAAAAAGGCTCCCGTTTCACGGCGGAAATCAAGGGGTATAAGGAGATCTTTTTTGAAAAAACCGTCGGGTTATTCATTATCCTGAACATCCTGGTAGCCATCCTGTATTCCCAGTACGATACCAGCCTGCCGCTATTCCTGAAGGCCGACGTGACGGGGTCCGCGGCCACTTTTGCCATCCTCTTGTCCATCAACGCCACGATGGTGGTGGTGTTTCAAATGGGCATCGCCCGCCGCACTGAAGATGCGCCTCTCGGCCTGACGCTGGCAGCCGGTACCGCCTTGCTGGGCCTGGGGCTCGCCGGGTTTGCCGTGAGCAGGTCCATGTTCGCCCTGGTGGCGATGGCGGTGATTTTCACAACAGGGGAAATGCTGCACGCCCCCAGCAGCATGAAGTACCTGGTCACCATCGCGCCGCCGGAAAAGCGGGGCAGGTATCTGGGCCTGGATTCGCTTCGCGTTCTTGGCAGGATGGCGGGCCCCGCCATGGGGGGCCTGTTGATGGATCACTTCGGTGGGCCGAGCGCGTTCTATACTACAGGCGTTTTGGGCCTCATCACGGCATGCCTCTATCTGGAGTTGGGCCGCCAGGTTTACCGGCGGCAATTGCTCTCCGGGCGGGTCAATGCCCTTGCGGATAAGACTTAGGGGGTTAAGCCCCCTGTGACCTCGCCCACTTACGGTTTCTCAACTCCATTCTATTCAGATCATCTGCCCGTGTAACCTCTTTATATTTTGGCTTCATACAGAACCGGCGGTCGAGGCTGAAAACCATGGAATCACAGGAAAACAGCAGAGATCAGGCGAAGGTGTGATGAAGATCACACTTTTCGCAGCAGGAAACCGCCCGCTGGCAACGAAACACTTATACAGGTACATCCAGGAAGGGGGCTAGTCCATGAAAAACACAAAACTGGTGTGGCTACCTGTAACAGTGTTTTTGTTGGCCTGGTTTGTGACTTTGTTAACAATCCCGGCACTCTCAGCCGGCGAAGGGCAAGTGGTACTTACCGACATCCAGAACCACTGGGCCAGGGAGTATATCGGTAAACTGGTCGGCTACGGGATCCTTTCCGGCTACCCGGATCACACCTTCCGCCCAAATGATCCGGTAACCCGCGCGGAATTCGTCAAGATGGCGGTAATGGCGGAACTCACCAACCCCGATGATCTCGACAGCAATATCAAGACAGAAGACCTGCCCTACTACATGCCGGTGCCCTTTTCCGACACCGGCAGCCACTGGTCCTACAAGCAGGGGTACCTGCAGCAGGCATTGGATTGGGGGTTTATCAACCCGGATGACTACCCCTCCGGTTTGTTCGAGCCCGACCGGAAGATCACCCGGCTGGAAATGGCAGTGATCCTGGTACGGACCATCGCGAGAGAAGGGGAGGCCCTGCTGGCAAAAAACGCGGACCTCGGGTTTACGGACAAGGATGAAATCCCCTCTGACCTCCGCGGGTACGTAAAGGTAGCCGCGGAAAAAGAACTCATCAGCGGCTACCCGGACGGGACCTTCCAGCCTTCCCGCACTGCCACCAGGGCGGAAGCCGCCAAGATGATCACCAAGCGGTTCGACGCTACGTACACCCTGGCCTGTTATACCCATCACAAGGGGGGTGTTAAGCTGGCCCCACCCAAGAACCCGGCCCAGGCACCCTCCCAGCCGGCTCAGGGGGTGCAATCCAGCCTCACCGGAAACCTGTCGGTAACGGTATTGGCCGCCAAGACTCCAAGCCCTGCGGCCACAGCCCGCATCGCCGGCGCCCGGGTGCAATTAGACCCGGGAGGGTTCACCGCCACTGCCACCAGCCGCGGCGAGGCTTCCTTCGAAAAGATTCCGGTTGGCGCCTACCGGATGCGGGTAGAGGCGGACGGGTACGAGCCCTATAACGAGGACGTGAAAGTACCGGTCTTGGGTAAAGGCTTGAACAACACCCAGGTTTTCCTGTTCCCCGCTCCCCAGGGAGAACCGGTAGCGGGCCTGGAAGTACTGGGCGATGGAGGCGCCGTCCCTTATAATACACCTGTCTCTTTAAGTGCCTATTCGAGCCAAAACGCCTCCCGGCACGGTTTTCGCTGGGAGATCCGGGACGCCGCGGGAAAACTCCTGACGGACCCCTATGCCAAGACGGCGGCTCCCTTGCAGCTGGCGGCTTCTACCCTGCCCGGGGATGACCCCTATACCTTTACCTTCACTCCGCCCAGCCCCGGGAAGTATACACTCCGGCTGTACTTGACCAACCCGGTCTACCCCGGCAAGGCCAGTACCGCGGAGGTTACGGTGCAAGCGGTCAACGTGGCGCCGGAAGCGGTCGCCTCGGTTGTTCCGGGACCGGCCCCCTTACAGAAACAGCCTGCCGCGGGCACCAGTCTTACCAGTGGCCTGGGAGTGATTCCCGCCGGGGAAACGGTATATTTACGCGGTTGGGGAATAGATGCCAACGTCTCCTCACCGGAGTTGTACAACCCAGGAGGGAATGAACCGGACATGTACGGCAAGAACCACGACCACTACCAGCGGCAGTTCCGGTGGCGCTGGAGCCTGTCCTACGCCCTGGCGGGCACCGGAGCGTGGGAAGACGTATCCTCCCTGTTGAAGAGCGCCGGCGGCGATACCCCGGGTACCGCCGTCCAGTATCCGTTATTTAAAGCAGAGAAACCCGGCCGGTACCGGGCCACCCTGGTGGTGGAAGACGGCTCCCTGGCCAGTGTCCCGGCTTCAGTAGACATTCTGGTATTGTCCGGCGGCCTGGTAGCCGAGGCGGCCTGCCAGGGGTGTCACGCAGACAAGTTGAAAGGGTGGCAGTGGACCAGCCACGGCAGGACGGCCACCTACGCCACGGGCGAAAAAGCCGCCGCAGCGCCCCACTGCCAGTCCTGCCACGGCCCCGGGAAGGAACACCTGGCCGCCAGCACAGGGCAAAAGAAGGAAACCATCGGCCTCACCTACCGCTCCGGTTTATGCGGCCAGTGCCACCAGGAATACGGCCAGTGGCAGAAGTCCCGTCACAGCGACGGCGACTCTTACGGGTATCAGGAGATCATCCCGGCGCTGCTCTTAAACTGCACCGGCTGCCACTACGCCAAGGGCCACGCCCAACGGGCGGAACTGGCGGCCGCCAAGGGGAAGGAGTTTCACGAGGTCAACTTCAGCCCCCTGGACCGGGACAAAATGCCCGCCAGGGACGAGGAAGGCATCAGCTGCGCCACGTGCCACGACCCGCACCCGGATAGGCCAGGCGCCACCCTGCGGGACGGCACTCCTGGCGAGACCTGCAACACCTGCCACTATGAAAAGTGGCAGAACGCCATCCTGAAGGGAATGGCCGGTGAGTTCAGGAACGGTTACGAGTACCCGGGAGAAAACTACCAGTTTGCCAACCCCCACCTGACGGAGAAAAAGTGCGTCACCTGCCACATGGATACCTCCAACCGGGCGGTAGACGCCAGGGGCATCCGCCTGGTGGGCGACCACACTTTGCGCATGCGGGACGCGGGCCCCAACGGCGTCCTGGGAGGGTACGGGCCGCGAGCGGACAACCCCGACTTGCTGCGCAACCCCGGTGAAAAGGACGACGTCCTGAACCTGGCCCCGTGTCAAAAGTGTCATACCGGTATTGATACCTTCGACCTGAACGGAGCTCAGCGGCGTATTTACGAGAAGTGGGTCCTGCTGGGGCATCTCCTCAAGGAGCGGAACAACGGCGTGCTCCCGGGCTTCAAGCCCGGCGACAAGTGCGCCACCTGCCACCGGGGAGGCACCCTGCCCTTTGACGACGACCCGGACCTGGTGCTGGAAAACGCCTACATCAACTACAAGCTGGTGAAGAACGACCGGAGCTGGGGCATCCACAACGTCAAGTACGTGGACAAACTGCTGGACGACTCCATCAGGAGCGTGCGGGAGCAATACAAGCCTACAAGGTAGAATACAAAGGGGAAGACAAGAACGGGAGGGTAATTACGTGCCCTCCCGTGTATTTTTTGGATAATACACTCTCGGACAGGTTAAAAGCCATCCAATGGTGTTGTGTTTTTACGTCATTACGGTTAAACTGTTATTACAGAAATAGATAGGAGGTGTAATTTTGACTACAGTCAGTAAGAAGCTAAAATCTCATAGAGTATTGGTGCAGAAGCGCAATTTGATTAGTTTGCCAAAGGACATCAGACAGAAACTGAATATTGCCGAAGGTGATATGCTTGACGTTCGTATAGAGGGTAACAAAATAGTAATGGAACCATATAGGCTTATCCCGTCAAGCCAAGCCTACTTTTGGGCCGAAAAAACTCAAAAAGACATGTTGGAAGCAAACAGAGACGTGGATTCTGGTAGGGTGCGGGAATTCACCAATCTCGACGAGTTTTTGGAAGGTTTGGATGATGACTAGGAAGTTCCGATCTACCCGTAAATTCGACAAACAATTTCTGGGACTTGACAGCGCAGCCAAGAAACAAGCCACCAAGGCCATCGACCTGTTCATGAAAGATCCTACCCACCCCTTCTTACGCTTTAAAAAGGTTCAAGGTACTGACAATTTTTTTGAAATCAGCGTCAATATGTCAATCCGAATCGTCGTTGAGGTTAAATCAGTGGGTAGCGCTCAAATTAACACATTCTATATCATTGGGAAACACGAAGAAGTATTTTAGGGTGAAGCAAGGAAGCACAAGAACTATTCAGGTACGTCATTTCCAAAGCGGTGATTGTTTCCACTGCCTGCAAGACAAGGGAACCGTCCCCTTGTCTTTGTCTTCTACTTGTCTTGTTGCCATGTCTTGCCATGACTTGCGTCCCAAACAGTATAATTCCGGCCGTACCTGAGAAATATAAAACAGAAATAAAAGAAAGGAGGTTTTTAGTCATGCCTGGCAGAGTGAATAAATCCGGCAGCCCCATCGGGCGCGTAAAGTGTGTGGTCAACAGCTGCACCTTCTGGGAAAACGGTGACCGCTGCAGGGCTGAGAGCATCGAGATCCAGCCCCCCAATGCCCGGGATACTGAAATGACCGATTGCGCCACCTTCGCGCCCAAGGGCGGCGGACTGTAAATCACCCAATGCAAGCGGAAAAGGCCGGGAGGGGATGACCCCGTTCCCGGCCTCTGTTCATAGCCTACGCAATACCTCTTCTTGAATCCGTTCCTGCAGGTCCAAGTCGATTGGCTGATTTTCCTGGGAACGACGGCGGGCCGCCGGGCTCTTGCCCCTTTGCGCCCGTTGCAGGAACGCATACATAATCCAGATCCCCAGTACGAGGGCGATCACCGGAAGAACCCAGGCCGTCAGGAAGAACCCCTGCTTGGGGGGTGCCGCCAGGATCTCGTACCCGTACTTGTTAACAAACGTGTTGACAATCTGGTCTTTACTGTTCCCCGCCTGCAACATGGCCTTAATTTCCTGGCGCATGTTTTCTGAAACAGTGGCCGGGCACTCCGCCAGGGTCTTGCCGCAAAAGTCGGGGGCCATGAACATCGCTTCTATGTCTTTATAGGCAGCGTCCGGTTCTCCCGCCAAGGCGCTGCTAAAAACCAAAAAAAGTATTCCTAACAACAGAAAAACAGATATAAGCAAATTCTTTTTCGTTGACCTGATCAAGGCCTTGTCCCCCTACTACCTATTACCCGTATATGGTATTTTCCCTCTACTATGATACACTTTCGCTTACATAGTTTCGTGGTAAAATTTCAAATTCCTGCTGGTTTTTAAAAAAAGAATTTGCCAAACCGGAAGTTAAGCAGCCTGCAAAAAACCCTCACGAGCAAGTCGTAAGGGTCTTTCGTAGTCACAGTGAGTTGTCTACGCGCACCCGGCCTAAGCCGCCACGCCTTTCTTTTTCTCCCCGGCAAAGATTCCAGGCAGAACGGCGGAAAGGTAGCCAAAAAGCACTCCCAAAAGCAAAGGTACGATAGCGGGTACGAACTGGGCCCCCGCCCCGAAGAAACTGGCTGCGGCGGCAAACTGAGCCGGCACAAAGGTGAAAATACTGACCGGCGAGAGCATTACCATTATAATGGCTATAATGGTTACCGCAATGGCCAGCCCCAAGGCGGAACCCAGGTAAGGCGCCGCTACAACGGACAGATAACCTAGAATAACCCCGCAAATAATTGGCGCCCCTGTCTTTACGATCGCGTTCTTGTCCCCACCGGCGGCGAAGAAAAGCGCCCATCCGACAAAAGCAGGCCATGTCAACAGGCCAGTGATCCCGGAAACGTAAGTCCAGATCCCTGCCAGGATGCCAATACTCAAAGCGAGTGGTAAAGGACCCATTGTTCTATTCCTCCCTACTGTTTTGCTCTTAATCTAACTGCCAAACCGTACAAGGTTAAGATTTTACTTGCTCTTTTTTGCCAAATAGGCGCATCCGATAGCATCAGCACCAATAACCGCGTTATAAACCATCTGCGGAGTTACCGGGAAGGGCATGTTATGCACCATCATCCCGGGCTCACAGACTTTTTCCGCCACCTGCATGATTTTTTCCGGGGTGGGGTCAGTTACCCCGATTTCGGCAAGGGTCACCGGCAGACCTACTTTAACACAGAATTCCAGTACTTCGTTGATCTGTGCGGTGGAACGGTCCTCCAGGACCAGGTGCGCCAGGGTGCCGAAGGCCACCTTTTCCCCGTGGTAACTGTGGTGGGTTTCTTCCAGCACGGTGAAGCCGTCGTGGATGGCGTGGGCGGCAGCCAGCCCCGAGCTTTCGAATCCGATACCGCTCAGCAAGGTATTGGCCTCAACCACCTTCTCCACCGCCGGAGTGGCAACCCCTTTCTCGACAGCCAGCTTGGCAGCTTCACCGTACTCCAGTAACAGGTCGTAGCAGAGCCGGGCAAGGCTCAGGGCCGATGCGGTAGTCCGGCCGCCGGGAATATTTTTGGCCGCCGCTTTTGCGCAGGAGTCAGCCTCAAACCAGGTAGCCAGAGCATCCCCCATACCGGCGACCAGGAAGCGTACCGGCGCCTGGGCGATGATAGAAGTATCCACCAGTACCAGGTCAGG
Source organism: Clostridiales bacterium PH28_bin88 (assembly GCA_000987045.1). GTDB lineage: Bacteria > Bacillota > PH28-bin88 > PH28-bin88 > PH28-bin88 > PH28-bin88. The sequence continues at coordinate 45,228 of LAKY01000031.1, read as the reverse complement.
GTTGGAGGGAAGGATGAAGTAACGGTCAAATATACCGGTTTCAGTGTAAATTACCGACAGGGCGCTGCAGGGAGCATCAGTAGCTGCGATTGTGGGGATAATCACAACAGGAACATTCATCAGGCACGCTACGGCTTTTCCGGCGTCAATCACCTTGCCGCCCCCCACTGCGACTACCACATTACTGGCGGTATTCGTGGCCGCCGCCTTAAGACGCTCGATCTCGGTGTCACAGCACTCACCGCGGAAGACCTCAAAGGTTACGCCCAGTCCCTCAGCGTTAAGACTATTCCGGATGGCCTCCTGGGTCTGGGCCATGGCTGTTTTACCCGCGGTGATAAATACCTGATTACCCAGTTGCTTGACCTGTGCCCCAAGTTCCCCCAATGCTCCGGGACCCTGAACATAGCGATTGGGTGCGATCATGATTTTTGTACTCATTTTTTTCCTCCTTTTCTCGTTGAACCATTTACCACCTTGACTTTTCGCCCACCGCTCACGCCATTCTACCTTTCCTATCTTCTTTTTCTTAAATCACCCCCTCTTCCGCTTCCTCCTCGCATAACTTAAAGCACTTCCCGCAGCAAGGCCGGATCAACAGATGGGATCACTACCCCCGCTACCAGCATTCCTTCTTCCACAGCCTCACGGCCTCTTTCAACGGCAGTGCGGACAGCCCCTACCTCTCCTTGCAACAACACCAGGGACTTTCCTCCCATACCCCGGGCCAGCCGGATCTCCAACAGATTGATCAGGGCGCCTTTAGCCGCCGCATCGCCCGCCCGTATCGCCGGAGCAACAGAAAATGTTTCAATGATACCGAGGGCGCCTCGATCACTTTTTGGTTCTGTTGCGCCGGCCAGGGCAGGAAAAACGTCCGGATGCACATTGGGCAGGACCAGCTGGCCGATCACTCCCTCGGGGTACGCCGCCACCCCGTTTTTGACGGCATTCTCCACCGCCCCCACATTACCGGCCACCAGCGCCACATACTTCCCGGGGCAGACGGTAGTAGCCTGGATTAACTCTACCGGTGAGGATTTTACCATCGCATCGGTCCCCACGATGCCCAGGCCGATCGCCTTCCACTCTACCAGCCCAATCGCTTTTTTCATAGCTAATCACCTCAAGCCAATGCTTCAATAGTGATGTCCCGGTCCGTTACCTCCGTAACCAGTCCATCCATGCTGGCCCGGAGAACCGCCCCCAGCGACCCTTCTGGAATTGTACCCACTACCTGTCCTTTCGACACCCGTTCTCCCACGCTCACCGTTGGCACACAGGGAAGACCCACGTGCTGCTTTAAAGGGATGGTCACGCTGGCCGGACTCATGGACACTGGCTGGAAGGGAGCAGGCCGGTCAAACTGAGCCAATCCAAGGCGGGCCACCAGCCTTGGTACCGGCACGCGCCGGTACTCTCTCCATGGATCGGGTCTCAAAACCTCCGGCAGGCCGCCCGGGTGCTTAATGCCCTGCCGGCCCAGCTCACGCTTAAGTTCTGCATGCAGGTAACGCGGGCTTAACCCCATCGGGCAAGCGTAAGCCTCACAAAGGCCACACTCCGAGCAAAGCAAGGCCCGGGTCATGGCAGTTGCATCTGCGATCCCGTAAGCTACCAGCTGGGTGACCCGGTGGGGTTCCAGCCCGTGCCCCAGCAGGTAACGTGGGCAAAGATCGGTACAAAACCTGCACTGGCAGCATACAGCCTTAGCCCGTCCCAGCACGGTACGCCAGGAAGCTCGCCGGGCAGATACCACCGGGTGCTCGGCAGGCAGGACGATGAAAGCACCCGTTGTTTTGGTGACCGGGGCATCCTCCTCTACGAGCTTCCCCATCATCGGGCCGCCTTCAATAACAGCATAATCCGTCACTGTTGGGCCACCGGCCAAGGCCAGCAGCTCACGGGCGGCTGTACCCAGGGGGACCCGTACAGTGACAGGAACCTGCACCGCCCCGGTTACGGTAACCATCTTATCCGTAACCGGCTGCCCGCCGACCGCTGCGGCCACATTGTACAGGCTTTCCACATTACTGACCACCGCCCCCACCGCCAGCGGGATGCCTCCCTCAGGAACCACCCGGCCGGTTACTTCATAAACTAATACGTGTTCATCACCGGCAGGGTAAAAATCTTTCAAATAGTGTATCCTTAGATGCTCCTTTTCAGCCGCCAGTTTTTCCAGGGATGCAGCTGCTTTATTCTTTCTTTTAATGGCAATGATGCCTTGCTTGGCTCCTGTAGCCTCAACCATCAGTTCAAGCCCGGCCACGACCTTTTCGGGTTCTTTTAGAAGTAACTCCTGGTTGCACCTTACCAGGGGTTCGCACTCCGCTCCATTGGCGATAACGTACTCGGCCATTGAGGCGGCTTTAATATGGGTGGGGAAGCCCGCGCCACCGGCCCCTACCACGCCCGCCGACTTGATGGCCTCTATGATTTCAGACTTAGCTGAGCTTTCCACAGGTTGTTCCACCACCTCAGATAATCCTGAAGCCGTCTACCAAGACACAGCGCCGCTGGCGGGTAAAACTCCTTGCTGAGGTTAGCCCCTCCCCGGTCGGCCCTGCGATGGTAAAGCTGCAAAAGCCTTCTCCCCCCGCCCCGATCCCGGCGTAAGAAGGAGCGTTTTTGACGAAAATAGTTGTTTTGATGCTACGAGCCAATTCAGTCATGTAATCCACATGCTTGGAGTGCATGATGGCTGTATGCCGGTTACCGTGTTCCACCTTGACGGCCAGGGCAATGGCGTCTTCTACAGTTGACACCTTGACCAGTGGCAATACCGGCATCATCTGTTCATGGGTAACAAAGGGATGGTCAGGACCGACCTCCATGACGGCCAGGCGAACATCCCGGCCTACATCAATGCCGATCTCCCGCAGGATCATTCCCACGTCCCTGCCGATAAAGGCGGGGTTGGGAGCCAATTTACGGGCGGTCGCGGTGCATCCGCCGCCTCCATCCTCTTTGACGATAAATGCAGCGCGGGTCAAGGCATCTATGTCGCCAGCCCGGAGGATGTAAGCGCCTTCTCGTTGCAGCCGCTGGATCAACCGGTCTGCCACCTCTTCCACCACAATCAGTTCTTTTTCGCCGATACACGGCAGGTTGTTGTCGAAACTCGCCCCGGCAATAATATCCCGGGCAGCCTTATCTATGTCCGCTGTTTGGTCCACCACTACCGGCGGATTTCCGGCCCCTGCTCCGATGGCCTTCTTTCCCGAAGAAAGAACCGCACGCACCACTCCGGGACCCCCGGTAGCCACCAGCATGTTCACCCCAGGATGACCCATTAATGCTTGGGCAGCCTCCATGGAAGGCTTTTGGACTGCGGCGATTAAGTTGCAGGGGCCGCCAGCCCGAACGATGGCCTCGTGCAAAATCTCAACAGTTTTAAGTGAAGTTGACCGGGCTGATGGGTGGGGGCTGAACACCACCGCGTTTCCCGCGGCAATCATCCCAATGCTGTTATTGATAATGGTTTCTGAGGGGTTAGTTACCGGAGTGATAGCGCCGATCACCCCAAAGGGCGCCATTTCGAGCAGGGTAAGCCCATGATCCCCTGTATACGCCTGAGTTTGCAGATCCTCGGTGCCCGGCGTTTTCTGTGCTGCCAGAAGGTTTTTAAGGATCTTGTCCTCAACGCGGCCCATGCCGGTCTCCCTGACAGCCATTTCCGCCAGCAGCCGTGCGTTGGCCATGGCCGCCTCCCGCATGGCAGCCACCAGTTGTTCGCGCTTCTCCCTGTCCAGTAAAGACAATCGTTTCTGAGCCCCGACTGCGGCTTCTACCGCCTGGCTTACGGTAGAAAAGATCCCACCGGTTGCCACTTCCTGTCCCAGCCGGCCCTCAAAACTTTCCACCACTCTTTCCACGATTTCCGCGATCCGCGCCTGGTCTATCTGCATCTCCTTTTCCCCCATCGCCTTTCGTTTCTAATTTCCTAATAAGCCCCGGGTTATTCGTTCCCATACCTCCAGGGCAGACCGTCCCACAATTTCGTCTTCATCTACCGTACCGCCGCTAACTCCGATACCCCCAAACACCCGCCCTTCACCAGCCAGCGGGAAGCCCCCCCCGAAGGTCACTACCCGCCCCCCATTGGTGGTATTGATGCCAAACAAAGGGCTACCGGGAGCGGCCAGGGTACTCAACCGTCCGGTTTCCATTTTAAAAGCCGCAGCCGTAAAGGCCTTGTTAATCGCTATGTCCAGGCTCCCCAGCAGCGCACCGTCCATCCGGTGCAACGCCACCAGGTTGCCACCGGTATCCACCACCGCCACCACCACAGGAACACCTATGGCTTCTGCTTTCACCTCTGCCGCTTCCAACAGCTTTTTGGCAACCTCCAAAGAAACCTCGCCCACCATTACATGTTGCCTCCCCCATACCCGTGTTGCGTTAGCGGCTTCATTAAGCCATATACCGCCAGCATTTCCTTCCCTTAATTTTTGGATAACCTGCTGTTTAACCAGCTCGATCACGGCTTCATGCTCCTCCACCCGGGCCAGGACAAACAGGAGGTCGGAGAGACGGTTCAGGTAGCTCAATATCTCTGGCCTTAGCCCCTCCTGCCGGGCTAGTTTGACCGCCTGCCGCTCAGCACGCCGGATAATGGTACGGGCCAGGTGAAGAGCCGCGGCCCCCGTGGACATCCCGGGAACAATGAACCGCCGCATGGGTGGTATCCTTCCCGTACCGTGATCAATATCCCTCTCCAGAGCCTGTACATGGCTTGCCGTAAGGGAAGTGGCGGCAGCCCCACCTGCGGAAGCTACCTCAGCACCCAGGAGAAACATCTCCCGCTGCACCCGCTCTACTACCTGCGATACCCAGAAGTCCCTCACCATTGAACGGCCCAGGGCCATCGCCGCCCCCGCCTCATCCAGGGTACCGTTTACCTCCACCCGCAGGTGGAACTTCGGCACGCGCACCGGCCCCAGGAGGCCTGTTTCTCCTTGATCTCCCGTTCGGGTGTATATCCGGCTCATATTGATTACCACCATTTCCCATACCGGTATTAAGCAATAACTATGAAGGCGCCCTATTCACCAGTGTCCGGCAACACCTCAAGGGTATCGACAATGCCGACCACCGCCGCATCCACCGGAGCTTCTTGCCTGGCCATCACCCGGGACGCAGTACTACCTGTCACCACCAGCACCAACTCGCCGACGCCGGCGCCGACAGAATCCACCGCCACTACCTGCCCGCGACCCTCAACCTTGGCCGATCCACCTTTACAGTCAAAGATCTGGACAATCAACAATTTGGAACCGACCAGGCTCTCGTCCTTGCGAGTAGCGACCACCGTACCCACAACCCTACCGATGAGCAAATACCCTCACCCTTCCCTGCGGTAATCCTAATCCTCGGCCACAGTCAGACCTAACTCCCGAATGGCATCCACCGCCAGAGGAGTCAGCATGGCGCCCTTGGGCAGGCGCAGCACACCGTTATCGCGAGCAAGATTAGTTATGTCGGCTCGTGTGAACACCGGGCGCCACCGGTTGCCGCCATCCTTTTCCGAAACCTGTGACTGTACTTCTCTCGCGCCAGGAGCCCTGCCCGGCGCGGCCTTCTCGGGCGGGTTACCTGCAAGTTTTTGTGCTACAGCCTTCGCCAATTCAGCAGCTTGCACCAACTCTACGCCATAGTTCTCAAGCCTTTTGAGATTTGCCAGGAAGCCCTCACACAGCCCGGGCGATGAATTACCCATGCCCATTCGCGCCCACGCCGGGTCAGAGGGATCCGCCGCATTTCTGACAGCCACCACCGGCTTCCCGCACATCAACCCGTCAATAATCAACAAAGAGGCCAAGGTATCTGTCAGGAGCGCGGCTGCATGGGCTGCAGTGTTACGAGTAAGCACCGGTACAGCCACCAGGTCGGCCTTTCGCAATATCTCGCCGGGAGACGGTAAATTGGTTAAATCGTCATCCCCCTCGACCAACAAGTACCTGGCTCCAAGCCGGGACTTGATTTCCTGAGGGTTATTGATTTTAGCCGCTGATCGGGAAAGGATCAGGTCATATTCCACACCGCCCGGTCGCTCAACCTTCAATCGCGCTAATTCTTCCAGGGCCACACCAAACCCGATAGTCCCGCCCGTCAGCACTACCAAAACCCGAGCAGGGCCCTCTTTTTGGGAATTAGCCCTACAGGCCCGCAGCGCCTCCGGGTGTAAATCCAAAAGCCGGCGCAATACCTCTGTCACGACCCTCTCCACCAGTGAGTCCGTGGTAATAGTCACAGCCCTTCACCTCACTTCACCGGGCAGCTAAGGGCAATCCCCAGCGGTGTAACCAGGAGCGGCTCCTGGGGCCTTGCCACGGGAACGCCCAAGTGTTTAGCGATAACTTGTTCAAACCCTTCCAGAGCTACCGCACCACCTACCAGGTAGATCCGTGGTACCTGGAAACCCCGGAGATGACGTTCCACAATGGTTGCCACTTTCTCCATCACAGGGGTCAGAAGAGGCGCCAGGTCCTTTTGTTTTTCTCTTTGCACCTTAATGGCCTCGGCCTCTTCCAAGGAGATGCCAAAATGCCCGGCAGTCACCAGCGTGAAGTGAGTTCCTCCGGTAGGTTCATCGGCGGTATACACCACTTGCCCGTTTTGCAGGATAGAGATCCCGGTGGTGCCTCCCCCCACATCCACTACCACCCCATCCGTTACTTCCAGCAGGGTAGCGGCTGCGGTAGGTTCATCCACTACTGCCAGCACTTCCAGACCAGCGGCTTCAACCACATGGGCCGTCGCGGCGGTATCGGTACGGCCCGTACCGGGGGGTACGGCAGTAGCGGCTATCTTCAGGGGGCGTCCGATCTTGGCCTGTAAGCCGGCAACCAGGGACCGCACAATCTCAATAGCTCGCACGTATTCGACCACCAACCCGTCCCTTACAACCGCCGCCGGGGTGAGGGCGCCACCTACCGGTTCTCCCGAGGCATCCACCACCACCACTACCACGTTGGCGGTACCCAGATCTACCCCCACACGCAAAGGGCCCTCACTGGCTACGGGTTCTTTACCATGCATCCGGCTACAAAGCTGCCTGATTTTTTGGTTTGCTCTTTTCAGTGCTGCAGTATCCGTATCCATCTTGACCCTCCCGCGTAAGCGCCACACACCCAGGCGGCGACGCTTTTGTTTAAGACTTCATCTCCCGCATTTTATCTCTTTATTCAAGAAGGATTTGTACCGTATCCCCATTCCTGAGGCCAGAAGCATTGGCCTCATCAGTATCCAAGTGCAGTTCCAGGCGAAAGTCCGGCGCCACTCGCACCAGCACCTCGTCAAAGATTGCTTTGCGCTCTCCCTCCGCTCTAACCCGTACACGCTGTTTATTCCGCAATCCCAGGCGTTCCGCATGGTCGGGCGGCATATGGATGTGGCGGAGTGGACAGATTACCCCTTGTTCCAAGGATACAGCCCCCCGAGGGCCCACGAGCACTGCCCCCGGTGACCCGGCATGGTCGCCCGAATCCCGTACGGGGGGATTGAGTCCCAGGGCGTATCCGTCCGTCCGCGATATTTCTACCTGAGTCTGCGACCTGGCGGGGCCTAAAATCCGTACGTTTTGCAGCACACCCCGCGGTCCCACCAGCGTAACACATTCTTTGGCGGCAAACTGCCCCGGCTGAAGTTCCCGCAACCTGGTGAGCTGGTAGCCCTTCCCGAATAGCCTTTCCAAATCCTCCCCGGACAGGTGGACATGCCGTGCCGAGACCCCCACCGGTACATGGGTGGGGTCAAGGGCCGGACCAGCGTCCGGCCATTTGGCGACCAGGTATGCTACCACCCGGCGCACCGCTGCTTCAACCTCTGCCCGGTTTACTGTTTCTCCCAGGTTATGGCTCACCTTCCCAACACCCCGCTGACATATTCCGCATTATTCCCACTGGTTATCCCAGCTTGGGCAGGATCTTTTCCGTGTCACTGTGGGGCCGCGGGATCACATGTACGGATACTACCTCTCCTACCTTCTTCGCCGCGGCAGCGCCGGCATCGGTAGCCGCTTTGGTAGCCCCTACATCCCCCCGCACCATCACTGTTACCAGACCTGAACCGATCTTTTCGTATCCCACCAGGGTAACGTTGGCTGCCTTAACCATGGCATCAGCAGCCTCAATGGCCCCAATCAAGCCACGCGTCTCGACCATTCCCAATGCTTCACCTTTCATCTTGAACCCTCCTGTTCATCCCTGGATTTGTAGTGAATACAGTTTGTCTTGGGCTCCCCTTTACGGCGGGAGCAAAGCGGGTCCCCGCACAGGTTGCATACCTCCGTCAGGGGGGATTGCTGACTTTCACCGGGTTGGACTGCAGAAGTCTCCGGATCAGGTAAAAGCCCCGCTGCTTGTTGTTCTGCTTCCTGTGCCACGGCTTCCTGCCCGCCGGCGCCGGGTTGATCTTCTCCGGCACTGCCGGTACTGACCCGGTCTACATGCTTGGTCACCAGTTGTGTTTCGTGATGGGGCCTGGGAATGACATGAACCGCCCATACCTTTCCCACCCGGCTGGCGGCGGCAGCAGCAGCGTCCACAGCGGCCTTGACAGCCCCGACCTCGCCCATTACCTTCACAACCACCAGGCCGCCCCCGCGGGTGAGTTCATATCCCAAAAGCTCCACATTGGCGGACTTCACCGCAGCGTCCGCCGCCTCTACTGCCGTTACCAGCCCAACGGCTTCAATTAACCCGAGGGCCATGCCCTTCATCTTGTCCCCTCCTTGTACCTCCCACTACCACACGGCGTTATATACTCTTCCAGCCCTTCACAGATCCTTGAACGGTATCCCTTTAACCAGGCGCGCTGCGTTGGCGCCCAGTCCCCTTACCCGCTCCGGAGATCCAACCTCCGCCTGGAGGCGAAAGAGCGGGAACCTGAGGTGGAGTCGCTGATGGTGCAGCACGATCGTACCCTCCCTGTCCAAACCAACCCCCACCTTAAGAGGGGACTGTTCTGCTGCCTGGCGGCCCAGGAGGTCCGCGTCCCCTTCCCCTTCCATCAGCCGGCAGGGAATCCCTTCTTCCTCCATGCCAAGAGCCACTTCCCGTAAAATGCGGGAGCCACCCATAGACTTATGGTAACTCACAACCACCTCGGGTCTCATAGAAAAGGAGCCCGGTAGTTGCTGAGAACCGGATTGCGGGGTCATCACCCTTTACCTCTCTTTCAACCCGCCTGAGGGAAATGTCCTTGCTGTTGAGCGGCATAGGAAAGCACCAGGCCAGTAGCCACTGCGTTTCGCGGTCCCTCTGATCCCCGGATGTTACCCCTACCGGCCACCACCCCATAAGCAGCGAGGGCATCAGATAGCAGGTCCGCAATCTCAAAATCCAGAGCTGAACCCCCTACCATCACAACAAAATCAATTAAGCGGAGGTTGCCGGCAGGCGCTACCTGAGCCAAAGCGCGGATGGCGTTGGTAACAAACACTTTGCGCTTGGCATCTCGCCGTACCGTCCTGACCTTTTCCAGGCTGTGCCTGCCAGGAACGGGAATCATATCATGTTCTTTAAGGATCACTACACGGGCAAACAGCCTAGAATCTAATGGTTCTTCAAAAAACCGCACCGTCCCATCTTCCAAGCGCAGGTGAAACAGGCTCTCCACTTTGGCCGCGGGATGCCGCTTAATGTCTTCCGCCACGCTCCGGTCCTCCAGGCCTAGCTCGGAGGCGATCAGCATGGTCACCATGTCACCCGCTCCCGCCAGGTGAACGGCATTGATCTGCCCGTCCCTACCTATCACGGCAGCGTCAGAGGATCCCCCTCCCAGGTCAAGGATTGCTAAAGGCCTGGATGTACCCGGCGTCGTCAGTGCCCCCAGAATGGCCATGTGGGCCTCCACTCCGGCGATCTCTACCCGCACCCCTGTTTCTTGTCCTAGCTTCAAAGCTATTTCCTGCATCGGGAGGCGGGAAGTGCGGACCATGGCCGCCATGGCCACCGCATCTTCGGAGGAAAACTCCCCCGCCAAGCCGCCCCGGACCTTCTGCGGGACAAAGGTGTTTACCGCTAAAATATCCTGGATACGGATCTGATCACGGTCCTGCTTTGTAAGGTCCGACATTACCTGCCGTACCCGTTCCAGCATCCCACCCACGTTGGTCCCGGGCGTCCCGGAGGCATCTTGTAATGGTTTTACCTTTTCCATGGCCTCCATGATGGCATCCGCGCCTTCTTCCAGGTCAACTTCTACCCTGCGTTCCCGGCCGGACAAGCTGATGCAACCCGCCGGGATCCTGCGCTCCTTCACGTCACCCGCAGGCGTCTTGATTACCACCGCTGAACGGGTTCCAATCAGTGCCCGGGTGATGGGAACGACATTTTTAGTCTCCTCCGGCGTCAACCCAAATACCGTTGCTACACCGTAAGGGTTGGAGAGAGTACGGACAACCTGCCCTGGTAAAGCGACCTCCACCACCGCCGGCATCCCTAGCGGCACCCGTTCCAACAACCGCACCTCATCTACTACTGGCAGTGGGCGAGAAAGGCGGTTAGCGATTAATACACCGTCATCTTTCTGGACGATAGCACCACCCACCTGAACACCGCGGTCCAGTGCCGCGTTGATCAGGCCGGCAGCTTCGGCAAAGTCCATACTACCGGGGACAATGGCAATCACCTTTTCCCCCGGGGGGCACCCAGGTAACTCGCCGGCAGGGATAGTGGTACCCGTCCCCAGTCCAACCCCTCCGGGGGTTGCCGGGTTATGGCCAATCATGGTGGACTCAGTAATAATAGTCTCTGTAATTGCCTCCATTGCCACGTCAGCGATTACAGGGGTAGCCTCGTTGATCCGGATTAGACTTAACTCATCCAAGTGACAACCTGCCTCTCGGAGAGCTTCTTCGAGGGCAATGCGTATTCCCGGGATATTGTCAGGTGTCCCTTTCACTCCGGTGGTAGAGACCAGGGCGCTGGACAAAAACTCAGTCTTGCCCCCTGCAACCCGGGCCAGAGCCACCTCTGTGGTGCTGTTTCCGATATCCACCCCTGCTACCAACACCATAGGCCAACACTCCATACCGATAAAGTGGGGTCATCAGAACCTCCAGGCCCGCTAACCTGCCCGCAGGCGCTTACGCCGCTCATACACCCCTGCCGCTTCCCGGATAAAGGCGGCGTTAAGGTGAGCTCCATACTTGTGTTCCAGTTCGTGGGCAATGCGCATCAGCTCTTCTTTAGTAGAACGGTACGGGCGCAGGGCATTATAGATCTCCAAAATGCGATCGTCAGGGATATTTACCAGTTCGCTGGCCCGCCGCAGGTTCTGGGCAAACTGCTTACGGCCGCAAGCCTCGGCAATCTGCGCTTGCAGCTGAAGGGTGTCGGCTGTAATGCGCACGTCTTCGGGCTTAACCTCCCCGGAGATAACCCCGTTCAACGTGATGTCCGCCAGGCTTTTTCCTCTGATGGTTTTAACCATCTCCGGGTGTTTTTGGGCCAGCGGGTAGTCCTGCGCCGGCTCCAAGGAGCCACACGCCTCCCGGTTCTCACATCCTGAGGGTGAAGCCGCAGGTGGAGAGGCCTCACCTGATTCCATCTGCCGGATTACCTCCCGCACCAGTTCTTCCAGCAGCTTCTCGTTAACCAACATCATTCACCTCCATGCCAAGAGTTGCTATCAAAACCTGATTTCCAGTTCTACCGGCCTGGCGCCGGGTACCACATAGGCGGTCTCTTTGTTATGCATGACCGCCGCCTTGGCTTGATACTTGGGCCGGGCCATCTGGTCATTCTTCACGGGTACCGGGTCAGGCGATTCACCTTTAGCGTACATGGCGGTATTGCGCCCGATAGCCCGGTAAGTTTCCAGATCGAGGACAGGTGACTGGGGAAATAGCTCCAGATTGTTCAAAGGCTGTAGGTCTTTCTGGTGAATTACGGTAGTTCCCCTCGACTGGATACCGATTCCGACCCCCGAGCCGGAAAGCCGGGCCGCTTCATGGCCAATAAAGGCTACATCGGACGTACGCAATACACGTACTACCCGGGCCTGCAGTCCTTGTTCTTCAATACCGGCGATCAGCTCCCGCAATACCCGTGCATGGGGAATATCTATAATGGTCTTGTTGAATTTGTCACCAAAGCCAGGAGCCAGCCCGATCACCACTTCATCGCTCTTCAGCCCCGGCTGAGCCTCACCCTTTTCCGTCAAGACCACTCCTTCAGTAACAGTTGACGACCCCGCAGCAGCAGCCGGCCGGCTGCTTCCGGCCAACTGTTGTAACACCTGGCTGACGATCTGGTCAATCAGTTCCGAACTGATCTGCATGTCCCTCACCTCTCTCCCTACGCATCAAAGTCTTCAGGCTTGATGGCCTGAGGAATACTCTTAATCTCCTGCCAGCGTTCCGGGCTCAGACGGTAGCCGGTGCCGGGACCCCGGTAATCGTTACGGTCATTGACGGCAGAAACGACATGAAAGCTTTGATCGATAATGGCCGAGGTATGCAGGTAGTCCCCGGAAATCCGCTGTTTAAGCATGTTGAGAACGTTACCGGCGACATCATTAAACCCGTTCTTAGCCAGGGCTTTCACCACATCCAGGCCCGTCACACCTCTTTGCATCATCTCGGCAGCGGCTTTCAGGTCCTCTGCCACCTTACGGGCTGGCATGTCGTTGGATCCATGAGCGTAAGTCGCCGCCTCCACCTCTGCATCACTGATCGGCGGGAATCCCAATTCTTTAAAAACCGCCTGCAGCGCCCGGGCCGCTTTATTGCGCACTGCAATAACCGCTTCTTCGCTGACCGGCCTCACTCCACCGTCCACCATCAGGTCCCGCTGCAGGGCAAGGTAGTCATCCATGTCCTCAATGTCGAAGTTAGAGCCGGCAAACATATTGTCATAATTCGGTACAGCGCTGTAACCCGAGAAAATGAAATCTGTTCCCGGGAGCATTTGCATCAACATCCTGGCTGTGCGGCGAATATCCGAGTGGGAGAAAGTCTGGTCGTTACCAGAAGCTACTTCCAGGTCCAGCATCGTCGTCACCAGGTTTTCACCCAGCACGGCGCGGATTCCCGATGGTACCGCACCGGGGACACCGATACAGCTGATGGAACCGTTCTGCAGCCCCTGCACCCCTGCCCCTTTGGCAATGAGAATGCAGCGGGTTTCCAGGTAAAGCATCGACTTGCTTTCGGCATAGCCCATCTGGACCTCAGACCCCGTGCCAGAGGTAAATCTCATCTTGAGGCCGCGGGAAGCATAGGCCGAGGCGAGAAAAGCCTTGGACCAGGGGGTATCATCCCCATCTACGAATACCTGCTCGGTACCGTAAACAGAGATGGTCTCGGCATAGGAAGTCAACCCGCGCATCCCCAAGAGCAGCTCCGTGGCTTCTTCCAGCGCGCACTGGGTCAACACCCCGCCGCGCCCCGTCTGAGACCCCACCAGCAAGGCCAGGGCGTTGAACGGGGCGTAACGAACCACACCTACAGTGGTTTCCTCTTCAGCAAACCCCCTGAAGGCCCCTTCCGCGGCGTCCGCCGCCAGGAGCACCGGGTTGTCACGTAAATTGGTAACATGGCACTGGTTGGAGGGCGTTTTGCGGGCCCGCATCTTCTGCAAGGCCATCATCATTTCCACCACGTTGAGCCGGTCGATCACCTCTACGATTTTGGCCGGTGTCATCCCCTTGGTAAGTTTGATGACCTCATCCCTGGGTATGTTGATGTCAACCAGCGCATGGGCCAGCCGGGTGGAATCCATGGCCGTTACTTCTTCCGCAACCGACAGGTCAATAGCATAATCCGCAATGAACTGGTCAATCATATCAAAGTCTTCGCGATTTTTCCCGTCCAACTCAACTACCTTGCCATCCCGGATCTTGATGCTGGGTTTAGGGTCGTGAGGACTACCCATGGCAATAAGCCCTACTTCAGGCCACTCTGCCACAAAGCCGTCCTGGTTAACCGGCCTTTTGGCGACCACTTCAAACCGCTTGGATTTCTTAGCCAACTTTAATTCCTCCTTCTGGGCCACAGCCTTAAATGTAGGGCGTACCCAGCGACGCAGGCCTGTCGCCCATGGAACCCAGGAGGGCAATCCCCACCTCGCGGGCCGCAATCAAGGCCTGGCGTACGGCACCGGAATCTCCGGACATAAATAAAATGGCTTCGTTGGAAAAGCTGGTCCCCTTGGCAGGGCTGGCATACCCCACCACCTGTACCTCTGCAGCCTTAACCGCGGTATCGCAGCACAACACACCAATAGCCGCCGGCGCTCCCACGATCAGCCCGAACGCTTTCCCTGCGGGTGCATTGAATGCTTTTTGGATCGCATAACTGGCCCGTGCCGTGTACTGGAACTCCAGGTGGCCGGCATCACTGGCATAAACATCCCCAAAGGTCCTGGGAAGCTCCTTCAAAGTCACCTCCACCGCCCGGCGGGCATCGGAAACTTCCTCAGCCCCGAAGATGATCAGGCACCCATGGCCAGCCCCGCCCTTGGTGTCACGGGCCAGCTCGATAGATACAATTTCGGTGTTGGTGGCTTTGATGGCCTCATCCGCGGCCATGATCTGCGGCCCTGCCCCCGTGCGCGCCCCAATGATGCCAATCGAGCGATATTTCTTGTCCAACCCCATTTGCTGGTGCAGCAACGGATCCACATTGGCAATAACCAGGCCGATGGTGTCACCCATGGCTGTACCGACAAATTCAGTCAGACCCGGGTGCTTGGGTCCGGTGTTACCGATAGTTTCAGCACTCCCCTTTCCGAGGTTGTCCTGTTCCTGACCGGCTCGTTTTAAAACTTCCTGAACAACCTTCTGAACCAGATGCTCTTCCATGCAAGTTCACCTCCGAAGAATTCTGTGCCGCTGCACTAGCCTAGCTGGGGTAAGATTCTTTCCACCTCGCCATGGGGCCTCGGGATTACATGCACCGAAACTACCTCACCCACTTTTTTAGCAGCCGCCGCGCCCGCGTCAGTAGCAGCCTTGGTTGCTCCCACGTCCCCGCGGACCATTACGGTTATCAGACCGGAACCAATCTTTTCGTATCCGACAAGTTTCACATTAGCCGCCTTTACCATGGCATCCGCCGCTTCAATAGCCGCCACCAAGCCTTTGGTCTCCACCATCCCTAAAGCATCACTCGTCACTTCCTATTCACCTCCTTTCTTAGCCCCGCTCTTACTCCTCACCCTTTAGCAACATACGAGGGAGAATACGTATCTTGGGATATTTAATTTCTTTCCGGCTCTCTACTTCCCTCTGGATTAGTCCGTAGACCCGCTGGACAAAAACGCGGGCCTTGCGCCGGCCCGCTTCGCTTTTCCAAAAAACCTGGACTATCCTGTCTTTTTAAATGATTTTATTGTCTTTTCCAAGAACAAAACCACTTCACGCCTTTCGGCATTAAGCGGTTGTGGTTTTGTTCTTTCCCAGGGAACCAATGGTTCCCTAGGACGCTTCGCTGTGACCCTCCTTATTGAAGTTAGGGGGTGACCCCCCTAACAACCCCCACGTATAGGAAATTATCCACAGGATTTATGCAAGCATAATTTCCTATACGTAAAAAAAGTGCCCCTGGCACTATAAATATGGTTGGACTATTTCACATCACCAGTCATGCGTCGCCTGAACTCCCTTGGAGATATCCCTTCCACCTTACTGAAAACTCGGCTAAAGTAGTTAGGGTCTTCATAACCTATTCGCCTCCCCACTTCACTGACTGACAATTCCTGTTTTCTCAGGAGTTCTTTTGCCCGGTCAATCCGCGCCTTTGTCAGGTATTCGATAAACGTACAGCCCATCTCTTGTTTAAAAACTCGACTGAAGTAGTCAGGACTCAGGAAGATTACTTTAGACATCTCCTCAAGGGTAATATCCCGGTGAAAGTTGTGCCAGATATACTGAACCGCTTGGGCTACCACAGACGAAGAAACCCTTGCAGTAGTTGGTTTGACCCTCTCCACAAAGGTTTGGACTACCTGTTCCGCCCATCTGGACAGGGCTGTTGGAGTATCGCACCGCGGTATAGTCTTCAGGAAGCTGAGGTTCACCTCGGACACCTCCTCGGGTGAGGCGCCTGCCTCCATCCAAGCCCGTCCCAGCAGCACTAACACTTCCATTAGCCGTGCCTTCACCAGGCTCAGCGGGTAACCCGGAATCTCAAGTAATTGGTTAAAGAGTTCATGAAAAACAGAACGGGCTCCCTCCATATCCCCGCTTCGGGCTCGTTGAATCATTTCTTGCTCCTTGTCAAAGGGGTAGACCTGAGGGCCTGACTGCAGCGCCTTGAGGTCATCAATGTGAATCACTCGATTACCACCAAGGTAAAAATTGCCTAATTTCTGGGCACTACTTGCCTCAAGGTAGGAGGTACGCAGCATCAACGGGTCGCCGTAACAACGCCCCACACCTACCGAGACTGTTACAGGAGTCTCTTTTTCCACGCACCGCCTGATCTCTTCACCGAGAGCCCCGGCCTGCTCTTTTGCATCAGCCGCGTCACATTCCTTGTGGTTCCATACGGCCACGATCATCGCGTCACTCAATGGTACGATCAGTTCCGCGGAATAATTCTCCAGAAGTTTTTGGATGCGATGGCGGACCTGATACCGGACCGCCTCACGTTCAGCTTCAACCATTTCCCCCAGCCCGTCAATCTCCGCTACCAGTACAACAGAAGGTAATACAGGGATCCCTAACATCTGGGCCTTAACTTTTAATGTATCGCTATTGGTAAAGGTCCCAAAGATAAGGCCAGTGATCAAGCCGGTACGCAATTCAGGGGCCGCCTGTCGCAGCTGTTCTTTTAGACGTGCCTCCCCCTCCAGCTGGTAACGCTTCAGGTACACTTTATCTACCAGCCGTTCCAGGAGAGCTATCACTTCCTCCGGATGGACAGGCTTCAATAAATACTCAGCAGCACCCAGTCTCAGGGCTTCCTGGGCATAACTGAATTCATCGTAGGCAGTCAGCATGATAATTTCGACATCAGGTACAAGTTCCTTAATCTCCCGGGCTGCCATGAGTCCGTTAATCCCCGGCATCTTGATATCCATAAAAATGATATCTGGCTGTAATTCTTTGGCCCGCCGAATTGCTTCAGCCCCGTTACGGGCCTCCCCTGCTACTTCAACTCCCAAGTTGCTGCGGCAAATAATGAACTCAATGGCCTGTCGTTCCAGCGGCTCATCATCAACAACCAATATCCTGGTCAACGACTCACACCCTTTCAGTTTGCGATGTACTTAGCCTGGGAAGCCTAACTGTCACCTCTGTACCCTCTGTGACTGTACTGGAAATTGACAGCCCGTACTGCTTACCAAAGTAGTGCTGAAGCCGGCCGTTTACATTGCGAATACCCAGACCGGTGGTATGGCCAAAACCCGATCCCCCCTCATTAAGCACTCGATTCACTAAAGAATTCTCCATGCCTACTCCCGTATCCCTGATCATAACCACCATTTCTTCTCCATCAGCAAACGCGACAATACTCAGCAGTCCGTTCTCTTCCTTGGGCTCCAGCCCATGAACGATGGCGTTTTCCACTAAGGGCTGCAGAGTCATGGCCGGGATTAAAAAACCAAGGATTTCCTCATCTGCTTCTATTGATATTTGGATGTGATCTTGATACCTGACCTTTTGAATAAGGAGATAATTCCTCACGTGGTCGATCTCTTCCCGCAGGGGTATCATCTGATCGATATTACGCAGGCTGTAGCGCAATAGCCTTGCCAGGGCATGAACCAATTCCTGGGTGCGCGGGGCATTTTCAAAGAGTGCCAGGCGGGTAGCCGCATTCAAAGTATTAAATAGAAAATGGGGGTTGACCTGGGACTGGAGGGCTTTTAGTTCCAAGGAGCGCAGGGCCTGCTCCATTTCGGCCCTGGTGCGGATTTCTTCCACCAGTTTTTGCTGGAAGAGCCGGCTCACACCCATTTCAACAATGTAATTGGCTACCATTTGGAGGAGTTCAGCCGCCGCTCGCACCCGGTTTTCCGGTACCACCTCGATCTCCCGGAAGGCATCGACATACTCTTCCGTGTTCAGGCCCAATTTTTTTGCCCTCCACACCGCATGTCCCAACTCCTCTTTACCCGGTTTAGACAGCAAAACTTGACCACACAAGATTGAACCCCAACAGGCGCCATTCACCATGAGGGGTGCGGCCAGGTCAATCAATCCGCTGTGGCAGTAATGCATGCTTGTTTTTCCGGTCTCGGCAGCCATTATGCCAACCTGGGCATCGGATTTGTAACACTCCTCCCTCCCCAATTGGGTGGAACGGATCATGCGGCAAAGGCGGGAAAAATGACTTGGACGGGTAATAGCGCTTCCGTCCCGTTCGGCGATAATCGCCGCTAGACCGGTGGCTTCTGAAAATTTATTCTGTACTTCCTGCAGTTTGAGTCCATCTACTGCCTCTTCCAACCGATAACTGGTCAGGGTCATGTTGATCGTCTCCTCCATTTTCGCGCCCCCCTCCTGGTATTGCATAGTACCGTCCTCCCATCCCATATACCAGTAACGTTGTCGGCTAAACCACACGAAAATCAATAAACATAACGACCTCTGAAATCAGCATAACAACGTACACTCTTGATATAAGATAGAGTAGCAGAGAGCTGTGAATTTTGGTTAAAGTCTCAAGGGCATAAACTACAAGACGAAAAAACCACCTTTTCAGAAATATTATTCTCATTCTCATAAGGAAAGGTGTTTTTCTCCGTTCTCGTTTCATTTTAACATGTACTGTAGAGAGCATCTAGGATTACCATTCAGGAAAAGTATGATTTGAACAGGTAAATTGATACAAAGAAATGCCCGGATTCAAGCTCCGGGCGTTTCAATCTTGAGGTTTAACCTCGCCGGGCCAGGGCCAACAGGGCCAGGATCGCTCCCAAGCCCCCCAGACCCACGGCCACCCACAGCAAGACGGAGGAGGAACGGAGCCCCTTGCCCCGCAGCGCCGCCAGATCCCGCACGGTTTGGGCCTCGCTCTTGATGGCGGTGAGGCTGCGCTGCATCTCCGACCAACCCAGCCAGTGGACGTAGTCAGGGTTCATGTGGTAGGCGCCCTTGAAGGTGTGGATGTGGTCATACTTGTACATCTTGAAGAACAGCGACTCCACCTGGGAGGTACCCGAATACAACTGCTGCCCGCCCAGCACGGCTTTCTCCTTGTTGGGCAGCAACCCGTCGTCGTACAGGGATTGGATGACATCCGTGGCCTCCTTGATCAGGCTGTCCGCCTTCTTCTTGACCTCGTCCGCCGTGGCCAGGTAGTTGGTGGCGAAAGAAGAGGAGTGGCAGCGGCTGCAGATGTCCACCATCCCTTTTCGGTTCTTCTCGAATTCTTCCCTGGTGATCTCCCGCATGGGGATGGGTGGAGCGCTTTCCCCTTTCAGCACCGCGCCGTTGGAAACCTGGCCGAAGGTGAGGTTCAGGCTCACGTTGTGATTACCCCCCGGCTGGTGGCAGGTGACACAGGTGGGCGCCCGGCCGGTGTTCCCCTCCGCGGCGTAGATAGTGCCGTGCTTGGAGGTCTCGAAGTACTCGATCTGGGCGTGGTCCGGCCCCAGGTGGCAGCTGGCGCACGCCACCGGCTCGCGGGCCTCCTCTACCGAGAAGGTATGCCGGGTGTGGCAGGCGTCGCACCGCCCCACGCTGTTGTCCGCAAACTTGTACCCGATGTTGTGGCATTTCTCGCAGCCCAGTTTCTGGATGGGCTCGGCCAGGGCCTTGTAGCGGGAGTTTCCGGTCATCTTGGGGTCCCAGCCGATGGCGTGCTTGCTGTCGCCAAACTCCTTGACCTGCCGGGAATGGCACTGACCACACGTGCCGGCGGAGACCGGCTTCAACTCGGCATGGCTCGGGCCGTGGCACCTGGCGCAATCCACCCCCGCCTTGCCGTGCTTGCTGGCCTCCCAGTCCCGGACAATCCCGGGGCTGGTGGTGCGGTGGCAGCCCACGCACTGGCTGGCGTTGCCCGGCGGGGCCGGCTGGGCGCGTCCGGGCGGTGGGGTGGGTGTAGTGGGCCCCTGGTTTTCCCCGCGGGGGGCATTTTCCTCCTTGGGAGCGGTTTCTCCCGGCTGCAGCCGGGTCCCCTGGTCCTCCTGGGCGGTGGCACCCATGGGCAGCAGTGCAAAGAGTACGATTAACAGGGCGAAAATCACCGGCGCCTTGAAACGTTTCATACTTCCCCTCCTACCTGAAGCTCCGGGATGGACCTCGTATACCTGGGTTCTCCCTTATGGTTCCACCTGTAGGTAGGTTTATGCCAGTGGTTAAACAACAAAAGCGCGCGGTAGCACCCTCATGGCGTTCAACAGCACAGCAGCACGCTGGATTTAGGCGGCGCCGGTCATACCAACGCCCGGGGTAAGCTTCTACGAGGATAAGTATGAGCTTGATTAGGGCTTTTCATTAATCAGGAAGCGAGAGGCCGGAGGCAGGAAGCAGGATTTTTGTGGGAATTGACAGCGCCAATTCCTTCTTCTTTCTTGCTTCTAGCATCTTACTTCCTGTACGCCAGGGAAGCCAGGTACAATTATGGTTGCGGTTACCATTGGTCAGATGATAAAATGAATTGTGGCATATTTTTATCGACCTGATTTTGGTTGCTGGGGGTATGCGGATTGCAGGAGGCGACCTTCCTGAAGCGGACGCTGGAAAACCTGCCGGTAGGCTTGATCGTGCTTGACCGGAAGGGGGACTTCGTGTTTGTCAACCGCGTGGCGGAAACGCTCCTGGATATCCGGTCCCCGGAGGTCCGCGGCAAGGGGTTCAGTGATTACTTCTTCCATGGGGAGAAATATGACGACCGCGGTCACTACTTTCACCCCTTGATCGAAACCCTGGAAACGGGCAAAGAGTACGTGGACGCGGTCGCCTGGCTGTTCTTCAACAAGCAGATCCGGCACTATGTTTTTAGCACCCGACGCCTTTACCGGGACGACGGCGAGGTGCTGGGGGCGTTTATTTCCTTTCGGGACATCACCGAAGTTTCTTACCGCGAAGAGGAGTTGGCAGCCAGGGAAGAAAGCCAGCAGGAGGTTTGGCACCTTTTACAGAGACAGTCGGAGTACATCCTCTCCCATATTAATGTGGGAGTGATCGCCCTGGACTGGAACAAGGGGATCATTACCACCGTTAACAAAGAGGCTGAGAGAGCCCTGGGGATTAGCGCCAAGGAAGCCATAGGCAAATTGGCATCGGAGATTCTTGCCCACGTGACTGTGAAAAGTAACGACCTCTTCGAGGCGTTGTCCCACCGGATGCCGGTAGAGGCGGCGGAGGCCGAGGTCACGGTAGGGGATCAGGAAAAGATCTTTTTGGTCAACGCCAATATCGTGGGAGAAGACGAAAACCAGACCGGCGGTTTGATCATCGTGTTCCATGACATTACAGAATTGCGCAAAAACCAGGAAATCGTGCGCAGGCAGGAAAAATTGGCCAGCATCGGACAGCTGGCCGCCGGGATGGCCCACGAAATCAGAAATCCTCTCACCTCGGTGAAGGGCTTTGTTCAAATGCTGGAAAACAACAAGGACCTGCAAACGAATGAAAAGGTCCGGGAATACCTCTCGATCATCGCCGGGGAAATCAACCGGACCAACCGGATCATTTCGGATTTTCTCGCCTTTGCCCGGCCGCGGAAGCCCGAAACAAGGCAGTGCGATCTTAATAACCTCCTGGAGTCCGCCACCGCCCTGGTGGAAAGCACCTGCCTGATGAACGGTGTTCAGTTGTCACGGCAGCTTGATGCCGGCCTTCCCGGGGTGTGGATCGACCCCAACCAGATCACGCAAGTTATTTTGAACCTCTTGAATAACGCCATCGACGCCATGAAAGAGTCAGACACGAAAATACTCACCGTTACAACAGGGCAGGAAAACGGCTGTGCAGTTATCCGGGTCATCGATACAGGCCTCGGCATCGCCCCGGGGGATCTGCCCAAACTTTGCACTCCCTTTTTCTCCACCAAAGAGAACGGAACAGGCCTGGGCCTGAGCATTTCCTACAACATCATGAGGGAGCATTCCGGCACCCTGTTATTTGAAAGCAAGGTAGGGGCAGGGACTACCGCCACGTTGACTTTACCCATTAATTAATTGTCCTTTTCCACCATAGCGGGCGAGCGGACCACCTGGATGTAGGTATTCCCGCGCACCAGTTTGACGGGGGTCCCGTCTTCGGCCAGGAACTGGGTATGAGCGTTCAGGTCCTTTTTCTTCCATGTGCCCCTCATATACTTACCCCCCAGGAAGTATTCCGCCGGCCCCTCCCCAATCACCTCCACGTCGATGTGCTTCAGGGCGTCGTTCAGGTTCCGGTGGCGGGCGTACTGGATGATCACGTTGCGTACCGCGATCTGCTCTTTCGTTTCCCTGTCAGTGTGGGGTTCATCAAATATGTAACGCAGGTAGGCCTGCTGTCCCTCATCAAAGACGTACTTGACCCGGTTGTCCAGGTAGCGGATCCGGATTTGCCGGTAATCGGGGGCTCCGCCGGGCGGGTCTACGAACTGCCAGTCTTTGAAACTCCCGTTCTCCGGCTTGTTGCTCAGGGCTTTATCAAGGTTAAGGTATGTACTGTTGGGCCGTTTCCTGGTATTATCCACCCAGAAACCCGGATGCCCCCTGGTATCATCCACGTCCCGGATCTTCCATTCTTTGACCTTGGCGAAAGCATCGTCAGATCCCCCGACGTGGGCGTAGTAGGCGTCCCATTCCTTGGCCAGGGCCATGTAGTAGGGCCGGGCGCTGCGTACCGGGCCCACGTTTTCCGGGGGCTCCCCGTAAAAGAGTGCCATAAAGCGTGCGATCTGGCCCTCGGCCTCAATCTCGTATACCACGTCAGCGTCAATCAATCCCGTCTGGGGCCTAGCCGCGGGCAGGTTATCCACCATTACCGCCACCAGTTTACCAGTCCGGGTCACCTTCTCCCCGGTGAGGGGGTTCAATTCACCTTGCTCTTCTTGCGGGGGACTTTCCGGCTGGGTGACAACCGGCTGGCCTTCCCCGGGAGAAACCTTATCTCCCTCACTCTCCTTGCTGCCGCACCCGCTGAGAACGAAAACCAACAGGAGCACCAATCCCATCAAGAGCAAACGCTTCAATCCCAACAACCCCTTCCCGTCCCTTCCGGATCTTATCTAGAAAACTTGGCTTCCGCTAAAGAAGACTTGCCCATTTATGGGCTTAGTCACGTTGATGCCAATGGCACGTACCGGACACTATCCGCAATAATTTCCTGTATACCTAAAAATTCTCCGTCCAGGAACAGGATACCGGCCTCCCGTTCCTCCAATATATACCATATGCGGGCTGGCCAAGCAGTATAACCTCCACCAGGATATAGACGTTTTCACCGTGGCGGTGGTTCCCCAAACCGTCAGGCTTTTTGCCACCCGGCCTTTTCGCACCATCAGAAAGTATAACTTTCTGTGGCATAAGTGCAACTAAGGCTTCCGCCTGCGCCTACGGCTTGGCGCAAGCCAAGTTTTCTTTATCGACAAAAAGGATGAAGGCAAGCACCTCTGCCACCGCCCGGTACAGTTCCGGCGGAATCTCCTGTCCCACTTGCAGGTGAGAGAGGGTTTGGGCCAAGGTGACGTCGGTATGCACGGGGACCTTCGCCTCCACGGCCCTGGCAATGATGTTTTCCGCGATCATACCTTTACCGGCCGCCACCACCTGTGGTGCCTCCCCCGCGTCACCGTCGTACTTCAGGGCTACCGCCTGCCGTACCGCTACGGGCCTGTTATCGTCTTTCCTGCTTCCTCCCATGAGTGGGTTCCTCCTATACCAACACGTCCAGCCCTTCCCGAGGCAGGGCGAATCCGAACTCCCGGCTGCCGGCGGCGTGAATGGCGCCAGGGTTTTTCACCCGGCAAGGCAAAAGGTTAATGCGCCAGGGTAAATCCTGCAGTTTGGCACGGAGACCGGGCAGGAGGCTGTTGAACAACCGTCCCGCCGGCGAGTGCTCCACCGTGATCTCGCAGGTCAGCAAACCCTCCGCCAGAACCAACCGGCCCATCACCTGACCCAACCTTGGCGTGGCCAGGTAAACAAGCACCTGGCAGGTATCCTGCCTTCCACCGGGTCGCGCCTTTCTCTTCCGGTTTTTTAACTTAAGGTAAAACGGCGCCTCCTGGTCTTCCAGCCTCACCAGTCCCTGCAATACCATCCCGGGTTCACCGGTTTGCTGTTCTGCCGTGTTCATGAGTTGCAGCAGCACTACCCGTTCCGCCAGGTGGCGGGCAGTGTGAGCCAGACCCGTCTCACCTTCCTGTCCCAACAACTCTTCCAGCCCCATTAGCAATGGCTTTAAAGAATCGCGGATTACTTCCTTCAAAGCTTGCGACTGCTCACCTTGTACGGGGTTTTCATCAGCCAGCACAGCCCCCAGCCGGGAATCATAGTTCAATCCCCATGTTTCCGCCAGGGTAGCCAGTTTAGCCGCCGCAACTTCCCGTACCTCCCCCTGGCGCAGGGTTACCTGCTCCAGCAGGTTTTCCAGTTGGGACACCTTTTCCGCCAGTGCCGGAGGCCATTCCCTGGCCTGCAACCGGCCGGAGAAATCTTTCCAAGATTCATGCTCATTGGCTGCCAAAGGAGTTGCCAGTAAGCGGGCTACCAGCTCCACCGCGGTTCCGGACAGGGGAAGCCCGCGGGCCCACAACCACACCAGGGCGGGGAATCGCCCATGGTCAATTTGTAAATTGCTCACTGCCCGGGACAGCAGGTTTAACGCTGGCGCCGTCAGGGGCAGCCCCTGCCTGGTGATCTCCCTGGCTAAAGACAGGTTGATAGGGGTCGGTTCCATCTCCCAGCTCCGCAGCACACCGGCCAAGTCCTTGCCGGGTATCACCGTTTCCCCTTTCTCCGCCGGAGAAGACAGCAGTTTAAGCAGCCAACTGCCGTCCTGCTGTTGGCCGGTAACCGCCAGCCGGACCGAAGCGCCCTCCTGCAGGATGCCTTCATGGCGCACGTTTACCCAGGCACCCTTCAGGTACAGCACCGCACTGTCGTCCCTCGCCGCCTGGACAAAGGCGGTGACCTCCTCGCCGGGGGTGAGGGATAACCATGTTTCCGCAGAGGGCACGCCCATTACAGTCTTGATTGCCGCCCCCGGTTGAATGCCGCTCAATCCTCTCGCCTCCATTACCGCATCCTACTACCTTCATCGGCAGTCAAACGCCAATCCTGAACAAAATTTATTACGGACCACCATACGCAGCAGCCCGGGCTAGGCCGGGCTGCCGGTTTTTTCAAGGTTTTGTTCCGCTTTCCTCACCTTGGCCGACACCTGGTGGATCCGCCGGGTGTGGCCTCCGTGGTGATTGGTGGCTTCGAGGAGGCGTTGGTACGCTTTAGCCTGAAGCAGGTAGACTTGCAGTTTGTGCTTGCTTTTCTCCACTATCCATGCCTTCCTTTCAGGTGGTTACATGGATAGTTTTTCCATTAAAGAAAAATAATACACCTGGCAAGTGCCTTGGCTCAGCCCTGCTCTCTTGTGTACTTGCGCAGTTTGTCCAGGTCGAAGATCACGATGCGCCCCCGGCAGACGTCAATAGTGCGGTTTTTCTGAAGGCTGTTGATGATCTTACTGACCGTTTCCCGGGAGGTGCCGACCATGTTGGCCAGTTCCTGATGAGTGATGGTCAGGTTAAGGGTGATACCATCGCCAGTTTGCACCCCGTAGTCCCGGGCCAGCTTGAACAGCCTCCCCGCCGTCCGTGCATAGGCGTCCTTAAAAACCAGGCTGCGGATCTGCCGGTAGGTCTGCCGTAGCCGCAAACCCAAAACCTGCAAAAGGTGGGAGGCCACCTGCGGGTGAACTGCCATTAGTTGGCGAAGGTCCTCGTGGCTGATACTGCGCACCCTGGTCTCTTCCATGGTTTCAGCGGTCAAGGGGTGGGGTTTCCCGTCCAAAAAGGGCACCTCGCCAAAGACGTCCCCCGCTCCGGCGATATGAATGACCTTCTCGTGGCCCTCGGCGGACATCCGGTACAGCTTAACCCGGCCGGAGAGGACAAAACCCACGAAGTCCGCCGGCTCACCCTCCATGAAAATAATCTGGTGCCCTACATACCTCCGCAAGGGCATTACTTCCTGGAGGCGCAGCAACTCCTCCTGGGATAAGTCCTTAAAGAAAGGGATTTGCTCCAAACGGTCGCTCACCAAGACCCCTCCAATCCTTCTTCTTTCCCCGGGCCTGACTTTCCCGGTTAGGTATTCGTCTCTTTTACCATTTCCTCCTGCAGTTCCTTTATCCCCCGGCAGCGGAATAGTATGTGAACTAACCCTCCCCACGTTGTTGACACTTTTTTTGTTTTTTCCAGGGATAACACACAAGGGCGAAGAAGTAGTTATTAAGGGTAAGCGTTCTGATACGGATGAAGAGGAGGCCAGAGGATGGGTCAGACAACGCAAGACTTAACGGGACTGGTCGAACTTATCAAACGGGAAGGGGCTACGGCGGTTAAACTGATCGTAGTGGATAACGTGGTGGTGGACGAGCGGGTACGCCTGAAGTGTCAGGTACCCCTGTGCCCCGATTTCGGGCGCGCGCTGATGTGCCCGCCGGGGCTGCCTTCGTTGGCGGAATTTCGCCAGGTGCTGGAGAAATACCGGCAGGCCCTGCTGATCCAGGTTGCCAGTCGGGTCAGCACCCTTCCCCCCCAGGATCACCAGGCGGTTTACGCTCCGGCCAGGGAACTGCACCGTCTGGTAAACCTGGTGGAAAGCAAGGCGTTTTCCATGGGATTGAGGTTTGCCGCCGGGTTCATCGGCGGTTCCTGCCGGCTGTGTGATACCTGTGTCGGGGTGGGTTCGGTGGAACCGTGCCGCCACCCCTTTAAGGCGCGGCCTTCCATGGAGGCCATGGGCATCGACGTGGTAGCCACCGTGGAGCGAGCGGGTATGCCGGTAACCTTTCCGGTAACAGACCATGTGGTATGGACAGGACTAGTGCTCCTCCGGTAAAGCGCTGATGATTGCCCTTAGAATATCTGCCGGAGTTTGGATGAAAATTACAGGGAGCAAGCGGGCTGAAGGCGAGGGAATTGGAAACGCGGATAGAAACCAATGTCTACGGCGCGGGTCGTCGGGGACAGCCTCTTTATCCTTAACTCCGGCATTCTTCGTGCCGGTGAATGGTAGCGCCGCACTTAACATAAAAGACCTCGAGGCTACTTTTTAGCCGGAGGTCTTAGAGGTCAGAACTATGCCTCTTCCAGGGTCCAGTTTCCTTCTACCAGCCGGAGGGCATAGGCCGCTCCGCACCGGCTGCACCTCTGCGTAGCCGCTTCCTGGGGTGAAGGGCCGTAGTCAATCTCCCACCCGCATAACGGGCAGTAAAACACTACAGGAAACTGTCCTTTCTCTATTTCTTCGATCATCTTGTTAAAGATGTGCACATGTCCCGCTTCCGATCTGGCCATGGCGGCAAACATCGTTTTCAAGTCTTCTATTTCCGCTTCCTTGGCAAATTGCCGGTAGGTAGCGGTGGCAACTTCCTCGAAGTCCAGGTTCAGTTTCAGGTGCAGCAGCACATCGGCAAAGCCCTGGATTTCCGGCGCCAGGCGCTTTTTAAGAAAGCCCAAAGAGTTATCCACATGGTCCCCTTCCGTCCGCATTACCCCTTCCAGCACAGCGTTGATCCGGGGATTTTGGATTTCCCCAATCTGGTACTCATAGCGCCTATTAGCGCCATATTCCAAGTTGAGTGTTGTGATCACGTTCTGAACGTCGCCCTGAAGCATTTTTTCCGGTTTGGCCCGGTTGTTACGGTAGAATTCGTAAGTCATGGTTTCACTTCCCCGGAGAAGGTTCCCGTCCACTACTTCTACGATGAATAACGTGTGGGTTCCCAGATCCAGGGAAAGCTCAGGAATAACCCGGCAGTCCAGGTAGGCCGAACCCTTGTTCAACACCGGGCACCCCGTTCCGGACGTCAGGAAATACTCTTTGCCTTGAAACTTGTCGGTGTTCCGCCCCGACTGAAAACCGAAGTGTTTCACCAGGTCCACGTTGCCCTTACCCAGCACGGTAACCGCCAGCACCCCGCTGGCCTTTATGTATTCATGGGTCAGGTTATTCTTATTGATGCCAACCGCAACCCTGGCAGGCTCACTGGTGATTTGAAAGACGGTGTTGCAGGTCTGCCCGTTTAGCTTACCATCCTTTAGCGAGGTGACCACGTACAATCCATAGCCAATCTTGAACAACGCCTCTTTAGCATTGCCTCCATCCTGGACCGGTGGTACAGCAGGAACAGAGGAAGGTTTCGGTTGTGTCCCGCTCACAGTTCCCGCATCTTTTATTTCCTCGAAATACTCCTTTGAAACCCCGCAAACGGGACAGGTATCGGGAGGTTCCGGCCCTTCATGGATGTATCCACAAACCTTGCATTTCCACTTTTTCAATGTTCATCTTTCCTTTCAGCACAGGTGGAGACTATCCATCATTCTCATTCAGAGCGATTTAACCCCACTTGCCTTTCTGAATATGGGCTTGAATTTCGGCCTTGGCCATCTGGCCCATTTCCCTGGCAAACCGCTTAACGTAGGTGAAAACCCCCTTACAACCCGGGTCCAGGTTGTCTTCCAGCCCCTCATCAGCAATAGCCTCCAATTCCTCCGCATACCCCATTAAAGCAGCGAGCAATTGGTTGGTGAAACGCGACCTCTCGATAGGGTTGGCTTTCTCCTCTGGTAAGCGCTCAAATTTTTCTTTAGGTACCCCGCATTTCGGGCACCTTTCCGGCGCTTCATCGCCGTCATGCACATAACCGCATACGGTACATTTCCACATGGTCCAATTAAACCTCCTCAATAATTTTCGCACAATACCTGGTAATAGGCTCTGGGGTGGGCACACGCCGGGCAAATTTCCGGGGCTTCCACCCCCTGGTGGACATATCCGCAGTTCCGGCATTGCCATTTTACCGGCTGTTCCTTTAGAAATACCCTGCCTTTTTGCAGGTTATCCAACAGAGCCCGGTACCTTTTCTCATGCTCTTCCTCTACCTCGCCCACTTCCCGGAAGAAGTCCGCAATCTCATCAAAACCCTCTTCCCGGGCAATCCGCTCAAACTCCCTATACATAGACGTCCACTCATAATTTTCTCCCGCAATGGCAGCCTTGAGGTTATCTTCGGTAGACCCCAGTTCACCCAGGAACTTAAAGGCCCTTTTAGCGTGCTCTTTTTCGTGATCGGCGGTTTCTAAAAAGATAGCCGCGATTTGCTCAAACCCTTCCTTTTTAGCAACCCCGGCGAAATACGTGTACTTGTTCCGCGCTTGTGACTCTCCGGCAAAGGCCGCCTTTAAACTAGCTTCCGTTCTCGTTCCCTTGAGGTTCAAAATGCACTCCTCCTTTAGCCTTCAGTTTCTATTGTCCGCAGTCCGGAATGTAGCAGTTATTATCCACAAACTGGCACTTCTTCCGGCAAGCGGGACACTCTTCCGGTGGCAATTCTGCCTCCAATGCGTACCCGCATTCCAGGCACCGCCATCTATTCAATACCGCGGCCTCCTTTCTACCTGATTTCCTTTAACAGCCGGCCAATTTTGGCAAGATGCCCTTCCTCCTGGGCAATCAAGTCATCAACTACCTGCCGCTTCTCAGGCTTGATCACATGGCCCATGCTGATGAAAAAAAGGATAGTTTCTTTCTCCAGCCTGGCCGCTAACCTGAGTACTTCCTTTTCCGTTTGCGCCTCTGATACCATTCTCTCCAGTAACACCAGATCATTGAATATATGGGTTTCAACCAACGACCTGACATAGTCCAGGTATTCTCCCGAGTAACTTTCTCGAGGGTCGACAGGTTCAAAATCTCCGCCCAGTGCCGCGAAGTCTAACTGGTGCTGTTCTTCCTCGCTGGCCAGCAACTCCAAGAGGTCCTTTACCGGTGAACTGACGGTTTTTTGCGCAAGCTGACGGTATAAAGTTACCCCTCTCTTCTCCAACTCCATCGCTATCCGTACTAATTCCCCGGGTTCAAAAAGCGATAGGTGCCACATAAGTCGTCCCCTTCCTTTCGATAATTGTTTTTCCCTTTCAGATATCACTGTTTCAGCCAACAATATTTGAACCAAAAACTACTTACCGGGTTTAGCGCCCGTGGGAATCAACAGTCTCTCCCGCGACGCGAGGTATGCGTCATGATTATTTTCCCACAAAAACCACCGGTTAGACAAGGGGTAATTTCAGTGTGTCGCCGGGAGGCACCCCCAGGCAGAGCGATCCAGACATCGAACATCGTGTTTCTCATACTGTATGCCCCAACCATGGATATGATCAGGATCAGTGGGGCCAGTATCTTGTATGGAACCTGGCCACCCTGGCCCAGACCCCGACCAACGGAAGATTCAGGATCAATAGCATGATGTTTCCGATATACATGCTGGCGATGACCGTCCACGTGAAACCGGCATGCGCCCTAGGATACAGTGCAAGCCCTTGTCTCGTGTTCTTTCCCGGGCAATTCAAAGCGGTAAAAAAAGGCCTTGAGGAAAGGGGTAGCCGGATTTGTATACAAGTTTTCCAGCTTACCCTCCGCCTGAATCCGCCCGTTTTCCATTTCTCGCAGGTAGTGCGCCGGGTTGGCTATCAGTTCAGAAAATTTAGCCCCGGCGGGGAGGCGGATGAATTTAATGCCGCCCTGCACCGCCGCCTGGGTTCATCCGTGCGAGAGATGGATTAGCCGTGGAATAACCCGCTCTAGGGCAGAATTTTCTCCAAGGCCGCCTCCAGCATTTCCTTGCTCATGGCCCCGGCATACCTGTACCTGATCACCCCGGCCGCGTCGATAAAGATGCTGGTAGGAATGGCCCGCACCTGGTATTGCTCTGACACGGCGTTATCCTTATCCAGCAGCACCGGGAAGGTGTAGCCGCCGGCGGAGAGAAATTCGCGTACACCCTGTACTGTCTTCTCCGTCCCGGTCAGGTTAATCGCCAGAAAGCGTACCTGCTGCCCTTTTTCGGTATAGACCTGCTGGATGTCCGGCATTTCCTCCCGGCAAGGCGGGCACCATGTGGCCCAAAAGTTGAGGTAGACCGGTTGCCCTCGCAGGTCAGAAAGCCTTACGGTTTTACCTTCCAGGTCGGTGAGGGTGAAGTCGGGGGCGGGGTAGCCCACCAGCGGCCTGGCCTCCTCCGGCCTGGTCGCTGCCGGCTTAACTTCTTCCTGGACCTCTGGAACCGTCTCTCCCCGGTTACCGCGGGCCTGCAGGCCCAAAAAAATCCCCAGGGCAAACACGCTTGTCACGGTCAGAACGAAGTAAATGACTTTCTTATTCACGGTAGGCTCCTCCTCGACCTAGATGTTGAAATACAATAGCCCCGACAGCCGGCTGAAGTAGTTGGTGAATACCATCACCCCCACCACGATCATCAGCACCCCGCCGGCCACCGAAACTAGCGGTAGCAGGTGCGAGTAACGGCGTAGCCTTTTCATGAGGGGTTCCACCGCCAGGGCTGCCGTAAGAAACGGAACCGCAAGGCCCAGGGAGTAAGCCGCCAGCAGGTAGCCACCCGCCCACACGGACCCGCTGTTGCCAGCCAGGAGGAGAATGGATCCCAGTACCGGCCCGATGCACGGGGTCCACCCGGCGGAAAAGGCCATGCCCATCAACAGGGAGTTGAGGATACCCGCCCGGCGAGGGGTATACCCGGTCCTCCTCTCCCGTTGCAGCACCCCAATTTTAATCAGGCCGGTCATGTGCAAGCCGAATAGAACGATAAGCGCCCCGCTGGCCCGCCGCAGCAACGCCTGGTGCTGGGCCAGCAGTTGGCCCAGGGTGCTGACTGACAGGCCGAAGGCGATAAAGACCAGGGAAAAACCGCCGATAAAGGCCAGGGCGTTCCACCAGACCCGGGCTCTTAATGCCGGGGCCTGCCGGATGGTCAATTCCCGTACCGAGACGCCGGTAAGGTAGCTGAGGTAAGTGGGAATCAGGGGCAGCACACAAGGGGAGACGAAGGACACCAGTCCAGCTACGAAGGCCAGCCCCAAGGAAACTTGCGGGTTGTCCAGCATGCGAGCATCCTCTTTTCTTTCTGGAACAAGCTTAGTTGCAGTTAGCACTACGTGGAGTAGTGCTAACACCAGCAACTACCTGACCAGAAGGCATCAAGTACTGTGTTTCCGGCTTTGTAAGGCTGCTTCCTGGTTCATCATTCACCTCCCTTCCGCACATGATGCATGCGCGCACCTCATGCCGGGTAGAAAGGGCAGGCGGCAAGCTGGCACTGGCGGTTACGCCGGTGGTGGCGGCAGGCCTTTTTCCCAGGCGCCTCCCCGGACCAGGTTACCCCCTGGCGGTCCCGTAAAAAGTCCATCGCCGCCAGGAGGGCCAGGCGGGTAGTCCGCTTGCAGCACCGGGGCCCGCCCTGCCGGCCGATAGACGCCAGCGCGACCGCCGTGACCTGGTTGGCCAGGCCCCACTCCGCCCCGGACATGGGGGTGGCCGCAAGCATCACGCTGACCCCTACCCCTACCCCGATGCCGGCGCCGCAAGCCCCATAACGCCCGCAAACTCCTCCTGGCACCGACCCACCGCGCTTGATGGCCTCCGCTACCAGTCCGTCCTTGGGCAGGCCCAGGCTGTTAGCCCAGGCCGCCACCAGCGCCGCCGGCACCAGGGCGTGGTGTTCCGGCCCGTGCATGGGTACAAATGGCAGATCCATAACAGCATCGGCGATGAATAAAGGGTCACGAGAATCCGAGGCCAGGCAGATTTGCTTGATGGCTTCGATAGCGTCTTGCCGGTGGCATGCGTCGCAGACGTAATGCCCCGCCGGGCAATAAAGATACGCTTCCTCCTGGCGGCCGCAGTAGACGCAAGTATGAGCGGTAGGCCGCGCGGCATAGACCAGTTCGCGGCCGCATACCATGCACCCTTCCATGCACTTATCCCGGTCACCCATGGATAATCCTCCCCACTATCCGTCCGTAATTCAGGCACAACTGGCGGTAAAGAAAGTCAACGCCAGGAGCAAAACCGCAACGGTGGCGGCCACCTGCCGCCCGGGGGCGATGGGAAAGCGGGCGGCAGCGGGCCCTCCCACCAGCTGGGTGATCCGCAGTTCCACCGCGCCCAGGGCACCCACCAGCGGCACGTTCACCGGCAGTTCCCGGGTGCGAGGGATCATTTTCCAAAGAGCCGACGAGAGGCCCAGATCATCGCCCATCTGCCCGATGGCATGCCGATCGGCCGCCAGTTCCTTGGCCTGCGCGTACCCCCGCCAGAGGAACCCAGCCAGCGGGATCAGGAACAGGCCGCGGGCCATCGCCCGGCCCAAGTAAACCTTCAGGGGATCATAATGAGACAGGTGATATTTCTCGTGCAAGAGCACCGCCTCCAGTTCATCCTGGTCCAGGGATGCCAGCAGCCCCCGGGAAAGGACAACGCGGGACCGCACCAGGCCACAGGTAAAGGCATAAGGCGCCTCGTCCCCGGTATAGAACACCCGGTCCGTGAGACCGAGGCGTGTCACCAGACCGCTCAGGTCGCCCGGCAACGGCTCCCGCACCCCGGCTATTTGGGTGGCCAGCCGCCGGGAAGACGCCAATTGACCCCCAAGGGAAAAACTGAATCTTCCCAGGATCACTGCCAGTAAAGCCACTAGCGACACCAGCACCGCCAGGTACCAGAGGTGACTCCGCAAAAAGGTCAGGCAGATCCGGGCTGATGTCAAGCGGTGTCCCATCAACAGCCAGTCCTGGTAAATGCCCACCCCCAGCACCCCCAGTACCCCGGAAAAAAGACCCAGCAGCCCGTAGAAAGAAAGCAAAGCCCGGTAATGGTGGTTGTTGTAATTAGCGGTGGTTTTCACGGGATTCTTTCCTCCGGCGGATATATTTTTCCAGCTCCTCCAGGTACTCCGGACCGGCGGCATCCAGGGCCTCTACGAAGGGAGCGATGGCGTGTTCCCCGAAATCTTCCACCAGCCCCGCGGCCACCCGGCGGGAAATTTCCCGCAAGAACCCCTCCCTGGTCTGGAATGGCAGGAAGCGGTAAGCCTCCCGGCCCGGCTCCCGGCGCAGGATCCTCTTGTCTACCAGCCGGTTCATCACCGTCATCACGGTGTTAAAGGCTATGGCCCGGGAATGCTTCAGTTCCTCCCATACCTCCCGGATGGTTACCTCCTGGCCTTTGCGCCAGATAATATCCATCACCTCAGCCTCCAGGCTACCCAGCACCCTGGCCAGACCTTCCCGTTCCAGGCTAAAGGATAGAAATTTACTCCCATCGCCCACGTTCCCTCACCTTGCTTTTGCACTATCGAAAATAGTGGTAATTACACGACATATTGTAGTGCACACAGGCCTTTGTGTCAATACTTGCCGGGCAAACACGTTCTTGGAACTTTTGTCATGCAATTATTTGCCGTCACTCCCGGTATCAAAGATTAATTGTTCCAGATATCAGTGCTAGTTAATAATTCCCAGGGTAACGTCAAAATCGCAACATCTTTTGGGGCAGCTACTACAGTGAGGCCCTACTGAGCTGTATTGAATGGCCAGTGGGTTGCTCTAATAGGTTGGGGTACGGCTGCCTTCAAGAGCCGCCACCGCGACCGGTGGATTGGCTGGTCACCGGAACAACAATGACGGCGGCTAAACCAATAATCAGCGCTATTTAATCCTGCCCGGTGTGCAGATCAAGAACCTTGCCTCGAAGGTATTGACCTTGAACCCCGCTCCACCACGGTTACCTCGATACCGCGAAGAAGAAAATTCCGAGGAACAACGTTCTCCCCTTAATTGCTTTGACGGCCGGCGGGATCATGACGGCCTGGAGCGAAATGGTTCACCAGCAAGGCTACCAGCAGCAGGATGACGGCCCCCACGCCCACCGGAGCGAAGATATAGGTATAACCCTGCCCGCTCCACACCGCGACAATGGCGGTGGCTCCTCCCGGAGGGTGCAGGGTCCTGGTCAGCACCATGGCGGCAATGGCCATGCTTACCCCCAGGGCAATGGACCACCAGGTGGTACCCAGCAATTGGTAATTCAGTACCCCGGCTACAGCCGAAATGAGGTGCCCGCCAATCACGTTGCGGGGTTGGGCCAGGGGGCTGTCCACAGCGGCGTAGACCAGTACCGCCGTCGCACCAAAGGAAGCCACCAGCAGAGGCAAGCGATACTGTAGCGCCAGGAAGGCGACAATACCGATGCCGGCAAAGCTGCCAATGGCTGACCACAGGGTCTCTGCCGCCAGTGACCCGCGTTGAACGCCCGGAGCCTGCAGCGCGGAACTATCCGTCCGCGGGAGTATGACCACCTTATTTCCGCTTGTCGGATGTTACTCACCTCCTGTTCTCTTAAGACCATGCAATTTACTGCGAAACGGTACCCAAACCGGGCCGGAGTGGGACTATCGCTGGCCGGCCACTGCCACCCGGTTGCGTCCAGCCTTTTTTGCCGCATACAGGGCGGCATCAGCGGCTTGAATGAGGAACTCTTCGTCAGCGTACTGGGATGACAGGCTGGCCACACCGATACTGATGGTGACGTGTACCGGCGCCGTGGCCCCGATATCCATGGAGGTCCTCTCCACCATCAGGCGAATCCGTTCAGCCGTGGCCAAAGCAGCCGCGGAATCCGTGTTGGGCAGGATGACCGCAAACTCCTCCCCGCCATAACGGGCCGCGATATCCGAAACTCTAACGGCATCCTTGATTACCCGGGCCACACTGGTCAGCACCTTGTCCCCGGCCAGATGGCCGTAGCTGTCATTGTAGTGTTTAAACCGGTCAATGTCGGCCATCAGGAGGGACAGCGGGCTGCCCTCCCGCAAAGAACGGGCTGTTTCGGCCCGGAGCCACTCCCGGAAGTGACAATGGTTATAGAGCCCGGTCAGTCCGTCACGGGCCACTGCCTCTTTTAACTGCCTTCTTTCGGCCTCCATGGACAGGTTTTCATCCACCAGGCGCTCCAGGGTGAGATAGATCTTGCTTAACTGGGCGGCCATGTGATTGAAACTTTCTCCTAGGAGCTGCAATTCGTCTCTGGAGTTGATCTCCACACGGGTCTCCAGGTTCCCCACCGCCAGGCTGCGGGCAGCCACCTCAACCCTGTGGAGAGGGACCGCCACCAGGCGCCAAATGGTAAGACCGTTAGCCAGGAGGATGGCCGCGAAAGCCCCCAGCCCCAGGACAATGTAAAAGATGGTAGCCACTGACGACGGGGCTTCCTTAACCAATCCATCGGGGGCGTGTTGATCAGTAAATGCGCACCTCGTATACGCAGGCCTCATCGCCGTTGCAGTTGCACTTGATTTCCGTCACCCGTACCGTCTTACCGATGATGGCGGTTAGCGCCCCCTCGATGATGGCCCCTTCCAGGTCACACACCTTCTCGCCGATATTGTCCATTCCCTTGCAAACCAGGCAGTCGTCCAGGGCAATCAACAGGTGGTTGTCACTACGCTCCAGTATGCTGGGTATGCCGATGCGGTAGGTCTGCAACAGTTGCAGCAACTCCTCCAGGCTATTGCAACCCAGATTTTTACCTATTTCCCGCCCCACGGTGGCGGTAATGCTTTTGCCTCCCATGGGCAAACCACCCCGGATGCCCACCAGCCTTAACATCCGGAACACCTCCAGCGGCACCTGCCGGCCCAGCTTGGGCCGGTTGATCTTGGCGATCTCCGCCATCCCCAATTTTTTCACCGTTCTAACCCCCTGCTTCGTTTGGATGAGTCAATT
Source organism: Clostridiales bacterium PH28_bin88 (assembly GCA_000987045.1). Lineage (GTDB taxonomy): Bacteria > Bacillota > PH28-bin88 > PH28-bin88 > PH28-bin88 > PH28-bin88. The sequence continues at coordinate 8,519 of LAKY01000031.1, read as the reverse complement.
ATGCGGGAAAACGGCCGCCTGTGCCGTGACAGGCATCTTTACGCCAGGTGATGTTGGTCACATTTCCCATTCCATGACCGCGAAGGTGATAGTAAATACGGCGAGGTCTCACACCAGTGCTCTTGCCGTTGTACGGTGTTTGTTCAGGAGGCCCGGGCGGCGCCGAACACCATCAAGTTCGTGACGGTAAGCCGGCTGTTGAGGCCCAAAAAGGCGGCGGAGCAAATTGGCGCTACAAACAGGTGGCCGGGATGGGCTTGTAACCTCGTCCCGGCCTATATATATGGTTAATGGGGAGGGCATGAAACGCGTTGGCCTAGTAATTCTGACACAGGCCGGTGTCAAACCTGTCAGCCACCTGCCGGTGGATTCGCAGCTTCCAGGTCCGGTACTTCAAGGCTTCCAGCATTTTTTGCGCCGCCACCTCCGGGTCCGGTTCAAAGATGAAGTGCCCGCCGTACACGTCGTGAGCGATCTGGGTGGCAATCCCGTATACCAGGGGACTACCTTCAATGGGCGGCATGGGACCCACATGCACCGGATGCCCCAGGGTCATAAACCACGAGGCGATGGCCTTGCCGGGCCAGTTCCTGGGCGATTACGGTGAAGTTTTCGTCCTGAATGCCCTTCAGGTTGTTGGGCAGCCGGGTCTACGGTACGCATACGGTTCTTACGGTCTTTCACTCGCGGCGCCTCTGACGACCGTGAATAATTGGGCAACGTTTCGAACCTCGGCAATTTACTTCGCCTCCTGAACTAGAGTAGGTTACAAGCAACTGCACCAGTTCCTCGCTTAGCCGATCACCTAAAATCTTGGACATTTAGCCTTCTCCCTTGGTGTAAATTCAAAATAGCAAAATGCATGCCACCATCAAAATATGCGGTCCTTTTGTCAATAATTGATTGAAGCAATTGGCTTGCGGGCCGCCCCCACGCTAATGGCCTTGTCCATCTGTCTCATCCCGGCAAAAAAAGAGTCGCTAATCAGCGACACTCTTATTAAACGTTTCATTTATTATCACATCACCTATACCCGCTTCCGCTCCCCGACGCCCTGCAGCACCTGCTCCTTTAACTGCCGGCACCTTTCGCAGCCCTCTTGTATAATACCTGCCGGGACACCACTTCGCGGAAGTTGACGTCCCCGAGCAGCCCCAGGTTAATTTCCGCTCCCTGGCGGGCCGCCGCGGCAGACGCCTCCGCCAGGTAAGCGGCGCCGGCCACATCCCCCAGCACCTTGACGTAACCTGCGCCTGTCATTTCGGTAAGCCCACCCAGTACATCCCCGCAGGCGGTAATAATGTCCACCAGGGTCCGGGTGGCCTGCCGCATGGCTTCTTCCCGGCGGAACCCCTCAGCGGAAGGAGCCTTGGTGGCCCGCACCACCTCCGCGTAGGCTTCCGCATCCGCGTCCGCCAGTTGCACCAGCCGGTGACGCAATTGTTTTCGCCTGGTGCAGTCGGCGTGTTAGCTCCGGGTCTCCTCTCTTTTCTGGTTCCTTACGCAGGGTTACCCCGGATGCCATTTCCAGCAGGGCGGCCGCCATGGCCCCGCCCAGGGCCGCGGCGCTACCGCCGGCAGGGCCGGGGAAAGAGGGTTCGGCCAGGTGAGCCAAAAATTCGTCTACCGGGTATTTAGTATACACGTCCTCACCTACAACTTCTTTGGTCCAACCGGGCTAATTCATGGCCCCGGGCGGTCTCCATGGAAAGGTTTTCATTCGACAGGCGCTCGAGGGTAAGACAGCTTTTGTATTTTCGGCACATGAAGCTGATCACGCGGCAGTCATGAAAGCGATAAAGGCGTCCACCACCTTTCCGTCGAACTGGCTGCTGCGGCAGCGCTGCAACTCGCCGAGGGCTTCCTCCACGGGCCGGGCCGCGCGGTAAGGGCGGTCGGAGGTCATGGCGTCGTAAGCGTCGGCCACGGCCAGAATGCGTGCGCCAAGCGGGATGGCCTCACCCGATATGCCATCGGGATACCCCTTGCCGTCGCATCGCTCGTGGTGGTGCCGCACCCAGCCGGAAACCTCCTCCAGGCCTTCCACTTTGCTGAGAATCTGCGCCGCGAGCAGGGGGTGGGTTTTCATGCGGGCGAATTCCTCGTCGGAAAGGCGCGCCGGCTTGTTCAGGATTGCGTCCGGGATGCCGATTTTACCCAGATCATGCAGCAGCCCGGCGATCTCCAGCAACCGCTGCGCCTGCGCTTCCCAGCCCAGATGCAGCGCCGTTTTCCGTGCCATGACGGCGACCCGGCGGGAGTGTCCTTCAGTATAGGGGTCCCTGGCTTCCAGTGCCGTGGCCAGGCCTTCGATGGTACTCAGCAGCAGCCGGCGCAGCGCTTCGTTTTTCGCGGCCAGTTCGGCCGCCTTACTGGATAGTGCCTCCGCCAGGGATCGGGTTTCCGCCACGTAGGCCATGACCAGCTGGTCCTTGACCTTCCCCATCGCCCTGGCCTGTTCCAGTTCCTCCATCAGGATGCGTGCCTGGTGCACCCTTGCTCACTTCCCTCGTGCCAATTTTCCGGGCCCTCAACGGCCGGACTTCCCGGTCGGTTAAAATAGGACCACGTGGAATTCGCAGTACTTGTCCCCGTTGGTCCACCCTTTCTTCTGCACCGCGTTAACCCGCCGGCCGGTTACCTTCTCCAACCCCCCGGCAATCACCCCGTTCTCAAAATCGCAGATCAGTTTTCCGATGTCGGGGAGCCCGTAACACGTCATGCACTCGTGAACCCGTACGATACCCCTCTCACCGTCGAAATCGTGCATTTCGGGGTATCCGATCTTGAGTACCTGCAATTGGTCCAGGAAACCGTCCACCGTCCCCACCTCCAACTGCTTGCCCAGGGATTTGCCGGCCATGTAGAGCACCGGCCCCGCGCTTTCACCAAAAACCTCCCGGAAGCCGAACAGGCGCAGCAAGCGAAAGGTTGTCAGGGGAATCTCGGATTTAAAACTCGGTCTTTCTACTGGTTTAATGTCTGCCACTGCCAGTTCTTTCATGATCATCACCTCTTTAACCGATCGCCGAAAGGCGGGTTTTACCCGTAAATTCGTACCTTGTAGACGCAAGCCTCATCCCCGTCAGTTGCACTTGACCTCTGTCACCCGTACCGTCTTGTCGGTAATGGCACTGACCGCCCCTTCAATAATCGCACCTTCCAGGTCGCACACCTTCTCACCGATATTATCCATTCCCTTGCAGACCAGGCAGTCATCCAGGACAGTCAGCAGGTGGCTCTCGCTGCGCTCTAATACATCAGGTATGGCGATGCGGTAGGCCTGCAACAGTTGCAGTAACTCCTCCATGGTGCGGCACCCCAAACTTTTACCTATCTCACGCCCGATGGTGGCAGTAACGCTTTTTCCTCCCATGGGCAAACCACCCCGGATGCCCACCAGCCGTAACAGGCGGAACACCTCCAGCGGTACCTGGCGCCCCAGCTTGGGCCGGTTGATCTTGGCGATCTCTGCCATTCCCAGTTTTCTCATATTCTCTTGCCTCCTTGCTTTTTGGTTAAGTAGATTATAGGCCAAGCCGGTTCCCAAAACTGTGACCATTAACCCTGGGCTGGGTGATGTTGGTCACATTTACCATCAATCACCCGGTACCAAAACCGCCGGCTGTGATACCCAATGGTGGCGGAACAAATTGGTGCTGCAAACAGGCGGCCGGAATGGGCAAATTACCAGATCCCGGCCCATGTTATGCAGGCTCCGGCTAGCCGGCATGGTGCTGGAAACCCTGCCCCCGGAATAAAAGGCGGGTATAAGTCACACGTGATGTGTGACGAACATTACATTCATTTTGAAGTGATTGGCTTATGATATCCTCAAAAGAAAGGTGGAAGGGGTCTGGCTCGTGCACACGGGAGTTCCTGCCAATAATCAAAAGAATGAGCGATTATCCAGCGCTGGTTACATAGTTAATTACCTTAATAAAATGAAGGGGACGAAACGCACGGCTCCTTTGACCGCTCCTTCAAGCCACGAGCTGTTTATTGCCTTCCTGGGGGCGTTTACAGGCATCGCGGCGGTGGCCATACCCTCAATTGTGTACAAAATGCCCATGCTGGTAGCCTCCTTTGGAGCTTCCGCCGTACTGGTCTACGGTGTCCCGGATGTGCCTCTGGCCCAACCGCGCAATGTGATCGGCGGGCACGTCATTTCGGCTGTTACCGGGGTTGTCATCTATGGCCTTTTCGGTTTGACCTGGTGGTCCGCGGCCCTGGCTACGGCTTCAGGCATTGTGCTGATGCTGGTAACCAGGACCGCGCACCCGCCGGGAGGAGCGACCGCCCTGGTGGCGGTCCTGAACCGGGCTTCTCCCATTTACATCCTGATGCCGGTTGCCCTGGGCGCGGTCATTCTGGTAGCCGTGGGCCTTTTGATCAACAACCTTTCACCCGGCAGGAGATATCCCAGGTACTGGTTATAGGGGAGGAGGTCATTGTATGGATAACAAGCCCAATATCTTACATGAGGATTTAGCGGCTGCCCTGCAGCAGATGGGGAAGGTAGTAGATGTAACTCCTGAAGACCTCCTCAGGATTTTCGACTTGACCCTCACCGAGGTTCAGAAGCGCCACCAGACCTTCTGTCATAAAGAATGGGTCCGGGAAATTATGAAGAGCCCGGTGATTACCTGTACTCCTCAGACCACGGTGGAAGCTGCCGCCCGTATTTTGCTGGAGAAAAACATTCACTGCCTGCCTGTGGTTGAAGAGGGGGAAAAGCTGGTAGGCATCGTGACGGAATCGGACCTGTTGTTTCAGTTCTCATCAGAGCCCGCAGGCAGTCCGGTAAAGCACCTCTTTTCCAGGAAGAGAGTCCAAAAGCCCGGGGAAAGAATCGGCGATATCATGGTTAAGCATGTAACCACTCTTCACCCGGAAGATTCCATCAAGAAGGTCATTCACTTGATGCTGAAGCACGGCTACGGGAGAATTCCCGTAGTGGATCAAGAAAACATACTGGTTGGTATTGTCGCCCGCAAAGACATTCTGCAGTTTTTAAGATAAATACCCTGGCACCATGTACCCGCCAGGAACACGTAAAGGGCCCGAGCAACTCCTCGGGCCCCTAGCATGGTTATTTCGCCAGTTGTTTTTCCATCTCCGACAGCTTTTTCTCCAGTTCGGCTTCCCGGCGGAGCCGGTCCACCTCAGACCTGAATTCCATCAACAAGAACGATTGTTCCGTCCATCCCAGCCGGCCGGCCCATTTGGCGCTCATGTGGTAAGCTCCTTTACGGGCGCGGTTAGCGGCCATGCCCACCTCAAAGAACAGTTTCTCAACACCGGAGAGCTGTCCCGCGATGGGGTGGCTGTTGGTGACTTCCATGGTCGGGCGCAGCAGCCCTTCTTTCTTTAACGCCTCCAGCTCTTTTTTCGCCTCGGCGTTGCGAGCCAAGGTAACCCGGGCCATACCGTCAGCATACCCTAACCACGTGCGTGCCTTATCTTCAGTATGACAGCCGGTACAGTTAGCGACCATTAAGTCCACTTGCCGATCGTAATCTGCCACCCGCTTGCCGTACAGGTCGTGGGCCATGCCATTCCTGGTGTTGTGGGTGCCCTTTGGCATATGGCAGGTAATGCAAACCGGAGTGGGGAAAGGATCCTTTTCCTGTCTTGCCAAGAATTCCTTCGAGGACCCGCTCCAATCCCACTGGTTGCCCAAGGTCACGTACAACTTGCCGTGAGTGGAGTCAATGTAAGACTCGTATTGGGGATGACCCGAGCCGGCGTGGCAGACATTGCACGCTTCCGGTTTCCTGGCCTGTTCCAGGCTGAACAGGTGGGAAGAATGGCAGCTACTGCAATCGCCCTTGGTGCCGTCCTCGGCTATGTAGCCGATCTGGTGGCAGTTTTCGCAGCCGAACTTTTCAGCGCCACCCCGGGCGTAAGACAACCACTTGTATTCCACCTTCTTGCCGTTATACTCGGAATAGGCTTTGCTCTGGGCGTGTTCCAGGGCAGTGGCATGGGTACTCCGGGAAAACTCTTCCAGCTCCTTGCTGTGACAACTGCCGCAAGTGCCGGCCGAAGGCTTCTTGATGTTGTTCGGGTCATTCCCGTGGCACGCATTGCAACCGATGCCTTTTTGCCCGTGCTTGCTTTGCTCCCACTGGACAATAACGCTAGGAGGAGAACTCTTGTGCCATTCTTCACTTATTTGGCCGAATGAACTGCCTTGGTACCCAAACAACTCTTCAGCAAAACTCAAGGGCACCATCACGCGGCCTTTCACCACTTTAACCTCCAGCGGGACCTCTTTCCCATTGACCATGGCACTCTTTTTTCCGGCAGATATCACAGCCCTGGTTGTTCCACTGGTAACAACAGCAGCCTTGGCTTTATTGTCCCACTGCACCTTGGCGCCCACAAGATCGGCAACCTGTCGCAAGGAAACCAGAACCGTTCCGTTGCCCACGCTGCTTTCTACCTGGTAATCCGAGCCACGGACATTAATGGTTGCCTTTTGCCCCGTCCCTGCTTTATCACCCTGGGTGGGTTTGGCGGAAGGAAGCGTAGTTTTTGCCGGAGCTTGTTTATCATCGGCCGGCGCCGCCGGTGATGAAGCCTTGTTTCCGCTATGACAAGGCGTGCACGTTTTCCCGTCTGCTGACATGTTGGGGTAGGCCGTAGCCTTGTCCACCATTGCTATAGACAGAAACAAGATTCCCATTAAAGCCAGGCATAAAACATAAATCAGGCTTTTCCCTCTCATGACTGATCTCTCCTGTTTGCAGTTTAATACTTGTTGGTTAATAGTTGGCATCCATTTCACCTCCTTCCTTGTAAGATTAATTCAATCATATTTTTGGTAATGACATATGTCCATGATCTGCATCAAATTTCAGGACAATAGTCCCTTGAATTTTCGTTCACCTGCAATGTATTATAATTAATTTGTTATTAACCGCACCTCTATCGATCATCTTCGAAACATGTTATAATTCTGCCAGGAGACTGAAGAATTGACTTAATCAAGGCAGGTGACATCATGGGCAAGTGTTCCTGCAGGCATTCAGACCATATGTGTGCGAGCCAGGTTCCAATCTTTGCCGGGCTGGAACCCCACCAACTGGCCTCTATCAGTAGTTCGGTTCACCGGCGGGAATACCGGCGGGGAGAATTGATCTCGCTGGCAGAAGAACGCTCCTCTTATCTCCATATCGTCCGGGATGGCCATTTAAAATTACTTCAGGAGTCTTCGGACGGGAAAGCACAGACGCTATATTTTCTGCAGAAGGGCGATTTTTTTACGGAACCGCGTTCCTTTCTTCACAAAGATGTCTCCCCAGTGAAAGCCGTCGCCCTGGAGGATACAAGATTATGTCTTCTCCACAAATCCGACCTGAAAAACATACTTCGGGAAAATCCCGAAGTTGGGATCAATATTTTGGACACCGTTTTTCAACGGCTGAAATGGATTGAAAATATGGCGGCCAGCCTTACTCTGAAAAACGCCGAACAAAGGTTGGCTGCCTGGCTATGCCAGGCAATAGCCCAGCATGGTAAGCCGGTTGCCCAGGGGATTGAGGTTACCATCCCTTGTTCCCGTTACGATATTGCCAACTTGCTGGGTACCACCCAGGAGACGGTAAGCCGAAGATTGGCCAAACTGCAGGCGGAAGGCATCCTGCAATTACATGGCCAAAGGAAAATCATTATCCTTAACCCCGAAAATCTTGCCGCCTTGGCAGAATAAATGATGAAGGTGTATCTCCTCCACAGACCCGAGAATCGATACACCTTCAACATCTAGCTGCAGTTTTTCACAGCGCTAGTCCCACCACTCATTTTCACCGTTTGATGGTGCCCACGTTAGCGGCATAGAGGTCTTCTATCGGCTGTGCAGGTTAACGATGTGATGCTGGTCATCCCATTCCACCTGGACGCCCAAGCTCTCAGAGATGGCCCGGAGGGGTACCAGGGTGCAGCCGTTTTTGATTACAGGGGGGGGTGCCCAGGTTAATCTTTGCCCCGTTGACCTCGACAACAGGGTCGCCGATCTTGAGACCAATGGTTTTATCGCCCTTTTTGCCAACTACCGAGCGGTCTCCCTTGTTCCACTGGACCTTGGCTCCCAGAGCTTCAAATATTTTTCTCATGGGCACCAAGACCCGGTTATTTACCACCTGCGCCGGTACATATAGGGCCAGCCTTTGGCCGTTCAAGTAGACCTCCACCTGGCCCGCTTTAACGTGGCCGTGGTTTTCCTCAGCTGCATCTTCATGATCTGCATTTCCATGCTGGTCCACTGCGGTATGGCTATCATGTCCCTCAACAGCGTGGCCGTGCTGGGCATCCGCGGCATGGTTGTCCTGCCCCCCGCCGCTATGGTCATGCTGGCCTCCAGCAGCACTTTGGGCCGCTAAATAAAGCTCGTGGATGTAAACTTCAAACAGCAGTTCCGCCTCTACCCGTTTGAGCATGGTTTTTTCCTCCAACCTAACCCGGCATAGCCGGAACCAATAGGATCTTATTAAACCCATGTCGAATTACTGTGC
>LAKY01000075.1 GCA_000987045.1 Clostridiales bacterium PH28_bin88 | reverse complement strand
GTGTAAGGTCCGAAGCGGGAGGACAACACCTCCACTTAACGAATTAGGGCTGCGAATCGCCCACTAGGGCATCCGGGTTTTCAACAAAAAACTTAAAGAACTGATGACCCAGAAGGCTAACCCTGCAACTTGGAGCGAAGCAGAAATATCCGGGTACCGGGACGTGCTGGCCACTATTCATGCGTATGCTCTGGATATTCCCGTAAAGAGCACTTTGCCGCCCAGTAGCCGGACAAGAAAATTGGCAATAGCTCCCAAAGTCTTTATTACTGGGTTAAAAACCACCCCTAACCAACTAATAGGCCGGGCAACCTGTAAGGCAAGCCTTTCCCCGTTATTGGCCGCTGAACATTACGTCACAAAAAAGAAGCGGCTAACTGGCCGCCGACGTGGTTTTGTCAAGCTGTTTTGCCCGGGCAACAAAGGCTACCGGGACGGGTGAAGCAATCTTGCCAAGTTGTCAGACAGGGTAACTGCCGCTGCGGCACCGGCCAAGAACCCCGCCAGAGTAATACCTATCTGAATAGTCGCCAGGAAGTGGCTGGGGTCTTTGAGCAACCGATCAACAAGTATCGCGGCTTTGTTCCCGTCATCCACTAATTGTCTAATCCGGGTCTGCCTTAACGAGACCATGGCTGTCTCGGATCCGGCAAAAAAGGCGTTCAGCATGATCAGAAGTAAAATTATCGCCAGTTGACGCCATAGGTCACAGTCCAAAATGAGTTTGAACTCCCTTTTCAATCTTTAGGCAATATCCTTGTGCGGCAAAACATTGCCTTGCGACTGCCCATTGTACTTGGGGGTTACCACTCCCCCGGATATAATCAGCTTGAGCCCGTCCTCTACGCTCATTTCCAGAAAGGTCACATCCTTTCGGGGAACTAAGACCAGCATACCAGAGGTTGGGTTGGGGGTAGTAGGGACAAATATATTGATCACCTCTTCAGCGGTTTTTTCCTGCACCTCCCCCATACCGTTCCCGGTGACGAAACCAACGGCATACACCCCCTGGCGGGGATACTCCACCAGGGCAACCCGTTGAAAAGCGTTGCTGGTCTGCAGGGAAAAGGCGTCTATAATTTGCTTGGTGGCGCCATAGATAGACTTAACCAGGGGAATCCGGTTCACAAGATGCTCCATAAAAGCGATGAGCCTTTTTCCGATCACATTCGTGGCAACCATCCCCGCTAAAAGCACCAGCCCTATGGTCAGGAGCACCCCCAGCCCCGGCAGGGGGTGCCCCACAACGACTCTGATAATGCCTCCCAAAAGGCCATCCATCAGGCGGAAGGTAGTCACCAGCACGTAGATAGTGACCACTAGTGGCAGCAGGACCACGATCCCGGTGAGAAAGAATTTGCGTAGACCCTTCATGCTTTCTTACTCCTCCCTGCTCTCCGCCATCATGATGACCAGTTTCACCAGTTCCATGAAGGCAACTAAGGTAGCTGCAAGGTAGGTGAGGGCTGCGGCGCCCAAAACCGCTTTGGCGGCCTTTTTTTCCGAGCCAATGAGGTACCCATTGTCGGAAAGTAAGGCTAAAGCACGCCTGCTGGCGTTGAATTCCACCGGGAGAGTAATTAGTTGGAAGATCACCGCGCCGGTGAAGGCAATAATCCCAAAAGCCATGAGAAAGGGGGTTTTTAACAACAACCCGATGATGAACATGGGCATCGCCAGGGTTGAAGCGATATTGGCTACCGGGAAAATACTGTTCCTGGCCAAGAGCGGTACGTAGGCCACCCCGTGTTGCACGGCGTGGCCTACCTCGTGTGCCGCCACGCCGAGGGCAGCCACGGATTGACCATGGTATACCTCAGGGGAGAGGCGAACCACACCGGCCCTGGGGTCGTAGTGGTCGGTCATAAATCCCTGAGAGAGTTCCACTAAAACATTTTGTAACCTGCTCCCATTTAGAAGGCTGCGGGCTACCTCCGCACCGGTTTTCCCGCTCAAAGAAGGCATGTTCTGATATTTATGAAAAGTACTTTTCACCTTGAACTGGGCATACATGGCCAGCAAGACCGCAGGTAAAACCAGCAGTTCAGACCAATGGAAAAACATCTTTTTTTCGCACCTCTTTTTTGGATTTATCTCTTGTGGAGAATGGATTACTAAGAGGCGCGTCAGAAATACTTGGACTGGTGCCAGGCGGTCACTAGCCAATACTTTGCAGGTAAAATAGTAGAGATTTGGGGGGAAAAGAAGTGATCAATTAGGGTTGGAAGGAAGAGAGTGGTTTGGGTAGGAAAAGCAACCAAAGCGCCAAAGCTGGGAAGTTTCCTTGGCGCTTGAATCCTAGATATATTTGTGTTAACAATTTTAACCGCGGAAGAATCAAGGGAACCCAGTTGATCTTCGACACGAAAAACTTGACACCAGTTCACCAAAATGACAAGAAAAAATATTGCGACTAGAACAAGAGATAATAACCTACGTGTAGGCAAAGGGTCGTCCACGACAAACCACCTTTAATAATACAAGTCATTTCAAGGTAAACTATATAATACGGAGTTCGCTGTGTCAAGGCGATTAATTGTTATCATAAGGTTCCCTCAAGAATCCTGTCATTCCTTGCGATGGGTTTGTATCGTTATTAAATGTACTGTGATATAATTACGAACATAGTCCGGGGTCTTCGCACTGGGGGAGTTTATCGTGGACGGATTGCGGCATTTTAAAAGATGATATTTCTTCCGCTAACAGCTGCGGTAGGTGCCATTATTATGTTAGGAATCCTGGTGTATCTGGGAATTGCCAATCATCTCGCTAATAGAGACAACGAAATAGGTGACGCTAAAGGAGTACCCACCAACGATGAAGGAAGTGCAAAGAAGAGATGACTGCTGCTGTTGACAGTAGACGAACGGTTAAAGCTTTTATTGAAATCCCGAAGGGAAGCAATAACAAGTATGAGTACGATCAAGCTAATGGCGAGTTCTTTTTGGACAGGGTCCTCTACTCGCCTCTCCATTACCCTGCTGATTACGGGTTCATACCCTATACCCTGGCAGAGGATGGGGACCCTTTAGACATTCTTGTTCTAGTCACGAACCCTACCTTCCCTGGTTGTACAATACAGGTTAAGCCGATTGGCGCCCTTGCCATGGAAGATGACAAAGGGCCGGATATTAAAATCCTGTCGGTGCCGGTAGTGGATCCACGACTAGCAGAGATGGATGCCTTGAAATCGATCCCTCCCCATATACTGAAAGAGATTGAGTACTTCTTCTCCATATACAAGGATTTAGAGGGTAAGAAAGTTTTTACAAGCGGGTGGAAAGACTCCAGTTATGCTTGGGAAGAGATCGAACGGGCAAGCCGCTCATTTGCCCAAAGGTAATACGTAAGGGCCGGGATTAGGCGCATTCTCATAGGGACATTTTATGAACCACGGGTAATTTGGTGGGCAGACAGCAGATTAAGCTGTCTGCCTTTGCCGTTGTTTGACTATTTTCTCGGCTTCTTCGGCGAAGGCACTGATGACGCCGATATCGCGGTAGTGAATAATGATTTCCTGCTCTGCCGTTCTGGAGTATCGTTCCCCGCGTTCGCCGACTTCGATTTTTTCAATAAACAAGTTTAGGAGGTCACCGCTTAGCTCGTTTATCTCGGTGTATCGTTTAGCTTTATCGATAAATCGGGTAACATTGGTGATTGAAGCCTGCAGCTTTTCGATCCTCTCCACAGTCTGAGGGATTTTCTCCTTCAGGCTTTTTTGCTCCTCATTGTAATCGCCGGACAGCATTCTGAACTGCTCGTTGGTTACCTTTCCAAGCACATTGTCCTCATATAACCGTTTAAACAAGGTGCTGAGTTCTGTGTCCCTGCGGCG
>LAKY01000062.1 GCA_000987045.1 Clostridiales bacterium PH28_bin88 | reverse complement strand
AGTCCGGTTATACTATGACTTAATTTTGTTCCTCCATGCCCATACGCCTTGGCTATTGCTCCGGCAAAAAGACGCCTCGTTTTCTCGTCAACAAGTCCCTGTAGAGAATTCCATAGGGCTTTCAGATGAATATATTCCTCGTTAGGTACATTGAGCATCGGCAATATCTCCTTTGATTGCAGTTTCTCAATGTATCATAACATATTGGTTTGTGGTTGTCCAGTAGCTACTACATATTTACATTTATTGGCGCTTATTGCTTGCAAACCCCTTTCCTTCAGCCTTCCCGGCAGCCCCCCACACGCGAGTATGAAAGTAATTTGCGCCGCCGTTGACTACCTCTTCAATGCCATTTTCAATAAAGCTTTAGATACAGTAGAGCCTGGTATTGAGTTGTTACCCCCAAATACCAGGCACCTCCACATTAAACCTAGGCAGACCAACCACTAAATCCAATCAGCAGACCAGCCACTTGGCACCGATCCATCCTGTCGATCTGCCGGCGATGTTTTATCCGTTGCCATAATATCGTCGCCACCACCATAGCCCTTATTTTGGCCTATAGACACAATGCGGTATTGTTTAGGATTTGTATTATCGTCAACCTCGTAAACATAGTCATTACCCCAAGGATCTTTTATGTCAGTACTGATACCAGCAGCAGTAAGCGCAGTACCAATTTGCCCGGTTGTTGGATATCTCCCATTACCACCGTCTTCGTCCGCGGCCCATAACTCAATTGCAGTTTTGATCTGCTGAATATCTGCTTTGGCCCTGTTAATTCTAGCCTTATCCGCCTGGGTAAAAAACTTTGGTGCGACAATCGCTGCTAAAATGCCAATGATGACTACAACCACCATCAATTCAATTAACGTGAAACCTCGTTCATTCCGGAATACTTTCCCAAATAGCTTCAACTTGCTTTTCCTCCTTTTTCCATCACCTGATTCCACTTAAAGGATCCTGAACTAACAAAGCCCCCCGATTACCCCTCTTCCGGTTTCGATCACCTCTTTCACGCCAAATGTTCAATTCCTCCAGAAACATTATGAATGATTTACTGGATACCACTCACAAGGCCTAGCATTGGTAACAATATGGATATAATTATAAAACCAACAATACCGCCCATACCCACTATCAAAACCGGCTCAATCATAGAGGACAGCCGGCCTACCACCTGGTTGACCTCTTCGTCATAGAAAACACTGATCTTCTCCAGGAGGTTATCCAGCGCGCCGGTTTCTTCGCCCACGGAGATCATCTGGATGACCATGGGCGGGAAAACGTTGCATGCGGCTAAGGGGCCGGCCATGCCGCGACCGTCGCGGATGGCGATCTGGGCCTGTTCCACCCCAGCCGCCACCACCGTGTTGCCCGCGGTGCGCTTCACCACCTCCAGGGCCTGGAGCACGGGCACGCCACCCTTTAGTAGGGTACCCAGAGTACGGGTAAAGCGGGAAATGATCATTTTCCGGATAACCTCGCCAAAGATCGGCAGCTTTAGGACTACCTTGTCCTTCCACTTTCGTCCTTCCTCTGTTTGGAAGGCCCGGAAGGCACCGTAAGCAGCCCCGCCCAATAATACCGGGAGGAGAAACCAGAACCGCCGCATTACTGTACTAACGCCCATCACCACCCGGGTAGGCAAGGGCAGGGGTACGTTTAAACTGTTCAACATACTGGTAAAAGAAGGTAAGACAAAAGTCATTAGAAAGATGACTGCCAGCACAGCAACCATAAAGACTACCATGGGATAAGTCATGGCGGATTTAACTTTCTCCTGTATCTCATGCTCCTTCTCAAAGTGGACCGCCAGGCGGGCCATTACCTGGTCCAGGGCGCCTCCGACTTCCCCCGCTTCCACCATGTTCACCAGGATAGTTGGGAAGACTTTTGGGTAAGCCCGCATGGCCTCAGACAGGGTATCCCCTTGCTCCAGGTGGGAGCGCACGTCCTGGATGGTGGCGTGCAGGGTTTTATTGGTCGTTTGGGATTTTAGAATATCCAGCGACGCCAGCAGGGGCACGCCCGCGTCGATCATGGTGGAAAACTGCCGGCAGAACAGCGCCAGGTCTTTACTCTTGACCTTGGGTTTGCCAAGACTCCCTTTCAAGGAACCGAGGTTCAAGGAAGCCCCTCCGCGCGCCGCAGGTTTCACATCTATGATGAAGAGGTTGCGGGAACGCAGACTGTCCACCGCTGCAGCCATACTGTCGGCTTCCAAGTGGCCGGATAACTGCTTTCCGGAATAATCCCTGACTTTGTACGCGAAACCGGGCATCCAGAGCCACTCCCAGCAGCGGTGTGAAGTCGTCGGTTGGCACGGATAATAAAAGCCAGACAACCGTGGTCTTGGAAATTGTTTACCAATACCTGCGGCAGCCCGGCGGCCATGGATGACAAAACTTTAGGCCCGTAGCTTTGCGCCCCTGCCTTTCGACAGGTTTGCCCTTATCGGAAAACCTAGACATTAATTGTTATTATTCGCTGCTTCTCCAAATAATCCTTCTGATAACTTGCAAACAAAAGCGTTTTTTTTGTTACCTTTTATAACCTAATCCTTAATCCATTACCCTGCTTTTGCCTTTAGAACCTCAACTTCAATCTTGATTCTCCCATACTCTGCCAGCAGCATGTCCATCTTTTCATTAAAGGATAAAGTTACAGCGAGTTCCGCATACTGGCCACGTCGATACAACGGTTTAACACTTCCTCTTTGTTGATGGCCCCCTGGCGGTAGAGTTGCAGCAGGGCGCTGTCCAAAGACTGCATGCCGAACTTACCGCCCGTCTGGATGGTGGACAGGATCTGGTGGGTCTTCCCTTCCCGGACAAGGTTCCTGATGGCGGCGGTAGCCACCATCACTTCCACCGCTGCTACCCGCCCGGGCCTGTCCACCCTGGGGATGAGCTGCTGGGCCACAATGCCCTGGATGGTCTCCGCCAGTTGCACCCGTACCTGCTGCTGCTGGTAAGGGGGAAAGACGTCAATGATCCGGTCGATGGTCTGGGCAGCGCTGCTGGTATGCAGGGTAGCGAAAACCAGGTGGCCGGTTTCTGCGGCAGTGATGGCAATGGAGATGGTTTCCAGGTCCCGCATCTCTCCCACCAGGATGACGTCGGGGTCCTGGCGCAGGGCGGCCCTTAGGGCATGAGCGAAACTTCTGGAATCAGCGCCGATCTCCCGCTGGTTGACCATACCCTTCTTGTGCCTGTGCATGTACTCGATGGGATCCTCCAGGGTAATGATGTGGCAGGCCCGGTGGGTATTGATCAGGTCGATCAGGGCCGCCAGGGTGGTGGACTTACCGGAACCTGTCGGACCCGTAACCAGCACCAGTCCCCTGGTCTTGTGGGTAAGCTCTTCCAGGACCGGAGGCATGTTCAGTTCTTCCAGTGAAGGGATCCGGGTATTGATCAGGCGCAAGGCCAGCCCGGCGCTGCCCCGCTGCATAAAGGCGTTGACCCTGAACCTCCCCCCGCCGGCAATGGAGTGGGCAAAATCCAGTTCGCCATCCTTCCGGAATCTTTCAAACCGTTCTTCGTCCAGCAGTTCCTTGACCAGCCGCAGGGTATCCTCCGCGCCCAGCACCGGTAATTCCTGTTGGGGGACCAACTCGCCATGGCGCCGGAATACCGGGGGTAAACCTACCGTGATATGGACGTCTGAGACTGCCCCGGACAGTGCCCGCTCCAGGATGTCGTTGATGTGCAAAGATCGCCACCTCCAGGCGTTTTTCCTTACTTTGGTAAAACGGCTACCGCCACCCGCATCCAGCCTGTACCGGTTAACCCTCGTCGCTGTAAGCCACCCGCATCACTTCATCGATGGTGGTGACCCCCGACAGCGCCTTGTGGATGCCGTCCTCCTTCAGGGTTACCATCCCCTCATTCACCGCGGCTTTTTTAATCTCCTCGCTGGGCGCCTTGTCCAGCACCAGCGATCGCATCGGCCCGCTTAAAGACAACACCTCCTGGATAGCCAGCCTGCCCCGGTAGCCCGTATTATCGCATAGCCGGCAACCCCGCCCTCTGAACAGGGTGACAGGAGTATCATCGTCCAGACCCATGAATAATCGTTCCGGTGCACCCGCCTGAACATGGTAAGGTGTCTTGCACTGGGGACAGATCTTACGCACCAGGCGCTGGGCTACCACGCCGATGACGGATGATGCCACCAGGAACGGTTCAATCCCCATGTCCACCAGGCGAGTTACGGAGCCGGCGGCGTCGTTGGTATGCAGGGTGCTGAACACCAGGTGGCCGGTAGTGGCCGCGCGGACGGCGATGTCGGCGGTTTCCGCGTCGCGGATTTCCCCAACCATGATCACGTCGGGGTCCTGGCGGAGAATGGATCGCAGGCCCGAAGCAAACGTAAGCCCCGCCTTTACGTTGACGCGTATCTGGTTGATACCCTCCAGGACATATTCCACCGGGTCCTCGATGGTAATGATATTCTTGTCGGCGGTATTAATCTCATTCATAGTAGCGTATAAGGTGCTGGTCTTACCGCTACCGGTGGGGCCGGTCACCAGGATCATACCGAAGGAGTGCCGCACCAGGGTCCGGTACCGCTTGAGGATGTCTTCCTGGAAGCCCAGGTCGTCCAGGCGCAGCAGCATGGCCGACTTGTCCAGGATGCGGATGACGATCTTTTCGCCAAAAATGGTGGGTAAGGAAGAAACGCGAAGGTCCACCTGGCGGTTGCTGGCCTTGATCTGTACCCGGCCGTCCTGGGGAACGCGCTTTTCCGCGATGTCCATGTCGGCCATGATCTTGATGCGGGAAATCACTGAGGGCAGGGCGCCTTTAGGCAGGTTCATCACGTCCCGCAGCAAACCGTCCACCCGGAAACGTACCCGCACCCGGTCGCCCATGGGCTCGATATGAATGTCGCTGGCCCGGGCCTGCACCGCCTGCTGGATCAGGGTGTTAACCACCCGTACCACCGGCGCTCCCCCGCCGCCGGTGTCGGAGTCCAGGTTAAACTTCTCCACCAGTTCGACGGAGGCGGCGGCCTCTTCAGGGAAGGAAGCGTCCCCTAGCAGGTTCTGCATGCCGTAATACCGCTGAATGGCCTGATCAATCTCTCTTTCCGTGGATATGACCGGCTCGATATCGCAACCTGTAGCCATCCGGAGGTCGTCGATGGCCACCACATTCAGGGGATCCACCATGGCTACTGTCAGCAGGTTGGGCGACCTCTTGATAGGCAGGACTTTATGGCGCCGGACAAGGTTTTCCGGTACCAGCTTCACCACTTCGGGATCCAGGTTCATGTCGTAAAGTTCCACCTGGCTGATACCGAGCTGAAACTCCAGAACGTTGATAATGTCCTGCTCGGTGACAAAACCCAGGTTGACCAGCGCCTTCCCGAGGCGTTCGCCACTCTGTTTTTGAGCCTTAAGAGCCTCCTGTAACTGGGCTTGTGTAATCAGCCCACTCTCTACCAATAATTCTCCAAGGCGCTTCTTTGGCGGTGCCATGGCACAAGACCCCTTTTAAACTTTATCTAAAAAAGTATTCTGCCAGCAAGGCTATGTTCCTGCCTCGTCCGACAGATTTTTCCACGTAAGGGCATGTAATTATTGCCAGACGGCAAGCAGTTCCTCGGAGCTTAAGGTATGGTACTTAACCAGCCCGATAGTTTCCGGCAAAACCAGTGTTAGCCGGTCGTGCACTGCCTTCTTGTCGTGCTCCGCCGCCCCGACGATAACCTCCCAGGTTAGTCCTGCGGGCAGTTCCGTTGGAAGCCCGGCAGCTTGAATCAGGCGGACTAAGCGGTCCCGTTCCTCCGCCAAAAACCAACCTAACCGCACGGCTATGTCCGCCACCGTCACCATGCCAATGGCTACAGCCTCCCCGTGCAGGTAGGTGTGATAACCGGTTAGGGTCTCCACGGCGTGGCCAATCGTGTGACCGAAGTTGAGGATGGCCCTCAAGTCCTGTTCCGTTTCGTCCGCCTCCACTACCGCGGCCTTAATGGCGCAAGACCGGTGCACTACCTGCTCGACGGCCTGAGGTTCCAATGCCATGATAGCCTCAAGGTTTTCCTCCAAGAAAGTAAAAAATTCCGCGTCACGGATCACACCGTACTTGATCACCTCAGCCATCCCCGCCCGCAACTCCCGGACAGGCAGTGAGCGCAAGGTGTCCATATCCGCCAGCACCAACCGGGGCTGGTGAAAAGCCCCGATAAGGTTTTTGCCCTTAGGGTGGTTTACCGCAACTTTTCCGCCCACGCTGCTGTCCACCTGGGCCAGGAGAGTGGTGGGCACCTGGATAAACGGCACCCCCCTCATGTATGTGGCAGCCACAAAGCCGGCCAGGTCCCCTACTACCCCGCCCCCCAGGGCGATTACAGGTGAACGGCGGTCCAGGTCGTTTTCCACGGCCAGGTCATAGAGGTCCTGGGCCACATTTAAAGACTTAGCTATCTCCCCCACTGGCACCAACGCAGGCACAGCCCGGAATTTTGCCAATGTTAGGGAATCCAAAACTTCCGGGCCATAAAGGTTGTAGACAACAGAGTTTGATACCACCAACGCTTTAGGAGATAAGTCCATCTTTTTTAGGTACCCGCCTAATTGTCCTATAATACATGATCCCGTAATTATAGGGTAGCTACGAGTGCTTAGGTTAATTGTCAGCCTACCCATCACCCTCCCCTCCTTTCAACGAATTCTACAATCCGGTTGACAATTTGATTGATATTAAGGCCAGAGGTATCCAAATAGAGGTCTGCCTTACGATAGAACTTTTCCCGCTTCTCAAGCATGCTTTCCACAGAGTGTCGCAAGTTTTTGAAGTCAAGAGGGGGCTGAGGCTTGCGACGTTTTAACCTTTCCACGATAGTGTCAACCTTAACCGCTAAGCACACTATCCACCCATGTTCTCTCAAGAGATCCATTTCTGTTTCATGCGTCACGGCCCCACCGCCAGTGGATATGACGTAATTGCGTAGGCAGGCAGCGCGTCGTAGAGCCAATTTTTCCTCGGCACGAAAACGCCGTTCTCCATGACGGCGAAATATTTCCGGGATTCTTTGGCCGGTAATCCTTTCGATTTCACGATCGGTGTCCAAAAAGCCTTTGTCCAAGATATACGCCAGCCGTTTCCCGATGGTTGATTTGCCAGTACCCATAAACCCCGTAAGCACAATATTAGTTTTCATTACCAATCTCTTTCCAGGATGTTCTATGGCGCTTAACATATTCACGCAAAACTTCTAAGTGATCCGCGGGAAGCGTTGCCAACAGTGAACGGGCCAGTACAAATGCTACCATTGCTTCAGCCACGACCGCAGCAGCGGGGACAGCGCAAACGTCTGACCTTTCCACCGATGCTACGGAGGGTAACTTTGTTTTTATATCAACACTACGCAGGGGCTGCATAAGAGTAGGAATAGGTTTCATGGCTGCCCTGATTACCACCGTTTCCCCATTAGTTATACCACCTTCTGTACCGCCCGCCCTGTTGGTCTGCCTGAAGTAGCCCTTGCCGGGGTCGTAAAAAATCTCATCATGGGCCTGTGATCCGTGCGATGCTGCGGTCGCAAATCCCATACCTATTTCCACACCCTTGACGGCCGGAATGCTCATCACCGCCTGAGCTAACTCTCCATCTACCCTACGGTCCCACTGAACATGGCTGCCCAGGCCTACCGGAACGCCCCAAGCCAGGATTTCAATCACTCCTCCCAGGGTATCGCCAGCTTCCTTTGCCAGGTCTATTTCCCGCACCATTTTTGCTTCAACTTCAGCATCAACACACAGTAACTCGGATGCCTGAGCATTATTTATTATCTCTTCCAAAGACGGTATCCGGTCCAGCTTGGCTTTCCCAATTTGGATTACATGCGAAACTATATTAATATCGACGGCTTCCAATAAAGCCCTTGACAGGGCACCCGCGGCAACTCTGGCAGCAGTTTCCCTGGCACTAGCTCTTTCGAGTATGTTGCGAAGGTCTTCATGCCTGTACTTGATCCCCCCGGCAAGGTCTGCGTGGCCCGGACGAGGGCGGGTTACCTTCCTTTGATCAACCTGGGCTTCCCGTCCGGAAGCCATTATCTCCTGCCAGTTACGCCAGTCCCGGTTACTTATTTCCACTGTCACCGGACTGCCAAGAGTAAGCCCGCCCCGGACCCCAGACGTTATTCTGGCCCTGTCATTCTCGATTTGCATTCTCTTACCGCGCCCGTAACCCGCCTGTCTCCTGACAAGCTGGCGACTGATATATTCTTCTGTAATTGGCACCCCAGCAGGTAGCCCATCAATTATTGTCGTTAGCACAGGTCCATGGGACTCCCCTGCTGTTAAAAATCTTAACATGCTTTCACACCCTCCGATTTCAAATCACTTGGGGTTAAAAATGTTGGTAATATATTAACACAACTTATACCACCAGGAAAGGAGTTTTCATGTGAATTTAGTATTTGTACAAAACCGGGACGACAGTTTGCAACCGACAGGAACATTATTCCTTTCAAAAAAATACTTTGACACATTCGGCCATCCATGGTAAAGTTTAAAATAATAATGTAATGGCGATGATCGAGAAAAGTAGTCCGGATGGAACCATACAGAGAGGAGATGCCGAGGCTGTAAGCATCTCTATGGTAAAAGCGGATGAAGTTCTCTCCTGAGCTGGTGAGCTGAAGGTTAGTAGGTTCTCCCGGAAACTTCCACCGTTACAAGGAAGGGGATATCGGATTATCTATTTATGTATAATCCTGCATCCTAGATTGAGGAGGTTCCGGCTTTTGTTGCCGGAGCAAACCAGGGTGGTACCGCGGAAAGCTAACGCCTTTCGTCCCTATGGACGAAAGGCGTTTTCTCATTATTTTTTGGGGGTATCAAAATGCTTACTGAACGTAATATAATCCTGGTAGGTTTTATGGGGGCTGGAAAAACAGAAGTTGGCAGGGCCCTTGCCAACCGTCTGGGAAGGACCTTCGTCGACATCGATCGGGAAATTGAAGAACTCACCAGTATGGCTATTAATGAGGTTTTCTCCCAAAAAGGCGAAAGGATATTTCGGGAGTTGGAATTGGCTGAAATCCGTAAAGCCTGTTCTAAGAACCGCCAGGTAATAGCGCTGGGAGGAGGAGCTTTCGCCAACTCCGAAATAAGGGATATCTGCCTGAAGGACTCAATTGTTTTTTTTCTAAACCCTTCCTGGTTCACCATCCGTAGCCGCCTGGAACAACTACGCCCTACCAGGCCTTTGATGAAGGGTAAGTCAGAAAAAGAACTGATGGACCTATATACACTGCGGCAAAAACATTATCGTTCTGCTCATATTGAGATCGCTACCGATCTTTGCGGGTCTGTTGGGGAGGTGGCTGATCATGTTGCTCTGTTCCTTTACCGCCTCTGGTATGGCAATCCCCAAGAGTTAGATAACGCCTCAGGTTCAGCAAATGAGCAATCAATGGTCAGACTTTGCCGTCCTTTGTTGACTTAATTTTTTGTCGTCCCGTCAACATTCGAGTGGATCTTGGTCAGATGTTGTTTTAGCGCCTTCCTCATCAAATCCACCGGCGGTTCTTCTCCAGTCCATAATCTAAAAGCCTCCGCGCCTTGGTATAATAGCATCCCCTCACCAGATAAAATGGAACACCCCATCTGTTCGGCCTGCATCAACAGCAACGTCTTGGGGGGGTTGTATATGAGATCACAGACCACTTGGCCTGGTTTTAAAACGGAGGCAGGGTCCGCGAGAGGCGATTCATTAGTGCGAGGAAACATACCTACAGTGGTAGTGTTAATCACTGCATCGCACTCTTTTGAAATAGGAACCAGTTCCCCGTCAATAAGGCGAGCATGCGTAGCTATACTATTTCTTATCCGGTTAATATCTTCAGCCAAGCCTATGGCCCGGGAGAAATTCCTGTTAGCTATGTAAATCCGCCTGGCCCCTTTAAAAGCGAAAACTGAGGCTATCGCCCGGCACGCCCCTCCTGCTCCGAGCAACAAAAATGTTTTCCCTTCGGGTTTAACTCCAGCCTCTGTCTCTAGAGACCGGCAAAAGCCAATACCATCCGTATTATAGCCTACTAACCTACCATCTTTATTTACTATCGTGTTTACAGCCCCAGCGTAAACCGCTTCAGGACTTATTTCATCTAGGCATGGAATAACCGCCTCCTTATGGGGTACTGTTACGTTTACTCCAGCTATCCCCATGGCGGGTAACGCCTTTAAAACTGCCGCTAAATCTCCAGGACTGACCGGGAAGGCTAAATAAACGTAATTTAAACCCAGCTCCTGGAAAGCTGCGTTCTGCATTACAGGGGAAAACGAATGCTCCACCGGATAACCCAATAAACCGATTAGTTTGGTATGAGCGTTAATTTGGAGCATCATAAATCACCTCCCAAAGACAATCGTTAAATCTTTTCACACCGGAACTTTCGTAAAGCCCACTGCTCCAGCAGTCTAACCAACCGTGTACCGATAAACTCACGCTGGCTGATAGGGACCACCAGGATAGTAAACAAGCTCAACCGGTTCCCCCCCAGGATGTCAGTGAATATTTGGTCTCCGATCACCGCAGTGGTCTTA
Organism: Clostridiales bacterium PH28_bin88; assembly: GCA_000987045.1. Lineage (GTDB taxonomy): Bacteria > Bacillota > PH28-bin88 > PH28-bin88 > PH28-bin88 > PH28-bin88. The sequence continues at coordinate 10,594 of LAKY01000062.1, read as the reverse complement.
GTACCTGTCCCCAACTGTTGCATCGCTTGCCGAAAAGCCTTACGCCTGGGCTTATTGGCATTAAAAACGTAAGGGAAACCCAATGTTTCCGCTACCCTACTCACCCGCTCAGCCCTATTATTTGAAACCAGGCACGCCTTGAGAGAGTAGTCAGGAAGTTGCGTTAACCAATTCGAGACATCTGAAGAAACCGTATCTAAGTTCCAGCCGGTAAGAGTGTTATCGAGATCAATAATCAATCCCTTGATACCAATTGCCTTAAGCTGGTCAAGGGGTATCTTGTGGATAGAATGAACATACATATCTGGCCTCAACAACTCCAACACTTTGCACCTCTCCTAACGAAGCATGGTATCATTTTAACATATTTTCTTTTTTCGAGAAAGGTTGAGAAAGGCCAAAATTCCTCTTGTCTTGGGCTCGGAACAATGATATAGTAAATGCAATAGTTAATCAAATGCCATACAGTACGGTAGGATGGTAGAACGGTGGCTGGAAGCTGCTTTTTGGCATGCTCGGCTTGAACAACACTCCTACGGGAGTGTATTGTTTTTTGCCGGTCCAGTTGCTGGAAGGGAGGCAACGATTAATGAATACTAACTCAGTTATGCTAGACCGCAACATAATCTTGGTAGGTTTTATGGGCGCTGGTAAAACGGAAGTAGGAAGTTTACTGGCCCGAAAACTCCAAAGAGCCTTTGTTGACATCGATCAGGTAATTGAAAAAAGTTCGGGAATGACCATTAACGATCTGTTTAAAAGAAAAGGCGAGAAAGTCTTCCGGCAAATGGAATTGGCCCATATTCGCAAAGCCTGCGAAAGCAAACGGCAGATTATTGCTTTAGGGGGAGGCGCCTTTACCAATCCTGAAATCAAGAAATTATGCCTTACCGACTCAATTGTATTTTTCCTCAACCCGTCTTGGATGACCATCCGGGAACGGTTAGATCAACTGCGTCCCACCCGGCCGTTACTTCAGAAAAAAACGGAAGCGGAATTGCTGGAGTTATTTAGCTTGCGACAGCAGGAATACGGATATGCTCACATTGAAGTTGCAACAGATCTTTGCGGGTCTATCACCGAAGTAGCCGACCATATTGCTTCGGCTGTACAAAGGATTTGGCAAAACGACATTGAAGGCTGGAGCAGCAATTATCGAGTGATTATCCCTAGATCGATATCTCAAAGGGTCTGCCTTTAATCTAAGGCGGACCCTTTTCTACATCTGCCCAGATGCTATTAACAGAAGGCATTGTTGAAGTTCTTTGTTTTTTGAACAGGAAAAGAGTTGCCATCCTCCCAGCCAACACAATAATCGCGGCTAAAGTAAAGGTAATGCGCACGGGATAATGCTCAATCAGGTATGCAAATACAGTCGGAGTAATCACGAGGCCCAGGATGCTGGAGATACCACTAATACTGCCCAGCACTCTCTCCTTAAATCAGGAGAATAAAATTCATTAATGGAAGAGAACAAAACAGCAGGTGCACCGCTGATCACAAAGGTCATCAGGATGAAAGCAAAGGTAAAAGTTTTGTTAAACCCGCTGACCGCCATGACAAGCAAACAGATGAAGGTTACGGCCAGTTGAGACAACAAGACTTGAAACCTTCCAAAACGGGCGGAAAGAGCTCCACCTAAAGGTAGCCCAATTACCCCGATTAATCTTGTCAATCCGACGTAAGAAGCTGCAAAGGCGGGCCAAAAGTATAAACCGCCAAGGTAGGTAAGCTATCATTCTGTGCACAAAGAGAGGTCCCAGAATAACACCGATTACCGGGGCTTGCTCATGAATACTGAATCATCTTCCCACGATTCCTGCTATTGGATATGTCACTTATTAATGAAACTCCTCTGGGAAGATACAATCCACCGCCGAAGCTAATCAAAAAAGTAATGGGCAATAGCATGCTGAAAGTTGTAATCCCCATCACAGCAACCTGACTCGCTAAAGAAAGCATCAGCCCACCAATGACAAGAGCTTTTCTCCTGGCAGGAATGAAGCTGGACAGCCAAACAGCAACAGCGTAGCCAAAAAACAACATGTCAACCAATAAACCTGCCTGGCCCGGCATCAGACCGAGATCTAAAGAAATAAGCGGCACCAAAGTAAAATATACTGCTCGGTATGAAATGATCCAAAAAAACGTTAACCAGCAAGCGAATAATATATATACCATTCTTCCTTTTGTCATTACGACACTTCCTTAATTCTCAGGCGAATTTTAGTCCAAGTCAGACTGCAGTGAACGGATGGTCAATCCCCCATCCAGACTCACTCTCGCTTCCCTCCTTTAGACGGAATTTTCGGGACCTCTAACCCCCGCAAAACGGTACCATCAGCACTACCGTGTCCCCCAGAGAAATTAAGTCTTCCTTTCGGAAGACATGAACACCGTTTACAAAGACCGTTACCTTGTCGTTGAACAGCTGTGAGTCGTCATTCAAATTCCCTAAATACCGCCCCAATTGTGGAAACAGCTCTGCTACCAAGCAGAGCAATTTACCTACAGGTATTTTATCTTTCCCTTCAATGCTTGTCTCGGGAACTCCCGACAATGATTGAAAAAGGCCTAAAAATTGCACTTTGATTTGACTCACAACAATACGCCTCCGGCATTTAGAGCTTTATACCTAACCTATCGAGCGTTTCCGGTAATGGATGTCCTGAGTCAGGGTCCCAACCCATCGACTCATAATATGTCCTCCGCATCTGATTAAACCACGGAGCCAAACTTTTCCCCGCACCCGGCCCGTCCTTGGGGGGTTCCAAAAGCCTGGGGGAAACTGAATCGTCATCAACGGTATGACCAAAACGGATGTTAAAGAGGCGCAGTAGATTGATAACACGTTCCCCAACAGTCAGAGCTTCTTCTACAGACATGTCCCAACCTGTCAGGGCATTTAGTGCTTGTATATAATGATTTAACCCGCCGGGTCCGCGGCAAACGAAATAACAAACACCTAGACAGTCTTCCAATTGGCGCTTGCGTCCGGTCATGGCTTCTGCCCTGGGTATACCCTCCGCGGAAAATCCCACGGGCTGATCTATCCCGATATCAGGAGCGGCTTTGTTGGTAAGGTCGATTCCCTGCTGGGAACCCATTTGGGATATCGCCTGGGTAAAGATGGCGCCCCACTTGGTGCGGAGGTCGTGAACATGCGGGGCATAACCTCTTTTTACGTATACGGCGAACCGTGGGGCTTCTTTGCCAATCCACCGGGCAGCCTTAACCACCCCACCGGCCAGATGCTCACCCACGCCTTCCAACCCGGCAATCCTCTTTAATAGTTCCGCAATCGCCTCGATATTGCCCCAGTCAAGTTGCAGCCCGTCCAGGTCTTTGGCGGTCAAAAGGCCTTTCTCATAGCATTCCATCAGTAAGGAAACCAGGAAGGTCGCCTCTTTCAAGTCAAGTCCCAGCCTGTCGGTTAGGTCGGTCAAGTAAAAGGCTGCCGCCGGATCATCATTGCCTACATTCGACCCCCAACCAGCCAGGTCCTCATATTCCGGTTCCTCGACTACCATCCCGGCATACTTGCCGTTTGGTATTGTCATCCGCCGACAGTGATCCATTGGACAGGCATAACAAGAGTTTCTTTTGCCGGGAAAGTTTTGCCGTAAGTATACCCCGTCAAATCGCTCATGAGCCGGGAACTTGGTCTCTGCAAGGTTTTTAACAGGAACCCATCCATTTTGGTAATAAGCCTCAAATAAACCGGCTGATCCTAACCTGTCGACAGTCGCCCCGAGTCCTCCCTCTTTGGCGTCCCCGGCCCACTTTCTTATTGCGGCTCTGAATTCATCCTGGGTTCCAGGATTTACCGGCACTCTTCCATTTCCCAATACCACAACCGCTTTTAACTTCTTAGACCCCATTACAGCACCTACACCACCGGAAGCGGCAAGATGGCCCATTTCATTTTCAATCCCGGCATATAACACCATGTTTTCTCCAGCAGGGCCAATACATGCAACGCGAGGTTTGGGCATTCCCACTATCCTGTGTTTTTCAATGAGGAAGGTTTCCGTTTCGAAAGTTTCTTTTCCCCAAACCTCTTGAGCGTCCTGTAGAAAGGCTTGCCCATTATTTATGTATAAGTAAACCGGAACTAAGGATGCACCTTGAAAAATAATGGCGTCAAACCCCGCCTTCTTTAAGACTGCACCAAAGTGCCCGTTACTTTGGGCCGATACGGCGAAGCCTGAAAGTGGGCTCCTGGTTACGACCGAGTAATTGCCGGAACCGGGGACGCCGCTGCCGGTAAGGGGCCCCGTACAGAACACCAGCCTGTTGTCAGGACTAAAAGGGGTAACCCCTGCCGGCACCTCATTGTATAGAAAGAAGATCCCCAGCCCGGTACCCCCTATATAGACGCGCAGAACGGCTGGTGAAACAGTTTCAGAGGTGATCGTACCTTCAGTCAAATTTACTCTTAAAACCTTTCCTAAATAACCGCCAAGCACAATCCACATCTCCTTAAGAATGCGTTTGCCAAATGCCCGCCGGTAGATGCACACTCTTTGCAGCCCGATTACGCCTGGCTTGTAGGTAAAGGGCAAGTAAAATAAACATTAGCTCTTGGGCAGTTCCCCTTGGGGCGAATAAATCCACAGGAGCCAGAGTGGTTCATTACCAGTATTGATATGTTGATGCTCAACGCCCTCAGGAACGAACATCAGATCATTTTCGACAAAAGAACGCCTTTCTCCTTCGGAAACTAGTTCTCCTGAGCCTTTGATTATAAAGTCAATTTCTTCCGAGCCAGGATGACTGTGGACAGAACTAGCTTCACCCGGTTCGAAAATGGTGACTCCCGCACAGAAATGCTTCGAATCTACCAGTTCATGGTTAACAAGGCGGAACACCTTGCGGATCATACCAGGGGTATCCAGCCCTAACCACATTTGCTCTGCGTCTTTGAAGGGATTCAGTGTTTTTATTTTTATGAGCAAGTCCTCCTCACAATATGTGGTGGATGATCAAGGTCTTACAGGATGGACTCCCGCAGGACTTCAATCCCCCTCCGCAGTTTATCCACGGGAATCTGGCCCGGGGCCGAAGCTTTTTCCCCTACGGCGAAGGTGACATCAGAACCGAAGAGCCACCCCGCCATCCGCGTAATCACCCCAATTTTCCCCATGGCCATAGTGATGAGCGGTACATCCACAGGACCCTTCCGGGCTTCCACGGTGGCCTCCAGAAGGGTTAACACATCCTCAACACCCTGGGGCATGACCGCAACCTTCGCGACATCTCCACCCTCTTGCTGGGCCGCGTGGAGTTTTTCCTTAATAATGCTCTTGGATGGAGTTTTTAGAAAATCATGAAACGACAGAATGACTGGTACATTGTGAGCCCGGGCCCGACCGATTACCTGTTGGACTGCCGCGGTACCCGAGGAAAGCTCAAAGTCAATCAGGCTGGGAACCCCGCTGGCCAATGCCGCGTCAATGATGTCCAGCCTGTCCCGCGGGTTGATCTCCTTAGCCCCGCCTTCCTCGAAAGCCCGGCAGGTAAAAAGAAGGGGGATGGAACCTACGGTCTGGCCCAGAATACCCAGCGCCTTTTTTAATCGGGCCAGTTTGCCAGCCTCGTGAAAGAAGTCCACCCGCCACTCAATTAAGTCCGGCCCGAGGGACACACTCTTCCGGGCTTGTTCCAACAGAGTTTGCTCATCCGCGGCCACGATGGGTACACAGACCAGCGGGTTACCTCCACCTATAGTTACGCCTTTGACCACTACGGGCTTACGTGCTGACAATATCACTGTTTTTTTAATCCTCCTGTCTACTATACCTCCAGCCCATGTCACCGGATATTTTTCTTGCCGCGAATTGCACCATACTGATGAACCTCTCCACGTCATCCCTGGTCCACCTGGCGGTAGCCCCAGATATTGCTAGAGCCGCCTCTACCCGCCCTTCGGAATTAAAAATCGGAGCAGCCACCGCTGACGCACCCTGTTCCCTTTCGCCGTGGCTTACGTAGTACCCCTGGTGTCTAATCTCCTCCAGTTGTCGCAACAGATCGTCCGGGTTAAGGTTGCTTGAAGCCGCTAAGGCTTCTCTGATTACTTTTTCTTGGTCCCAGCGGTTAATGTGGGCCATCAGGACTTTCCCACTGGCGCCCACCCACAGGGGGAACTGCTCTCCAATCCTGACCAGCCTGCGTAATCCCAAAGGGCTCTCCACCTGTTCTATGCAAACCCGGCGAGTTCCCTCTAAAATGTATAGATTGACTGTTTCCAGGGTCTCGTCTCTCAAATTCAACATAACAGGGTTGGCTATACGTCTTAATTCCATGCTTTCCTTAACGATGCTTCCCAAGTAGTAAAGCTTGGTTCCCAGGCGATACCGTCCGGTATTGGCGTCCCTCTGGAGGAAGCCGTTGGCTGTCAAAGCCTGGAGCATTCGGGAAGTGGTGGATTTGGGCAAGTCGATCAAGGTCGCAATCTCCACCAGTCCCAGTTCTTTTTTCTCCCAACTGAAACAGTTGAGGATATCGATAGCCCGCTGAACCGAACGGATACCACCTTCATTTTTGGCCGAGGTAGCCACATCTATCACCTCCTTACCACAACAAGATTAAAACTAGATAACCTGTTTTTCCCTCAACTCCACCAGTTCGCCCCGGGTCAAGCCAAGGTATTGACTCAGAACCTCTGCGGTATGGGTTCCGAGTTCGGGTCCAGCCCATTTTATTTCACCCGGAGTGTTGCTGAGTTTAGGAACTATACCCGGCATCTTCAACAGGCCTACGGGGGTTTGCACTGTCAGGATCATGTCCCGGGCCAGGTAATGCGGGTCGTTAGCGATGTCTTCGATGTTGTATATTGGTCCCGTCGGAACCGAAGCCTTATTAAGGATCTCCATTGCCTCTTCCATAGTTTTGGTTGCTGCCCATTCCGATATGATTGCGTCCAGTTCCGAAACGTTTTGAATTCGAAGTTTATTAGTGGCATACCTGGGGTCATCAGCCACTTCGGGGCGCCCAATGGCCACCATCAACCGTTCAAATATGTTGTCGGCATTCCCGCCTATCGCCAGCCACTTGCCATCTTTGGTCTTGTACACGTTGGAAGGCGCGGCGCCCAGCAACAGGTTCCCTCTCCGGTTACGGATTACGTTGAAGTAATCATATTCCGGCAGCATACTTTCAAGCAGGCTAAAGATTGCTTCAGTCAAGGCTATGTCTATGTGTTGTCCCCTTTGTTCCTGGTGGATATCACGATGATAAAGCGCCAGCAATACCCCTATTACCCCATACAGGGAAGCCACTGAATCCCCAAGACTGATCCCAACCCGCATCGGAGGCCCATCAGGTTCACCGGTCACCGACCTGATGCCACCCATGGCCTCTCCGATGCTGCCAAACCCGACGCGATCCGAGTATGGCCCGTCTTGGCCAAAACCAGAAATGCTGACCATGATCAGCCGGGGGTTAATTTCTTTTAACCGGTCATACCCCAGGCCCCATTCAGCCAGTTTCCCCGGACGGAAATTTTCCACCACCACATCTACCTGGGCGGCCAGCTTGCGGACAATTTCCTGGCCCTCCGCTTGGTGCATATCTATCGTAATGGACTTTTTATTACGGGATTGAACCATGGACCACAAAGAACCCTTTTCCGTGGTCAGACTCCAAGTACGCAAAGGATCTCCCCTGCCGGGCTGTTCAACTTTAATTACCTCGGCTCCGAATTCCCCCAAAATCCGAGTACAAAAAGGCCCAGCAATTAGAGTGCCTAGTTCGAGTACCTTGATACCACTCAGAGGCTTATCTTGTGACATACCGCAACTCTCCCCTTTATATTTCCACCTGATGGAGCCGTGTTCAATTTATCGGAACTCATGTCTCAATTTTAGCTTTTTTCCAAATACCAGTCAAGACTCTTGTGCGTTTTTCGGTTTGGACAACGCCCCGTGCCCGGGCGCACTAAGAAAAGACAGCAGGGGCGCCTGCTGTCTTCTAGTTAAGTTTTAATGCCTGCTTTTATTTTTCAAGTTCCGGATCGTAAAACTCTCCGAAGAGTTCCTCATCAGAAGGTCTATCCTCAGGAATTGGGCGGGATACCCAGGTGGTATTCATGTAATGTTTAAGACTGATATTCTCTGAAACTATATTACCGCCAAAGGTTCCGCAGCCCATGCTGGACGTCATGGGCATCCCGTTGTTGAAGGCCCCGGCATTAGCCTTTGATTGAGGCTGGCGGACCATGATCCGGCTTACAGGAGCCATCAGGGCTAACTGGTGAATGTGCTCATCGTTAAAGGAATATATTCCTACGGAGTGGCCTTTCCCACCAACCTCATAGATTTCACGGATCATTTTGAGTCCATTCTCAAAGCCTTTGTATTTGTAGAGAGCTAGTAGGGTTGTCAGCTTTTCGCCGGAGAAAGGATATTCCTTCCCAATGCCATCACCCATGACCATAATGAACTTCCGGTCTGCGGGAATGGTGAATCCGGCAATTACAGCCAATTGTTGGGGGGCAATAGCCACAGTATCCGACAATCTGTGTCCTGCATCATCCCACATAACTTTGCGAAGTTTTGCCTTCTCCTCTTCGTTGGCCAGATAACCTCCCTCTTTGATAAGCTGCTCAATCATCTTGTTAAAGATGCTTTCGTCGATCACAAGATTGCCGTCGGCAGAACACCCTGAACCGTAATCTGAGGTCTTGCTCAGCATAGTATTGTGAGCCGCTTCTTCAATATTCGCTGTTTCGTCAATGAGCATTGTAGCATTACCAGCGCCAACGCCGTAAGCAGGAGTTCCCGAACTGTAGGCAGCCCGTACCATGGCCTGACCACCGGTAGCCATAACGAGATCAGCTCTGGCCATCAGTGCCTTGGACATGGGGATATTCACTTTGGTGAGACATTGCAGGATATCGGCTGGCGCGCCTTCCCGTTCAAGGGCTTCCCGCATTAGCCGCACTGTTTCGAAAGTGGTTTTTTTGGAGCGGGGGTGGGGAGAGAAAATAACGACGTCGCGGGCTTTGATGGCGTAAATTGCCTGTCCGGCAGGAGTGAGATCCGGGTTCGTGGTAGGTACCAGGGATGCAATAATCCCGGCAGGCTTAGCGTATTTCACAATACCTTTTTCGGGGATTTCTTCAATGATACCAACGCTCTTCTGGCGAAGGGCATCTCTGAGGACTCCACGGATTTTAAAGCGCTTATTCTGCCGGCTTTCGGGGTCCCCGAGACCGCTTTCCTCAATGCCCATTTCCACCAGGCGCAGGAAGGTCTTTTTGTTGGCCACAGCCCAGGCCACAGCCTGGCACAGACGGTCAACTCTAGCCTGATTGTAAGTCTCAATGATGGCAAGAGCTTTCCGTGCCCGTTCAAAGGCCTCATCCAGTTCCTGCTGTTGTTCTTTCTTGAGTTCTTCACTCATAATTGGTTTGCCTCCTCACATTTATTAAAGCAAGTTATAAACCAGATGGGAATTCTTTTTACGCCATCTGAATTTTGACATGAGTTCTTGATTTAGCAACTTCTTTTATTTGCTAGAAATGCTAATACAAAAAACTGCGAATGCAATATTTATTGAGCGTAAGTCTCTACCCTAAAGAAAGAGGGAGACTTACGCTCTTTTATATCTTGCTCAAAAATAAGTGTTTCAAGCCTTCGCAGAAGGCAGTTCGGACTGAGGAGTATAAACCCAGAGAAGCCACAGGGGTTCATCTCCGATACTTACGTGTTGATGATATTCTCCTTCAGGGATAAACATCATATCGTTGGCTTCAAGGACGGTTTCATTTCCTTCCTTATCGATGGCCAGTGCTCTACCTTTAATGATATAATCGATTTCTTCGGAACCAGGGTGATTGTGCATCTGACACCTTTCACCAGGTTCAAAAATTGTTATACCCGCGTTGAAATGCTTGGAGCCAGCGAGTTCTTTGCTTACCAGACGAAAAACTTTCCTTCTCATACCGGGATCTTCTAATCCCAACCAGATTTCTTCCGCATCTTTAAAAGCCTTCATGAATTTAGCCATAAAACAATCCTCCTTAATTTATTTGGTTAACTAAAAATTTTCTAGGTTCAGGTGACCTGTCTCTACCCCATTTTTATTCCAGCTTACATCACCGGTATTGGCTATACTTTCAAAAAAATCCGCACACCATTCAATAACATCCGTTTTTTTGCAGTAACATTGCCCAGTTCAGATAAGATCACGTTCTTATCTTTTCCTACCAGCGGGGTGCAAATTATAGGGTACTTACCTTCACCTATTACTTAACTCTTCACTTTGAATCAGACCACCTTATTCTTTAATTTTCCGTGGGATCATAGTTGGTTTAAAGAGAAGTGTAACCTCGCTGGTTCCACTGAATGGAACATGTTTTTACTGTATGGTATCTTAGTTGAATTATATTATCTATTTTTCTTGCTGTCAATCCAACAGATATATTTTTTATATGTTTTAAATCATTTTTGTTGGCAGATTATCACCGGCCAATTGTTTAAATCAAAAAGAGGCGTCTGTGGAAATCCGTTACAGACGCCTTGATCAGATAACTCCGTTACTCCCTAACTGCTCATTTCCAGCTTGATACCCCTGTTAGTGATATAAC
>LAKY01000061.1 GCA_000987045.1 Clostridiales bacterium PH28_bin88 | reverse complement strand
CTGGCGGAACAGATGGGGCTAATGGACCCCGGTGTGGTTTACAGCCGGGACCTGGGACAGGGGTTCTCCTTTTTCATCGTTTACGGCCGGTGCATTCACTCCGTGGACCTTTCCCGGGTAACCGTCACCAAAGTCGAGTTTAACGTGATGAAGAAAGAAGAAGTCGACCGGTTCATCCGGGAACACTTCCGGCGCAAGCTGACCTTCTTGGGAGCGTGCATCGAGAGCGACGCCCACACCGTCGGCATCGACGCCATCATGAACATGAAGGGATATAACGGGCACAAGGGCCTGGAGAGTTACCACGAGATCAACGCCGTCAACCTCGGCGCCCAGGTCAGCTCCGAAGAACTGGCCGCCCAGGCGGTCCGGCTCAAGGCGGACGCCCTGCTGGTCTCCCAGGTGGTCACCCAGAGGAACGTCCACCTCGTGAACCTCACCCGCCTGGCGGACATCCTGGAAGCGGAGGGCATCCGCGAGCGGGTGATCCTGGTGGTCGGGGGACCCCGCATCACCCACGAACTGGCCAAGGAACTGGGGTACGACGCCGGGTTCGGCCCCAACACCTACGCCGAGGACGTGGCCTCCTTCGTGGTGCAGGAAATGGTGAAGAGGGAGATGGGGTAATAAGGAGAGGGTGGAAAGCATGACAAGAGTGCTGATACCTGTCAAGGGGCAAAAAAGGAAGGGGGTCGAAATCGATGGAGAAAGAAAGGCTGCAACTGCAAAAGTCCCTGGAACTGTACGAGGAGGCCCAAAAACTCTCACCGGGGGGCCTCATGGGTATCCGGCGGCCCTACAACTTCGTACCCGGTGAATACCCGGTTTTTATCCAGAGGGGTTACGGCGGGCACATCATCGACGTCGACGGCAACGACTACATTGACATGCTTTGCGGCTACGGCCCGATCATCCTGGGCTATAGCGAACCCGAAATCAACCAGGCGGTTATTGAACAAATGCAATCAGGTTTTTGTTTTTCCCTGGTGCAGCCTGTCCAGAACGAACTGGAAAAAAGACTGATCGACCTGATCCCCTCGGCGGAAATGGTCATCCTCGTGAAGACGGGTTCCGACGCCACCGGGGTGGCGGTCCGCATTGCCCGGGGGTATACCGGTAAACCAAAGATTCTCCGCTGCGGCTACCACGGCTGGCATGACTGGTGTGTGGAGGTTCACGGCGGCGTCCCGGAAGAAGTCAGCCACCTGACCGTCGAGTTTCCCTACGGAGACCTGGATGCGCTGGAACAGGCCCTGGAGCAAAACCGCAATGAAGTGGCCGCAATCATCATCACACCCGTGGGCCACCCCCTGGCCCAACCCGTGATCCCCCCACCGGAGGGCTACCTGCGGGGAGTGCGCGATCTTGCCGATAAATATAACGTAGTATTGATCTTTGATGAGATCCGCACCGGTTTCCGGGTGGCCATGGGGGGCGCCCAGGAGCGGTATGGGGTGACCCCGGACCTGTCCACCTTCGGCAAGGCCATGGCCAACGGGTATGCCATCAGCGCCTGCGTGGGGAAGGCCGAGATCATGCGGGTTGCCGAAAAGAAAGTGTTCATCAGCTCCACATTTTTCCCCAACAGCCTGGAGATGGTGGCGGCCATGAAGTGCATAGACATCCTGGAGCGGGAACATGTGATCGAGGAAATCTGGTCGCGAGGGGAAATGTTTTTAGACAAGCTCAGAAAACTTGTGGCCGGGTCAGGAGTGCCGGCCACTGTTTCCGGCATTCCTCCCATGCCCTTCATCACCTTTGACAAGGTTGACGAGCAGTATGGGGAACGCCGGCGGTGTTTCTATACCGAGGCCATCCGCCGGCACCTGTTTATCCAGCCTTACCACCACTGGTATATCGCCTACCGCCATACCGGTGAAGACCTGGCCCATGCGCTGAACGCCATTGCGGAGGCCCTGGAGGTTACCAGGAAACGTTACCCGGTTAAATAGCTCGGAGCGATTAGAACGAAGCCTAGTCATTGAGCAAGTTCAGCCCTAATTTTCTTGCTTCCTCCACCGCCTCCCGGTACTCAACGGCGGTGACCCGCCGGTCCAGCGGGGGGAACTCTCCCGCCCGGTAGGCGGGGTAGTACTGGCGCATCACATTGACAAAGGTGGTCGGGGAGATCTCCTCCGCCAGGAACCTCATAATCTCGGTGGTGCCCGCCAGCCTTTCCGGCAGCACCAGGTGGCGCACCAGCAGTCCCCGGTAGGCGATGCCTCGCTCATCCGTCTTCAGGTTTCCCACCTGCCGGTACATCTCCCGGATGGCGGCCTTGGCCTTGTCCACGTAGTCCCGGATGCCCGAATACCTTCTGGCTATCTCGGTATCGTGATACTTGAAGTCCGGCATGTAAATGTCCACCACCCCGTCCAGCAGGGCCAGGGTGGAGAGAGATTCGTACCCGCCGCAGTTATATACCAGTGGGATTTCCAGCCCCTCTTCCGCAGCCAGGGAGAGGGCTTTCAGTATTTGAGGGACGAAGTGGGTGGGGGTGACCAGGTTGACGTTGTGGCACCCCCGGCGCTGGAGGTACAGCATGATGTCCGCGAGTTTCTCCACCGGAACAACGTTACCTTCGCCGCCCCAGCTGATCTCGCAGTTCTGGCAAAAAACGCACTTCATGTTGCAGTAGGCGAAAAAGATGGTCCCGGACCCACGGTAGCCCACCAGCGGGGCTTCTTCGCCGAAGTGGGGCCCGTAGTCGGAGATGAGGGCCTCTGCCCCCGCCCGGCAGACCCCCCGCCCTTCACCCAGGCGGTCCACCCCGCAATCGTGAGGGCACAGGTTGCACCCGGTCAGCCTCCCGTAGGCCTCTTCCGCCCGCCGGCGCAGGGCATCTATCCCAAGTGCCACGTATGAAGGCTGGTGCTCGGCCAAGGTGTGGTCACCCTCCTTTTGGTCTTATCTTTTGTGAACCGGCGCCCGGCTATACCATAATTCCAGCCCCAGGGTCTTACAGGGTCGCCAGTATCCCTTTTACAGCCTCGATAAACCTGCCGGCTTCTTCTTCAGTATTGTAGGGGGCCAGTCCCGCCCTGATCCAGCCGCCGCTTTGGTTCACTCCCAGCTTGTCGGCCAGCGTGGAGGCGTAAAAATCACCATCCGCCACAAAAATGGAGTATTCTTCGGCCATTCGACTGCAAAACTGCCGCGGGGTGATGCCTTCCACCTGAAAAGATATGGTGGGAGTTTTCTTTACGTGCGTCGGCGCCTGGTATAATCTTACCCCGGGCATTCCCGCCAGATTGCTTCTAATCATTTCAGCCAGGTAATTCTCATGTGCTTCGATGGCTGCGTAGCCGGAGATTAATTTTTCCCTCGGTGTACTCCCCGATCCCAGCCCCGCGATGAATTCAACCGCCGGCTTGATACCGGCGATGCCCTCGTGGTTCTGCGTCCCGGTTTCCAGCTTATCCGGAATGTATTTGGGCGACGGCAGGACCTTGTATGGCCTCAGTGTTTCAAAAACCTCCTCACGGATAGCCGCAACGCCTACGTGGGGGCCAAAAAATTTGTACGCTGAACACAGCACAATATCCCCGTTGAGCAGACCGCGGTCAACGTAAAAATGGGGAACAGCATGAACCGCGTCAACCGCCACCAGCGCTCCCCTGGACTTCGCCAAGCCGGCGATCCTGGCAACATCGTTGATTGTCCCCACTCCGTTGGAGGCCAGCCCCACCGCCACCAGCCGGGTCCGTTCCGTAATCACCGCCTCAATATCGTCCAGGTCCAAGGTCAACCTTTCCGGATCCACCCTGATCCAGCGCACCTTCATGCCCCGGTCTTCCGCCGCCGCAAGCCAGGGGTCCACATTGGCCCGGTGGTCGATTTCCGTTACGACAAGTTCATCTCCCTGCCTCCAATCCCTGGCAAGCGCCCTGGAAATGCTGAAGTTAAGCGTGGTCATATTAGGTCCAAAGGCGATTTCACTGGGCTTGGCCCCCAGCAGCTCCGCCATGGCTGATCTGGCCCCGGAAATCATTTCTTCTGTTTCATGACTGGTAGGAAACTGCCCGTGCAGGTTGGCGCCTCCGCCAGCCAAATACCCAGCAATGGCGTCGATGGTGCCCTGGACCACCTGGGAGCCGCCAGGACCGTCGAAATAAACAGCCGGCCGGTGATGGTACCTGCGCCTCAAGGCCGGAAACTGCTCCCTCACATCCCGGACGGGAAAACCGTGACTACCCTTCTTTTCCATGCTGCATCCCCTCATCTCATAAATGTTTCGACTTTTAATTGCCTGCGTCGTTCAGGAGTAATTTTACCGCCCGCGTGCTGTAAATCACAGTTCTTTACGCTTCCGACAGCAGGTGGGCGGCTACGATCCCCAACTGCAGGCGGAAGCGGTCCTGGCAGTTTTCCGGGTCCAGGCCGGTAATTTCCCGGATCCTGTTCAGCCGGTATTTAAGGGTGTGGCGGTGTACGAACAGGCGCTCCGCTGTCTCCTTGATCTCCGCGTTGTTGTCGAAAAAGGCTTCCAGGGTCATCAGCAGCTTGCTGTTGTGTTCCCGGTCGTAAGCCACCAGCGGGTGGATGGTGGAGTGGTAGTAGCTTTCCAGTTCCCCGTGGCTTCCGGTACCTGTAAACAGGCGGTAGACCCCCAGGTCGTCGTAAAACACCGTCCGGTCTTTCTTCCACAGCCTCTTTCCGATGGAGAGGGCCTGCTCCGCCTCCCGGAGGCTTTGCGGCAGTTGAGCCAGGTCGGCGTAGCACCGCCCTATCCCGACAGAGACGGTTAGAGGCAGATCACCTTTGGCCGTTTGCCGGATGAGTTCCGCCGTACTGCGAGCATCCCCCCCTCCTGATCCAGGGTCAACCTGCAGGAGAATGATGATGTTGTCACTCTTATACTTGATCAGGGCCTGCCGGTTATGGGACTGGAGGCAGAGGCGTACCAGGGACAACAACCGGCGCTTTATTTCCTGCAGTTCGGCTTCATCTTTTCTGCTGCTCAACTGGGTGAAGTTGTCGATATCCACCCAAAGGACGGTAAAGTGCTTGGTCAGGTCGTAACCCAGGTAGTTGGCCCTTCGCCGCAGGCTTTCCTGTGAACTGAAGTTCTCCTCCATCAGGTCGTCCAGGAAATCCCCTTTAACCCGCTCCTCCGCTTCCCAGACGGCTTTCTCTTTTAACATTTCCAAGGTGCTGATCGTTGCTGCCACCGAAACAGCGATCATGTCCAAGTCTTTTAGTGGACCATGGGTCACAACGGATATGAACCCGTGAACGTCGTTTCCTGTGACCAGAGGCTGCAGTACCTGTCCGGGGACGTGTGGGATGCGATCGGGGGGAATTAACCGCGGAGATATACCCGGCAGCCTATTTTTTTTCAGGGCTTGGTATTCAAGGTCTGTGCCCTGGGAACTCACCAGGCAGGAACCCTCCGCTAAACCGAAATAGGCCAAAAGGTTAAAGTAACGGTCAAAAATGCGAACCGGCGCATCCAGGAGTTCGGACAACACCTGGGCAATCCTGGGGAAGCCTTCATTCTGCAGCACCACCTGGGTAAGCTGAAGGTGAATTCGCTGGGTGTATTCCAGCATTTCCATCTGCCGGTTGATCACCCTTTTGAGGATGGCCTTGGTTATGTCGGCGAATGCCGCTGACTTGGGGAGTTCCAACAGAGGAAGACCGTACTGGTCACACTGCCGGATTAATTGAGTGGGTATTGTTTCCAGGTAATAGCCGGTCTGAATGGCCAGGGCGGCCAGTCCCCGCTCAGCCAGGCGGGGAACCACTTCTGCCAAAAGGCGGGGGTCGTCGGCTAAACCAAAAGCGGTTGTGATCAACAACTCGCCTTCCTGCAGCAGGCTGAGATCATCCAGCACTTCCAGGATATTGACCCACTTGATCACCCTGTCCAGGTCATGTTTCCCGGCCACCACCCGAGCCTGGCGCATCAGTTCCAGTGATAGTGCCTCTCTCACTGAAATCCCCATCATATCCCTCCTTTCGTGATAATTGTACGTTCTCACTATCCATAATTCAACAAATTTATACACAAGGTATAAAAGAGCCTCGTGTTAATTGGCATTCAAGTCAGATGATTTGACTATTCTGACGTGATATACTGAGACTGGCCGGTTGCAACCAAGCCTGGAGAGAAGGAGTGATAGACCGCGGGACGAATCGCAAAGGATATCCTATTTAGTCAAAAGCCCGAAACAGCTCCCTTCCGGGAGGTGTTAAAAGAAGGAGGAAAGCAGGAACATGCAATCAGGTACCCAGCCGGAGAAAAAAGAAAGTGGAATCAGATTTAAAGTACCACATACTTATGTGATTATTTTTCTTTGTATAATAGTGGCGGCTATCGCCAGTTATGTTGTACCCGCAGGCGTCTTTGACAGAGTTAAGGACCCTCAGACAGGTAGAACACTGGTTGATGCCGCTTCGTTTCATTATGTTGAGCAGACCCCTGTTAAATTTTTAGACATTTTTATGGCTGTTCCTAAAGGGATGAAAGCGGCTGCTTCTATTATATCTTTTCTCTTTATAGTGGGAGGCGCCTTCGGCATCATCCAGTCCACTGGGACCCTGCAAGCGGCTATCTCCAGGTCCGTGCTGTATTTCCGGGGACGGGAGAAGTTTTTAATTCCCGCTTCCATGCTGCTTTTTTCGGTGGGTGGCTTTACATTTGGGATGGCGGAGGAAACAATTGTATTCGTCCCCATCGGCATTGCCATTGCGCGTTCTCTTGGCTTCGATGCCATTACCGGAACAGCCATGATCAGCACAGGGGCGGCGGCGGGCTTCTCAGCGGGAATGTTAAATCCGTTCACAGTAGGAGTTGCCCACAGCATCGCTGAACTCCCCTTGTTTTCAGGCATCGGTTTTAGATTTGTGGTCTACTTCTTTATCTTGGGGACAGCCATCTGGTATACCTCCAGGTATGCCTTCAGGGTCAAAGCTAACCCTGCCGCGAGCTTTATTCATGACCTTGAGATCCAAAACAAAAGCGAACTGGATCTCAGTAACCTTCCGCGGCTTCAACCGAGGCACATGGGTGTCCTGCTGGTTATCCTCGCGGGTTTTGCCACTATAGTATATGGCGTTATAAAGTTAAAATGGGGTATAGATTCAATTGCCGGGGTATTTCTCATGATGGGTGTATTTGCCGGTTTAATTGGTAGAGTAAACGTTAATGCCATGGCGGACGCCTTTGTCCAAGGAGCGAAAACCCTGGCGTTTGGCGCTCTGGTTGTCGGGTTTGCTCGGGGGATCCTGGTAACTTTGGAGCAAGGCCAGATAATTGACACAATTGTTCATGCGCTGGCTTCCCTGGTTTCAGGCTTACCCACAATACTGGCGCCTGTAGCCATGTTTGTCGTTCAGAGCATTATCAACTTTTTCATTCCTTCCGGCAGCGGGCAGGCGGCAACAACCATGCCCATCATGATACCCGTTGCGGACCTGATAGGTATTACTCGACAGACAGCCGTGCTCGCTTTCCAATACGGTGATGCTTTTAGCAACTCCATTATTCCTACATCAGCCGCGCTGATGGGTTACCTGGCTGTAGCGGGAATCCCCTATGAACGCTGGGTTCGGTTCATTGCTCCTCTTATCGGTTACTGGTCAATCATCGGGGGCGTTTTTATCGTTATCAGCGTTTTGATTAACCTTGGCCCGTTCTAGTAACCGGGAGTCACAAAAGCCTTGTGGGGGGAAGCGGATGACAAAAGCACTTGGGCCACTGCTGGATCTTGTAAAGGTAGCGATCCCGGAGGAAGAGATTGTATCCTTGACACGAGACTTGATCAGCATTCCAAGTCATAGCCAGATCCCGGACAAAGAACAAAAAGTGGTGGAATATCTCGCCCATTATTTGGATGAACAAGGGATCGAATATCAACTCCAACCAGTGGAAAATAAACGCTCGAACATTATTGCCAGGTATCCCGGAACCGGCGAGGG
Organism: Clostridiales bacterium PH28_bin88; assembly: GCA_000987045.1. Classification (GTDB taxonomy): domain Bacteria; phylum Bacillota; class PH28-bin88; order PH28-bin88; family PH28-bin88; genus PH28-bin88. Next base: position 1,410 of record LAKY01000061.1, on the reverse strand, counting down.
GAACACCCTGATTTTAAATGGCCATCTGGACACAGTGCCTCCTTACGAAATGGAAGTTGACCCTTTTGCGGCAGAGGTGAAAGACGGAAAGATTTATGGCCGGGGCGCTGTGGACATGAAAGGGGCAGTGGCGGCCATGGTCATGACCCTGGTAGCCTTCAAACGTGCCAAAGTTCAGCTGGCCGGGGATCTCATTTTTACTGGGGTACTCGGCGAAGAGGGACGAAGTGAGGGTACGGAACTCCTGGTCAAGGAGGGAATTAAGGCTGACGGGGCAATTGTCGGGGAACCGTCCAATTTTGAATACGCCATTGGGCACCGGGGTTTAGAGTGGCTGGAAATTGAGGTGATAGGCAAAGCGGCTCATGGAGGCATCCCTGAAAAAGGAATTAACGCCATCGTCAATGCCGCTAAACTGATTGTAAAGATCCAGGAGACCCTGGTACCCCGTTTGGCGGAAAGGTATCATCCCGCTATGGGACCGTCGGTGATGAACTTTGGGCGGATTGTTGGTGGAACTCAGCCCAGCACGGTGGCCGACAAGTGCATTATCCAGATCGACCGGCGGTACATTCCCGGGGAAACAGTTGAACAGGTAATTGCTGAGTACGAAAAAATCCTGGAAGAAATGGCAAGTGTAGACCCCCAGTTTCATGCGGTGATTAGAAGGATGCCGGAAAACATGATGCAGCACTTCGACCATATACCTTTAGAGACGGCGGAAAACAATCTGATCGTGAAGGCCGTAACCGAGGCAGTAAACGAAGTAACAGGGGAACAGCCGCGAATTACCACCCGGCGGGGATGGACGGACGCCGCCTTGCTGGCGGGGATAGCGCACATTCCCACAGTGGTTTGCGGGCCCGGAGACATTTTGTTTTCCCATTCAAAAAATGAACATATAGAGATCACTGACCTGATGAAAGCGGTCCACATTTATTCTTTAACGGCTATGAAGTTCTGCGGAGTCAGCTAGCTTTAAACGGAAAAGCACCCTGTGATCCACGGTGCTTTTCCGTACCCTTCTGCGGGCTCTGATTGCGGTTATGGATGCCCATGACTGCCCGTAAAGGTGCAATTCGCACTACCCCGGCATCTTAATGCCTGGGGTTTTCTATACGTGCATTCAACAAATGTATACACCACGTATAAAAGCGCGCGGGTGTATTTTGGCTCTTAGGCCCAAAGATTTCATGACTGTGGCGTGATAGACTGGGGATGATCAACTGGCACGTCGAGCCCGGAACCAAGTCAAGAAGATAGGCAACATGTTACCTAAAGAACTGCCAGAAGTAGCAACACAATCCATATTAAGTATTCGTAATGGCTTGAAGGAGGTTATTGACAGATGAAGGGTTCACCCTACGGGGTACACCGGGTCATCCAGCCGGCGGGGACGCTGCCCCAGGC
>LAKY01000017.1 GCA_000987045.1 Clostridiales bacterium PH28_bin88 | reverse complement strand
AAGATTCTACACAAAGATGAGGAGTACCTTTTTATTTTCCGCTGGGGTGGATTTTTTGGTGAGGCTTATTTTTTGTCCCTAAAACCCCTATCTACCGTATTATTCTGGGGTAAAGTCTTTTTTCCCATCCTTTGCAACCGTTGTCCTACCTGGTTTCTCAGTCATCGCAAAAAGCTCNNGGTATATAATAATTAAAAGCAGAAAGATCCCTTGCGGGATCTGACTGCTGGACGTGCGGCCCGATCTTTAAAAACTAATGGGTTGTGTTACCGAGCAGACTGGTGGTGGTGCACCAGTCTGCTCACTTTTTCCGCCGGGACCAGCGGAAAATCAGCCAGAGGAACAGGGCTACAGCCAAAGCGGGACCACTGATGCTCAAGGTAACATTTAAATTCCCCATCAGCTTCACCTCCTCCCGTCCATTACCGCACATCCCACGGCCGGGAGAAGGCGCCACACCATAGGGCCGGGGTGAGTATTCACCAACCAGATTATAACATAGGTCTCTTTCCTTGGGTAGCTATTTCAGTTTCCCGTGGCGGAGCATGCCCAGGGCCATCCAGACGGCCATCACGACAGCCACAAGAAATCCGGCCAACCCTAAGACTGACAGGCCACCGACCCGGGGTCCCGCCCCGGCGTGCAGTACCAGCGCCGATCCGCCCATCAGGGCGCCCGCCAGAACACTTAAGGAAATGCGCATGGAAACCACGTCCAGGCTGTCGTACAGGGTGTCAAGACCCCGGTGGACAAAGATGGTGGTAAACTTGCCCTCCGCCAGGTGGCCGATCAACCGGGCGATGTCCCCCGGGACAGTGGAAAGGGTTTGAACCATCCCCGCCACCCGCTGGTACAAACGCTCGGCGTTCATGTCGGGGCGCAGCCTGGACCGCATGTACTCCGCTGCCAGGGGCCGGGCCACCGCCAGCACGTCCACGTGAGGGTCCAGCCGCCGCGCCAACCCCTCTCCCGCCAGCACCGCCTTGCCAATAGCCAGGAAGCTTCCCGGCACCTTTACCCCGTGCCGGAGGGACACCTGCACCATCCCAGTAACCAGGTGGCCCAGGTTGATACTCCCTCTGTCCAGGCGGCAGGTCTTGTCCATCAGTTCAGCCAGGTCCTCGTACAGTTCCTGCCGGTTGATCTCCCGGGTAACCTCTCCCACTTTGGTAGTAAAGTCCATCACCGCTTCCACATCCCTGGCTTCCAGGGCCAACAGCAGGCGGGCCACCTGGAAACGGAACGTATCATCCATCCGGCCCACCATACCGAAGTCCACCAGGGCCACTTGCCCCTGGGGCAGAAACAGCACGTTACCCGGGTGTGGATCGGCGTAAATCATGCCCGCTTTAAAAAAGGGCAGCAATAAGGCGTGGAGCAGCGTCCTGGCCAACAGCGGGCCGCCGTCGCCTCCACCCCGTTCCCACTGCTCGATCCTCTGGCCGGCCACGTAGTCCATGGTCAGCACCTGGGAAGTAGTGTAGTCCCAGTAAACCCTGGGGATTACGATGCCGGGGCAAAGGGCGTAGATCTCCCGGAAGGCCTCCATGCATAAGCCCTCGACGGTAAAATCCATCTCCCGGCGGATCTGGCGGGAGAAAACCTCGACAATCTCTTCCAGGCTGCAGGTCCTGCCGATTACCGTCCGGTTCAGGAGGCCGGCTATCCCCGGCAGGAGAGACAGGTCCCTTTCCACTACCACCCGCAACCCCGGTCGTTGGACCTTAACCGCCACCTGTTCCCCGGTTCCCAGGACAGCCCGGTGCACCTGAGCAACAGAGGCGGCGGCCACAGGGCAGTAGTCAAAAAAAACAAAAAGGCTCTCCGGCGGAGACCCCAACTCCTGGCAGATCTGGGTACGCACCTCCTCGGGGCCAAACCCCCGCACCGCATCCTGCAGTCCCCTCAAGTCCTCCGCCAGTTCCCGGGGCACCAGGTCCGGCCTCGAACTCAGCACCTGGCCCAGCTTGATAAAGGTGGGCCCCAGGTCCTCAAACAACCGCCTGAGCCGTGGTACTTCCCTGCCGGAAGGCGTCTCCTCGTACCCCCGCCCCTCCCAGCCCGGCAGGGGTTTGGCCTGGGGGACAGTTCCTCTGCCGGGTTGGCTCACTGCCCGGCCCCACAAGTAGCCGAGGGCATGCCGTCCCAGTATAAGCAATATTTCCACGTAACGCCTGAAATGCCTGATCTTGGCCAGCATTTAGCCCGCTCCCACGTTTTTAAACATTTCGGGGTATCCAACAGCTAAAATATGGTACCGCTTTAGTATTGATGGAAGCAGGGGCAAATATTCTAGTTACAAACCTGCTTTCTGCTCCACAGCCTGCACGTATATGACCAGCTTTTCAGATATCATCAAGGCCTTGACCCGCAGTTTCATGGACTTGGCCTCCAGGCTAACCGTCCGCCCGTCGAACAGGTTGTAAAGGAGGAAGGGGTCCAGGTCGTGTACCTCGCGCCCGATAAACTCCTTCAGAAGCCGGTGGATCTGTTCCTCCACCGCCAGGCGGACCGCTTCTTCCGGGTATTCCACCAGCTCGCTTACTTCCTTTACTACGAACCGGCGGGTCTGCTGTTTGTTCAGTTTCTCCAGGGTTACCGCCTGCTCGCTGACGGTCAGCTCAAGGCGTTGGACTTCCAGGTAAGCCGCTTTCAGCCTGCTTTCCAGCATTGCTCCCATTAGGGCAGCGCCAACGAGCATTCCTAACATCCAAGCGCTGACCACCCTCCGCCACCGGTACGCCTGCGCTAGGAATATCACCTCTTGTCTCCTCCCCCCAGGGCAAGGATCAGGAGGTAACCCACGTGGGTGCCGGCAAAGGCGCTGAAGATAAATAAGAGCTGCTTGGCCACCAGCCTCATTTCCCAGCGGAAGAAACCCGCTTCCAGGTTTTCCAGGGTGGAGAAGGTGCCCCCCAGGGCAGCGACCATGGCCCACAGTTTCAGCCTTGCCGCCAGGGTGGCGGTAGTCTTGATGGGAAACTGGCTGGAAAAGACCGTTGCGACTGACCCGATGAGGCTGCCACCCACGATTACTCCCAGGGCAATAAAAAAGGTCTCCAGCATGTGCTCGGAAAAACGGGCCACAGAGCGCCCCACCTCCTTAATCAGAAGCCAGTCGTCAGAGGTCAGAAGTCGGATAGAAAACGTACCTTTAATACTCAGGGGTACATTATATGCGGTGCGGCCCCCACTTAAGAAGGATTACCTCGACAATAGACTGACGTCTTGTGCTCGGGCTTCCTGCCCGGGTAGGACTCAGGTGACTTGAAATGTAGAACTTTAGGGAAAAAGTTTAACCCTGCAGGTTCATCACCCGCAGGGTTTCTGTGGGCCACTTAAGTTTTTTCTCAGGCTCAGGGTGAAAGCTTGACATTCCGCACCAATTTGGCCTAACATCAAGAAAGGAAAATGCAATAACCCCTGCGCGCGAACTGGAGGACTGCCGAGTGAGTTTCAAAAAGACAATTATTGATTGGTTTTTAACCTTTGTTGTGGCCCTGGTCCTGTCCTTGGGGCTCAGGACCTATGTGGCGGAAGCCAGGTGGATTCCCTCAGGATCCATGATTCCCACCCTGGAAGTGGGTGACCGGGTGCTGGTTGACAAGGTCTACTTCAAGACCGCCGGTTTGGAGCGGCAGGATATTGTCGTCTTCATCGCTCCACCGGCGACCAATACAGATATACCGATGATTAAAAGGGTGATCGGGTTGCCGGGGGATCAGGTACTCATCGAGGATGATACGGTTTACGTAAACGGAGAAGCCCTGGTAGAGCCTTACATCGAGAACGAACCGGACGTTCAATCCCCCGTTAACTTCGGCCCCATCATGGTACCGGAAGGCATGCTTTTCGTACTGGGTGACAACCGGCACAACAGTTTAGACAGCCGGTACTGGGGGTTCGTACCTTTGGAAAACGTGATCGGCCGGGCTCTCCTGAAATTTTACCCGTTGAGCCACTTTGCCCTTTTTCATTAAGAGATTAGGATCAGGCGGCTGCCGGCGAGGCGGCCGCCTTTCTTTGTTACGGCCGTCGCACCAGTACCATTATAACCGAAAAGGACGCGAGTTCAAGCAAGCTCTTCTGACTATGATCAAGAACGCATAACTGGCGCTATCCTAGTTATTGCGCAATGATATCTTATGTGATAGCATACTACTAGGAGTTGAAATAGAATGAGTGAGAAAGATCTGGATTACTATATGAGCTTACCTTATACCTTCGCCATCAAGCGGTACCCCGATGGGAATTATTTTGCTGAGGTTGTGGAACTGCCCGGGTGCATGACAGAGGCGGATACCCGGGGAGAGGCGCTGGGCATGCTGGAAGACGCTATGCGGGGGTGGATCGAATTGGCCCTGCAAGACGGCGATCCTATCCCTGAACCTGCTTCCACCGAAGACTTTAGCGGCCGTATCCTCCTCCGGACACCAAAGTCCTTGCATAAAGAACTGGTCCAAAAGGCCAAAAAGGAAGGCATCAGTCTGAACCAGTACATTAACTATCAACTTTCCAGAGCAATAAAATATTAATGCCAACGGGTGCTCCATGAAAGAGCACCCGCAATGGTTTTTAAAGTTTTTAAAGCAGATCAGATGTCTCTCCGGTTGAAGGCTCGGACCGCCAGGGACAGGGCGGCGGTCATGTAGACCAGGGTGTAAAGCAGCATGGCGTTGCTGGGCGGTGACTGGCTACCAAAGGGTCCCATTTGCTCCAGCGCCCTCATGGGGTTGTCGGAAGAGGCCAGCAGGGTGTAGGACAGGCGGCGGTAGAGGGCGTCCGCCGGCATGATCAGGCTGCTGATGATCCCCGCGTTCACCAGGGAAGCGCTCCGCATCATCGCGCCGATCTGCTCGATCATCCCCCCGATGGTAGCGAGGGCGTACAGCATAAACACCACGATCCCGGTACCCAGGGTGGACAGCACCGTGGTGCCCCACATGGTGACCGAAAGCAGCACCAGCGGCTGGAGGCAGAACAATAGGAGCGCCGGCGCCACCCCTGACACCCCCAGGGAGGTTTTCCAGGACACCAGCCCGAGCAGGGCCAGGAAAAATGCGGCCGCATACACGACCAGCATGGAAGAGTACCCGATAAATTTGCCCAGCACAATGTCCCTGCGCCGGATGGGCTTGGGGACGATGGCATACATGGTACCGTTTTCGATCTCCCCGGAAATGCTCCCCACCCCTGAAAGGATGGCCAGGAAGGAGCAGATGAATCCTCCCAGGTAAAGCCCGGCGGAGAACAGCTGGGAAGCCGCCACTTTGGCCATTACCGGGTTCATGTGAACGAAGTCCTTGGCCAGATAGTGCAGGGCCGTCCCGTACAGGGCCAGGAACACCGCCGTCAACACCACAGCGATGGCCAGCACCTTTTTCCGCAAAACCTCCCGGAAAGTGAACCCGGCGATGGTCAGCATACCGCCTCCCCCTCTCCAATCAGGTTGACGAACAGTTCCTCCAGGGAGGTGCGCCGGGGAGTCAACTCATACAGGAGTCCCCCGTAGTAGGTAATTACCCGGGCCAGTTTGGGCACATCCTCCTGTTCCCCCACCACCGCCACCAGCTTCGCCCCTTCAACGGACAATGCCCGGCAGCACCGGCGTAATTCCTCCTCCATGGCCGGGGTAAGGCCTCCCACCCGCATCTCCACTTCAATACTGCCGCCCAGGAGGTCTCCCATGCGCCCGCTTATGACTACCCGCCCCTGCTTGATAAAGGCGACGTCTTGGCAGACCGCTTCCACCTCACCCAGCAGGTGGCTGTTCAAGAAGACGGTCTTCCCCGCGTCTCTTAGCCTTAACAGGATCTCCCTTACCTCACGGCGCCCCAGGGGGTCCAGGGCGGAGGTGGGCTCGTCCAGAAACAACAGCCTGGGGTCGGGCAGCAGGGCGCAGGCGATGCCGATGCGCTGCTGCATGCCCTTGCTGAAGGCGCCAACTCTTTTCTTCTCCACCCCCCGCAGGTTAACCATCTCCAGCACCTCCGGGATGCGCCGCCGGGTCTCGTCCGGCCCCATCCCGTAAAGAGAAGCGTGGAAGGACAGCAATTCATTGCCCGTCAGCCAGTCGTGGTAGCGGAAGTTTTCCGGCAGGAAGCCGATGTTTCGCCGCGCCTCCAGGTTTCCCAAAGGCTTCCCTACCAGCCAGGCCTGGCCGGAGGTGGGGCGCAAAAGGCCCACCAGCATCTTGACCAGGGTGCTCTTGCCCGCCCCGTTGGGCCCGAGAAAGCCGAAGATTTGCCCCTCGGCCACCGAGAGGCAAATCTCCTGGCACCCCACTTGCTGCCCGTACATTTTGGTCAGGTCATGGGTCTCAATGATCATCACGTCACCTCAGTTGCCGGGCGATTTCCCTGCCCTCGGCCAGGGTGATTTGCCCCTCCAAGGCCAGCCACACCCCGTCCTGCTGCCAGATCAGGATAATCCTTTCGCTGTCTGCGTGGGGAGAGATCAGGACTCCCGGCGCACCGTTGACGTCCACTTCCCGGGTCTCTCCATCCACATTGGGAATGGGCATGGTCCGCCACCAGTCCTCCACCGCTGCCAGCTGCCGGCGGAGGTCATCCGGTAGGAAGGGTAGCTGCAGGAGCACTTCCCTGATCTGCATGGCATCGACCCCTTCGGGGACGGAGATTTCCGGCGCCGCCGCCTGGACCAGCCGTAGCACGGGGGTTTTGTCTTCCCGGTTCCAGTATTCAGCGGAGACTATGGAAGGCACTTTAATCTCGAAGGTCTTGCCGTTCAGGCTATCAGGCAGAAACTGCCGGCTGCCCATCACCTGCAGGACGGAGTTGATTTTCTGTACATCCGGCGTTACCGATACCCGCGCTCCCGGCTGGACGTAGACCTGCTCAAGCGGCCGGCCGGAAAGCGACGGTGGGAGCATGAGGGGGAATTCTACCGCCTGCCGGGCCTGTTCGGGGCTCATCTCGCGGGAAGGCTGCTGCCCGCTTACCTGCATCTTGGCATAGTCGTCCAGGTTATCCAGCCCGGCTTCCCTGAGGGAACGCTCAAAATCGGCCATGTCCCCGGGGTTAAAGGTAATCACCCTGGCCTTTTCCATACGGAATACATTGAGGAAACCGGCGGCCACCGACCTGGTGGGGCCAAAACTCAGAAACGCCGTCAAGAACAATGCTGCTGCCGCGACAGCCGCGGCGGTGCGATACCTAACCAGCATCCACCACACCCCTTTTTGATTGCTTTGTGGAATCGTCCCGCTCCGGCGGTCATCCCGCCGGATCAGGGCGGTTTCCCGCGGGGGACGGAAATTTTCCCAGGCCCGTTCAGTGGGGGGAACGATGCGCGCCACTTCCTGGCGGTACCCGCTCAACACCGCTCCTACCGCCGCATCCGTCTCTCTGAGCCGCGCGAGAAGCTGGCGACAGTGGGAACAAGAGGCCAGGTGGGCTTCCGCCGCCCAGGTCTTTTCGGTGTCCAGTTGCTTGTCCAGGTAGGCCTGCAGGGTCCCTTCGTCAAGGCACATCAACTATCACTCCCGTTCAAGAGGCAAGAGGCATGAAGCAGGAAGCAGGAGATAAACTGTTGCTTTTATCTTGCATCCCGAATCATCTCCCTACCCTTGCTTGGTCCCTTTTTCGAACTCGTCTTTGAACCTGCGCTGGGCCCGGGCCAGGATGGTTCCCACCGAGGCGGCCTGCACCCCGATAACCTCGGCGATCTCCTGGTAACTAAACCCGGAGAACTTGAGCAGGAGGCAGGTCCGGTCCCGGTCGGCCAGCCGGGACAGGCAGCGGCGGACGGCCCGGATTTCCTGGTTCCGGATGAGCGCCTCATCAAAGGAGAGTACCCTGCCCACCGTCTCCTCGAAGTCCCGCGCTTCCCGCTCTTTCCGCCTCTTTTCTGCCCTCAGGTGGTTGTAGGCCAGGTTGGCCGCCACCCGGGCCAACCACCCGCCTAGGTTGGACATATCAACGGGAGGAGAACGGTACAGCCGGAGAAAGGTTTCCTGGGCCAGGTCCTCCGCGGCGGCCTGGTCCCCCAGGAGGTAGGTGATCTGGCGATAGACATTCGGATAATAGACACGAAACACTTCCCCGAACTCCGGCGGCTCCATCTGTCCACCCGGTTCCGGCAATTTGCGCGGGATCATCCCAGGCACTCCTTCCACCTGCTCTCATGTATATAACACCGCGAGCGAGACGTTTGTGACACCCTCGCGTCTTTTTCTCTCATCCTATTTTAACACACTTTAAGAACAAAACTATCATGAGCCTCCGGCTCACAGGTTTGAATGAAAATCGTCTATGAGATTTCCGTGAAAAAGTATCAGGAAATAGACAAGAGAACCGTCCCCTTGTCTAAGAGAACCGTCCCCTTGTCTAGCTTTTAACAGAAAAACCCTTACTGCCACGGGGCTGGTAAGGGTTCCTAAGATATGCTATTCCATTGCAGAAAACGCGCCGGCGTACAAGTTGGGATTTTACCGTGCTTCTTTACACCGCAAGGACTTATCTTCGCTGGCAGGCCGGGGAGCCGCGGGAACCACCGCCTTGCGCCAGTGACTTGCGGCTTTACTCCTGCCCGCTCTCCAAAATCCCGGGCCGAAAAGTTTTTGTTCGCAATACTCACAGTGAAATTGCCCGGCATGATGGCTGACCTGGTGACGCGTAAGACAGGCAGGGCATTGAATCTCTTCGTATTTACCAAACGCCGGTATGATGATGGCCAGAAGCCAGCCGGCGGCCCCGGCACCTGCTCCCCAAAGGATCAACCGGCTGCCTAAGGATAAATAGAAAAGGGTCAGGCACAAAGCAACACCTGCTCCGACCACCACTGCCGTCGAGCAAGCCACTACTTTCAACAGGTTTTCTTGTGCCTCCCTCTTAGTTATCCCCAAATACCTCACCTTGCCACCCTCCGTTTCTAATCGAACCGGCTCCCAGGTCGTTTTGTAGTAAAATTCTGATTTATTAACAGTTGCGCTGGGTATATCCCATGTAGTACTTATCCTGTTATTACCGGTCCTCGCCGGAAATCAAGCAACACAGCCGCCAGCTACTGGGTTAAATAACCATTTTCTCCGGATTGGACACTCGCCAACCCTTTTTTGATGGCATACTTGACAAGCTCTACGGTAGAATGAAAATCGAGCTTTTTCATGATATTGGCCCTGTGCGTCTGGACGGTGCGGTTGCTGAGGTTGAGAAGTTCGGCAATTTCTTTGTTGGTATAACCCTTGGCCACATACGCCAGTATTTCATTTTCTCTTTCGGTTAAAGGATCTTGCTCCACTTTGGCTTTATCCGTTGAGCGCACCACTTGATTTACGATTTTGGTGGCAATGGAGGGGTATAAATAGGTTTCGCCCTCGCAGATTGTTTTGATGGCATTGATGAGTTCCTGCGCCATCGCCTTTTTCAACACGTAGCCGGAGGCGCCGTATTTCAATACTTGAATGACATACTCGTCGTTGTCATACATGCTCAACACCAGCACCTTGATTTCCGGCGCCTTGGCCTTGATCCTGGCGGTGGCTTCCAGCCCGGATATCTTTGGCAATGAAATGTCCATCAAGACCACATCAGGCCGCAATTCCAAGGCCTTGGCGACTCCCTCTTCACCGGTCTCCGCTTGCCCGACCACCCTGACAAAGGGATCGCCGCTCAACAAACTGATAATACCCTCCCTTACCAGGGTATGATCATCCACCACCAACACTGTCGCATGACCTGTCTCAGTCAACTTTACCGACACCCCCGTTTTTTACCGGGATTACAATTTGAACGGTCGTCCCATTTTCCGGTCGAGGTCGAGACCGGATGTTGAACTCCCCGCCCAGGCACTCCACCCGTTCCCGGATTCCCTTGAGTCCCCAACCATACCGGGATCCTTTCAACTGGAATCCTTGGCCGTCATCCTCCACCATCAACACCACTTGTTCCGGGGTGCGCTTTAACATGATATGAATAGAGGAAGCATTGGCATGGCGTAAAACATTGGTCACCGCTTCCTGGAGGACGCGGTACAGGGTACTCTCCAGGTCCTCCGGCATCCTCCCATCGAACCCGTCAATTGTCCAGGAAACCTTAATGCCTGTTGGCTCGATATACGTAGTGATGTACCATTTAAGCGCAGCCACCAAGCCAAGGTCTTCTAAAACTCCCGGGCGCAGGTTGTTAATCAGCCGCTCCATCTCGCTCAATGCATCAGAAGTCAATCGGATCAGCCAATCTACCCGTTCGGATACGAAAGGGTCTTCCTGAACAAGGGATTTCATGTTCTGTAGATTAAGGATCAGGGCTGTAAGGACTTGGCCTGTTTCATCATGCAAATCTTTGGCGATTCTTTTTCTTTCTACCTCTTGCCTTGACCACATTTCAGCCAGAATGCGGTTCTTGATTGTTTTTAGCCTGAGGTGGAAAAAAATCGCCAGGGGCAGGAGCGCAACCAGGAAAAAAACGGGATGATCAACCCTTACGAGAACAGCCAAGGTAACAACCAGAATTAACAGCGCAACAACGTACACAGTTCGGAGCCGGTTGACCCCTGTAAAGTGCGGCATTTAATCAGCAGACCCTTCAACACTGTATTTTTACCTAGGCAACTAGTATATTATTACTATGATTATACCATGAAAGCTGTACTTTACAACCGGTATCCGATATGAGTTGGCGAATATCTTTTTAAGCAAGTTGCTGCTTGTCTTTCAGCTCGAAGACCTCCTGCTGCCCGGCACGCTCGCCTGATTTGCGGATTAGTAAGGTGTTGTAGACAACGTACAAGTAGGCCCCCCACACAGCCCCCACCAGTAGAATAATCACCCATGTACCCGCGAAAGGCACCCGCAAACCCTCAACATGTTCAACCAGGGACCCTGCTTGAATTAAAGCGAGGGATGCGGCCGTCTCTGCAGACCTGATCTCATCATCTCCTGTTACACTCGCAACTAATGCGACTCTTTCCTCCGCGGCTCTCGGCCAGTAGTTAATCGCGGCAATACCCTCTTCGTCTGTAACGGCTTGACCTAAAATCATCTTGCCCTTGATAAACAACTCGGTTTCCTCAAAAAACTGCACCTGTTTGCCTGTTACCGGTTTGCCTCCCACCGTCACCCTGGCTTTCAGCTGTGTTTTTTCGCCCCTGACAACACTACCCGGCACAATTAAATTGACTTCAGCCTGGGGCTTTTCTTTGGCTACTGTGACTTGAACCTTTCCAGCGGGCTGGCCCGTGGTACCGGTAGCATCCGGCGGGGACGCCGGGACTGTCAAAGCGGGAAACTTGAAGCCGCTGCTCTTAAAGGTTTGGCCAAAATCATTGAGGACCGGCACCTGAGAGTGACACAGGTTGCAACTGCGTTCATAGCCTTCGGGTATCTGCTGGAAAAACGCCCCAGTGGCCATGGCGCCGGGCACAAAGACCAGGTTGGCAAGACCCAATGAAAGGATAAAGATTCCTGCTCGCAGCAGGTTTTGAAATACTTTGTAGCCGTCTTTACCTAACCCCATTCTAAGCCCCTCCTTTTAGTTTGCTCAACTGGGCAGCAGGCGCCGGGCGACTGCCGCTGTTTTCTATCCCTGCCCTTCCCCACTCTTCGGCGACCTCCCAAACTGCTACGGCCGGAAAGAAGCGGAAGAAGGCAGTGACTAATAAAAGGAACCCGGCTATACCCGCCAGGGTGATGGACCATTCGGCCCAGGTGGGTTGATACCGGCCAAGGTCGTAGAAGGGCATCAAGGGAACCTGCAGTGTCGGTACGACCAGTAGATAGCTTTTCTTGATCCACATGGCAACGGTGACCAGTATGGCTGCCACAGTCAATCCGGCCACAGTCCTGGTTTTGGGCCAGCTGATCAGCAGCACCGGAACTACTATACCGCCAAAGATCGAGAACCAGAAAAGCGGCGCCTGCTGCCCGCTGAAAAGCAGGTTCAACAGCTCTCGTTCATGGCCTTCCAGTTTATAGCCTCCGGGCAACAATTCCCCAAAAGAAAAGTAGGCGTAAACCATCGTCAGGGCCAGCAGCAGCCACCCCAGCTTGTTGTATTGCTCCCGCGTAATGTACTTTTCCAGGTGAAACATCTTCCGGTAAAACGTCATGGTCATAATGATGATGGCGACACCGGAAACAAATGCGCTGACGACGAAATAAGGCGCCAGGATGGTGGTATTCCAGCCGGGCCGGAAGGTCATCGCATATATCCAGGCGGTGACGGAGTGAACGGATACCGCCGCCGGGATGATTACAACCGCCATCACATTCATGACCTTTTCCAGTCTTTTCTTTTGTTCGGCTGTGTTCTGCCAGCCCAGAGCCAGGATGCTGTAAAGTTTTTGACGGAAGGGGGATACTGAATTGCCCAGCCTGTCGCGGCAAATTGCCATATCGGGTATCATGGGGAGATAAAGGTAGATCAGGCTTCCGGTCAGGTAGGTGGAAATGGCGATCACGTCCCAGATCAACGGGGACTGAATGCGCCCGTAAACGAAGACATTAAACAATCGCTCCGGCCGCCCCATGTCGGCGACGATCATGGCGGCAGCGCCCAACAGGGCGCCCCCGGTGATTACCTCCGCCAGCCGGGTGATGGGTACCTGCCACTTGTACCCTGTTATTCGCAAAATGGCCGACAGCAGGGTGCCCGTCAGGCTGGCGCTTACGAAAAACACAAAGGTGGCAATATACAGTCCCCAAAAAACCTGGTCCCTCATGCCGGTGACGACCAGACCATGCCGCGCCTGCCCGGCCCAGGCGTAAAGCCCCCAGGCAACGATCAACGCGAGAACCGCCATGGTCAACCTGTATCCCGGCCTCGGTTTCACCAGGGGAGCCAGCAGTATAGCCTCCATTTCCGCTCTTCTCTCGATGTTATTCACGTGACTCCCTCCCAAACTCCTGCCCGTAACCGGGCAGGTAATATACCCGGCATTCGGTTCCCAGTTCTTCTTTATAGCGGAAGGCATTGTTTTCCGCCAGGGTCTTGTTCAAGCCCAGTACCTCCACGCCGTTGGTAATCACATCCCTTTCCTGGTCGCCAAAGTAGAGGGCTCCCATGGGACAACCCGAAACACAGATGGGCAGCTTGCCCATGCCGGCGTTGTGAGCGCAAAACATGCACTTGCTTACCGTACCCTTTACCGCCGGCACCGGATACTCGGGAGAATGTTCCGCCAGGACAGCCTCCGGGGGAAGATCCCGCTGCTCCGCCCAATTGAAGTAGCGGCGTTGATAGGGACAGGCGGCCATACACAGCCGGCAGCCGATACAACGCTTGTGATCGATCAGTACGATCCCCTCTTCAGAATAGTAACTTGCTCCCACCGGGCACACCTTTACACAGGGGGCATGCTGGCACTGCATGCAGGGGAAGGGCATCCAGTAGCTGCTCCCCCCTTCCCCTTTTACCTTGCTGACTTTGATCCACTCCTGCCCCTCCGGAACAAAGTGACCTTTGTTGCAAGCCGCGGTACACTGGGGCTCTTTGCCAATGGTCTCACAACCTTCGCATTTTTTCAGGTCAATCACCATTACCCACTGCCTGCTCAATTGTCCCTGTTCCGGTGCGGCAAGTGCTCCGGTATTCAGGCCTGGCAATTTATTGGTCAGTGGCAGTGAGGCCGCACCCAGGCCGGCTATGCCGATCCCCTTTAGCAACTCTCGCCGGGAAATGCCCATCAGCCCATCACCCCTTACTGGTTTCTAAATACGCTACGTTCAGGTTCGTATTTCGTGATTGTGTCTACGTATATTATAGTACGTTTGTGTCCCAATATCCTACATGTCAAGCGTCATATATGCGTACAGGAAATTATCCTCAAGATAATTTCCTGTACGCTAAAATACGTATCTATCTGCGTCCGTGAACAGGACAGACACCCGGAAAAAAAGGGCATAAAAAAAGCACCTGTGTCTACAGGTGTTTTAAAAAATCCATCAGGAGTTTAAGTTCTTGCGGGCTCATTATTTGCCGGTAGTCGGGCATGATTGAATGCAGGTTCCCTGCCTCGTAATCCCGAATGAGGGTGCCAAGAATGTCCTGCCCCTTCCTTGCCGAAATACCGGCCAAATTGGGGCCCGCGGGAATTCCGTAATCACCGACCTGGTGACAATTGGTACAACCATATTTGAAAAAAACCTTTTCCCCTTCGATAAACCCGGGTGTTGTCTCCCCTTTCACTGAAACCAGGGTGGGCCAAGCCAGGCCAATATCTGTTGTGGACAGTACCACAAAGCCACTGAGCGCCCCGATAGCCAGGGCTATGGATAATGGCTTTCTCCGAGATTTCATCAATCGCAGATCAAAAACCAACGGCAAGCTCAATAAAAGAAGGACCCCGAGATAGATATACCACCCCATGGCAACTTCTTTGGAAGCGGCCCAAGAGATAAAGAAATTCACCAAATCCCTCCCCGGAACGGCTTAACGCGATTTAATTGCTTAAGACCTGTAAATGCCGCACGGTAGTCCGCCTGTCGTCAGGGAATCTCCTTCTAATCATGACCTGGCCTCTCCAGACCTCCGATTCGTATTCGCCGCCCCGCTCCATATCGAAAACCCTGAATCCCTTTCGGGAACGCAGCACATAGATGGGGTGCTGCCTGGTTTTCTTCGTTCCTTTTTCCCCTACCAGCAACAGCCGGGGCTCATCGATGGGAAAATCGTGGACTGGGCCGATGGTCTGCCACAGCGTGTGGTATACCTGTAAGCCCTGAAACGCTTTTTTGCTGGTTAGCTTTTTTCCTCTCTCGTTGGCAACCATTTTAACGGACCTCCAGGGGATTGAATTTGGTAAGTTTATTATATCGCCACTGGAAATCCCCTTGAATCCGCTAAACTATTGGTTTTTTTCGGTCATTATTCGGTATTTTTGCCGTTTCCTTGCGTTGCTTCTTCCGAAAAGCAACTCGATTTCCCTTGTAGTTCTACATAAATTTACTTAATGCTTAACCTTGTCGTCCCAATCCTGTAACCTCACCTCCTGTTGAAAAAATAATAGGTCGGGACACGAAAGTAATGGGTCAACTGTCCGTTGCATAACCGGGACACTCCTCCCGTAAATCGGGCAGTACGTTAAGAGGTTAAAATATCTTCAGCTATTTGGAGGGGTATGATTACCGAAAGGCAGGTCCCCGACCCAGGTTCGGATTTGATGTGCAGTTTTCCCTGCAGCAGTTCTATTCTTTCCTTCATGCCAACCAGACCCCACCGCCGGCTGCGAGCATTGGCAAGCCCGGAAGCATCGAAACCGACACCGTTGTCCTGAACTTCTATGTGCAGCGTTTCCCGGTTAAAGCGGAACATAATCATCAGCTCCGTTGCCTGGGCATGTTTTAAAATATTGCTGAGGGCTTCTTGCAAGAAACGATACAGGAAGACCTCTCTTTTTTCATCCAACCGCCTGCTATCGCCGATCACGAATATTTCCACATTGATACCCAGGGGCTCGACGTAGGTCCGCACATACCACTTGAGGGACGCAATCACCCCCAGGTCATCAAGGACGCTGGGGCGCAAGTCAAAAATAATGTTGTGGACCTCGTCCAATAGGTTTTCTCCTAATTGCCGCAATGAGGCCAGCTGTTTCTGCAGTTCCGGCTGCGATGCCAGTTTTGATTCCAGCACTTGCAGGTTTGAGATTAATACGGTTAAAGACTGCCCTGTTTGGTCATGCAGCTCACGCGCTATCCGCTTTCGTTCATCTTCTTGCGTTACGGTGATGGTCTGCAGCACCTTTTCTTTATGCTGTTTTAACAATTGGTATGCCTCACCCAGTTTGCGTCGCCTGTTTTCCGCCAAATCAGCGATATATCCACTAATAAAGCCCAAGCTGATAAACATTACTCCATTGGAAATTACCTCTGAGACGATGAGCTTTACATCGTGAAATCCCGACGGCGAGTGCGTTGCGATCAGGCCCACCTGAAAATGGGGTAAAAGAAAATTGTACTGCGCCCAAAGCACAAAGGCTACAGACAGCAAACTCAGCAAACTCAGCAACAAAGAGAACCGCCACGCGCCGACCAGGCCCGCGGCAAGGATTACGTAAAGATATATCCAGTCGAAAGGGCTATCAACCCCGCCGGTAATCTGGTAAACGAGGGTAACAATTATAAAGTCAATACCTACCTGGGTATAAGCCAGATAATTGACCCATTTCCGGCCATAAGCCAAAAACATGAACGAAAAGCCATTAAACACAATTATCAACAACAGCGTTGCCAGCAGCGGAACAACGGGGAAAGGCAAGTTAAGGCTGGGACGATACAAAAATATACTGCCAAAAAGCAAATAAGCGATTAAGAACCTGATCTTAATCCATGCTTCAACACGACGCGTTAATTCTTCTTCATGAGCTTTATATTCGGCATAAGATTCTTCGAAAATCTCCAGATTCATGATTTACGCTCCATGTTGCGTGTATTTTTCAATTCGGGATGATCGAAAATTTGACCCGCCTGTTTACGCAATATTCCGATTAGGGGGGTAGTCAGTTAGCGCCAGTTCATTAAGAAATGTATAATTATACATTTGATTACCTCTAGAGATTGTTTAACAGTATATGGAATTTCCCGCCTGCATTTAATGGCACCTCCAGTCGTAGCCACATG
>LAKY01000059.1 GCA_000987045.1 Clostridiales bacterium PH28_bin88 | reverse complement strand
AGGAAGCAGGTCATGTTTACCGGGTGTCCAGCGACAACGACGTCTGGGTGAAGTTTTCTTTTTCTGAGCGGATGGACGAGGCAGATGTTTTAGCCCACCTCGTGGTGGAACCGGCGGCAAAGATTACTACCGATTGGTCCAATACGACTAATCAGCACTCGTTCCGGGTGCATGTTCTCCCGTCAACGGTAAGCCCGTTAAGGATAGGCCTGACTGCCGGAGCCAGGAATCTCTATGGCACCAGGGCACTAGGGGAAGACATAATGGTTACCCTTGAACGCTTCCCGGCCCCGTGGGTAACCATCTATCTGAAAAAACACCCCTCTTTGAAAATGAGGGAATACGGGTTCTACTTCGCATCCCCCGAGGACGCTGAGGTAGTCATGGAGTTCACCAAACCCATGGAAAGGGACAGCCTGGCCAAGGCGCTGGCCGGGATGGCGCAGCGGGAAGAATTTAAGTTAACCTGGTTAAACGATCAAAAGGCTATTGTCAAACTCACGCCCCCTGCTGGAGGCCCAAAAACATACGACTTGGCTCTTGTTGAGGGTGCCAAGGATCAGGACGGAGTGCTGGTAAGCATCCCTGGGCCAATCGAACTGAGGGTCACTCCCGATGTTACATTAAGGTCTATAAACCTGGCTACAGGGCAACAAACTGAAGGTATTCCGGTTTCCGGCGGCTACGGAGGCGGCGTGGTCTCGCCGGACGGCTCCCGGGCCGTCTTTTGGGAGTTGGGTTTAAGTGGGGGTGACGCTGTTGAGTACCGTTACTGGCTGCAGGACTTGACTAGTGGGGATAAGGTTCTTTTAACTGAGGGCGGGAACCCCAGGGTCAAGTGGTTTCCCGGCGGCGACCAGGTTCAGATAGGTAACAAGGCTTTTTCAGCCGACGGTCGGGAACTGAAAGGCCTCCTTGAGGAAAAACCTGTTATTGGCTTTGATCTTGGCCCGGATGGACAGATAGCCTACATGTCCCGGCGCGAACCGGGGGAAAACAAGCCCAACGTCGACTTGGTCTACCAATGGGATGGGGAATGGAAGGTGATCCAGGGCTTCAGCTACCAGCTAATTAACAGCAACGGCTTCCCGTTGCCCATGGACCCGGCCTATGACCCTTCCGGGGGAAGGCTGGCCGTGGTGCAAAATCCTGCGGGTGAGGAACAATTGCATACCAACAGTGCGTTTATCTTAGATCTGAAGACAGGGGAGAAAGCGCTGCTGGCGGAACGCGCTCTCAACGTGTTTTGGTCTCCCAAAGGCGACTACCTGGCGGTAGGCAAGGTGGGCGGTGGGATTGACATCCTGGCGCCAACGGGGGAGCTAGTCATGAAATTACCCAGCCACAACTACTTGGAGATGGTGGGCTGGACACCTGATGGCCAGCACCTGGTATTAAAGAAACAGGAGGATAATAAATGGGTCACCCAGCTTATTGAAGTGAGCAGCGGCAAGGAGAAAAAGCTGCCCGGCATGCCGCTCAACATTGACGCTAACGGTCTTGCCTACTTGATGAGCAAGTAACCCCATTTGGTGCGCACCTATCACTGAAACGGGGGGATTTTTATGAAACCTGTTGGAGTGTTGGACGCATTGATTATATATTACCCTGACGAAAAGACATGGGAACGTTTTGGGGATGTGCTTATCAAAGTACAGGACGTAGTTTTTTGGGACCTCAATGAAGGTAAGGAAATGATCTTCAAAGGGGAAGGTCCCCACTGGACAGCCCAGGTGACGTTCCAATTCTATGAACACTTTTTTAAGGACACCAACGACGTACTGCATTATGAAAATAATTACACAGAAAAGCCTTTATTGAAATATAAGGGAACTAAACCCGAAGAAATTGGGGAAATCAGCTACCTATTCGAAACAAACGGGGAGAAGCACGGTTGTAGATTAGGAAAGCCACATCTTACAGAAGATGGCACTATTTCGCTTGCAAGCAGCGGTGGTACGGGCCATATTCCAAGGGAAAATGATATCTATAATGTCAAGATCGAATGGAATGGCCAGGAAGAAACCTTTGAATTNNGGGAGGTGATCAGGATGAAACGCGTTCTTTTTTCTATTGGTTTTCTTGTTTTGGTGCTCTTTCTTGTTTCGTGCGGCGGTCCCAAAAGCCCAAACGAAAAAGATCCAGAAGGAAAGAGCGAACCTTTAACCGCCAATGGGAACCAAACTGAAAAGTATGTAGCCAGTGCCGGAAACCGTGAGACCACCCCAACGACCTCCTCAAATTCTGAAAAGGGAGAGTCCCTGGAGAATACCGAGCGCAAACAGGCCTTGGAGGCGGCAAGTATATTCCAACCGGACATAACGGGCAGCTTTACCTTTGAGCCGGCGGCCCAGGAGGTTAACGGCTGGATTGTTACAGGCCCGCAGGTCACCATCCGGTATACCAGTTCGGGGGAACCGGTTTCCGTAGAATTTTATGCCGCAGGTCTAGGGACCGATGCACCGCCTGAGCTTATCGGGAGAGATGAAGATCCGCACGACGGCTGGAGCGTGCGGTGGACTGTGCGGGACGGTTACTGGGCAGTATGGAAGAAATAGATAAGAACAATGACAGAAAGCGATCCCAGCCGTTACCCGTCAAGAATGCCGGGTTCCGGCTTGGGACTAGCCAGGAGAAAGGGCCGGATGATCACCTGGAATCAATCGTTGGTACTTCCGAAGATATTAAGGCCATCCTGTCTCAGCGAAAGGATGCTTACGCCGTGACCTGGTCCCCTGACGGTACAGTTGTTGCCTTCGTGGTAGGGGATACCCAGGGGATGGAAGGGCAAATGTATTTATGGTTTTCTGGTGATCAAAGGCCAAAACTGATTAGCGGCATTACGGACCGGATCTGCGATTTCTATTGGTCCCCGGACAGCCAGTATGTCTTTGTAGATACGGGGACTTCGGCACAACGCGGGGGTATCATTGTTTCGGTCGAGCAACATAAGGAAATTGGCAGGATAGGATACACCCATAGGCCCCAGTGGTCCCCCGATTCCAAGATGGTGGCGCTAGGCGTGGTGCGGAAGGTTGAGCCTCCCATCCCTTGGGAATTGGACGGCACCATAGATCTAGCCCTTTACAACGTGGAAACCGGAGAGTTGAACGTCGTTGCCACGGGCACTAACGAGGTTTACTATTACCCGGTAAAATGGGATCGCGACGGCACTCTCACTTATGAAAAACACTTCATTAACAATGAGAAAGTAGAGCGGTTAAAGTACAAGAAGTGACCGTTTTTCATAATCAACGCGTCCAACCTTCGAGATTTTCTTTATTTACTACCATCCTGTCGCTAAGCAGGGTTGGGTGAGACCCGTAAAGGCCCTTTAGGTTCCCGTAAATAGTAAACTACGAAGGAGGATTTGATAGTGTATGGTATGACTGGGTTGGCTTTTTACGCGATGCTGCAACCGATTGTTGGTGTCTTGAGAGATTTGGCAATCATATTCGTTGCATACAAAGCGATACAGGCATTAAATATCTACATCAACAGACACTCATAAGATAACCTACTTCGCTGCTTCTGTCTTCTCTGATCTTGCCACCGCAGTAAAGCATTCCCGCATGGATGATGACCGGGAGGGAATCCACCGGGTACAGCGATTACCTCCTTACATGACCGGACTTACTGCCCATAATGGAACGGCAGGAGGAGCTAGGCGGATTAGGATTTTCAACAGAATCGCAAACTTAATTTTTATGGTCCTTCGGGCTCGGGTATGAAGAGACGGTGAAGGATGGGGAGGGATTTTGATGCGCCGAAAGATGTTTGCATTCACAGCCCTGATGTTGTTACTGCTGAGTATCTTTTTAGCATTGCAATCTTTCCTCCTTTTTACCGCTTGTTCCAGATCTTCGCCCCAGGTATTGGAAGAGGATATAGTGGCTTTTGTAAATGATCAACCTATCACTAAAACCGCCTTGGAACAAGAAATGCGAAGCATGTATTTTCTATTTGAGATGAGAGCAAAGCAAGGTAGCATAGACGAATTTCTTCAACACGCTGGACGAGAATGGTCTCAAATGTCTCCAGATGAAAAACGATACTATCTCCGTGCCAAGCGGCAGAGAGAGGAAAAAGGAGATAAGAACGAGGCTTTCAACCGTCTAGTCCGTCAAGAAGTTCAGTACCAGGAAGCAGTTAAGAGAGGTTATAAAATCACCGTAGAAGAGGCACGGCAAATTAATCAACAGGTAGAGGAAGCATCCCGTCAGTCATTAAGCAGGGCAGACGATAAGACCCGCATGGAAGCACTAGAAATGGATAAAAAATTCATGGAAACCATGGGGTTTAAGACCACGGAAGCCCTCACAGAGTACCGGGTTAGCCTGCAAATCAAAAAAGCGCCAGTCAGCCGCTTGCACCAGGAGTTTGCTGCGGATTTACGTAACAAGCATCCCGAGGCGCATAGTGGTAAATTCCGTTTCATCGTTGAAAATCAATGGGAGGATTATACAGAAGATCTTCTACACCATGCCAAAATCGAAATCTTAGATCAGGAGTTGAAAATTTTTTATTACTCTCAATAAACTGCATGCCCCCCTCCACCGCAAGAAAAGGGGATGATCCAACACCATTTACGTCACAGTGAATGACATGACTTATGCTATGAGAGGAATTAGGGATTTAGAAACCGATTTGAAGAGATAGAAGAATGAATTTTGGGTTACAGGGATGAAAGGAGGGAGAGACCGTGTCCCAAAGAGAAACATTACTCGGAACCGGCCTGGTGTTGCTTTTACTTACCTTGCTGGCAGCCTGTTCACCTTGGCCAAGGCTTTCTATTGGAGAAACCGGTAAACTGGGTGATAATGCCTCATCTCAAAAAACTCTGGCGCTTTACAGCCCCTCCGGCCTCGTGGAGGTAAAGAACCTGCTATGGGATGAGCAAGCAACTCAACCGATCACTTCGGAAGAGGAGAGTTATCAAAAATGGTTTTGGGCCAGCTATCAGACTCGACTAATATCTCTGAAAGATCAAATGAATTTGGTGGTGGAGGAATACGGGGCAGAGAAGTTCACCCTGGAAATAAAGGGCACACAAGTGTACATGAAGGTTCCCCGGTCACAAAAAACGCTAAATCTTACACCGTATGTTTTCCCTTTAAAAGCAGGCATGGGTAATATCCAGGTCTCCCGGGTCAAGGTAGTAGAATTTACATATGGATGGGGACAACTTTACTATTTTCACCTAAGCAACGGCCAGGCCTGGGCTTATCTTGCCGTTCACTGGCAGGAAGGAAAGCCGGGACACGTGATCCCCCTGCACCGTTACGGTATTAAGGACGTTGTACCGGCGTTTAACTTGGAAGGGGAACGAATGTATGATGCGGGAGCTTACTTGCAAGAGCAGGGAGGAAAGCGCATTGTTGTCGCCTATGATGCCAGAAAAAACAGGAGAACCGAGTACGTGCTGCCGGACGAAATAACAGGTGTTCATTCCATGTTATGGGCCGTCCAACACTATCAAGACGTTTTGGACATGGTGGTATCACTTGCCGGTGACACAGGGTATGACCGGTACGTTGCTAAACTTTCTTTAAACCATGGGACCCTTGTAGGTACTATCCCCCTTAAACCTTTACAAGATAAGCAAGAATGGTCTTTTAACAGCGGGCTCAGACT
Organism: Clostridiales bacterium PH28_bin88; assembly: GCA_000987045.1. GTDB lineage: Bacteria > Bacillota > PH28-bin88 > PH28-bin88 > PH28-bin88 > PH28-bin88. Next base: position 40,656 of record LAKY01000059.1, on the reverse strand, counting down.
GAACTTTGTTGTAGGCGGGACACGGGATACCCTGTTTGTGACCGCGGACGACGGAGAGTTTAGCGGGTATCACATGGAGGAGAATTTTCATGCCATTGACCGGCGGACCGGGAGACCCAAGTGGTCGGTGAAAGGAGGGTATCTACCCATAGACCATGTCTTGTCCCAGGACCGGCAGCGGATTGCTTTACTGAGCAGGCTGGCGCATGATGCCAAACCCCAGCTCAGTTTGAGAGAGGTGGCCACAGGGAAAGTGATCTGGAGCAGGACCTATGCCGAGGAGTCAACTAACGTGGCCTTGACGGGAGCTGACGGCGTACTTGTACTGCAGGTGCGAGAGTGGGAAAAAGAGGGTAAGATACAAGCCCTGGAAGAAACAACCGGCACCCGGTTATGGGAAAGGCCGTTGGCGGCTGATGAGACACTATACTTTACCAACCTGGGCGGTCCCGCGGTAATAATCATGGGGAAGAGGGGGCTTACCGCCCTCGAACCTAAAACCGGTCAGGTCAAGTGGGAGGTCAGCAAAGACATGACCCCACCGCTGCACAGGGGGCCTTTTGGGGAATACAGGATAGCTGTAGACCGGCGGGTATTTTCGGAAAGACAGAGGCCAACACGACAGTGGTTTGCCTTTAGCGATGAGTTTCGCCTGGTAGACATAGAAAACGGCAACACTATATCAGCTATTGAAAGAGTTGCGGGTACCCGCATGACCATGGTAAATGATCGGTACTTTCTTATACAGAAATATAAAGAGGAACACGGTTATTACTTCAGTGAACCGCTTACAACGGACCTCTACGACTTCGAAATTAAGAAGGTCGTCAGGCAGTTTGGGTTCCATGTATCAACCGCCAGGGTGGAAGGAGATACCCTGTATTATATCGCCGGCGACCGTATCGGCGCTTTGGACCTGATCAGTGGCGAGACCCTTTGGTCCACCATGTTCGCGGTACGGGACCCGAAGGAGACGTTTATACGTGGGTACCTGCTTTATGTACCTGGTGAGCGTAGCCTTTTCGCCTTTGATAAAGTCACCGGCAAATTCGCGTTTCAGGTATCCGATATTGAGCCAGGGTTCGTCGAGGGCAGAGATCCCTTGATTGGCAATTACGGTCTGGTAACAGAACTAGATGGCGGAGTATTGATAAGTTCTTCAGAAGACGGGGCACTCTACCGGCTGGTACTGTAATTAATTCCATGGGCTTTACTTTTCTCGCAAGAGCTAAGTGGGTGAATGTACCCTCCACAAAGTTGAACAGGGGTGATATCCCATGCGATGGCGTTCCCCGGTAGTATGGCTGCTCTTCCTCTCGATTACTTCAAATGTTGTCCTTCTAGCAAAGTTACCGCGGCAGACAGATACTTTTGACAGAATGTCAGAGTCTATTTATGGCCTACTCCTACATAAGGTGGGGCATTTTGAAGAATCAATACTCAGTAATAACAGCCAAAGGGCGGTGGAACAGTTGGAAGATCTAGAGAACATAGCTAATGTTCTTGCACGTTATCGGCCTCAGAAAGAACAGCCTTTTTGGAATGATTTATCCTTGATGTTTCAGCGTACGAGAGGCAGAATTGGTTTATTAAAACCAGGAGATTCGGAGGGGTTGGCCAAAGAACTCTTTATTGTAGACCTGCTAGGAGAAAAGGGCACAAGCATCATAACAGATGATCCAGCCCGTCAAGCCCTGTGGGGTGAAATACTTGAACACTGGAACTGACTTAGGGTGGCGCCAGGAGCCTAGAGCCGAAAGAAGCAGTATCATTTGGGAGGTATTGCTGTGAAGAATTTACATTTAGGTGTATTGATCGCTTTACTGAGCATTTTTACAGTTGCCTGCGCTCAAAACAGCCGTAGCGCCGGTGAAAATTTAGCTAACACGGATAAACAGCCACTCGTCATGGCCGATCAACAGGAACTTCCGGCTCAAGACTTGCCGCAAACTGATCAGCCACAGAATTTTTCCGATTTGGTAAAATTAAATCCCAAAGTGGATTATCAAGTTTTAGATAAGGACGAACATTTCTCGCTGGAATTACCAGGTAATATCAACGTTACGAAGTGGCTCTCCCCCAACGAGTTTTCATTGAGAATGGATAATGAGGGGACATACACCATACTACACGGCGAAATTACGGAAAACGGGTTGCAAGTAACACCGTTATTACAAGACCCAAACCTCTATATGCACGATATATTGCTAAAAGGGAATGGCGCTCTCTTTATCAGTACCCTGCCAGAAAAAAGCCTCTATTGGCTTAAGAATGGCCAATTGAAAGAGTATCAAGGCATCCAATCATATTTCATATCACCGCTGCAAAAGTACGTTGTCCTTTTCCCTGGTCAGTACCGTGTTGAACCCGCGGTCATAAATCTGGATACTTCTGTAGAAAGAAAGCTACCTCTCGAATTAGATCATGGTTGGCCTGTGTACTCGTTCGGTTTATCCTTTTCGCCCTCAGAAAGCCGGTTGATCTATGAGAATTGGGAGGATAATTCTCTCCGTATTTTTGATTTAGAAGCCCACAGAGAAGCAGGGAATCTGAAAGACGAAAAGTTTAGTCTTATTGAACCCTCGTGGTCACCCGACGAGAAGCTGATAGCCTATCTGAAATGGGATAAAAACGAACCGTGGAAGGACCTTGGGGGTGATGGGAGAAACCCCTTGGGACACGAGATCATTGTTTATGATTTGGTTAAAAAGGAAGTAGTCTGGCGGATTGACGGCAAGCCTTTCGCATGGCAAGCACCCATTTGGTCGCCGAATGGAAAGTATATATTAATCAACATGGTCAGGCTAGAACCTTCGGAAGTTTTCGACGCGGACCTGAAAGGCACGCCATACGTACTAAACGTAACCACTGGCGAGTTGAAAGAGTTGGCGACAGGAGACAGTGGCTCAGAGCATAAAGGGGCTTCGGCTTGGTCAACGGATAACTCAAAGGTCTTAATCTATTCCTGGCCCAGCAACGGACCTATATCGCATTGGGTAGTTGATATTGATACGGGCTTAGCGAAAAGGATTGATGAGGAACAAAACTACGTACTGAGAGCCAAGAAGAACGGAACATCAGTATTTGAGATTATCAACTTGAATAACCTAATTTTAAATCAATACAAAGATAAAGAGGATCTGGCCGTCTCGGTTGATGGAAAATTTGTTTCGTTTAAGGTGAATGCGGAGGGGCAAGCGCGCTTCGTGGTTGTCCCTAATCGCGAAGCTGACAATGCTACTAATAATGCCGATCTTCAAGCCGCAATAAATCATATCAACCTGACGCCTGAGGAAGAAATAAAATGGATGGAGTTTTGCAAGAATGCGTTTACGTTTCCGTCTTTCGCCTGGGGTACGGAGATTGATGATAAAGAATTAATCGGTGACATGGCGCGATATCTTCTGTTTAGATATGATGGAGCAGACCGTCACCAATTAATAGATATGAAAGACGAGTACCCCGTAATAAAAAAAGAGATAATCGACAGGTTCAGTCAGGAGTTTTTCGGTAGGAAGGTAAAAAAACATCAGCCAGTGATGGGTTTTGACTATAAAGATGGTAAGTATTTCGGTTTGGGGATGAGTGAAGACGGCTATAAAATGACCCATATTAAAGAGTTTGTTGATAATAACGATGGAACATATACTATCGAATACGATTTTTATTATGTGCCTGAAGGGAACGTAAACCTGATTACCCAGTTGAACCCGGAACAATTTATTTATGAAATACACAAAGAACCTGAAAACTTTCCTAAACCTAATGCAAAAGGCAAATTGTTGCTCCAAAAGATTGTTGAAGACGATAAAGAAAGATACATCATTATTGAAAACTTAAAAAAACCGAGCCAATAAGCACGTTCAATAGAGAGTCATACCAGGGCATTCATTTGATCCCGTTATGCGGAGGGGAGCGAAAAGGAATGATTTCAGTATTTAAACGCTGTGGCCTGTTCTTGTTGTTGATGCTATTTATCGCCACCCAGGGGGGGGTGCGGCGGTGAAGGAAAAGTTAAAAAGCTGGAGCAAGCCGTGGCCGAAGGAAATTGGCCCGCGGTATCCAGCCTGAGTGCAAAGATGGTAGCGGAATACCCCGAGCGCCCGGAAGGGTATAACTACCAGGGCCTATCTTTCTACCATCAGAAACAATGGCAGCAGGCAGTTGATAACTTTAAAAAACTGGCAGAACTCTCGCCTTCCGTCAATCGGAACCGCCCAAGTATTATTATAGTTAGCGGAGTGCCCAGTCACCTAGCTCACTGAGATCAAAGTGGCCCTTTAGAGTTTGAAGAACATCGGAATCTTCGGTAAGTTGACTGACGGGGGGGATACCTTCCGCCTGCTTCCTTGAAGTACGAATAACTCCACCTTGCTTGGTGGATTGAGAGGTCGGGGAATCAAAGACGGAGATCGAAAACTCAATACCATCGATGTCTGGTGCCCGTTCAAGAATCGTTCTTGTGAGAGTGATGATGTCTCTCCGCAGGTCCTTTACATCACCGAAGGTATGTAAGTACACCAGAATATCGTAAGGTTTGGGGAAATAGAGCTTACTAACTCTTTGTTGGTTACTAATAACATCGCCAAGCACTCCCTGAAAAGCAGAGACAGTGCCCGCTGTCCACCCGTTTATTCCGGTATTAAGCTCACCTCGTCTGAATAAGCCTTCTTTCGCTTGTTGGCGAGCCTTAATTTCGGCATCGTTTATTGCAGCCCTCACGGCTTTCTCCTCGTCTGTAAGAGGTGACGGATCGATGGGTTTACGATTGGCAATGTCCTGAATTTCGGCAGGTGTCATGCCTATGGCATGAGCATCATCTGGGGGCGGTGAAACACGGGAAGGGGTGCTAAAGGTACCGTTACTTGCTGTAATGCTTAACATCAATATTGCAGTGACCACCAACATCCAGATTTTTATGGGGATTTTGCCAACCATAACCTGCAACCTCCTACAGTCATATGGGTAGATGTTTCTTTGTTATCTCCGTTTGTTTTTCTTGTCTCAAAAACAGTAGGCAGACAGTTTGCCCCGACCATACTCAAACTCAACGGCGACAACTTGAGATAGCCATAAGATTTGGGGGTAAAAAACTGTAATTACTCTACTTTGTCCAGTCCATCTCATTCAAATTTATTATAGCGGATAATGCCCCAAATGAATTTAAAAAATTTGCTAATATGTTTGGCATGTAGTTGTTGATAATCATTCAATGGATCTTTGTGAATAATATCCATAATTTACCCCCCCTAGCTAAAGACCAGACAACTTAATTATTTGCCGTGTTATATTTTATACCAGGCAAGTAAATGGAGGAACAAGGTGCGCCGGTTCCCGGAGGTTGATCAAGATGGAGAAAGGCGAAAGGTTGGCTCTTGTTAAAAAGGGCAACATTTTAGATTGCCTTCATAGGTTTCTATGCCAGTCCCTGCAACGTCGCGTTTTCTGGGCCTGCCTCCAGTAGTTTTTGGAGCATAACTTTACCACGGTACAGATGGGTCTCGATAGTGGATACCGGCAATTGCATCGTTTCCGCGATTTGCTGGTAGGTCATGTCTTCCAGGAGAGGTTAAGATGAACTCAACGCCGTGGTGGGCCGCTGCACCAATCGTTCTTTTCTTGTTCAACATTGGTCTAGCGGCACTAACTATTTTCGGATTCATCTTTCTGCTGGTAAAGGTAGCCTCCATCGACCGGACCTTAAAAGAAATTGCGCACAAGTTAGATAAGCAGGTCTGAGTACGAGAAAAATTCGGTTTAAAACCGCGACATTACCATAACAAATCTTAAATGCGTAATGACAACTCGCAAGTTATAGCTAGCTGCTTCATAGGGGTGGGTAATAGATGAAGTGTGAGGCCTGTGGAAAGGGTACTCGTATGAATAGCTTTTAAAACCTACGATAAGACGGAAGTTTTTCAGCTCCTGCGAAAGTATTAAAGAATGATTTTTCGCCCTGGAATGAGATGCGTAACCGGACAAAGAGACTAAACGCTTCGTAGTTCGGGCTGTCAACAGATTTAAGAGTGGCGATATGGCACCGTACAGCGAAGACTGGAAAAACACGGCTTCGTACCCAGTGAAAGATATAGTGGCTTACGTTGACCTTTCCGAAAACCGCTTTGACATCAAGTGGGTGGCGTACCTTACTCCGTATGAGGGAGAAAAGAAAGTTCCCTTAGGCGATGAGGGGTTTTAGGCGTTGAATTTGGATACCTTCAAACCTTTGGCCAAAAACCAGATTTGACAGCAAATTGCGGGGGTATTACTGGCAGCCTTCGGCAGGGCTTGCTCCATTATGGGAGCCGAAAGAAAATTAACAGAAATAAATACAATCTAAGGTGGTGTAATTAAGTTGAGAAAACTTCTATGGTTTCTTATTTTAGCTATTTCCGTAAGTACGTTCCCCGTGGTTACAGAAGCCAGCCAGCATATCACCATCATAGTCAACGGCTGGGATTTGGTTTCAGATGTACCTCCCGTTTTGGAAAAAGGTCGGGTGCTGGTCCCCGTCAGGCAAATCTCTGAAGCCCTGGGTGCTAAGGTGGATTGGGATGCAACAACCGGAACTATAACGATTATTGACGTAAATAATGAACTAAAACTGGTTGTTGACAGCACAACTGCCTACCAGAATGGCCGGGAAGTAAAACTAGAGGTGCCAGCAACGCTAAAAAACAGCAGAACATTGGTGCCAATTCGATTTATCTCTGAAGCGTTAGGCGCTAAGGTAGAAAACAAAATTGTTCAGAGAACAACGGTACATTACTATGATAGGTTTGAACAAAACACAAAATTCTACCGCGAATTTATTGTTATGACGGATGGCAAGAATGCATTTGTAGTAAATGATCATACATGACTTATGCACTTGATGGCATTACACTCCAATTCTGGTTAGGATCATACCACCCCATTCCGGTTCGGCTTGGCCAATATTTATCCAAAAGGCTTGCAAACCGCTGCGCTGCTGTGTGAAAATAGAGTTGCACGACATCCGATTTACTGTGAGAGGTTGATGGGGTGGTCAGTGCGCAGCGGGTTCGGAAGAGCAACTTCACCACTTGACCGTGGGTTACTGCATCTTCTGCACCCGCTTTAACATTATGTTCCCACTGAGCAAATCGGATTAGTGTTTCGGCGGTAAACAGCAAGGCTACATGGGCATTTACGTGGTTTTCATTGGTGGAATGGCACTTGGTAAGTCCCAGTTCCTGCTTGGCATTCCGGAACAAGAGCTCTATCCGCCAGCGCTTCTGGTAAGCCGCCACCACTTGTGCTGGTACATCTACCCGGTTGCTGATGAGAAGATAAGCGCCTTTGTACGTTGCTGCGGGTTCTTCATCCGGCGACTGGGAAATAAGGCTGGCTTCTGGTGTTTGATCTTCCTTGAGTCTCATCACAGCAACCGCTGCCACTGGCTTAAAGACTTTTTTCCGCTTTTTGCGACCTTTCGCATCAGGTACGGGTTCATAGTGCATGAGGAAAATGTTTGGTAGAGCTAAGGAAACTAGCCCAGAGGTTGATGCAGCGACCAGAAAATGATAGTTCTGCCGTAGGAGTTCACGGGCATTCACACGCACATAGCGATCTGCTGAACCAGGAACCGGGCCGGGCACCCGACGGTAGAAAACCGTGTTTCGTTTAGCCTTCGTCACCCAGTCAAAGTTCAGGGATTCCAATGCGAGCAAGAAATCTTTGTTGAAGAACCACCGGTCCATGCTCACCCATAGGCGTAGTTCCGCGGAGAGAGTAGCGCGAAGATCTTTTAGAATTTTAAGGGCCAGATCGAATTTCGTTTCTGCCGGGATTCCCTCTTGTGGCTTACGCCAAAAGGCGAAAAAGAGGGGATACTCCACACCGCTTTCTTTCACCGCGTGCAGGGCCACCAGGTTGAGAGCCCATACGTAAACTTTCTGGGAATGGTCAAAGAGCCAGGCTAGGAAAGGGATCTTCTTGGCAAAAGGATGCGGGATTAGACTATCATCCAGGGCAACCACATCTCCCTCAGCAAGGGCCGTATCTGGATCCTGCTGGAGGCGTTGCACCCGCCTTTGGGTAAACCCCTGCCACTTTGAATAGCCGGTTAGAAAGCGGCTCATGGCCGACTGGGAGATAGTGCGGGAAAGCATCAACATCTTCATTACCGCATCCTGACCTAAAAACGTAACCCGGTCCAGATCCGACGTGCATTGAGCAACAAGGCCGGCGACAAAGGCAAAGGCTATCCGCCAGGTAGGAACACCACGCAGCTTAAAAATACCGGTTCGCGTAAGAAGTAAGGAGAAGTCAAATCGTTCCCACAAGGCCAGGAGGACCGGAGCACCACCCAAAATACTGTCGCGTAGATCCTTGAATTTCGCTTTCTTGAGCTCTGACACAGTATCCACCACCAAAATCGAGAGGATAGGCAGCAAAAAGTGCCTCCACTTTGATTTTTGGGGCGATTCGAATTTGTCAAGAGAACAAGTGTTCTAATTACACCCATTTTATACCATCAAGTGATTAAGTCCTGATAAAAAGTAAGTTGTTAGGGGGATATAAACAGGTCAATGTTGAAGAGACTGAGAAGCTGTTTGGTTATGCCCTTATCACTCCAAAATATCTTCCGGAGCGCTTCCGAGATTACGGGGTATTCATAAAAGATAATCCTGGGATACCAACTGAGAAAATGACAAAACAGCTATGGTATGACCCAGCAAAATTTGAAGTATTGCTGGTAACCCAATCAAAGATTGCCGCTCCAGACCAAGAAGAACAAATAATTTTCCTACTGACTTAGAAGTGCCAGGTAGTATTAGCGATATCTACCCTTGGGCTAAATACAGATGTCAGTACGAATTTACTACCAATGGAATTCACGTTCAGGGATATATGCTTGTGAATGATGAGGGTAATCGGGATAAATACGAAAAGATATTGAAATCACTCAGTTACTAAACGAGAGGTTGGACGGTGGAGAACTGGCTCTTGAAGGGAGCTTAGAATAATCAGGGAGAAATTCTCCAAGGGGGTAAACACATGAAAAAACCATTTTTGTTTGCATTGATCTTATTGTTAAGTGTTTCTCTGTTTGGTTGTATACATGCGGGCAACGATGCTCAGCTGAAAAAAGAAGGACTACCCAAAGAGAAACCGCAAGAAACCGATATAAGTGATAAGGCGGCAATTGCGAGTCTGGTTGAGAATTTCGGTAGGAAACTCCAAAACGTCTGGCTTCAAGCCCCCAGAGATATCGTGAACAAGAGTATACAAGAGAACTACGGCGATTTTGTATCCCCCGAACTTCTTGCAGAATGGCAAAGCAATCTTCAGAATGCTCCGGGGAGGGTGGTTTCCAGTCCGTGGCCGGATCGCATAGAAATTCTAAGCATAGAGCCATTATCGCAACATGCGTACGAAGTTAAAGGTGAAATCATTCAAATGACGAGCATGGAGACGGTGAACGGCGAGGCTGCCGCAAAGCAGCCAATTACTCTCGTGGTAGAAAAAATCGGAAATCGCTGGCTTATTGACGCTGCCACGCTCGGGGCGTACGAGTAAGCCAACTCAATTGTCTACAGGAATACCCAAAATTCCATATTGGTGCAGCACCTGTTGGACCAAGCGAACTTGGCCGTAAGACCAGATACGTTTTTACGTTACCTGCACGTTACAACTACGCATTTCCGACAGGGTATGAAGAAGTGGAAAATACTTTATTAAGTAATCCTCTTCATGCAAACGAAAAAGCCTACTTGGATAACTAAAAATATCCTGGAACAGCGCAGCACAATTGGCAACCGATTGTCAGGCGTATGTAGCCGGCAGCGAAGGCGCGACAGGCGATCAAAGGAAAAGGAGAGGGTTTCGGTTTCGTGCCGGCGCTCCTGGAGGTGGAACTGGAGCAGAGAGGAGATATTTGGCGGTTCACCGGCCTGCAGAACGTCCCGGGCTATGCTATCCTCCAGGAGATGCAGGTGGCTGAACTTGCCATCTACGACCTGCTGGTACTGTAACCTCCGCCGGTCCCAAGGCCGGTGGTTGCAATAAAATGGGGAGGCGCAAAGAATGATGGGTATAAGAAGCAGGCGATTGTTATTCACTATTGCGGTGATCATCTTCACCCTGTCCGCCGCTGCCGCGGCCCTCGCGGAGGATATTCCACCGCAACTGGCGGTGAGCGACCTGGAACGGGTGGATTTCACTCGCGCTGATACCACCTACCGGGCACTCTTTCCCGGTGTCCCGGAGGACCGGGAAAAGATCGAGCGGATGGTGGAGCTTTATAACCGGGCGATACCTAGCCTGGGACCGGAGGTCTCCTTTTATGAGGAGAACCCAAAAGGAATGACCTTTTTTTTGAACCAGGTCGGCTTTTCTCTCACCGACGGACGTAGCGTCACCCTGGTCCTTTACCAAGGCGTCAGCGTGGATACCGGAACCCACGCGAAGTCCCGCCTCGTCACCGATCCGGAGGTGAGCAAGGAACTGGAAGAACTGGCCCTGAGCTACTTCGTACCGGCTAAGGGGGTGGAGGTGAGCGCCAGGGAGTTCCGCATGGGCCAGGAAGTAACGGTAAGTTCCGACGCCGCCCGGGGCAAGGAGGCCTACATCCTTCTCATGCCCTCCTACTCGCCCATGACCACCCCCTCGGCGCCCTTCCCTTACCCGGTGCCCGAGGCCATTCTCCTGGACACGGTACCGGTGGGAAACGGCCGCTTCAGCTACACCTTCACCTTGGTGGAAGAAACGGGCCGTAAGCTGGACGGTTCCCCGGGCCGGGTCGGCCCCGGCTCCTGGCAACTGGTGGTGAGTAGCGGCGGCGGGACAACCATGCTACCGGTGACCATCCTACCGGCGGAGGCGCCGGAACCCCGGGCGGTGGTCTACCGGCGGGGAAAGGTTTTCACCTGGATCGCCGGGGAAGGGCTGCGGCAGGGTAGCCTGGCTGACCCCGCCGACCAGCCCCTACTCATCAGCGAGGCCAAATGGGGCAGCCCGGACACCCAAGTCAGCCTGGACTTCTTGCGGGACTGGCTGAGAGTGCCCGTGACCGAGGTGGAGCCTGGGCGCTTCCGCCTGGGCGGGCCTGCCTGGCTACCGGGAAAATGAGGCCGAGGTCCAACGAAATGGCGGCCTGGCACCCTACGGCGAAGACGTGAATGCCTGGGTTGACGTAGCGTTGGGCCACAACACCTGGCGGGTTTACCTGATAACGGCGGAGAGCGGCACCGTTATGGTCCCCTTGCGGCAACTGGCCACAGCCCTGGGCTTTGCTCTTTCCTGGGACGGCCCGAAGGCGGTGGCGGACCTGCGACCGGAGAAGCAGAAGAGGATGCCTTTAACCTTCAACAACGGGGAGCGCAAATGACAGGTCCGACCGCTTTTTCGTGAAGTCGCCTCGCTCCGCGGGAATACGCAGGGCAGATTTGAAGCACCATTCTTCAGTCAGGCTAGCGGGGAGAGGATAGGGATCCCTCCCCGCTGGATTTCGCCGTGGGTGATTTTATTCCGGTGCACTGCCGGTTCCTAATTACCCTTTATTCTTTCGCCGCGAATACCTCTTTGGCCGCCGCCAGTGAGCCCAGCAGGCCCACCGCTTCGGTGGGGATCACCAGCTTGGTGGAGTTGCCTTCCGCCACCTTCTCCAGCGCTTCCAGGGAGCGGATGGCCACCACCTCCCTGGTGGGGTCGCTATCCTTGATGGCCTGGTAAACCAGCTTGATGCCTTCAGCCTTGGCTTTTTGGATAGCCAGGATAGCTTCCGCCTCACCTTGAGCCTGCAGGATCTGGGACTCCTTCTGACCCTCGGCCTTGCGAATGGAGGCTTCTTTCTGAGCTTCCGCGGTAAGAATTGCCGCCTCTTTTTCCCCTTCCGCCCTGAGCACGGCCGACTTCTTCTCACCCTCGGCCCGCAGGATGGCCTCCCGGCGCTCCCGCTCCGCCCGCATCTGCTTCTCCATGGCGTCCTGGATGTCCTTGGGCGGCATGATGTTCTTCAACTCCACGCGGTTCACCTTGATGCCCCACTTGTCGGTGGCCTCATCCAGGATGGAGCGCAGTTTGGTATTGACCACGTCCCGGGAGGTGAGGGTGGAATCCAGGTCCATCTCGCCGATAATATTCCGCAGGGTGGTGGCGGTGAGGTTTTCGATGGCGGAAATCGGATTGGAAATCTCGTAGGTGTAGCGGATGGGATCCGTTACCTGGAAGTAAACCACCGTATCAATCTGCATGGTCACATTGTCCTGGGTGATTACCGGTTGCGGCGGGAAGTCCACCACCTGTTCCCGCAAGTCGATCATCGTGCGCATGCGGTCGATAAAGGGGACCATAAAATTGACACCGCGCTCGGCCTTCCCGTGAAACTTGCCCAGCCGCTCCACGATCCCTACCGTGGACTGCTGGATGATCCTGATGGATGAGACAGCAATAGCTAAAACAAAAACGCCGATTACCGCCAGCACGATCAATCCGAATAAACCCTCCACAAAAACCACTCCTAACTAATGATGATATCTTGGGTTGCTTAAGTGTTGCTACTAACTACCGGTCCTGACGACGAGTTTCACGCCGTCCACCCCGATCACGGTTACCCTCACGCCAGGGGGTATCCGTTCTCCACCGGCGGAGCGAGCTGACCAGGTTTCACCCTGGAGGCGGACCTGACCGGTGCCGACTAAGTTATCAATCTCTTCGGTCACCAGCGCCTGTTTACCCTCCACAGCCTCCAGGTTGGTCTTGATGCCGGAGTCCCGTTGGTGGACGAACCGCTGCACCAGAGGCCGGGTGAACAGCACCAACAGGAATGAGACCAGTAAGAAAACACCGATCTGCCAGTAGATGTTAAGCCCCAATACGGCCGCAACAGTGGCTGCTCCCGCCCCCAGGGCAAACCAGAAGATGAAAAACCCGGTGGTCAGGAGTTCACCGATGGCCAGAAACACCGCTACGATCAACCAAACCTGCCAGGCAGCCAATACCGTCACCCCCATGTTTTTCTCGATGGCACCACCTCTCCCATTATAGACGAAAAAACCCCGGCGGTCGTTCCGCTCGTGGAAAATTTTTAGTGGTATTTAGTGGGCGTGTTGGTGGAAATGGCTGTGATGTTCTTGATAGCGCTCACCAGATAGTTTGCTGAAGGCCATTTTCGTTGAAATCAGCCCATTTATTGGGAACAATACCCCGGCGGTGGTCGTCTGATGTAATATAGGCACAAGTTAAAAATAGTTTCTGGAGGTGCAGGAGTTGAAATCACTAAAAATGTTAAGCCTTGTTTTTTGCGCAGTATTACTTGCATGGTTTGGCAATTACAGCTTTCCAGCTTTTGCGGACAGCAGCGCCAGCGGTTACCCCGGTCTGCGTGAGCCAATTGATGAGAAACACTGGGTTTACGATGAACTGGCTGATTTTAAGCAAAGGATATATCCGGTGGTAGGGCGGGATAGCAAATACAGCGGTATTAGTGAGGATGATAAGAATATTATCCGCAATTATGTTTTGAACGATGAATATCTTGACCAGCCGATAAAAGTGAAATATTGGGCTGTTATATTAAATGCCGTTCTGAAGCTGCCGGACGAAAACAAAAATAGTATATTGCGCATGTATGTATATGACCTTGCGACAGGAGATGAAATTACCCGTGAAGATGCAGTCGGAGGAATGGTAAAATTACTGACCATTAAACCCTATCTTAAGGGAAGCAGCACGGCAGAACAACTGGAACCGGCAAAGGCTCTCAAAGACCTGCAGGATTTAAGCGATCGCCAGGATACGCTTGTGCGTATTGCATACGGCGAAGGCCTGGTTGACTCAAAGACAATCGAGTATTTTAGACCTAAAGAAAGGCTGACGGTTGCGGAAGCCATATCCATGCTGTACAGGGTTGTTACAAAATACAACATAACCTATGATATCACCGGGGAGAACGATACACAAAAACCTGATATTTCTATAGACGGAAGCACACAAGAAAATTGGGTGGATACTGAACTGCGGAATTACCGGGAAAGGCTGCAGAGGAAGTTTGTCAAGCTTAAAACAGCAGAAAGTATTCTACTGGATGGAAGGAATGGAAATGATGAAAGCTTGCTCAATCAGGCTGTAACTGTAGAAAAGTGGAGCGAAGTGTTGAAGCAGGTACTGGAAATCGAAGATGAAGCAGTGGTACATAGTTATACTTCCGGTTTGGTTGTTGGTGAAACTGTGCCTCGTGATGTTGCAGTTGCCGGGATGGTTAAACTGCTGCATTATACAGGTATGGTAAAAGGAAGAGATGCGTCAGAGCGGGAACGGTTGCAAGCAACCGCCGCATTTACCGATTATACAGATGCATTTGACACAAGTAAATTGGCCATTGCCTATCATGAGGGGCTGGTTAAAGGTTATCCCGACCGGACGTTTCGCCCTAAACAGGCACTTACCAATGGTGAAGCGCTTATATTGATGCTCAACATTATCGATAGCAATATGTAGAGCTTCCGGTGCCAAGTAATTTTTGCCTTATATTACAAATATCGAGGGGGGTGATATTAAATGCGACTTAAGACGTATGGTTTTCACACATTAATCATCATTCTAGTCATTATTGCCGGCATATTCTTGGGAACGCTCGGTCTCGATATTGCAACAACTAGTAACTATCCTAACCTAAGCTTTGCACCTGCTCCCGTCTACTCTACCAACGAAAGCGGCGAGACATACGGCTCTGCATTGTATGCCACCTCATTAGAGACAGAGCCAGATCTAATTTCAGCACGTGGCGTAGACGGTACTCTTGGGTACGTGCGAAAAGTGGACCTGAACGGGGAGATGCCAGAGACGCCGGAGCAAGCTTTGGCGGAAATGCGGCGTTGGGCAGGTAAAGTTCGCCAAATCCCGCTGTATGATGTTGATGGTAAGACTGTTATTGGGGTATTCAACGTCGGTACTGAAAATAGAATTGAGGTTTTAGAAGTAACTAATTAGTCGACTCGAAACCCGTCCACTTACTCTTGGAGGATGACGGGCTGGCCGATGTAAGCCGGGCCACCGAAAGCGCCTACGCCAATTTGCATGCGAAGGGAAAAGCTCGGACACGGGTACCGCGGTAAACCAGCAACGCCTAGCTTTTTGGTGAAGGGGGAGTGGACATTGGGGTATGAACAGACGGGCCTCCGCCGCCATCTCCCCTGCAACGGCACGGGAAAGACAGCGCCGCTTTGCGGAACTACTACCTCGGCCCGCTCCACAAGTTGCTGGGCGGGCAGGCTTATCCGGCCACTGGGTAGTTGAAGATTTTTCTGCGGGGAGCGGAACGAAGTAACGGATTTCTAAGTCTAATCTTAGGAAACATTCTTTGAGGGGTGTTGCCTGGTGACGAAGAGGTGGTTAATACTTGTCGGTATAGTTGTGTTTGCTACTGTAGTAACGGTACAATTCAAATATTCCCGGCCAAATGCCCAAACACCAGCGGTGGGTGCCACTAATCAACCTGGTGGATACAAGGCTCTGGCCACGGCAAAGCCCTTAACAGCCTTTATCTATGATGTCGGAAAAAGGTCGTTACATTCATCCTGGGACAGGTTATTGGTACATTGCCAGGGATAAATACATTATCATTCCAAAGGAAGAATACGTTAGCAGATCCGAATTTGGGAAAATGCTTGTCCAACAAGACATCCAAAGAATAAATAGGGGCGAAATTGCCTTTATCTATGAGCCCAGACCCAATGAGGTTTGGCAACTTGTAGGGTACGGCAAGATATTAGTTGAGCCCGGCGATACACTAGACCTCTTTTTAAATACCCTATACTTCAGTTTCGATGAGTACAATTACTCTGATTTTCACTATCAACCTGCCTCTACACCACCGCCGCTGATTGGGGAATTTCACCTAAAGCGGAGCCAGGAATACGACTGGGATAGAACAAAAACTCGTGAAGAAAACATTAACGCCTGGCGCGAAGCAGAGTCCCAGTATCTCTACCTTGAACGCAACGCATTGGGAGACCAGTTTTGATATACATTTGTGACATATCAGTAAAAATGGACCTGTCTCAATAGTTGAGGCAACCTTCTGATGGGAACCCAGCAATGTTTGTGCGCGTCGGAGGGTGAAGGAAAACGCCCGCGCCTGCGACCGGAGAAGTAGGCATCAGGACGGGGAAAGAGAAGAAGGGCTTGGTCTTGTTCAGTTCTCTGATTATCTCTTCCCGATTACTTTTCAAGCTGCGCATGTCGGTGCAGGCACGCCCTCCAGTCAACATACTTGGCCTTTTCCTTGAGTACACTCTGATCTACATTTCTGTTGGTATATTAATTGGGCTTGACCATTTGATAAATGAAATCAGGAAACAGGGAAGATGGGCATTAAGTATAGAGAAATTGATTCTGTTAGGACTTCCGGCAGTGTATTTAGCTTTCGCTGATATCTTCTGGTATTCAGAGTCCCTGCACTTTTTGCTCCCCAGTCCTCTCTACCTCTATGTAACGGGAGGAAGAATTCAACTTTTCGCCGGGGTTATTTTGGGATACACCGTTATGACCAGTTTTTACAAAACTCAGGTGGACAAAAGCGAACTATAACCAAGTCCGAAAAAATAGTGGACAAAAACTGAAGCCATGTGTTTTTACGTCGTAAATAAAAGAGGTTTGTTTGTAAGATTCGCTATACCTTCCGACATTAGGCTCGACATTACCGAGGCCAATGCCAATGGAGAAATGGGGATCCCGTTCTTATGCGGCTAAAAGGATGGCAACTATTGATAACCGTTGTAAGCCTGTTATCCGGGGTATTGATGGCCTGGCAGTATGGTACTCTTACCGTCATTCAGGCGGAAACTTCCCAGAGCCGGAAAAGTGCACTAACGGCGGTTATTCAGGACCTTGAGGCGGAAACCGCCCGAATGGAAGAAAATATCCTTGCTTTGCGTGGCCAACTGGATCAGCTTCAACGTGCACAGGTGGATGGATCTGACGAGTTATCCGTTTTACAGGCGGAGCTTATAGAGTTGAAGAACCTGGCGGGCCTTACCGAGATCACCGGCCCGGGTGTCACGGTGGTGCTGGATGACAACAGATCAGGCGCCGAAGCAGCCAGGCTGCTGCCGGACTATAACCCCGAGAACTTCATCATTCACGACAAGGACATCCGCTGGCTGGTAAACGATGCAAAACGGGGTGGAGCGGGAGCCATCGCTATTAACGGGCACCGGCTTGTCAACATCTCGGAGATCCGTTGTGTGGGTCCGGTGATCTTTATCAACTCTACTCGGATGGCTCCTCCCTATGTCGTCAAGATCATCGGTGATCCCGATACCCTGGAGCAATTGATTTCCACGGGAGATGCATTCCCGATCTTGAAATGGGAAGACTTCCCGGTAAAACTGACAAAAGAGGCGAGTATCACCATTCCCGCCTATAAGGGAAGCCTGCCCCTAAACTATATCAAACCAATCGATGGAGACAGCTCACGCCTGTAATTTACCCTTACTGCGGGGCGTCAAATAAAGATAGGCGTATACCCGCAACAACTGTGGAGGAAATCTAACACAACACGGTTTGTACCAGGTGCCGTGTGTAGCCGTGAGAGAGGATGCAGCGATTTGAAACTTGAGCTAATTACACCCGAGTCAGCACCCTCGCGCAAGTTGCGCAGGTGGCGGTTGATCCAGTTTCCCCAGTTGACTATGCCGCTCATCGCGGCCTTGACCCCGGAAGATGTGGAGATTCACCACACCGATGAAATCGTGGAAGCAGTAGATTTTGAGCGGGAAGCCGATCTGGTGGCCATCACCTGTAATACCCCGGCAGCCAACCATGTTTACCGCCTGGCGGATGAATTCCGCCGGCGGGGGCGGAAGGTGGTGCTGGGCGGACCCCATGTTACCGTACTGCCCGACCCAGACCCGGAGACAGGAAGAAGCCGTTAGCGTACGTCTTTGGCAACGTTTATGGAACAAATAGCCAGTCCGCTGCGTCTTAGTAGTAAGAATGCTCGAGGCTGGCGGGGTGCTCCGGTAAACCGCCTTTGGTGGAAAAAGCGCGTTCCCGGATGGAGGTAGAGTTCGGGCAGAGCGGTACCTCTGGTGACGGCGAAAATATGAGTATATTCATAGCTCAAGAGTTTGTTGAACGGTCTAATACAGTTTACATCACTGTTAAGAACCTGACGTATGCGTACGAGGGGAATTGGAGGATTGACATTGACTTATAATAAAGGGTTATGTTAGCCCAAATGGATAGAAGGTGAAACTCAAGTGCAGGTAGAGAAGGGGTAAAGCATGAGAAAAATTGATCCCGCTCTCGTGGGCTTGATGCTTTTTTTGACGGTGATTGCAGGAATTTATCTTTTCCCTGTCGGGTGGGCCAACCTGTGGGATGACCGTGTTGAAACAGTAGAAATCAGTGAAACCGCCGGGGACGTTTACGTCAGGTTGCTCAAGAATCCGGACGATAAGCAAGAGATTAAGCTCCTGGTCAGAAATCTCCGCCTGTCACGTTTTCTGCCCAAGTCCTCATCCAAGTGTATGCGCCGTACCCTGCTTTTCAAGCTACGGGACGGTAAGACTGTCATTGTATCGGTAGACCCGGGTGGCGACTTCCTGTGGAGAAATTACTTCCGGAACATGAAAGAAAATGCCTTGCGTGTGGGAGGTAACAGCTACAGGCTGCCCAAAGGTATTAAGCCGGAGCAAATACTCTGGGCAAAAAACAGGCAGGGTATCGTCTGGTCGGTGATCAAACCGTCTCAGGGGTACCCTCAAGAGAACCAGTGGGAGGACGGTTTTGTTGGTGAGCGTTCCGCGGGAGGAGCGGAAGTAACCCGTGAACCCGAAGTGATTTACGTGACTCCCTATACGCCTGGAGGGGGAAGATTGGAGGAGAATGTCCGGGTCGTGGCTGCCATTCGCAGGCAGGACGGCAAGGAAGAGCATTTTGAATACGATACCAGACTTGTCGAGTTGGACGCTACGGGCGACTGGGCCGTATATTCCGTAAGGTGGATACTGATTGGCGGCGGCGGGGCGTTCGGGCCGGACATTCATGCCGTGAACCTCATAACGGGACGTGACGAAGTGCTGGTCCGGGGCGCTTCTAACGGTGGCAGCTTTTTTACCATGGCTGTTGGTGAAGGTCTTGTTGCCTGGCAGCAGGCTGCCCTTCAGCCGCCCGAGTTTGTAGACGTCAGCGGGCATACTTACATCCACAAACTGGACTCCGGGGAGAGATTGGAAATCCCAGGTGTGCCCTTTGCGGGAAGACTGCAAGTGGAGGATGAAACGTTGTCAGCATGGACGGCTAACGGTGAACTGCGGACATACCCATTGAAACCATACCTGGCTGGGGAAAAGTGTCTATCTTACAAATTGGACCAAAATGGCGATTACCTCGCGGAACACCATGGGCGGCCTTACCATGGCGGTTTCATGAACGCCGGCACCAGATGCTTTGATCCCCAACCGGCGGGCTTCGGTCATGGCTCGTAGCAAGTGAAAATCATGGGTGACAATAATCGCGCTATTCCAGCCGTGTTCTTGCATGATATTCAAGGCCTGCACCAAGTTTTCCCGCGTGTTCCGAGAGTTTACTTCCTCGTAAATAACATTTGCAGGTATACCGCTGGCGGCAAGAGTTTGCTTGGCTGCCGACCCTTCCGGGGTAGGATTCAAATTCCCTGCTCCACCAGTAGTGATAACGGCTGGAGCGTATCGCTGGCGGTAAAGAGTCTCCGCCAGGGATACGCGCTCAAGCAGGGCAGGGCTTGGTTCGTTGGACCATACGGCTGCACCCAGCACAATGATGACATCGGCTTGCTGGGGTAGGGAGTGCATGCCGTACCATTCGACATAACCGTAAAGGCCTCCCAGCACCATTATGGCTAACAGGGCAAGGATTGTAATGATTAAAGCGGTTCTTTTCAAAAGTAACCGTCCCTTCGCAGCAATGGTGGCCCGGGGCGTGGCCGGGCCATCATTCATGTCCGGACGCTATTTGAGTGAGTTCGCTATCTTAAGGGCCTCTTTTTCACCGATGTCCCCTTCCAGGAAGAAGTCAATGCTGTTACTAAACCACATGATGGTTAGCTGGTCCCGCCCCGTATAAGGGTTACGCTGGACCACCAAAGTACCCTCCACTCCCGCAATCTTTACCTTCTTGACCTGAGCGTTGCTGAAGTAAGAACCGCTGGCAAAATCGCCCGTAATGTACCGCTGCCGGATGATCAGCCGGTTCTTGGAGCTACGGAAGTATTGGTTAATCCGCTCCGGGCTCGCTACAGTGATGATATCCAGAGGGAACCCCGAGGAAAACAAGGGGAGGTCATGTCCCAGGTGTTCCGGCTCGTCAGTCGAGAGCAGGTGCTTTTCCCGCCTTAAAATGTCAAGAGCACTCCTTGCGGCAATGGACCTGATCCAGGCCCCGAATTTTTTTGGTTCTTGGAGGGTGTCCAGGCGCTTAAAGGCCTTAAGAAAAGCCTCCTGGGCCGCGTCTTCAGCCTGTTCCCGGTTACGGGTGATCAAATAGGCGCTATGATAAGCCTCTTTGTAAAACAGCTCGAACAGCACCTGAAAGGCTTTCTTTTCTCCTTTAAGAGAACGTTGAACGATTTTGAGCAGGTCCATCGGACACCTCGTTATTCCCTCATAATTAAGACGCATCAGGTACCAAAGCAGTTCCCTGATTTTTCAATAAAGAGGGAGCTTAAAACATAATTATTATTCTTGAACATTCTTTAAACACCTGCTTTTTCAGTTGGTAAAACAAGTATACCGTCTTGTGGCAACGATAATAGCCTGCGTTTTGAAACACTATGGCACCCTTTGTTCTTCGCTAGCTGCTTCATAGGAGTGGGTAATACATGAAGGAAAGGCTGGGGTATTACTGGCAGCCTTCGGCAGGGCTTGCTCCATTGTGGGAGCTAAAAGAAAATTAACAGAAATAAATACAATCTAAAGGTGGTGTAATTGAGTTGAGAAAACTTCTATGGTTTCTTATTTTAGCCTTTTCCGTAAGTACATTCCCCGTGGTCACAGAAGCCAGCCAGCATATCACCATCACTGTCAACGGTTGGGATTTGGTTTCAGAAGTAGCTCCCGTTTTGGAAAAAGGTCGGGTGCTTGTCCCCGTCAGGCAAATCTCTGAAGCCCTGGGTGCTAAGGTGTATTGGGATGCAACAACCGGAACGGTCACGATTATCGATGCAAATAATGAGATCAAGTTAGTTGTTGGGAATCCAATTGCTTATAAAAATGGTCGAGAAGTGGAATTAGACGTACCAGTAACCCGGCTGACGCCAATAATGCTTTCCTGAGGAGACAAAACCCAAACAAACAAACCAAGTGGGACTTGTTTTTATTACCTGGCTATGGACCATGGCTTGAGAAAGAAATTGATATGTTGCTTAGGTTTAAAACAGGTTTTTGACGAGAAACCCTTCCGGCTCAATTTTACCACGGCAAGGAGTATCTCTTCTCCCTGAACGCATTGCAAGCTGGTTCAGCGTGCTAATTCGAGAGGGTATGTTGTATCCTGAAAAGGTCATCCATCCCCGGTTATCTGAAGTTATAGATGAGGTAATTGAAATGAACAAAAAGGAGCTTTCTTTACTAAAAGGTGCACAATGAAAGGGCACAAGTCAGAAAAGGCGGGGAAAAAGTTGAAAGAAAATAGAATGATAATGATCTACTTAATCGGTAGCGTCTGCCTGCTGGTGGGATTTATCTTCTGGTACTTAACCCCCGGACTTGGCCTCCCTAAGCTTGAGGAAGCCAGTATTGAAAACGCGCGGATAGTAAAAGGGCTGCCGGATACCGATCCAAGATTTGTACAAATTAGAGAGATACACGAGCAACTTGGTCCATACCTTACTGAGATAAACGAAAACATCGGTGTCCGTATCAACACGACATATCCTGACCATAACGACTTCACCCTTGTGGTGGGTATCCGGAACACCAACTTTTTGAAGAAGAGAATGCTTGCGGGGAAGATCTACGAGGTAACCGGGCAGCGGTTTAAACTCAGGATTGAAGAGTGGCATGCCCCCAAGGAAGCCAATATCACGGGTAAGATTACAGACATTGACCGGGCAAAGAAAAGGGTTCTTGTGGTCAATAAGAACGTCAGGAAAGGAAGAGAATTGGAATACCCCGAGGCGACGTGGATTAGCATAGAGAAAGACACTAAGATAAGGAAAGAGCAGGGGATTATCAGCCGGCCGTTTACTTTTGACAAGCTTGAAATTGGCCAAAGGGTCGAGGTGTGGTCCGCAGAGTTAATGCTAGATTCCTATCCGGGGCAGACGGGGGCAGTCAAGGTTGTAGTTGTGGAAGGTGAGGAAAACAGCGAAGATGTATCAGGAGAAATTACAGAGGTTGTTTTTAATACCTCATACCTGATTGTCAGGGTTAATGACCAGGAGTTTGAAGTGACACATAAAACTGTGATCACCGGACCACAGGGAGAAGAGTTGGTGCCAACTCATTTAACAACGGGGCAAAAGGTAAAAGTATGGCTATTAGGATATGAGTCAGGAACCGGCAAGGAACGAGCAGTGAAGATGGAGATTTTGGCGGATTAGGGAGATGAACCGGCCCACGGAAGAGTATGCGACATGAATGAATTAAATCAGGACCAGGGGAGGAAAGACAGTGTTTCTACAATTCAAGTGGCAAAGGAGTTTACCGGGGTTAGTTGTCTTGCTGCTGGCATTAGTCCTGGCAGTACCAGTCTGTGCCTCGTGGGTTTATTTTTCAGTCCCAGAGCTTATTAACACGGCAGACTTGATTGTGATAGGCGAAATTGGGGAAGTGATCAGCGAAAGACCATCCGGTAGCGGGTGGGAGTCGGACTGGGACGTCAGAGTGGTTGCTTACGTCAATAAACCCCTGCCCGGGGACAAGATTATTGTAAGCACCCCTGGTGCGCTAAATAAAAATGTCATGAGTCCTAGTGATTATCGCTTAGACCAATGGGGAAAGGACGTTCTTTTGTTTCTAAAGAAAACCGAAGGGGGCCGTTATTCACCGATTACACCCGCTGGGGTGGTTCAGCTCGCAGGGGGTAAAGTCGCGGATGAAAAGATTTCCGCTGAAGCAGAGGAACAATTGGAAGCATTTTTTTCAACCGCTCGATTATATCCTCCAGGGGAACAAAATAATACCAGCAGTGGCTGGGTCAGGGTATTCCAAGTAATAAACTTTGCGGTGATCATACTTGCAGTTACCTCAGGTATGTTGGTGTGGAGGGATGCGAAAAACCTTGGTTATCAATGCGTTTTATGGGCTTTGGCTTCACTGGTGTTTTTTCCAATAGGGCTAGTTGGGTACTTGCTGTATCGACGTGGGCGTGTCAGCCATCAATAATACCTTAGTTCGCGGTTTGTTTCCGCCGCGTAACTATCTTTAGGGGTTCAGGTTTGTTTGTTGGGAGAGGTATTTCGTTATGCGGATGAAACGCTCCGTACGCCTCCGTGCGTAGCAGAGGACCAATATTCTGCGAAAGAAAGGGTGCTGGCGTTGTCCTGGACCGTTGTGCCGAAACCGCGCCAAAGGTCGGTGTTAAGGTTAGCTTTTGGAAAGCTTTACTTTACCCTTAAGCGGTACTGCTACTGGTACTTTTCCGGTACGGAGTTTGCCCAGAGCAAAGGTTTTCACGGGGATTTTCCCTTTGTTGTCTTTTCCCACCAGACACCTCTACTAAGGAAACTGCGCAAAGTAGAGATGTGGCTCCAGTACAACAAAGTTGCTAACCTGAGGATAGCAGTGAAGAAAATTGACGGGGTGGTTCTCCACCCGGGCGAGACCTTTTCTTACTGGCGATTGATCGGCAAGCCCACTGCCAGGAAAGGGTACAAGGCCGGTATGGTCCTGTTTAATGGGACATTTACCCCCGGGATTGGAGGCGGGTTGTGCCAACTTTCCAACCTTATCTACTGGATGACTCTGCACACTCCCTTGACGGTGGTCGAGAGATGGAGGCACAGTTACGATGTTTTCCCTGACGTCAACCGTACCCAGCCCTTCGGCAGCGGAGCCACCTGCTCATACAACTACATAGACCTCCAGATCAGAAACAATACCCGGCACTCGTTTTACTTGCGCGTTTTCCTGACGGAGGAATTCCTGGCGGGTGAGTGGAGGTCGGATCAGCCAGTCCAACAAAAATATGAGGTTTACGAAAAAGACCACCTGATCACTCACGAACCCTGGGGCGGATATGTGCGACACAACAGGATCTACCGCAGGGTGGTGGACGACGGCGAGGTGGTTAGGGATGAACTGGTAGCCGAAAACCATGCCATCATGATGTGCCAGCCCCTGTTGGCTGGAAGCGCGGAAACGTGTTAGCGTAAACCGCGAGCATATCAACCACGTTACACTATTAAACATGCAGGAGGCGAGAAGCATGCCCGCTACCTATGAAATCGTAGTTCGCGCCGGGGCCAAAGAAGTGCAGGAGTATTTGGACGACCGGCTCTCCCATATCGAGAGAGTCAGCCAAGACATTTTCGAAGGGAAGGAAAAGTTTATCGCCGTAACGCTGTACGAGCAGTACTTCTTCCGCGCTAAAAACCGGGCTGCCTTGATGGTTATTGTTGAAAGCCAGGGGCCGGCCGAGACCAGAGTAAAGTCAGTAAGCTGCGGCTCCAGCGAGGGGATCCTGTTCAATTTTGACTGGGGAGCTGCCGACGCTTTTGCCAGTGAGCCGATCAAGGTTTTACAGGAGCGCGACCAAATTGAAGAGTAACCTGGGTGTGGGGGGATGCCCATTGAAGAAGACTCAATTGCTGGTAGGCCTAATTGTCTTAATCCTTACAGGTGGTTATACCGGGTGTTCTAAACCTGTCAAAGTGGGTCCGCATGATGCCTCAAACGCTAATGGGGAATATCGTATTGAGATGTAAAAGATGTAACTTCCGTGGGAGATCATCGGAAAGGATTAGATTTCGAACTGGCACTACTGGTGACGAATACGGAAGTGAAACTTGCCTCGTTCCGAATGGTCGATTTTTTGAGGCAAGCCGTTATTCACGCATTGTTAAAAAAGAGGAGTTGAGTATATGGGTATCATTTCTCCGTCTGGACCTCTCCTGGAGAGACCGGGATTGCTTACCTTTCTGCTAAGAATGGTACGATTTATCTGCCGCTTAGTCAAAGAGAGAAAATTGGAATGGAGAAACCCGTGGAACATTGAATAAACTACACTCGTATTCATTTTCGAGCTCTGCCTTGAAGACGCGGGGCGCAGCCGGGAATGGGTTCCGCCCAATTCCTCGGGACTGTCGATAAAGCCAGGCCTGTCGCGACCCGGCTTTAATCCTGATTGCAGTTACGCAGCCACATTGGCGAGACAGGGGTTGGTGGTAGTGAAAAAGATTGTTCCAGTGCTGCTTACAGTTATGATCGGGATGTTATTATCAAGCCCAGTTTTTGCAGGGGATGTACTTTACCGAATGATGCATGCAGGTGAAGTGGAGTCTTTAAAAGCCGACCAGGATGCTTTTATAGTCGGTCAACTAATTGAGAAAAACAACGATCAGTTTCTCGTTACGGTTTATAAAGTTATTAACGGCAAACTAAACTCTGATACCATATTAGTGAATGGCGATTTCCAATATGGGTTGTGGAGGACGGGGCTAACACCACAAGTAGGTGATTATTGTGTTATGTCGTTGAAGAAATCAGGAGCTTACTATAAACAGGCATGGGGGATTTTTAAGGCGGATTCCGGGGATTACAAGACATTGAAATTAGTCACGGAATATATCAAATACCCTTCTATTAAGGGAGACATGGCCGCAATAGAGTGGTATGTGAATTCTGGCGGTACAGATAAAGATTTTTCATTTGAGGGAAACACTGTTTTCGTAAGCCGACCGAATGGGGAAAGGATACAGATTTACCCAAAACAGGGCACGCGGGTGAAACTGTCAACAGTAAACATCACCACAAGTCAAATTAAACCGGAGAACAACACGAAAAATAGTGATTTAAAAACAATCACGCTTGCTGTCGCGATAGCAATTGTAGCCGGGCTTGTGCTGGTTGCTTTGAAAAAGAAACGATGAACTTAACTGTCTTTTCGTAATTACGCCCTGAAATACAGACACAGTTTTGTTGGGTATCGCATTCTACACATTACCGACCTACATGTAAAAGAATTTGTTACCAGGTAAAAACAACTATACCTTTCTACCCTAAAAAGTTTGTTGTCAGCCCCTTGTGCTCCGGCTGCGCTCAAAAGTCGCGTTCGGACCGGACTACGTCTCAGCCTCCGGTTCGGGCGTACTTCCCTCGCCATTCGGCGTCCTTGCCTCAAGGCTCGGCGGCGGGCGTCCTTGCCCGCCGGTACGCCCTCACACGTCGGCCTCGTCTAGTCCGGTTAACCTCCGCTCCTATTCGCTCCGCCTGGAGCATCAAGGGGCTCCTTTTTTCATTCTCTGATGGTACCGCGATTAGCGGCATGAGGGTCTAGTTTCGGAATGAAAATATCACTTGGTGCAATAAATGCTCTTCTCGTGGCTTTTCAATCGGGTAGTATGCGACTTCCTTTCTCATAATCCACCGCGAAGGCACCGTTCTGTCACCACCTTCCCTTTCCTCTCGC
This sequence comes from Clostridiales bacterium PH28_bin88, assembly GCA_000987045.1. Lineage (GTDB taxonomy): Bacteria > Bacillota > PH28-bin88 > PH28-bin88 > PH28-bin88 > PH28-bin88. The sequence goes on along the minus strand of LAKY01000059.1, from coordinate 14,079 downwards.
GGAATACCCTTAGGTTGATGTCCCAGACAGCCTCTTTTTCGGTCTGTTCATAATTCTCTACGCTTCCCACCTGCACGGCAATCAGGTTGTTGGTAAACTCCCGGATGACCCCGAATGATTGTTTTGGAGCTTGCTGTCCCAAACCGTATCTTCGGCCCAGAGTTGGTTGAAGTACCGCAATATCCACTCAATGTGCTGGTACCCGCCCATCCCGGAATCAGCGCTACTGGCATCCATACGGTAGTAAATACGTTTGTAGCCGCTGGGTGTCCACTGGTAGATATGCTGGTGCATGCTCATGGAAAGAAAACGTTATAACAAAAACCCGCATGGCTTCACCCCCTGTTTATACGATACTGGGGGATTGCGGGTTTTAACACTGATCTCCCCGATAAATTAAAAAGGGGGGTGTCACCAGTTTAAAGCCAGGAGAAAGTAATTCTGGGTCCTGACAAGTATTTTTTGGAACCAGAAATACATTTGATACGTCTATCAGGTGGTAATTCCCCAATTGTAGGATCACTTCAAAACAGTGTCATGTGCCGATTACTAGGCCAACAACTGGCTAAAGGGATGGATAGAGATGCCTAAAGATTTTTTCTCCAAGGTTTATCGTTTTGCAAATAAGTCAAATTGCTGTCCCGCTTGCGGGTAGAGACTATTCAAAAAATCGCCTCGTGGCGGCGGGATCCTCAACGGGCTTAGGGGAATACAAGACAATGCCCTGGCGTTTATGGTATTTGAAGTGGTTGGCTTATAAGATTGTCAGAGCTAATTGATTGGGGGTTTCATCAAAAAAAGCTCCTGTTACAACTCCTGTTAAACGAAATACGTTTCAAGAAGCATTCTGGGTAACCGGACTATCCAGCCCTTGGGTTGAAAACTTTGAGTTAGCAAGTGAAAACAGATTAGGGGACAGAGAGTGGGCATACGATATTTCCTTCGAAATGCCGACTTCTACTGGTGTCGCAGGAAAATATAAGGCCAAGGTTATAGTCCAAAGTTATCAAGATCACTGGTATATCACAAAAATTATCCCAAATATACCGCATGAATGGTAAGAAACCCTGTATCATTTTCGCCCACACCTGTCCTGTCTGGGATGACTTTGTTCTATATCAGGGTTATGGGGATGGATAAGATGAAAAGGGTTGGCCTGGACCGGTTCTCAAGGCTCTGGAGGTGAAAATTCTTGCAAAGATCGAACCATCGTCACATCAATCACCACACATTTGCTCCCTGGAGAGAATTGTATGCAGGGAGGTGTTTTGTTTGCCCGAGCGAAAATTGGTTCGGGTAGCTGCCGCAACCTTGATTTTTATACTACTATCAACCGTTGCCGCGGTAGCGATTACCCGAAAAGCAAAAATTCGTGCAAGAGAATTAGGCGACTTGAGATTTGAGGAGGTCGACCCATCTTCTTTGAGCGACGTGGCATTGCGAAACTGGTATAATAACTCCTTTAAGAAAGCAGGCATTTATTCGGAAACAGTCAAGAACTTTAAATATATCCTGGTTAGCGCCGGAGAAAAATCCACGGGCGGATATTCTCTTTCGATGGCGGGTGTCATCGGAAGACCGGGCGAAATACTGATTTACGCCGTTATTGTTCCGCCGAAAAACAGCCAGATTGTCAACGGACCAAGCTATCCCCACGCGTTAATCCGGATTAAGGAGGATGGAAGGGAGGTTTTCCTGGGTGGTTTGCGCGAACCCGATGAAAAAGAATTGGAACCCCCGAAAGTTCAGGTGCGACCGAGAAGCACTTATGTTCTTTACAAAGAGCCCAACCCCGGAAAGATTCTGCGCTTCAGAAGTACGTTTCAGGGTATCCCACCCTCTTGGGAAGTGGTGGGCGGAACCATGGCGGAAGTCTTGGAATCACAAGGAGAATGGGTTATATGAAATTATGGTCAACAACACAAATTATCAATGAGTTGCGGAGAAACGATTGTTTAGGTAGAGGGTAGAGGATGTATCGAAGGGGCTGATAATGTTGGAGGGGCTAGGCATTGCTATTGGTTCGGTCTTGGTTTCAATCATTTGCTATATTGTGTTGGGTGACGAACCAGGTAGACAAAGGCTAACAGTACCCGCGATTGTCTTTTTTATTGGCATGTGGTTTGGACCACCTGGTATAGCGGAGATTTTTTTCAAGGCATCAATTGGGAACTATTACTGTTTATACATGCTTCGATCATAATGTTTTCCGTTTTGGTTGTATTTGCTTACATAGAAAAGGGAATGGCTGGTGCAAGGCTAAAAGCATTTTCCTTAGTAGTTCCTTTCGGTTTCGTTCTTCTGACGGGTATTATCGTTCAGGGTCAATTAAACATGTATTTTGTTTTTCCATTGGCCTTTCTTCTATCTAGAGGCTTTCGATATAGCGTTTGATGCCGAAACCCCGAAAGATGTGGTGGTTGATAAAGAAGGAACCCATTTCGAACCTAAGAAATGGCTACCCTGGAGAAATCAGAGCTGTTGTACGGGTTGGGCCTAGGACCAAATGGCAGGATAGCTTACCTCCATGGTAATGGTGATAAGAAGCCGGCACTCACCATACTTGAAGGAGGCAAAATAGTAAATACCTTTCCCGATTTTACCTACCCCCTGATTGCTGACGGGTCTTCTCTCATCTACCTCAGCCTTGCCTGGTCACCCAAGGGGGACCAGATCGCCATGGTAGAAAACCCCACAGATGACAGTTCTAACGGCGGGCAACTGGTTATCGTAGATGTGAACACCGGAGAGAAAACCGTATTGATGGAGCGAGTCAAGAGCGTTATCTGGTCCCCTGATGGCCGGTACCTGGCGGTGGGCAAGTGGCAGGGTGGAATTGAAGTAGTGACCCCCGAAGGAAAGAGCATGCTTTCCTTAAAGGAATACTGGGAACCGGCGGCTTGGTCCCCCAATGGGAAATACCTTCAGTTGCGGGGAAGAACCGCAGATGAAGAACAGGGATTCTTGGAAGTTGCCACCACTCAACTTCTTCAACCGCATGGGTTGCCTCTGGGCTGGGATAACCAGGGGACAGCCTACTTCTTGTCTAAGTGAGTATTAATTTCCACTTGAGACAAAGTTGAGTCCCGTTTTCATTTTTCATGCCAGAGTGGATCCGAAACAAAGTGTAAACGATAGTAGTAGACTGGGAGAGAATTTCATACGTTGTACCGTCTTTTTCAGTTTGGTTCTTAATTCTATCGAGAATCTGCTCCGGGGATAATCAATCACATGTTAGCTACCACTTTTATGACGGATAAAGACCCAAGGAAGTTCCACTTGCGACACAGAACGCTATTTTCGGAGGGGTATATGGTGATCAAGTACCGGTGGAAAACCAGGTGGCTTTCATTGTTGGCAATTATGCTGTTCGTATTGCTGTTGGGTTGGTGGAATGCCCGGGCGGAGGCAACAAAAAAGCCTATCCACGTAGTGATGGACGGCAGAGCTTTCGAACTGGGTGTATCCCTGGTGATGGAGTTAGGCCAGACCCTGGTGCCCTTGCGGGGAATTTTCGAAGCGATGGGGGCTGAGGTGGATTGGGAACAAAGGACCCAAACGGTGACTGCTACCCGCGGGGATACCACGGTGGTGCTTCAGGTGGGCAAAGGGGAGGCGTGGGTGGACGGCCGTCAAGTCATCATGGATGTGCCAATGAGGTTAAAAAAAGGACAGGCCATGGTTCCCCTGCGTTTTGTGGCCGAGGCCCTGGGGGCAAATGTGAATTGGGATAGGAGCAACCGGACGATTACCATTACTTCAGAAAGAGACGAAGGGGGGACGGGTCTATCCGGAACCCCCCGCCGGGTTGCCGAGATTCGCTGGGTTAGTGACGGGGTCTTGTTCGGCCCGGTAATTGGAGCAGATGGAACAGTACTGGCGGCGGGGTCGGGAGGTAACGTCCTGGCCCTGGATGACGAGGGGCAGATTAAGTGGAAATACCGGACCCTGTCCCGCCTGGCCGGGGTACTGCCGGACAGTAGCGGCGGAGCCTATGCATGGTCGAACGAAGAGAAAAAGGTATTCCATATAGGGCCGGACGGAGAATTGCTGTGGGCCTTGGATGTGCCTTCGTTTTCCGAAATGGTACTCGCCGGAAGGCTGGTCTTCATCAGGGGACAGGAATTCTGGGCGGTGGATGCTGCTGAGGGAAAACGGCACTGGTCCCTGGAGAAATCCGTCTCAGCCCTGCAGGTGGGCGCCGGACAGGTGTATTTTGTTGCTGAAGGTGACCTGTACGCGTATTCCCTTGACGGGCGCCTCAAATGGAAATACCCACGTACCGATACAGAAGGTACATTCGAAAAGGTAACATTCAAATCGGGAAATCTCTATGCTTCCCTCCGTACAGGGCTTAAGAGCAACACCATTATCGCCCTGATGCCTAGCGGAAAGGTCCGGTGGCGGCAGGAATTGCATGACTGGCTTACCTTGTACTCGGTCGACCCCGACGGGCGCGTTTTGATCGGAAATTGGGTCGGGGACCGGGGGTGGATTCCTCATGGCGGCGGGGAACCGGTAATGGGGCCGGTAAAACAAATAAATTTAGAGACGGCTTTTGCCCCTGGAGGTATCACCTACTTTTTAACCTGGCACCAATTCCCCACCAACCAGGCCCTGGCGGCCACCGGAGCAACCGGTAAGCTTTTTTGGCAGACACCCATTCCCCCCGGGCGCTACACGGCGGGACCGATTACTGGGCCGGACGGCACGGTTTATGTCGTTTCCGGGGGCACGCTGGTGGCCATTACACCGGAAGGGGCCAATCGATGGGAGCTTTCTCTTTGTGCCGGCGACTTCATTAACGAATTTGGAAGTGTAGAGCCTATCTCCATGACCCTGGCGGTAAGAGCCGATGGGATGATTTACGCCGGGGACGGCCAAACCGTCTGGGCTGTCAGTCCGGATGGAAAAGAAAAATGGCGCTTCAGCACCCATGGACGGGGTACAGGACTGGTGATGGGACCCGACGGCACCACCTACGGCCGTTTTGGTATAAGAAACGACCAACTCATGGCCATCCGCCCCGACGGGCGGGAAGCCTGGCGGTTCGAGCCCGGTGAGACTTTAACTTTTCCTGTCCTGGGGCCATCCGGCATTTATGTGGCAGGGGTGTCCGGCCGTCTTTACGCCCTCGATTGGAACGGGCGGTTCCGCTGGATCCGGTCCACCAGGGTGGGCGGTCAACTACCTCCCCAGGTTGGGCCGAGTGAAACCATCTACCAGGTCTCTGCGGATCGGGAAGTCTTCGTTTTTGACGCCGGAGGTCAAGAACGGTGGAGATTTACTGTTCCAGCCGGCGCCACCTCAGCTACGGTAATCCCTTTCGCGGGCGGATTAACCTATATCACAACTCCCTATGGGAAAAAAGTTTTTGCCCTGGATCAAGAGGGACAGGTTCAATGGACATTTCCTGCGGCCAATCCCCTGATGGGGAGGCCTGTCGTGGGCTCTTCGGGCGTTCTTTACCTTTCCGAGAGCAACACTGTTTATGCCCTTTCACCGGCCGGAGAGTTGCTGTGGAGCTATACCAACCGGGTACCTTTTAACGCTGTTTTTCCGACTGATGAAAAAGGGGATACTTCCGTTTACTTCTGGGCTTACGACGCACCCGGTGAAAAGGAGAACTTGCATCTCCTGGACCGGGAGGGAAAAGAGAAATGGGCCCTACCCTCCCGGTCTGTATCTTCCTCGTTCATAGACGGAAGTATCTATGCCACTTCGCAGGACGATAGGTGGCTCCTGCGGTTTACCCCAGACGACAACCAGCAGGTGGTATGGCAAAGTGAACAGCCTATCCAGTGGGTAAAGCAGGACGGTGATACCCTGTTAATCCAGTCCGGCGACCGGCTTATTGCCCTTGACTGGCACGGGCAGCCTTTGTGGCAGGCGGAAGTCCCCCCGCCGGAGCAGGTGTTAAAGGCTGGCTCTTCAGAAATCTACGTTTTGACGGACGGCGTTCTCTGGGTGGTATACCTCTTGGAAAAGAACATGCCCAAGAAAATCCAAAATGTTGGGAACTAAAACCGGATGGAAAGCGTCTTAGAAGTAGGTATATTGACCTTCCAATAAGCCGGTCGTGAAAGGAAAAAATGGACCGAGGAGGGAGTTCGATGGCACGTAGAATGATGGTGCTGATATGGATTGTCGCGATGCTGGCGACCTTATTGGTGCAGGGAACCGCTAAGGCATCCACTTCTGTAATAGCTATCAAGATTAACGGTTCGGCGGTAACCCCTGATGTGGCTCCCCAGCTAGTAAACGGGCGAGTGCTGGTGCCCCTGCGGTTCATAGCGGAGGCATTCGGACACCGTGTGGAATGGGACGCTGCCAACAGGCGGGTGTTGATAGATACCATGCCCAGTATGTTGGCAGGTGATGAGATTTCTGCTCCGGAAATCTCCGTTTACCTGGAAGCCAGGAGGATAGCCACGGACGTACCACCTATGGTGGTGGGAGGGCGGGTGCTGGTCCCCTTACGGGCTGTATCAGAGGCCCTGGGGCTTAACGTTTCCTGGGATGCCAGTACCCGCAGCGTCTCGGTGGACGACATCGTTGGCCACCGCCTCAGGCTGTACAGCCTTGACCAGATCAGTTTCGTGCGCCCTGCCCACTGGAGCTTGTACAGGGGCGACGGTCAGAGCCCCAAGGGGGAGGCGATTGACCGGTTGGCAAGGGTGCTCATCCAGGCCCGGGAAGTCAAGGGTCCTTTGCCTGAAGGAGTAACAACCAGCCTCTATAGTTTAGATGTCCGCAGCCTTCCCATAGATGATGAGAGCCAGCGATTTGAAGCCTGGATTACCCTGGAACACGCAGGCCGCTATGCGCGGTTAACGGTGGAGGACCACCCGGAATTTGACCGTTACCTTTATTTCCCGGGAGACGAACTGACCCAGGCCATCAAGGCCATCCAGGACCTCCTCCCGCCACCCATTGCCAGCATTGAGCCCCGGGTAGAAATAGGGGAGGGCAGGATCGTTGAAGGGGAACCTGGCTTTACTTTAACCGAAATCTCACACAACCTGGGCGAAAAAGTCTTCTCCCCAGTAATTAACCCCAACAGACCGGAAGAGATGTATGTCAGGGTCTATGAACGTAGTGCGGAAACAGGGGGAGAGTATTTCACCTGGAAAACCGAGGACGGGGGAAGGACCTGGGAAAAAGTTGATCTGACCGGCGGAGCATTCAATGTGCTTGCCATGGGTATTTCCCCCCTTGATCCCAGCGTCATCTTCGCGACTGATTGGCAAGAAAGCAATATTTACCGGTCTACCGACGGCGGCCGGACCTGGACTCTTTCCCGCCCTAATCCCAACCCCAAAGCACAACCACCGTACAAACCGGTGGTCGGCCGTTACTTTTTTGATCCAACGGATCCCAACAGGGTGTATGCCCTTGAGACGGCCAAATATGTTGCAACTCTGCTGGGTACTTCTGACGGTGGCGAGACTTGGTCCCCGGCCAACAAGGCGTCGGGCTTATGGTTTTTTGGACCACATATGATCAACCCGGCGCTGGATACAGACGGGACGATTTACCTGGGTGCCGGGTTAAGGTACGGCAAAGATGATTTGAACATGTGGGGTTTAAACCGGGAGCAGGGCTTAAACCAAGGGCATTCCCTATTCAAATCCCCGGACGGGGGGCTTACTTGGACTAACATCAACCTGCCTCCTTACGTGACCAGCTTTCCTGCCTATATAGAAATGGTGGGGACTGGCCGGGAGCCGGGAACTCTGGTAATTCACTACTCAGAAAACCGGCCGGTAGCCTGGGAACAAAGCAGGCATTTTCTCCTGTCCACTGTTGACGGGGGTCAAACCTGGCGAGGGTTCAGTTTGCCTTTTAAAAGCATCATTGGCGAGAGTTATGCTGTAAACCCCGACAGGCCGGAGCAGGTATTCACTGTAATTAAGGAACAGTCCGACACCCCCCCATATTTGGCAGTTACGGAAGACGGGGGCGCCAGCTGGAGGCGGGTCAAGGAACTGGAAGACGGGTCTTCTCCGACCCTGGATTTCATCCCGGAAACCAACACCTTGTTTGCCACTCTGAGCTACCGGCCTTACCTATTTCAGATAGTATCACGTGAGGGGGAATAAACTGAGGGGGTGCATCTGCTTGCGGTACTGGATAGTCTTTTTGATTTTAGGCGTGCTTCTATTGGGAAATATTATTCAAGGTTGGATGATATACTCAAAGACCGCGCAAATCCTGGAGTTAGCACGTGATCAGGCAACGGCCGTAGCAGGTCAGATTCTAGAAGCTACTGTTGAATTGGAAAGGGTATCCTCACCTGGTGAATCTGATTCAGACGAGTGGATTAGTCGGCTGCAACGAAGCTCCAAACAGCTTTCGATGCTGCGCAAGTGTTATACAGACTTGGTGTAATTAATCCGGAGGCCCGGCGTCTGTCCGATTCACCAAATGTAATTAGTTGGGAACTTAAAAGAATGGTGATTTCGAAAGACTATAAAGACTTTGAAGACATCAAACGGAGGCTAAAGACTCTCTCAGAACAACTCCCGATTATTCCAGGTACTCCAGGGCATGAGTATCTGCGGCGTTTCCAGGAGGCAGTAGATGCCCTGGCAAAATAGGTATCTAGGCACGGAGCTAAAGGTAATACGCCACACCTTCGTTGGCAGTTGAGTACTCCAGTGCTGATCGATACTCATTACCATAATAAGTATTTACCTCAGGTTATCGTTTAGAAAATCAATCACCCTGGATGAATAGGAAGATCCGGCGACAGCATAGGATTTGAGATGCTTCGCCCCCGGGACGATCCACAGATTGGCGTTTGGCCCACCTGCGCGTAAAAGCTCCTGGCTGTGCTCTTTAGGGATTACCTCATCGGCATCCCCGTGGATAATCAAAAGGGGCTTGGATGCCGGGCCACGTAGTGCTGTTGCGGGGCTGACCTGCCCCGGGCGCAGTCCGGTTAGGAACGATATTTCATGCGCTATTAGGTCGCCGAAGGGGTAGAATTTGGTGCGGAAAAGTGCCTTGAGATCAGCGAAAGGGCTGTCAGCAATAATTACGTCCACAGCCGGCTCCTGAACTCCGGCCAGGATGGCCGTGCTTGCTCCCATGGAAAAGCCAAGTACAGCTATGCGGCGAGAAATCGCCGGGGACGCTTGCACAAAATCTATGGCGCCAAGGAGGTCCCTGACTTCGTACTGGCCGATAGAGGTCATTTGACCAGGGGAGTTTCCGCAATTGCGGAAGTCAAATAACAAGACGTTATACCCGGTATGAACCAGTTCTTTCACCAGTAATAGGGCGGGTACGTCATCCTGTAACCGGTTGTTATGATACCCGTGAGCGACAATGACGGTGCGATCGCTGTCTTTGGAGGGCAGCAACCACCCTCTTAGTTCCAACCCGTCCTCGCGGCTAAAAAAGGTAACCTCCTCATACTCCAGCCCCACAGTGGATGGGGTCTCATTTACGGGACGACGGGTTGGGTGTACGATAGCCCAGCTAACGCCTATTGAAACCATAAACACTGTTATCAACGTAAGGAAAAAGACTTTTAGCAACACAGGCGGAAAGCGTTTTACCGGTGCGCGTGCTTGCAGGCTCTGGGGTGTTGCTTGTTTGCTGATCATTGCTGTTCCTCTCTTTGCCAGCCTTGGTACGGGAGTGAATGTTACATGCACCGTGTTATTCCTTTTTCGGCAAGACCAGATGATTTCCTTTGGCGAAGAGGTAAAAAGAGGCATTACGGCTAATTCTGGGCCTGGCAATCAAGCGACTTACGGGAGGGAGGAAAGGGCGCCATGAGAACAAAAATTATCCTAACCGGCATCTTCTTTCTTGCTGCTTACTGCTCTAGCCTCCTTTTAAGCGGGTGTGCGCGATTACCACAAACAAGTTCGCTGCCGGAGGAAAAGTGGCGTGAGGACTTGCGGTATTTAGCGACAGAACTTCCGCGCCTCCATAAGAACGCGTTCTTTCAGGTAACGCAAAAAGAGTTCGAGCAGGCTGTTCAGGAGCTTGACGAGGCTATTCCTTCTTTACAAGAACACGAAATTATCGTTGGATTCATGCGAATTGTAGCCATGCTCGGAGATGCTCATACGGGTTTGTCTATAAGCCATAAAGCAACAGGGTTTCGCACTTATCCCCTAAGGCTTTACTGGTTTAGCGACGGGCTGTATGTAACAGATACCGTACCGGCTTATCGTCGTGCTCTGGGCGCCAGATTAATCCAGATAGGAGAAACGGATGTGGAAAAAGCATATACCGCGGTAAGAAATGTAATCCCTCACGAGAACGAGGCGTGGGTAAAATATCTGAGCCCCAAATACCTGGTCACACCGGAAATCCTTCATGCGTTGGGAATTATACCTGATTTGAGAGCAGGGCGTTTTACCTTTGAAGACGGAAACGGCACCCTGTTTTCCCTTGAAATGCGTTCGGTACCACCGGGCAATCAGGTTGATTTGTTACCTGCCGTTGATCCGGCCAAGCTGCCGTTATCCAACATAAAAAAGGGTGTGAATTACTGGTATGCCTATATTGAGGACAAACAAACCCTTTACTTTCAGTATAACAAATGTTCTAACAGGGACGAAAAACCTTTCACAGAGTTTTCCAAAGAAATGTTATCGTTTCTGGATCAGTACCCCGTTGAAAAGTTTATTATCGATATACGATACAACGGTGGTGGGGATTCTTCGCTGTTAAGGCCGCTCATCACTGAAATAAAAAACCGTCCGGGTATCAATCAGAAGGGGCGGCTGTTCGTTCTAGTGGGGCGTAACACCTTTTCTTCCGCCATAATCAATGCCATTGAACTTCGCAACCAGACAAGCGCTATCTTTGTGGGGGAACCGACAGGAGGGAATCCAAACCACTTCGGACACCCCGAAGTTCTCAGGTTGCCCAACTCCGCTTTGGAATTATCATACTCCACCAAATACTTCAACCTCTCAAATGATGAATCTTCACTAATCCCCGATATTACCGTACCGCTTTCGTCAGCCGATTACTTCGCCGGCCGGGATCCTGTACTGGAAAAAATCCTTTCGTCCTTAATGGTCACGGAAGGGTAGGACTTAATTGGAAAAGCGTTGTTAGTATCGGGTTTTGTAGGAGGAGGTAAGGTGGTTGATTGGAGGGCGGAATGTAACATTTCAGATGAAGACAGCCGTTGTTGTAGCCGGTGTGGTACTGACATTGCTGTTTGTTCCCGGTTGTGCCCCGTACCGCGCTGCTCCCACTCCGGGCGGGGAAAAAAGTGTATCTGCAGGAGAGCGGGCTGATTCCCTGGGACATACCGGGGACAGGGAAGATCCCGGCGAGGAAACGGGAGGTCTCAACCATTACCTGAACCGCGCTCCAGCCCGGGAGATAAAAGTGGACATGGTACGGACACCGGAAACAGAACTTATCCTTTCTGAAGAGCGATTGTACCCGGTGGCCAAAAAATATCAGGTGATAAAGACAGAGGATGGCGGGAACATCACGTGGACCGTGAAGGGCTTTGGCCCCCATTCTTTTATCTTGCATAGGGACGGCGCGGGCCGGGTATTCATCACTAAAAAATCCGGGGAAAACCAGCCGGAGGTCGAGAAAATAGAGATTACCGGTGAGCTCAGGAAAAGGGGGCTGGCCAGTGATTTCATTTTAACCCACGTTAAGATGGGTGGCACTGATCTAGAGTCGAAAAACTTTATCAACTTCAAGGTGAAGGATGGCAGCAACTGGGCCCTCTTTTCTTCCCAGTGGCAGGGACCGAAGGACCTGCGCACCGTCCCCTTACACCGGTTTGATGTGGTTGATACGGACTCCACGCTGGTCAATTATACCGGTGATAAGTATTATTTACTTGACGTTTACCTGAAGCAGGAAGGAGAAAAGAAGTATATCCTCACCTGGGACGAACAGGATCAAACACTGACCTCCTACGCCCTTCCTGCTGAAATCGGTGAGGTAAGGGAAATGTTTTACACTCCCAAATACGGCGAACAGGCGGTTTACCTGGCAGCAACCGATACCGCTACCGCCGGTGGAGAACTCTTTGCTTTCAGGCTGGACCTGACCAGTGGGCTTTTGACCCGGGGACAGGCACTGAAGGAGTGGGAAGAACTATTCCCGCCGCAGTGGAGGTTTACCGGCGATCTCCCCTACAATTACCTGGTGGGCGGTACAAAGGACACCCTGCTGGTGTTCGGGGATGATGGGGGTCTCAGCGGTTTTCATGATTCCGCTTACCTTTACGGGGTTGACCGCCAGACAGGGCAAAAGAAGTGGTCGGTCTACGGCGGTTTCCTGCCGGTGTACTTTTACGTGGGAGAAAAAGAAGACACCGTTACGGTGGCAGTAAAGACAAAAGCAACTCAGCCGCACCGGTTAGTCCACATGGAAATGGACACTGGCAGGGTAATCTGGGAAAAACAGATGGACGAATGGGATCAATATTATGAGTTCAGCCTGGCCGGTTCCGGCAATACCGTCCTCCTGTACCTGCGCGAGTCAGGGACTCAGCCCGCCGCCAAGCTGATCGCCATGGATGAAAACGACGGGCAGGTTTTGTGGGAGAAGGATTTGACTGCCGGCCAGCGTTTGCTTTCCGCCTACCATACCCTACCCTTGGCCATTATCGTGGGAAAGGATAAGATCGAGGCCTTCAACTCCCGGACAGGAAAACCAGCGTGGCGGCTGGATGCGCCCATCAATCCTGATAATTTCGGGTCAAACTTTGACCGGGTCCGGGTGATGGCTGACCCCAGGTACTGGAGCGGAAAGCCACCGGGTAACACCTACTGGTTCGCTATGGAGGACAGATTCCGCCTGGTCGACTTGAACAGCGGTAAGATCCTTTCATCCCTTCACAATAACGGGAACAGAATTGTAAATGTGTTGAATGACGATTACCTCATTATTCGGGACTTCAGCGGCCCTTATTTCTTTCAGGGTGAGGTTACCTCCAAGCTATATTCGCTTAAAAAACAGGAAGTGCTATGGACCAAACAGGAGAACATCAGGACCGCCCTGGTAGAAGGTGAAAGGCTGTATTACTCCACCGGGGAAAGGGTGGCAAGTGTCGACCTTGCCAGCGGCAAACAGCTGTGGACCACACCCTTTGGTACCAAATACAGCAAGCAACTGCTGATGGTCGGTTCGGAACTGGTAGTGCCCGGGGAAAAGGGGATCTTCATTTTTGACAGAAAGAGCGGGCGCTTTCTCTACCAGGTGGCAGACTTTTACCTTGGCGACCCTGAAGCCAGGTACCTGCTGAACTACTACGGGATGCTGACGGGATTGCAAGATGGTCTTTACCTGGGATCAAGCAGCGGATTCCTGGAATTACTCCAACCCAACATTCCTTTTTAAACACCAAGCAAGTAGGTTTGCGTTTCTCTATGATGCATAGAAGCAGTAATGCGCAACGACAGTGAGCTTGCCTTTACTAAGGGAGCGAGAGGATAATGAAGATAAAAAAACTGTTAATTGGATTGTTAGTTTTTCCAACTTTGACCGTGCTGCTGGGTTTTATTCTTGTTATTAGGTCGCTACCAGAACCAAAGATTTCTCAGGAACAAGCAGTACATCTAGCTTTATCAGCGTTAGAGGAGCACTTTGAAAATTTTGGTGTAACGAAGTCAATCATTGGCCAAGTGGAAAAACCCATACTAGGCATTTGGTTTAACGAAGACGGGCAAGAAGTGATGCGATACCACGTACGTATTTGGACTGGAGGCGAACAGTTTAAAGCACCAGTGTCTGTAGATGTGAATGCTTTGTCAGGCGAAACTTATGATGTCGAAAAGAACCCGCTTAGAAGAAATAGAGAAATTAACGGCACTTTCGATTACCTGTTAAACCGGTACAAAAATCTTGCTTTAAAGATAAAACTCATTGTGCTGAACAGATTGGTTATTCCGGCGAAAGTTGAGGTCAAAAATACTTAATTGAGGGGTGTTGGGCAATGACACCAAAATTAACCAAATATATTGCATTAGGTACTGTCATTGCAGCTATCTCTTATGTTTTAAGGCGACCTTTGTTCAAGGCGCGGAGATCCGAATATTATCTTTGTTACTAGCACTAATAGCGGTCGGACTA
>LAKY01000046.1 GCA_000987045.1 Clostridiales bacterium PH28_bin88 | reverse complement strand
AGGTCCGAAGCGGGAGGACAACACCTCCACTTAACGAATTAGGGCTGCGAATCGCCCGCTAGGTGAAAACCTGCTCCTCCACAAGAAACAGTAATGGAACCCTCTGGTAAACCGGTATCGAGAGGGTCTTCCATAGTACTTGCTGCAATGGTGAGTTCTGTAGTTCCCACCACCACGATACCGGGATCTTCACCGAATACGTAACCCCGGCCAAGAATAGCCCCTTTTTTAATAATGTTGGAAATGTGAACCGCTGTGGCAGACCGCGAAATGTTGAGGCGATTGGCCAATTCCTCCTGGGAAATCATTGGGTCCTGCCTGAGTAAACTGAGAATCTCTTTCTCCCTTTCGGTTAGTTGTCCCAATGCCCGCTTCCTCCTGCCGGCATAAGCTAATGCTTAAGCATCTGAATGATTGCTCCGTTAAGTATATCATCTTGATCACTTTTGTTCAAGGCTTTACGATTGACCAAACATTTGTTGATAGTCATCCCAGTTGGCGATTACCGCTCTGGGCTTACTTCCTTCGTAACCTCCTACGATCCCTTTTTGCTCCATTAGGTCCATCAGCCTGGCGGCCCGGGTGTAGCCGATGTGCAACCTGCGTTGCAGCATAGAAATTGATGCCTGCCCTGTTTCAATCATCAGGCGGACGGCTTCCGGTAAAAGATCGTCTTCTTCTTCTTTCTTGGGTTCCACGCTTATTACCTCAAGGTTACCGATACCGCCTTCGTATTCCGGTTTACCCTGTCCCTTTAAGAAAGTAACAATATCGTCCACTTCTTTGTCCGAAACGAAAACTCCCTGTACCCGGACAGGTTTGCTGGCCCCCACAGGAAAAAACAGCATGTCCCCTCTTCCCAACAACTTTTCCGCCCCTCCCATGTCCAATATGGTTCGGGAGTCGGTCTGAGACGAAACGGCAAAAGCGATTCTTGAAGGAATATTCGCCTTGATTACCCCGGTAATCACATCCACGGAAGGCCGCTGGGTGGCTACTACCAGGTGAATCCCCGCAGCCCGGGCCATTTGCGCAAGGCGGCAAATGGCATCTTCCACATCCGCAGGAGCTACCATCATCAGGTCTGCCAATTCATCAATCAGCACTACCACATACGGAAGCGAAGGTGTACCGCTGTCAGGCGTTTCCTTCGCCTTTAGCGCATTATACCGGATAATGTCCCTTACTCCTGCCGTAGCGAAAAGCTCATAACGGTTTTCCATCTCATTAACAATCCAACGTAAAACTGTTGCCGCCTTTTTGGGTTCTGTTACAACCGGGGCGATCAGGTGTGGAATTCCATTATAGGTCGTAAGTTCTACCATCTTGGGGTCGATCATCAAAAACTTAAGTTCATTTGGCTTGCTCTTAAAAAGAAGGCTTACTATCAAAGCATTCATGCACACGCTTTTGCCGGAACCTGTCGCCCCGGCGATTAAGAGGTGGGGCATCTTCTCCAGGTCTGCCACAATGGGGTGCCCGGCGATGTCCTTTCCCAATGCCACTGTGAGTTTGGAGGTAGCTTCATGAAACTCCGGCGTCTCCAACACTTCTCTGAAATGAACCAGTGAAACCTCTTTATTCGGAACCTCGATGCCCACTGCGGCCTTTCCTGGGATTGGAGCCTCAATACGCACATCCGGTGCCGCCATGCTGAGAGCAATGTCATCAGCCAGGCTGACGATTTTGCTAACCTTTACGCCCGGAGCGGGTTGAAGTTCAAACCTGGTGATTGCCGGTCCTAAGCTCACCTGCGTAACCTTCCCTTTTACACCAAAACTCTCCAGAGTGTCTTCCAGGATCTTTACCTTATCAGCGATATCTTTGTTAACCCTGGTATTGCGCAAGCGGACAGGATTAGGTAACAGTGTGATCGGAGGAAGCATGTATTCCAACACCCGTTCACTGGAACTAATTGAAAGAGTTTTAAGCTTCTCAGTTTCCTGTTCCCGGTGCTGGTTTATCGGCTGGTTAGCCGGTGACTCAGTTTTACGGGATGGTGCCTCCGGCGCCAAGGGTTTTCCCCGGGGCCTGACATTCTCCGTATGGTCAACAATCACCGGTTGGATCACCTCAGCCCGTTTGACCGGCTGAAATACCGGCTCCTCTTCCTCCACAGTTGTAAACAGGAAGTTGGTGAGGTCTATTCTCAGCTTCGTATAGAACTTTACCACTAACTGAACAATTGACATACCTAGAGCCGCCAGCGATTTGCCCGTAACCAGAAGTAGCGACACCAATCCCAAAGTGGTTAGAACGATGTAGCTTCCCGGTAGGCCGAAAGCCGCCCGGATAGCAATAGTCAGCCCTGCACCGAGCACTCCCCCGCCAAATCCTTCCATACCAGCGGATAGGTTATCACTGGCCATAGGTAAGCCTAATCTCAAATGCAGCCAGGTTACGATCACACCATAAAACAACACCATGCCAGCGATTCGGGGTGAAGGTAGTTCATGGTATCCTCTCCACACCATCCCAATACCTATCCCCGAAATAAAAAACGGTAGGAGATACTTTCCCTCACCAGAAATTACTGTAAGAGTCCTGACCAGGAAGCCTCCTACCACCCCACCAGAGCCGCCAATCAAGCTTATTAGGCTAAAAATTCCTAGAGCCAGCAGGGCTAGCCCACCTATTTCCAACCGCAGGCCATAAGAAGGCTTGTTGTTTTTTGCAGGTTTTTTTTGCATACATTTCACCTCAAAACTCCTATTCTACAAAAACCAGCTGATTCCTGTCAGTTCGGTTTGCATCAAGAAAAGGAGGCCGTTTGGCCTCCCGGAAGTTATGGGTTTGTTATATTTCGCCAAGTACCACCTGGGCGATGTTATAAGAGTGGTCACCGACCCGTTCCAGGTTGCTGATGATATCGAGGAATACTACACCTGAAGCGGGGAAACAACGTCCGGCGTTAAGTCTCCCGATGTGGCTTTTCCGCAACTCTCTTTCAATACTGTCGATCCTCCGTTCATGGTGGCCTACCTGACGGGCTATTTCCGGGTTGTCCTGCTGAAGGGCCTGGATGGATCGCTGGAACGTATTCTGCACTAGTTCGTGCATCTGTGTGAGTTCTTCGATAGCCTGCTCACTGAATGGGAGGTTATCCTCGATCCTTCCCGCCGCCATTTGGGCAATGTTTTCGGCGTGATCCCCCACCCGTTCAATGTCATTGACCGCATGCAGTAATCCTGTGTGTCTCCTGGAAAGGGGAGGGGACATTTCGTACTGGGAAAGTTTCGCCAGGTAGGTTGTGATTGCCGATTCCAACTCATCGATCACCTGTTCCCGTTCAAAGACCTGATGCAACTTCTTTTCATCACTTTGGAAAAAACCGTTCATGGCATCCTGAACATTTTGCTCAGCCATGTTAGCCATGCGAATAATCTCCTTCGTAGCCAAAGACAGCGCAATACCCGGGGTAGTTAACATCCTCTCGTCCAGGTAAATGGGCCCCTTGGTGACCACTTCCTCCCGCCCGGGGCTCAGTCTCTTGATAAACTCGGTAAACAAGTTAATCGCCGGGAGAAAAACCATGGTGTTAAAAACATTAAACGAGGTGTGAGCATTGGCAATCTGCCGTGCTATGTCTGCCTCCGGGGAAATAGCCAGTACCATCTTCATAAAAAAGGGCAACAGGACTAATGCGAAGAGGGTACCGAAAACGTTAAACATCACATGGGCGAGCGCTGCCCGCTTGGCTGTCAGGTTAGTTCCGATGCTGGCGAGGACTGCTGTGATACAGGTACCAATGTTGGTTCCTAACAAAATCGGGATTGCCGAATCTAACGGGATCAGTCCCTGGGATGCCAGGGCGATCAAAATACCGATACTGGCGCTGCTGCTCTGGACCAGTACAGTAACAAGTATTCCGATAGCAACACCTAGCAACGGGATGTGACCGAACGTGGTCATAAAGTCATGAAATCCCTGGTACGCCCTGAGGGGCTTCATCGCATCGCTCATACTGTCCATTCCCAGCATCAAGATGCCAAATCCCAGGATCACCTGACCGATGTACTTGGTGCTCTTACGCCTTCCAAGGAAATACATCCCAAAACCGACAGCGATAATGGGGAATATAAAGTGGGAAATCTTAAACGCGATCAACTGCGCTGTAACAGTGGTGCCGATATTTGCGCCCATGATCACACTGATGGCCTGTTTCAACGTCATCAGGCCGGCATTAACAAATCCGACCACCATAACGGTAGTCGCACTGCTACTCTGGATGATCGAAGTGACCAGCGTTCCCACCAAAACACCTACCACCGGGACCCCGGTCAGAACCTCCAGTATTCTACGCATCCGATCCCCGGCGGCCTTTTGCAAGCCATCGCCCATCAGCTGCATACCAAACAGGAAAAGCGCCAGTCCACCTACCAGCCCAAACAGCAATTCCTTCATGTTTTTTCCGTCTCACCCCTTACAGCTTGTACACCGGATACATTATATCATAACCTCCTTTCGCTGACCATGAAAAAAAAAGAAGCAGCTTCGTAACTGCTTCGGCCAGGATACGATAAGTTTCGTTTATCCGGAGGGAACGAGCGTACCAGGTGTAAACCTTGGGTCTAAATACACTTGGGGATCCGTGCTGACCAACCGGGCTATCTTTCTCGTTCCCCGTTCAGATTGCTCAACCAGCATTAGAACTCCGTCCAACTGGACTTCCTGCAAGGACAAGACTTCTTGATGGTTGGCCAGTACCAGTTCCATGGGCATTATTGTGTACAACATCACTGTTAGTGAACCCCCCTGGGAGTACCTTTTCGTTCTTCTATCAGTTCTTTCATCTTCCGCATGGCTTCCTGCAGCCCCCCAACTTCATCCATCAGCCCAACTTCTACCGCATCTTTCCCAACCAGCACCGTACCTATATCCCGGGCCAGTTCGCCGGTCCGGAACATCATCTCCCGGAATTTCTCTTCTGTCACTCGGGAATGGTAGGTTACAAACCGGATCACCCGATCCTGCATCTTGTCTAGGTACTCGTAAGTTTGTGGAACACTGACTACCAGCCCCGTGAGCCTGAGAGGGTGAATGGTCATGGTAGCAGTCTCCGCGATTATCGCATGGTCCGCAGCGACCGCAATGGGTACTCCAATGCTGTGACCCCCACCCAGCACAAGGGAGACAGTGGGTTTGGACATACTCGACAGCATCTCCGCCAGCGCCAAACCAGCTTCCACATCCCCTCCTACCGTGTTCAGGACCACTATCAGGCCTTCCACTTCGGGGTTCTGTTCCAGGGCGACCAGTTGAGGAATTACATGCTCATACTTGGTGGTTTTATTCTGAGGGGGCATGATCAAGTGCCCTTCAATTTGACCTATGATGGTAAGACAATGGATGTTGCTCTTGACAGTAGGAACCTGCGTTTCGCCAAATTCCTTGATCGCCTCTACACGCTTATCAGCTCTAATTTTCTTTGTCTTGGGCTGATCCAGGGATTTTTTTTCCGGTCCTGGGCCAGGATAGGGAGTAGAAAGGTTCGTAGACATGGTCTTACCTCCTGGAGATACGGCTTCTTTTTTCACCTTCAAGTAGTATGTTGCCTCATAAAATAAAACATGCACGAACGGGGCGTGCATGTTTCTCACCCTATACCTCCATAATGATTGGAAGGATCATTGGTCTTCTCCTGGTTTTTTCGTATAAAAATTTCCCCAGGGCATCACGAACATTCGTCTTGATAGTAGACCATTCTGTAACCTTCCGTTCCTCACACTTTTCCAGCGCAGAACGGACCTTTTCCTTAGCTTCCTCCATCAATTCCTCCGACTCCCGCACATAAACGAAACCGCGGGAGACGATATCCGGTCCGGCTACTACAGCACCGGTATCTTTATTGAGGGTCAGAACGATAATCAGGATCCCGTCCTGGGAAAGCTGTTTACGGTCCCGTAAAACGATGTTCCCAACGTCCCCTACCCCCAGACCGTCTACCAACACCCTGCCGGCATTTACCCGGCCGCTTGCGGATACCTTACTCTTGGAAAACTCCAACACATGGCCGTTTTCAAGAACGAATACGTTTTCGGCAGGAATACCCAAGTCCTGTGCCAACCGGGCATGTTTAATCAGCATGCGGTATTCACCGTGAACCGGGACGAAATACCTGGGTTTTACCAAGTTCAGCATCAACTTCAATTCTTCCTGGCTGGCGTGACCGGACACGTGTATTCCTGACACTGCTTCATGGATCACATCGGCACCCTGCTTAAAGAGATGATCAACTGTCCGGGCCACCATTTTTTCATTTCCCGGAATAGGAGTAGCAGAGATGATTACCGTATCACCCGGAACAATGTCGATCCTTCTGTGGTCTGACATCGCCATTCTGGTCAAACCGGCCATAGGTTCCCCTTGACTCCCGGTGGTAATAATCACCTGGCTTTCTTTTGGGAGGACCAACAGGTCGTCCAGTTCCAGCAAGGTATTTTCGGGAATGCTAAGGTAACCCAATTCCGAGGCTACCCCAACCACATTCACCATACTACGCCCTACAACCGCTACCTTTCGCCCAAATTTGTCCGCGGTGGCAATAATCTGTTGCAGGCGGTGTACGTTGGAAGCGAAACTGGCAACGATAATCCGTTCTCGCGCGTTACGAAAGGTATCTTCGAAGGTCTGACCCACAACTTTTTCAGACATAGTAAAACCCGGGCGTTCAACGTTGGTGCTGTCGGACATCAGTACCAACACGCCCTCTTCGCCCAACTGGGCCAGTTTAAAAAAGTCGGTCACATCCCCGTCAACGGGAGTCTGGTCAAACTTGAAATCACCTGTATGCACCACTGTACCCAATGGTGTATGCACTGCTAACCCAATAGCATCTGCGATGCTGTGACTAACCCGGAAGAACTCCACCTTAAAAGGTCCCAGTTTGAGAACATCCCTTGGTTTCACGCAATTTAATTTTAGGCTCCCAGGTAGATTGTGTTCCTTAAGTTTGCTTTGTAACAGCCCTAAAGTCAGTTTTGTACCATATACTGGTACGGTTAATTCTCGTAATACATAGGGTAACGCACCAATATGATCTTCATGGCCGTGAGTCAGTACGATCCCTCTTACCAGTTGCCGGTTCTCAATCAGGTAAGAAATGTCCGGTATCACCACGTCAATACCCAACATTTCATCCTCAGGGAAGGTCAGGCCGGCATCTATGATCAGAATATTGTTTCCGTACTTCACCACCATCATGTTCTTCCCGATCTCCCCAAGCCCACCCAGGGGAATCAGGCTTAGTTTTGCTTCCGTTTCTGCCATTAATGCACCTCCTGATTAGGGAAACATGAAAACCACCGGTCCGCTCCTAAAGCGCACCGTTTATCGTGGAGATTCCAGGGTTGTCCACACCGGTATCTCAGGCTTTCGGGGAAGTGTCCGGGTCACCCCGAAAAGCCACTTGCACCAACAATCGGTCTCAACTGCGCCAGTTCCGTTCCGGCGAAGCCACCTTCTGTACGAATACCTTTTTAAACCATGGTGTTCTCGCACAGTCTTGAGCGTTCGACGTCCGTTCCTAACGAAACGGATATCTCACAATTATCTCAAAGCTAGAAAACCCCGCTCCGAACTTCTATGCTGATTATACTCGATTGGCCCGCTCCAGACAAGTAGCGCTTTTTTTACACTATCAGAAAGTTATAAGTTATAACTTTCTGATAGCATAAGTGCAACTAAGGCTTCCGCCTGCGCCCAAAGGCTTGGCGCAAGCCAAGTTTTCTTTAGTATTACTTTAGGTCAAAGATATTTATACATTGCTGAGGTTACTGCTACTAAAAAAAGGCGTCCTCCCTTTTTGGGAAGACACCCTTGTTGCTTATTTTTTCGTCCGTTACTGCTCCCGGAGAATCACGCTGTTGTGACAGAAATACCCACCAAGGACAGCGCTTCTCGCAAGAGACTTATTTCGCCTGGCCCGGCGTTCACCAATGGCAACCTGACTCCCCCTACCTGAATCCCCGACAGGTTCAGAGCTGCCTTGACTGGAATAGGATTACTTACGGTAAACAAAGCCTTGAACAACGGCATCAAACCGAGGTGAATTTCCAGGGCTTTTCTATGGTTACCCGACTGGAAGGCAGAAATCATCTCCTGGATCCGGGCACCAACCAGGTGAGAGGCCACACTGACCACCCCAGTGGCCCCCAGGGCCAACATGGGAAGAGTGAGGGAATCATCCCCGCTATAAATATCGAACTCGGGGCTTATCACCCGCTGCAGGTGGCTTACCTGGTCCATGTCACCGGCGGCCTCTTTAATCGCCTTAACGTTATCGACCCTTGCCAGTTTAGCCACTGTTTCCGGTTCCATATTCCGCCCCGTTCTTGAAGGCACGTTATAAAGCATTACCGGCAATCTTGTTGAAGCAGCAATGGATTTAAAGTGATGATACAGGCCTTCTTGAGTCGGCTTGTTGTAGTACGGTACCACCAGCATGATGCCGTCCACCCCCACGGCCTCTGCCTCTCTACTCAATCTCACGCTCTCTTCTGTAGAGTAACTGCCCGTACCGGCGATTATCATCGCCTGCTGGTCAACAGCTTCTTTAACTGTTTGAAAAAGGGTTACCTTTTCCTCCATGGTAAGAGTTGGCGACTCTCCGGTGGTACCCCCTACCACCAAGGCATCACTTCCATTAGCTATCAAGTGGCGAGCCAAGCCCACGGCTCTTTCAAGATCCACCTTTAACTCTTGATCAAAGGGTGTCACCATGGCGGTAATTACTTTACCAAAACATCCTCCCATAATCTTTCACCCCCAAATTTTAAATTACCCGTTTCTTTAAAGTCATATTTTTCCCCTAGCGCTGCTGCCTATGCTCCCAGCCCGAACTGGCGGTGCAGGGAGCGAACCGCTTTCTCCATGTCCTCTCGGGCTACCAGGCACCAGATGCTGGTATAGGAATCGGTTGACTGGAGGACCTGGATTCCCTCTCTGGTTAGAGCCTCTACAATCCTGGCCATTACCCCCGGACGGCCGGTCATACCGGCTCCAACCGCGGCTATCTTGGCACACCCTGAGCGCACCTGGGGAGACACTCCCATGTTTTCCAGGACCTCCAATGCTTTAGGGGCAATTTCGTCCTTTACCGTAAAAATTATCGCTTCGGGATGCACATTTATAAAGTCGATGCTGATTCCCGCCAGCGCCAGCGCCTTAAAAATCTTTAAAGGCAAGTCATTAAGGTCTTCCTTTGTGATCATGATTTTTAACTGGGTCACATTAGGAATATGGGTAATTCCAGTAATCATCCGGTCGTTTAAAACTGTAACACCGTTTAATTCCCCCATGATTGTCACCAAAGTTCCCGGAGCGTCGGAAAAGGTATTTTTCACCCAGAGGGGGATGTTTTTCTGTTGCGCGATCTCTACAGCCCGGGGATGGATCACCTTAGCTCCCTCCTGGGCCAGCTGGCACACTTCGTTATAGCTTATGGTCTCAAGGGTTTTCGCATCTGCCACTATGCGTGGATCTGCGGTCTTCACCCCATCAACATCGGTATAAATCTCTATAGCCTTCGCATCCAAAGCCACCCCCAAGGCGGCAGCGGTGGTATCACTCCCGCCCCTGCCCAGCGTGGTTATATCACCGGAGTCTGTCACTCCCTGAAAACCTGTTACCACGACCACTTTACCTTCATTTAAGCATTCATAAATTCGTTTAGACTCTACCCTAATGATGCGAGCATCCCCAAATTGGCCGTCAGTAATTATCCCCGCCTGGCTACCTGTTAACAGCACCGCCGGGCAACCAATGCTTTGCAAGACACCTACCATCAGCGTTCCGGAGATTATCTCCCCACAAGCCATTATCAGGTCCATTTCCCGGGTACTCAGGTCAGGGTTAGTTTCTTTGGCTAATTCAATTAGGGTATCAGTAGCGTAAGGCGCCCCGGCTCGCCCTATGGCAGATACCACCACTACCACCGCGTATCCCTGGTGGACAGCAGCGTTTACTTTTTGGGCCACTTGATACCTTAGTTCGGGACTGGCAACAGAAGTACCTCCGAATTTTTGGACCAGTACCCTCATATTCCGTCCTCCTATAACATCTGCTCTTTAATCAAAAGTTCGGCAATCTGGATGGCGTTAGTAGCAGCCCCTTTACGCAGCTGATCAGCAACCACCCACAAGCACAATCCTTTTTCGCAGGAAACGTCCTCCCGGATCCTCCCGACGAAGACCTCATCGCGGTTGGACGTTTCAATAGGCATGGGGTATCGCATCGCTACCGGTTCGTCTACCACCACTATACCGGGAGCCCCTCGTAAAATCTCTCTCGCTTCTAATGCGGAAAGCTTTCTTTCCGTCTCAATGGAGATCGACTCCGAATGGCTACGCAGCACTGGCACCCGTACAGTAGTGGCTGAGATGGCTATTGAATCGTCATGAAACATCTTGCGGGTTTCATTAACCATTTTCATTTCTTCTTTTGTGTAGTCGTTCTCCAAAAACACATCAATATGAGGGATCAGGTTGAAAGCAATGGGATGGGCAAATGCCCGTGGAGCAATGGGTTGATTATCCAGCACCTGCCGGGTTTGCACCACCAACTCTTCCATTGCCTCCTGGCCGGCCCCTGACACCGCTTGATACGTGGAGACAATGATCCGCCGGATGCGCGCAGCATCATGCAGCGGTTTTAACGCTACCACCATTTGGATGGTGGAGCAGTTGGGGTTCGCAATGATTCCTTTATGCCATCGGACATCCTCGGGGTTAACTTCAGGTACTACTAAAGGTACCTCTTGATTGAGGCGAAATGTGCTGCTATTGTCGATCACCACCGCGCCGTGGTGTACTGCTGCAGCCGCAAATTCTTTGCTGGCTTCTCCCCCTGCAAAAAGGGCCAGGTCCACTCCGTCAAAGGATTGTGGCCTGGTCTCCTCAATCGTATAATCCTGGCCCTTGAAGGAAACCACCTTGCCCGCCGACCTGCTGGTAGCAAGCAATTTAAGGCTCCCGACCGGAAAGTTTCGTTCTGCCAGTATTTCCAAAAGAGTCTGACCAACTGCTCCTGTTCCCACAACCGCTACACTATACTTCTTCAACTCTAATTCCTCCAACCCTTGCTATACTGTTAATCAGAAAAGGTTTTAAGCACCGGTTGTAACTGTCGGCCCTCCAAGGCAGCCAAGGCAGTATCCAAAATCATTCTCATATGAGCCTTAAGAGAATTCGCTTTTTTATGAGGGTCATCCTGCCCAAAGGGTACCAGGTAAACGTTCTTTGTGTTAAGCAGAAGTCCAATGTTTCTGGCATTGAGGCCTAGCCCATCGTTAGTTGAAACGGCCAATACCACCGGTTTTTGGTTGCGCAGTTGTGCTTTTGCCGCCATCAATACAGGCGAATCAGTGACCCCGTTAGCCAGCTTGGCCAGGGTGTTACCTGTGCAAGGTGCGATTACCAGTAGATCCAACAGCCCTTTGGGGCCAATGGGTTCCGCCTCCTCAATCGAAGTAATCAAGGATTGGGAAGTAATATCTTTCAAACGTGCCGCCCATTCACTGGCCATCCCAAAACGGGTATCAGTTTCCGCCACAGCAGGGGAAACGATAGGAATTACCTTAGCGCCTTCCTCTACTAAACGTTTAACCTCGGGCATAACCTCCTCGAGGGTGCAGTGCGACCCGGTAACGGCAAATCCAACCGTGCGATCCTTCAAACTCATTCCAGGCACCTCTAAGCCCCCCTTCGCAAGGCGGTTGTTAATCAGTGGTCGCGATTTCTTTGAGGATTAAACCCGGCAGTACCCGGGCCAAGATCCGGCCTGCTGTCACGGGGGCGACCTTTCCTGGTAGGCCAGGAGCCAGGATAGCCTTCACACCTAAACGTGCAGCTGATTGGAAGTCTGTTCCCCCTGGTTGGGTTGCCAGGTCAATGATGAGGGCATTTCGAGAGACATTTTTAAGGATACCTTCATGTAGGATCATGGCGGGTACGGTATTAAAGATGAGATCCATAGCTGCAATATTTTCAGTTAGTTGATCATAGGTAATGCAGCGGTATCCCAGTTCATACCCCCGGGCCAGGTCGGCTGGCTTTCGAGCAACAATGGCGGTATGAGCGCCTAATGCAGCCAGCATTCGCGCCAGGGTCTGGCCAACCCTCCCGAATCCTACTACCAAGCTCTGGCTGTCGTGTATGGTGATAGGAAGTTCCTGCATGGCAATCTGAATGGCTCCCTCTGCTGAAGGAATGGAATTCAGGATGGCAAGCTCATCCATTTCCCCGATTTCGATCAGTCTTAAGCCCAATTTTTTCGCCAATCCACGCAGGAACGGTTTGGCCACCCCGATAAAGATCGGTACTTTCGAGGGAACAGCGGATAGGAGCTCCTCGGTAATGACCAGTTGATTAGGAGTATAAACCGCCCTGATCACTCCATGATCGTCTGTACCGGGCATGGGGAGGATGATGGCATCCACCCCGCTGATAGCTTCCACCACGCTCTCCCTCAGTACTGCGCCTTTGATCTCTTCCCGGGGTGGATAGCCTGCTACCCTGACATCAGCACCTAACTTTACCAGTTCGGGTATCAGGACAAGCTCCCGGTCATCTCCACCCAACACCGCCACCTTAACTCCCGACAATACCCCGTTCATGCCGAACCCCCCAAGCATATATCGCGACCAATACAATATATGTGAGGCTAGTTTAGGAGGTGCTTGTATTAAATTTTGGGGCAATGCTACAGTAAGTTCTCCAGGCCGTAAATCACCCCTTTCGCATGGGTTACCCGTTCAACGGCCAGGAGTACCCCAGGGACAAACGATTCTCTGGAAATAGAATCGTGTCGCAGGGTAAGCACCTGACCCAGTCCCCCAAAAATAACTTCCTGATGAGCCATCAAGCCCGGAAGCCGTACACTGTGTATTCGTACCCCATGGTAATCCCCACCTCTGACTCCTGCAAGTTTATCTATAAAACCGCCTTTTGATCCAGGCGACTGTTCCACCTCCTCCGCTAACATTTCCGCTGTTTTCAGGGCCGTCCCTGATGGTGCATCCATTTTAGCGTCATGATGCATTTCGATGATTTCTACCCGGGGAAAGTACCTGACAGCTTCCCTGGCAAAGCGCATCATCAGAATTGCACCCATGGCAAAGTTAGGTGCCACCACTGCAGCCAGTCCTGTCCGTTCACATAACTGGTGAAGTTCGTCTATATCCGCCATTGTAAAGCCGGTCGTTCCGATTACGGGAAATACACCTGCAGACAAAGCTAGACGCGCGTGCTCCATCGCTACATTAGGCACAGTAAAATCAATCATCACTTGGGGGTTATTCTTGTCAATACTCGCTCTTAAGTCCTGTGACACCTCGATACCAACAGCTTCACCACCCAAAACTATGCCAATATCCATGCCAACACACCTGACATCGACAGCACCGACTAATTGAAGGTTATCTGCCTGCATCAAGCCTCTTACAACTTCTTGTCCCATCCTGCCACACGCTCCACATACAACGACTTTTATATTTTCGCCCAACCCCTTCAACCTCCTCCTGAAAAACTTTTCCCAAAACCTAAAATAAAAGCGGCAACAGAGCAATGCCCAGTAGCCGCGGCGACCAACTAGCTATGCTCATCCCTTCCCATTGTGAGATAGTGCTCCACCAGGAGGCGGGATCTTCCCCCGGTGACAGTCCTGCACCTATTCGATGCAGGCCCAGCCCATGGCCAGTGGGAGTGTAACCATGGACTTCGGCAGGTCCCCCTTTCGTACCGGCAGCTACCCCTGCTTTGATCACCGGCCTTACTCTTGGCAACCCGCGCCTCTACCTCACCTCCCAGGAGATGAGGCATTATTATTTTATTTTAAATATTTTACCATGGGGCTCTTACAGTGTCAATAAACCTTTAATTGGTTCAGTGCTGACGCATGCCCGGAAAATTAACAGACATTTACCTGTATAAGGTAGCAAGTTAGGTGCCGGCAGGGATCAATTGGCCGGTTTTTCCTGGTTAGATGCCCGAACAGGAGCAAAACAACTTATGCAATAGCTAAAAAAGGGCATACCAGCAGCGTTTAATCCTCGCGCTCGGTCTTTGAACGCGCTCCAACTAGTTTCTTCAGGTCATGTTTGCATAAAATTCCTTGAGTCCAACTCACTCCAGGCGAAGTTGGTGGTTTTGCGTAAGCAGTTGTTGGATTCGTGTCTTATCTAACCAGGGACCACTACAGGTCTCGCGGATAAATTGCACCAATCCACGAACACCCATGGTACGCACTTTTTCCGCCAGGCAGATCGTTTTTTGGGCCAGGTTGTTCAGCAGGTGCGCCAAGCGCATCAAGTAGTGGTATCCTTTCATGGCGTTCCAATTGTAGGAGAAACAGTGTTCGTATTGATAGCCATGATGTTTTTCTACCAAAATGTTGTTCTCTATTCCCCAACGGTACCGGGCCGCCAGGTTGCACCGCGCGTGTACGTTCTTTTTGCTTAACGGTTCGCTGGAAATCCAGGCGTGGCGGGATGTTTTTGTCACGATCTCGCCAGTCTTCGGGTCGATTTCTTCCCATCTCTCTTCGCATACTACCAGATGGACTGTTTGTTTTTTTCGCTGGTTTGCGCCGTAACAGTACTCAATTTCGTTCACCCACCAGAAATGCTGCCAGCGGTTTCCCCAGGCTTGGTCCATCGTCTGACCCGGCTGCAGTTTGCGCAACCCTTCCGCTTCTTCCCAAACGGCAGGAAGGGATTTGTCTTGCAACACGATCATGAACTGCCAGTTATTCTTCCGGCATAACTCGATGACCGGACCGTTGGGGTAAAGTCCATCCAGAAGAACCATGATGGGCAACCGGGGAAAGTATTCTTTCAGTCTACCCGCCAGCCGCTTAAAGGCCTTCTGTTCACAGTCCTGTTTGTTCGTGACCAGTTCATCTTTTGTGTACTCCAAGAATTCGCTTAGTAATGGAATGTTAACCCCCTTGGGAAATACCAGGTTGGCTTCCAGTACGTATACGTAATACTGGGTGTTCTCTTCTTCGCCTTTGGGATGCCGCTCCAGGCACTCCTCTGACCAGCAATATTCTCGCTGGAATTTCTGGGTCCCATCGATGGCTATCGGATAGCAGCGCTCTACCAGGTAACGGTAGAATTTTTTGTTGCGGATAAATTTTTGCACCAGTTCAACCTGCGTCGCCTCGATCTGATCTACCTGTTCTACTTCGATGTTGGAAAGCAGGCGGTTAAGCGTGTCGTTGTGCGGCAAGCTCTCCAGTTCCGGAAACATGGCCTGCAAGTTTTCTAAAAATACCGGCATGCTCATCTTCCGGTTGGCTTCCCGCCGTGAAGTCATGTGAAACACGAAGGTCAATATCCCGTATAACAGAACTACTGTCAGCTTGTGCTTGACCGTCTTGGGGTTCCTGGGGTCTTTGATCTTTTCCAACCGCTTTAAAAGCCCGGGTAGGATGTTCCGGTAAACTTTTAACTGCTCTTCAACCACCTTCTGCCGTTCCGCTTGCTCTTCTTCCACTGTCCGCAATTCGCTCTTGCGGTTGGAAAGCGTTGGTCTCTCAGGGCTTTTTAGCCCCTGTTCCGCCAGGCGCCGGCGCAGTTCTTTTCTCGCTTCTTTTCTCTCTTTCCAGTTTTGCTTGCGTGCTTCTCGGCGAGGACGGCGGCTGGGTTTACCCATCCTCCCACCTCCGCTCTCCACGAAGGTACGCGCGAAAATCTGCCACCAGGGGATACATGTAAATATCTTTGGGGGTTGAGAGATACTGAGTGTATCGATCCATTCGCCCTCGCCCGGCGGTCTCTCCCAACCGGATCCAGTTCGCCGCCTGGTAGCAGGTTCCGCGGTATTTTCCCGCATCTACAAAGGTTTCCAACAGTACCGGCCGATATCCATAACGGGTTTGCCAGTCCAAGGGGATCCGTCTCGCCGCCAGGGACAACGCCTTGCTCGCTAAGTTCCGAACGCGCACCCACGGGAAAATCAGAAAGCGCGTGTTGTTGACTATCAGATGCAGTCGCTGACTACGGTCCGCCTCCGTCCACCCGATCCACTCATCCCGCGCCGCCAAAGCCCAGGCAGATGCGGCAAACAACATACATCCCAAGCGCTGTTCCGGTTTGGTCCTTGATACGATAAAGTACCGTTGATGGGCGCCTAACGGACGCTTATATCCTAAGTCATGATAGCGCTCTACGTACTCGTTCCACAGTCGGATGCCTTCTCTGCCCATTACCGCTTCCAATTCGATGGGGCTAAGTTGGGCCACACTCCCCACGATTTCCGGCCCCGCTTCCACGTGCGGTCCCGTGATAACTTGTTCTCTCACCTGACGAACGTAGGTTCTCTGTTCTGGTAACGTAATGGTGCCACGCGCTTCCAGTTTCTTTAAAAGCTGCATACAGGATTCTATCTTGTACCGACCCTTCGGTGTGACCCACGATAGATGTTCACAAATCGTGTTTGCCAACTCGTTTTGGCTAAGTCGCGGAAACATGCGAACCGTTTCTTCAATCTCCTGGAGTTCTTGCTTTGTGAACACTCGTCCACACATCAAGACTGTCGTGTTCTCCGGTTGATTGGTCATAGTGTGGTCCCTCCCCATATTGGCCCACACTATTGTCTCATATTTGACTTCTTTTGTCCAGTCCTTTTTTGCGATAAATTTTTCTGGCTTTGGCCTGACAACCCTTACAGACAAAGTTATTTTTATTCATGCGTCAGCACTGCTCTATGTCTCTATGTCTCTATGTGTACTTATCTCGGCGCTCATCCAGGGCACTCATCTCCAGGTGTAAAACCTGTTTGGTGGCGGGGCCGATACGGAACCGCTCGTCGGGCCGGAACCCTGCCACCCAGAGGATTTCCCTTTCGGTGGCAACCACAGGGACCTGGTCCCGCTCCTGCCGCGGGACCTTGACATCAATGAAAAAGTCCTGTAACTTCTTCATCCCCCGGAATCCGAGGGGCTGAAAGCGGTCTCCCGGCCGCCGGCGGCGCACATACAGGGGCCCTTGGACCAGCCCGTAATCCAGAAATGCCTCGCTGTCACCGCGGGAGGCCCCCAGCCAGGGCATAGGGCCTACCTGTTCCGCCGGCACCACTTCCGCGCGGATCAGCCGGTTTACGGCCGGCAGCAATGTGTAGCCGGGTACTACCAGGGGAAGGCAATAGTCCGGCACCGGCACCCCGGCACCTTCGTACCTGTAAAAGGATAGGTCCTTATCTCCTTTTTTAGCCCGCACCCCTCCGGGCAGGTGGGTTTCCCCAGCGGCCTCCGGGCCTTTCGCCAGTGCCAGAACGACCTCCACGTGGTCATAGGACAGGTCAACGGTTTGACCCCGGAGCTGGCTGTAACACCGCCTGATCACCCTGCGTTTCAAAGCATCGGGTAACCCGAGAAACCCGGGCAGGGAAACGGCGATGTGTCGCTTCTCATCAAGCAGGCATATGCCTAAAAAGGCTTGGTAGGCATCCCTATCAAGGTACTCGTCCTCGTCCCGCACCACCGCCGCCAGGCGGGTCAAGGCTTCAACCATGCGTGGGTTGTATTCCTTCAAGACCGGCATCAGGCAAAGCCGCACCCGGTTCCGCCGGTAGACGGTCTTTTCGTTGGAGCGATCCAGCCTGGTAGGCAGGTGGTGCTCCCGGCAGTAATTTTCAATCTCCGCCCGGGTCACCTCCAGGAGGGGACGAATAATCCCTTCCCGGGCCGGGGCCATCCCTCCCAGCCCTTTGGGCCCGGTACCACGCAAGAGGTGGATCAGGACTGTTTCGGCCTGGTCATCGGCATGGTGACCCACCGCCACCTTGGCAGCACCCGCGGAAGCAGCCACCCGCCGGAGGAACCCGTAGCGGACCCTCCGGGCGGCCTCCTGAGCCGACACGCCTTCCTTCGCCACCAGGGCGGGTACATCAAAAGTCTCCACCGTCACCGGCAACCCCCAGGCCTTGGCAAGGCCCGCTACAAAGACGGCGTCCTCTTCGGCCTCGGCACCCCGGAAAAGGTGGTTCAGGTGAGCAACATGCAGTCTAAGTTCAAGTTCTTCCCTGAGAGCCAGCAGGACATGCAAAAGCGCCACAGAGTCAGGCCCGCCGGAAACACCCACCACCACACCGTCATTCCGATCCAGCATGGAGAAACGGTTAATGGTGGCTCTCACTTTATCCAGCATGCTTTTCCGCCCGACCTTTCCCGGCTGACTGTGCATCTTAACGCAGGTATCATTTCGGCACCCTGGGCTTTTTTCCTGCCGGATAACGGCGAGAATTTGCCGAAATCTCTCCGTTTTTAGCTTTTCAATAACTATGCCAAAATATACCTGGGTTTCAGGAGGCAAGAGGCAAGAAGCAGGATGCAGGAATATAAGAAAGGAATTGGCGAAGCCAATTCCAACAACCAATCTTGCCTCTTGCATCCTGCCTCTGGCTTCTTGTATCAGACCGGTCGCAGGTCCAGCCGGGCCACTAACACGCTCATATCGTCCACTGGGACCTGGCCGCACTGCTGGAGGGCCTGAGCCAGCAATTCCTCCGCCACTTCCTGAGGCTCGTCACCAGCTAACTCTTGCAGGGCCCGGACCAGCCAGTTTTCCCCCTCCGGGTCTTCCCGCCTGGTGTCCAGCACCCCGTCAGTTACCATAACCAGGAGGTGCCCCGCCTGCAGCTGCCGGGAAACAGTTTCCGCTTCTACCTGATGCAGGATACCGATGGGAAGGGAACCAGCCTTGATTAGGCCAACCTGCCGCCCACGCTTGACGTAACTAGGCGCGGCACCGATTTTCACAAACTCCGTTTCGCCGGTATACAGGTCCACCAGCGCCAGGTCCACTGTCGCGAAGGTATCCTCGGGCGACCGGAGCACCAGGGCGGCGTTGACAGTCTTCACAGCCAGTTCGCGATTAAATCCCGAAACCAGGAGCTGGCTCAGGAGCGAAACGGTAGCGGTGCTTTCCCGGGCCGCCTGCGGCCCTATCCCCATACCGTCGCTCAAGATAAGGGCGTGCCTGCCTCCCTTGACTCCTACAGAGGCGTAATGATCACCGCACACCGCACTCCCCTTCGGAGAGGTCTGGGCAAAACCCACCACCACCTCATATGCCGTAGCCGGGCGCAAACAGAAGGAGCACTTCTCTTCGCCGCACTCCAGGGCGCAACCGGCATAGTCCACTACCAACCGTCGTCCCACTACGCGGGAGGCCACCGGAGCAATCAGCCTGGCACAATCCATCTCTCCCCCGCAGGCCTGCTTTCCAACCACCACCTCCAGGTTGTCCCCGCTCCCATGAACCAGGTAAAGAACCTCCAGCGGCACCCCACACCCCAACACTTCCCGGGTCAGTGCCGACTCCAGGTCTTCCAGGTACCGGGCCTCTCGCTGCAGGTCCACGGCCAGATCGGCCATCAACCCCGCCACCCCGGACAACTGGGCCGCTACCAGGTGCCGGCTGTCAACAAGTTTTTGCCGCCATTGCCTGTCCATCCGGTAAGTTTCGAAGAGGCAGGTCACCGCCACCGCCAATTCCCGTGTCCGGGTGCATCGACGGGCCAATTCCGGAGGAACATCCAACGGGGATATCCCTCCTCTCAATTCCACTACCGTGAACATATCCAGGATTTTTCGATAGGTGGAATAAAAGTCCCGTTCCCAGCAAACCTCCTTTAGCGAGCACTCCCGGCACACCTTGGCCGCCAGATCCTCAAACAGGTCTCCCAGTGCCACCTCCTGACCGCGCTCTTCCCCGGAGGAAATCTGCCTGAATGTGCGGGACATCTCCTGGAATACCCTCCCCATTTCCCGCACCCGGGCGGCAGCCACCAGGCGAAGCCGTTCAGTCCTGGCATTACGATCCCCCACGAAGCAAGGACCCTGGCCATGCCCTGGGTGGTACGGGATTACCCGCTCGAGGGGGAGCAGGAAGAAGACGGCCACGGCTGCCATACTCCCCGCCAGCGCTGATTTTACCTCACCGGGCTGCCACATATAAATTGAAAGCAACAACTGGCCCATGATCAAGCCCGAAGCTACTCCCAGCTTATGAAATCGTCGCAGGATACCCGCCAGGAGCCCGCAAAGGGTATATGTACCGATAAGTGAAGGGGCCGGTTGGCCGGTGATGCCGGGGACCAGACCCACTACCGCCCCGGCTACTGACCCGGCGCCACTGCCCGCTACCAGGGAAGCAGACAATACCGCCAGGTTACCTGCCACCACCCGTAGAGGCAACCCAACTACGCTAAGTTCCGACAGCCCGGCCAGCACCCCTGCCAGCAGCAAGGCAACACAAGCCCATTCCTCCGGGGCCAACGCTTGTGCCCACCTGCGTTCCTCCACCGCCACGGCCACTACCAGAAACGCTGACGAAATCGCTGCGGCCAGCACCGCCTCCGCCGCAGCGGAGATAACCGTATAAACAACAGGCTTGTCCATGATCAAAAAAACGCCTCTTGCCAGTAGGGTTGCAACCCCCGCCAGAAGCGGAACAAACACCCACCGGCGCCTGGCAGCCGCAGGATATACCTGTGCCGCCAGGACCAGCGACAGGACCAGTGCTCCATTGGCCACCGGCCTGGCCGGTCCCTCCCAAATCCCTCCGGACATAACCATCACACCAGCCAAGGGCCACATCAGTCGCCGGTTACTGGCGGCAACCACAGCCAAAAAAGCTGCGCCAAAAGGCATCAAACCTCCCAGTACGGTGGCTCGAACCAGGATCCCACCCAGGGCCATGTACACCAGAGTATCAAGAGCAAACCAGGAAAGCAATGCTTTTCCCAGCACCGGCAGCAGCCGTCTTTCTTTACGTCGTTTACCCCCAACTCTGCCCGTGGTGATCCGGCGGTAAGGATAAACCTCCAGTTCATCCGACATGGACCGCTATCACCCACCTGTCCTCTATGCTACCAGGAGTATACTACAAGCACCCTGCAATCCATGTCATCTTTAGGTATATATTGGTAATTATCTTTCGACATGGAATCAAAAAACCCACCGTTACCGGTGGGCTATGCTCATAAGTGGTGACCCGTACGGGATTCGAACCCGTGTTACCGGCGTGAAAGGCCGGTGTCTTAGACCACTTGACCAACGGGCCACATTTAAAGAAGTCCGCCGCCAGATGCCAGTCATCGGGGCGGAGTCTCCCCTCCGTCTTGGGGAGGTCCGTCCGTTTCAAGATGCAAGATACAAGAAGCTAGAAGGAAGACAGCGCTTGAAAATTGGTTGTATAAATTCCTGTTCTTCTCCTGCTTCCTGCCTCATGCTCCTGCTTCCTGTACTGGCTTCCGGCTTCCGACTTCTGATTTCCGAGTTTGGTAGCGGTGGTTGGATTCGAACCAACGACACTACGGGTATGAACCGTATGCTCTGACCAGCTGAGCTACACCGCCATATTGGACGCTGGAAACTGGATGCTGGATTTTGAGGTTTAATTTTTCGCTTAAGTCTTTTATCCAGTTTCTAGTCTCTAGCTTCTAGTTTTTAGAATGGTTGCGGGGGATGGACTTGAACCAACGACCTTCGGGTTATGAGCCCGACGAGCTACCAACTGCTCCACCCCGCAACAGTCAGGGTTCGGCTGACTTACTTCTAGATTATGCCCTATAGCCTGCAAAATGTCAAGGGCCAGATGTTACCTTAGCATCAGCTTGGCCCCCGCGGCAAGCAACGCCAGGCCTACCAGCTGTACCCATGTAAACGGGATTTTCTGCAGTCCGAACAGCCCGAAATGGTCGATCAGCATTGCGGTTGAAACCTGCCCCACCACTATGGCGGTGGTTGCCAAGCAAGCCCCCACCCGGGGAATGCTGGCGACTACCCCATAGGTAATCAGGACACCAATCATTCCGCCTAAAAAAAGATACCAAGGGGCTTCTCCGGCTCGCCCCAGATTCCCGTTCCCCATATTAAGGAGGAACACCGCCGCCGCTACTATCACTGTTGCGGTACCGTGTACAACGAAAGTGGCCTCCAGCAAGCCGATGATCTTCCCCAGAGCCGAGTTCATGCCACCCTGAACAGCCATTGCCACTCCGGAAAACAACGCTGTAATCAGGGCAAATACCTTACCGGACATCTTTTCAACCCCTCAAAAAATGACACCTATTATTCTGTCCTGTCCCCGACACCGTTATCCCGAAAAATCGGTTTGCGGCTTGAGCTCGGGTTTCCTTGCCGGCGACTTGCCCATTTATGGGCTTAGTAGCACTTGTGCCTATGGTCAAGCCTTGGCGCAATCACATTTTCATTCCTCAGTGGTGCGCTTTAAAGCCGTATGAGAGTCTGATGGTACTCAAGGCTAACCAGATTATGGCTTCATCACTGATGCATTAAAACCCCGCATCCCACTCACCCTATTAAAGGCTGTCCGGCTACCTTATTTCAAGAGGCGCGACGGAGGGGTTTGAATTTGGGTAAACACTATGCGATAGCCACCATTATCCTGATAGCCGGTTGGCTTTGCGCTCCGGCGGCCTTGTTCGCGGGTCAACCCGATGCCATCTGGGGGTGTGACGATAATAACCGGGTGCTCTTTTACAGCCATCCGGTAACGGTAGGACCGGATGTCGAGGAACTGCAGTTACGGCTGGGGCAACTGGGTTTCTACCACGGCCCTGTCGATGGTGTCTTTGGCGAACAGACAGAACGTGCGGTGCGGGCCTTGCAGGCCGCCTACCGGTTGGCTGCCGACGGCAGAGTGGGTCCAGCTACCTGGGATGCATTGGGTATCGGCTTGGCCCCGGCAGTCACGAAAAACCCTCCATCTCCCTCCGGCAAGGTTGAGATAGTAGTTGATATGGATAAGCGCACCCTCACCATCACGTCCGACGGGCAACCCTACAGAACCTACCCGATAGCTGTCGGGAAAAGCAAAACGCCCTCCCCCGTGGGAGAGTGGAAGGTTAACCATAAAAGCACAAACTGGGGTGGTGGGTTCGGTACCCGCTGGATCGGGATCAACGTCCCGTGGGGGATTTACGGGATCCATGGCACGAATAAGCCCTGGTCCATAGGCAGTTCGGCTTCCCATGGATGCATCCGCATGCACAACCGGCACGTGGAGGAGATCTTTCCCTGGATCACTGTCGGCACCCGGGTACGGGTGGTCGGTCAACCCAAGTTCTTTCCGGGATACCGCCGCCGGACCATTCGCCCGGGTGCATCCGGCCAGGACGTGGTGCTGATCCAGGTCCGGTTGCAGGATATGGGACTCTACTGGGGCGGGGCGGACGGCCGTTACGGGCAGATGACCCAGTTAGCCATGAAATACTTTCAGCTACTGGCAGGGCTGCCCGCTGACGGGGTCATCGACGAGCAGAGCTACAAGGCATTAGGATTTTAACCCCGTTCTGCCATCTCCAGCACCATTCCGTGAAGGATATCCGCTTCACTGACCGTCAATCCGGGGGCGTCCAGGTATTTTAGAATGACCAAAAGAATGGTAATCCCCGCCACGATGATATCGGCTCTCCCGGGCTGCAGGCCGGGTACCCGCTTCCTTTCCTCCAAAGGCATGGATGAAAGTGCGGTTTTCCAGCGAACCACCGCCTGGTAGGGCAGCAAGTATCCATGCACGGCGTCGGGATTATAGGTCACCATCTCCTGTTCCAGGGCAGCCAGGGTGGTGATGCTACCCCCTACCCCGATCAGGAAGACTTCCGGTAGTTCCCGGATGCGGTTAATGTCGGGACGAAGCACCTTTAATATATCTTCCTCTGAATGACCGTTTTCGGTGCACCGCACCGCCCCTACGTCATTGCTGTGAAACATGAATTCTCCTGTCCTTAGCCGGTAGATGATTTCTGTGCTTCCGCCGCCGATATCCACCACTACCGGATCCCCGTCTGCGCCGGTGGCTGTAACCGCCCCCCGGTAGCTTAACCGTGCTTCCTCACCGCCGCTAATCACCCGTACCGGTACACCAAGGACATGAGACGCCTGTGCCGCGAATCCGGTACCGTTTTTCGCGTCCCGGACGGCACTGGTGGCAACCACATCTAACCCCTCCAGGGGATACTTTCCCATCGTCTCCTGAAACCCGGTTAGCGCCTTGAAGGTACGGTTCATTGCCTCCTCACTTAAAACCGGGCTTTCCTGAAGGCCCTCCCCAAGCCTGGTAATATCCATGGCCGTATGCACCGGATATACCCTGCCTCGCAAGACTTCAGCAACCAGCAGGCGGGTAGAATTGGTCCCGATATCAATCGCGGCATAGAGAGACATCACGCCACCTCCGAAATTTGGGGAGATTCCCCATACATCAAGAAAGGCGACTTTCATCGCCTTCGGCGGTTTATCGGAAGTCGCCTTTC
The DNA here is from genome assembly GCA_000987045.1 of Clostridiales bacterium PH28_bin88. Classification (GTDB taxonomy): domain Bacteria; phylum Bacillota; class PH28-bin88; order PH28-bin88; family PH28-bin88; genus PH28-bin88. The sequence continues at coordinate 19,847 of LAKY01000046.1, read as the reverse complement.
TTGTCCGCTAGGGGCTGCCGCCCCTTATTAAAGCATTCCCATGAGGGAATGCTTCTTTTACTATATTATTTATTTACATCCTGCTGGCTCCGCGCCCCCCTCGCTTCGAATCGGTATTACGGCGGAGATCCGTCAGGCGTTCGTCGCTTTCTTTCATAAACTTGGCCAGCTTATCCTCGAAAGAGGTTGAAGTAGGACGGTGCCGTCGCTGGCGGTGGTACGGGTCGTAATCGGGGCTGGCTTGCTTGATGGAAAGACCGATTTTACCACTGTCGTCGACGTTAATCACCTTGACCCGAACTCGATCCCTTTCCTTCAGGTAATCCTTCACATCCTTGACATAGGCGTCGGCAACCTCAGAAATGTGCACGAGACCGGTCACCCCTCCGGGGAGTTCCACAAAGGCACCAAACTTAGTGATCCCCGTGACCACCCCTTCCACAATGTTGCCTACTGCAATGGCCATACTAAGAAAATTCCTCCTGTTCTTCAATGCGCTATTTCTATTATAGAACAGGGGAGATCCTTGTGTCAATACTCACGAAATCGCCAGGAATCGCCATTTTATTTGCCGATACGGTCCATTACAGCCTAGTCCCTGATATCGGCCTTGGGATCACTAGGTTCCAGCGGCAGCACATCTCCTGGTTCGGCCCGCATAAGCACCTTTTCGCCCGGGTAAATTAACCCCAGTTCCTGCCGGGCAATTCTTTCCACAAAGGCCCTGGAATTCATGGCCTGGATTTCGGCTTCCAGTTCCCGGGCCTGTGCCTCCAGTGCCTGTTTTTGCGACTGGTAGAATAGAAACTCCTTTTCTATCTGTCGCTCTTTCCATTCCAAACGCCCGAAGGAAAAAAGCACGTAACCCACCACCGCCAGCAGGAGAAATACCCGGGCCTTGGGCCGGAATACTATTTTTCTCTTACGGTGTCTCGGGTGGGCTTTCGGCTCTCCCCGTACCGGATAATTCTTGGGAACCGGGTACATCTTGCTATTCCTCCTCCGCAAGGTTTTCAAACAGGCCCATGGAATCACCGGGGATCACGATTACTACTTCATATCCTTTTCCACGGGCACGATGATAAAGGGTTGCCACGGTACTAGAACTCAAACCCAGTTGTTGGGAGATCTGTTCCGTGGAACGACCCATCTCTTTCAGGGTTACCACCTGTCTTTCCCGAAAGCTGAGTCTCTCCGCCCCTCGGATTTCAATGTGCATTAGCTACCCGCCTTCGCCGGGGTTATCCATTCTCTTATCCACAGGATATCCACATTTTGTGGACAAATATTGTACATTCTTAGTACGTATTGTGTACAAATTATTCGTGGTCTCCGCTGATATTCCTTCTTTTCCAAGAAAAAAAGCCGCGATGGCTTTCCATCACAGCTGTGTGGATAACTTTTGAGTGGGTTCCCTTCCCGGTGCGAGTCTCCATAACACTTTTAACAACCATCTCTGCCCCATGGGCAATCCAGGAAATCCCGAGCCGCCACCGACTCTACCTCTTGCTTCCTGCTTCTTACCTCCTGCCTCTTGTTAAGTGGGCGGGGTACGGCGTCCGCGTGTCCAACGTCGCCAACTAAGGGCCATCCCGCCGGTTAGTTGGCGTCCCAGTATTTTAACAACCCTCCCGAAATGCCATAATCCCAGGCTTAACAACCCCAGTGGCCAGTGCAGGATCTTCTTACCTACCCATACGGGAAAAAGGGTCACCACTACACCAAGACGCCAACCCCGCCCCACAAGGTATAGCATCCTGCGCCAAAAGAATACTGTCTTGCGACTCATCCAGCGCAGGTGCAACCCGAACCCCAGGACCAGCCCGAGAAAAACATAGAACCGTAACTCGCCACCGTTACTCAACAGCAACAAGTAGAACGCAGTGGGGGTGAGGACCAGCCAAACCAGCGCATCACCCAGGTAGGTGAGCACCTGATTCGGCCTGGCCAAGTAGCGCCATGCCCGGTACAGGTCGAATAGGACCCCTATGATGCCACCGATACCAATGGTCAGGGCAAAGGCACGCACCTGGTCAAAGACTGAAATCATCGTTTGGGATTCCCGGTTACTTTAGCAGGCGTTGCCAGATAGCCTTACGCCGTCCGGATCCGCCCCTGACGTCCTGATTTGAATAAACCAGGCTGGTGATCTGCCCCGAAACCGACAAGTTACCCTGTTCAACATCCAAGTGAACGATATTGAGGCCCTCACCTTTGAGTATCAGGGCACCCATCTTGGTGTCCAACAAGATCTCGCTGTCATCGTAATTGGCCACATGAGAGACACCAGTTACGCTTAGCTGTTCCCGGTTTACTAGTTGTAATTGGTGGCGCCGTTCTTCGACCATGGTCCTCCCCCCCGATAACACTCTATTCGCCCCGCAGCGGACATATGACGGTAATTTCTGTTACAAGAGGCTGGAAGCTGGAAGCAGGAGGCAGGAAAAATAGAAGGAATTGGCGCAGCCAATTCCCCTCAAACAATCCTGCTTCCTGCTTCTTACCTCCTGCCTCCTTATTGCCACCGCTTTTCTATGATAACTCCCCGGAAGAAGAAATTTACGATGTCTTCGGGCTTTTTCCCCTGTTGGGCCATGGCACGGGCTCCCCACTGGCTCATCCCGACCCCGTGGCCGTACCCCCTGCCGCTGACTACCAGCGCCCCTCCCTCCACTGCAAACTTGCTCAAAAGGGTGGAACGCATCTGATCGTTACCCAATGCCAGCCGTAAAGCCGGAGCACTCAAGGTAACACTACCGACCCGCACGGTAGTAGCCCTTCCGGAAGGGCCCCGGGCTACCACCCTTGCCTCCGTGATACTGCCGGGATCCTGGCCGGCGGATTGCTTCACCGCCGCCCGCACCTGCTCCGCGGGGAAACGGGCGGTCCATGACTTGTTCTCCGGCACGGTGATGTTGAACCCCGGGTCCTTAACGCTCTTGATGTACGGGGTAGGCTCCTTCTTAAAGGCGAGGCCCTCGTTGGCGGAGGCCGCCGTCTTTCCCCCACCGTCGGCGTGGAACCAGCCGTTAATGTAATTACCCTTGTATGTTACGACCTCACCGCGGGTCATCCTTACCGCCTGGCGGACTCGGTCATTAATCTTTTCCGGGGCGTAGGCCTGAAATTCCTTCACATCGGTAGATGCGTCCACGCCGCGCTCTCTGACACCACCTTCCTGGATCTTCTTCATGGTAAAGGTGCGCGCCAGGATGGCCTGGGCAGCTAAAGCGTTAATTTCCCAGGAGGGGTCCATTTCCGCTGCAACCACACCCTCCAAGTACTCCTCAATCTTGATATTCTTCTTTTCGCCGGTTTCATTGATGAATAAAGAGATGGTTGGTTCTTGACGCAGGCCTCCAGGACCTCCGGGCACTCCCGGCTTTCTGGCAGGTCCGGGACAGCCCGCTGACAGGACCGCCAGGGCAACAACCACCAGCAAGATCACCAAATGCTTGCGGTACCACATATGCTTACCCCCTTACTTCTTTACGGCAACAATGGATAAATTGGGACGGTTCTAGTGTTTTCGGGGTGAAAAGACTTTATGAGTACCAATTTCTGCTTCAAGCGGCAGCCTTGCGACATGGCAACAATTAGGCTGCCCGTTAAAAGTTCTTCGTTTCCCGATACTAGTCACTAGTCACTAATCACCCTGTAAATATCCTTGGCGGCATCCGCTCTCACGGAATCGGGGGTGGCCAGCACTTCCACCCGCAGGATCCGGGAGCCAAAGTTAACGGCTACCACATCCCCCACCTTCAATTCGGTTGATGCTTTAGCCGGCCTGCCGTTGACGGCCACCCGCCCACCATCACAGACCTCTTTTGCCAGGGTTCGCCTTTTAATAATTCGTGAAACCTTAAGCCACTTGTCCAGCCGCATCGCATCCACCTTCCCACTGGAAAAAAATCAGGTTCCAGTGAACCTGATTTTCATGACACACAAACCACTTTTTATACCATCAGAAAGTACAACTTTCCGTGGCACAAGTGCAACGTCGACTTCTGCCGTCGCTTACGCTCGGCACAAGTCAAGTTTTCTTTAAAATACGGACGTTACTTGCCGACAGAGTCCCGCAGGGATTTACCGGCCTTGAAGGATGGAACCTTGGTGGCGGGAATGTCGATCTCTTCTCCGGTCTTGGGGTTGCGCCCGGTACGGGCAGCCCGCTCACGTACCTCAAAGGTGCCGAAGCCCACCAATTGGACCTTGTCTCCCTTGGCCAAAGCATCTTCGATGCTGCCGAAAACGGCGTTGACGACTTTTTCCGCGTCCTTCTTGGTAATTTCGGCTTTTTCCGCCACACTGCTGACCAGTTCCGTTTTGTTCAAAAGGATCCCTCCTGTAATGAAATTAATTGCATTTTGCTTAGTTCGCTAAGATTAAGGAATCTCCTGCCAACCATCTGATTTCAACGTAAATTTTTCCAAGGTTTACGGGGATTTTTTAGCCTCTTCCCAGAAAATGTCCATTTCTTCCAGCGTCATTTCTGCCAAATTCCGACCTTGCTCCTGTGCCCGTGTCTCTATATGCCGAAAACGGCGGATAAACTTCTCAACCGATCGCCCCAGTGCTTCTTCCGCGTGAATCCCCAGGAACCGCGCCACGTTCACAACGGCAAACAATACATCCCCCATTTCCTCCCGGACGGTCCCCGCATCCCCGTTCTCGACCGACGCCTTCAGCTCCCGCAACTCTTCGCCGACCTTTTCCCAGGCCCCGGAGACTTCCGGCCAGTCAAAGCCCACTCTCGCCGCAGCCTGTTGAACCTTTTCCGCCCGCATCAGGGCGGGCAGTGCTCGCGGGATGTCCATAGCGGACTTTTGCCCGGCTTCCTCTTTTTCCGCCGCTTTGATTTGATCCCAGTTAGCCTTGACCTCGGAGGGTGTCTCCGCTTCTACTTCCCCGAAAACATGGGGGTGCCGCCGGATCATTTTTTCGGTGATGCCCTGCACCACGTCATTCATGTCAAATGCCCCGGACTCCCGCGCTAACTGGGCATGAAACACCACCTGCAGTAGTAAGTCTCCCAACTCTTCACACAAATTATGCATATTGGCGGAATCAATGGCATCTAACACCTCGTAGGCCTCTTCCACCAGGTAGCGCTTCAGGCTCTGATGGGTCTGTTGCTTATCCCACGGGCAACCCCGGTCGCCTCGCAGAGTGCTCATCAATTGCACAAGCGGGTCCAAAGGATAGCCGGCTTGTCCACCCAACCTCCCCAGCCGCGACTCATCCGCATTTTCCCGGCAAGGTGGGACGTAGAGGGTCGTGAGATAATCCACCCACTCCAGCCTGTCCACCCGGTACAGGGGCATCTCCTCCACCCTTTGCTCCCCCGGGACGCCGGCCGCCCGTACCACGGTAACCGGGTGTTCGTCCGGGTAGCGTTCCATCAAGGAAAGCTTCACTTCTGAAGCAACCCGGCGGTCGTAGAACTGGGTCACCAGGCAGCCCAGGCCTGGTACCAACTGCTCCGGCCTTAACTCCAGGGCGTCCAGGATCACGAGCCCCTTGGCGGGATCAAGCCTTAAGGCGCTGTAAACCGCGTCGAGACAGCTCATCGCGGGCACTACCTCCACCAGGATACCTGCTTCCGGGGCTTGTGCCAAAATCCATTCCACGGTGGTTTCCGCTACCATGGGGTGGCCGGGCACACAGTAAACTACCTCACCTCTCCGTTCCCCGGCGGCGGACATTAGGCGAGCCACAATCCGCCGGTAGACCTCTTCAAAAGAACCGGCTTCCTCGTAATACCCGTCCATCGCCTCAAAGGATATGCCTTTCCGTACCAGCTCCGGCACCACCGGGTGCCTTTCAGTGCGCAGGAACACCCGTGACGCCAGGCGTAAACTTTGCCACGTAATTGCCGGGATCAGGGCCGGGTCACCCGGTCCCAGCCCGGTAACTGTCAAGAAACGTCCCACTTTATCTCCTCACAACTCCTAACTTGCGCAAGTAACCCGCGAGGGGCGGTCCAACCAGGGGAAGCATGGCAATCTCCAGCTCCCTCACCGCCCCCAGCACCAGCAAGCCAACCAGGTATACCCCTGCCCCGGCCAAAACCGCCGCGACGGTGCCAGCTTTGAAACCGATCACAGCCGCCGAGTACCCGTAGACCTGGTCAACCGCCAACGTCATTATTGTAGCAGCAATGGCAGGTTTTAGCAAGGAATCCGCCACCCGTAAGCGAAAGCGGGCAAAACGCACGACCGATATATAGTTCAAGACAAATGCCACCAGAAAACCACCCACGGTAGCGGCGGCGGCTCCCTTGACGGCCAGGGCCGGCATGGCGGTCAGGTAGTAGTTCATGAGGACCTTCACCATTGCCCCCGCCAGCAAATGCCTCACCGGCAGGTAGGTCTTTCCCAGTCCTTGCAGCGCTCCCGAGGTGGTCTGGTACAAGCCCACCAGCAGTACCCCTGGGGCCAGGACCCGCAGGGGAATCCCCACTTCAGGCAGGTCGTACAACAAAAGGCTGATGGGGGCTGCCAGCAGCCACAAGCCTGCCGCCGCGGGTAACACCAGCATGAAGGTCATGCGCAGGGCCTCCCCGATACAGTGGTGCATCGCCTCCAAGTCCTGGCCCGCCCGCGCCTCCGCCACCGCCGGCACCAGGCTTACCGCCAGGGAAACCGTAATGATCGTCGGCAGGTTGATGAGGGTGCCCGCAAACCCGGTCAGTTGGCCGAAGAGGTCGAGGGCTTTGTCCGGGCTGAAACCCGCCGCCTGCAGCCTGATCGGCACCATGGCAGCGTCGATCATCTGCATGACAGGCATCACCAGGCCCCCCAGAGACAGCGGGAGGGCAATTACGGCGATGCGCCACATCAGCTTGCCGGTAGGTTCCGTGTGCACCCTGCGCCTGGCACGTTGCCGGTTCCCGCCCCTTAGGCCCCACTGTTCACGGGCATACAAGAACAAAAGTAGGACCAGTCCGGCGGCGCTGCCTGCCACAGCACCGAAGGTGGCCCCCGCGGCGGCAAACTCCTCCCCGTAGGGCAGCAGCAAAAAGGCGCCGGCCAGCACCGCCGAAACCCTGACGACCTGCTCAACTACCTGGGAGACGGCGGTAGGAGCCATCACCTGCTGCCCCTGGAAATAGCCCCTGAAGGCGGACATCACCGCCACCAGGAATACAGCCGGGGACAGGGCTACAACCGGGTAAAAGGAACGGGGTTCATGCAGCACCTCTTGAGCCAGGAAAAAAGCCCCACGGAAAAGCAGGAACGAGGACAGTGCCCCGGTAACCGCCAGCATCCCCAGCGCCACCCGGAACACCCGCCTGGCGCCCGCGGCGTCACCCCGGGCCTCATGTTCAGCCACCAGGATGGAGATGGCTACCGGGATACCGGCAGTGGATAGCGCCAGCAGCATGGTATAAACGGGATAGGCCATCTGGTAGAGTCCCATCCCCTCCCCACCCATCAAACGGGCCAGCGGAATGCGGTAAAGAGCGCCAATCACCTTGCTGGTGAGTCCCGCCAGGGTAAGGACCATGGCTCCGCGTAAAAAATGCTGCTTGGGCACTGCCGTCACCCTTTCCTGCCAGAGGATCTCTTTCTATAATATAGCAGCAGGCCCAATAGTAGTCCAACTAAATTAAAATGGCGCTTTTCGCGCCATCCCTTACTGCTCCATCTGTTTGGCCAAAAAGCCCGCCGCCGTCTCGGCCAGCTTCACTTCCATGTCACCCATTTTGACCCCGGGCTCTTTGGAACAAAGGATGACCGCGCCAATAGGGTCTCCTTCGGCGATAATGGGGGCAATTACCTCGGCGGTAAATTTGCACTGCTCCTCGTCATCCACTTCAATGGGACAATCCTTGCAAAGCAGGTGTTCACCCGGGTTATTGATGAGCACGGATTTGCGCTCTTCCATCACCTTTTCCACTGCCGCACCGATGGGTTTGTTGAGAAATTCCTTCTTGGGAGCCCCGGATACCGCGATAATGGTATCACGGTCGGCAATACACGCGATGTGGCCGATGGCTTCATTTAAGGAGTCGGCATATTCCTTGGCAAAATCTCCTAGTTCGCCAATAGGGGAATACTTTTTGAGGATAACTTCTCCTTCGCGGTCCACGAAGATCTCCAGAGGGTCACCCTCGCGAATTCGCAACGTGCGACGGATCTCTTTTGGGATCACTACTCTACCTAAATCGTCAATGCGCCGTACGATTCCTGTTGCCTTCATCTCTACGGTTATCCCTCCTTTTCGGCATGGGTTAGGCCTTGGGAAACTTCCTCTCAACCTTTAGTCTTTCATTGTTAGTATATAATGCGGTAACTTCAATTATTCATTTTTTTCCATTGAGCGCTAAAAATTCTTGGTTAACCCTCGCATTCGCCCCTTTGCTGCTTTTTGCCCCCAAGCATAGCATATCCCGGATGCTTACTCTTATACCAGAGGAGCTTATAAAGAAAACTTGGCTTGCGCTAATATCCACAGAAAGTTATACTTTCTGATGGTGCAAAAATAAGCAGGCGATACGGCCAACACCGTATCGCCTGGGCGGCGTCCTTTAATTCTTCTTTTCTTCAGTACTATCTTTACTACCTTTGTCGTCAGTTCCTTCCTTCGGTGCTTCGCTTTCTTTGGGTTCTTCGGGAAGGTTCTTGACAATCTTCGCATTGGATTCCAACTGGGTGTAGTATTCACCGAACCGCTTGTTCTTCTCCTCCGCCAGCAAGGTGGCTTCTATCTCGTCTTTGAGTTCTTCAAAACTCTCTTTTTTGTCTTCTGCTTTGATTACGTGATAACCAAAAGGAGACTTCACAGGTTCCTGGCTGAAGGCGCCTTTTTCCAGTTCAAAGGCCCCAGCCACGAATTCCGGCACAAAATAGGGGTCTTCCCGGGTGAAGTAGTAGTCCAGCAGGCCGCCTTCCTTGGACGATCCCTCATCCTCGGATTTCTCCTTGGCCAGGGCGGCAAAATCAGCGCCCTCTTTCAACTGCTTGATCACCGCCTCGGCCTTGGCCTTGGCTTCCGCCAGTTGCGCTTCCGTTGCCTCGCCTTCCTGGGCTAAAAAGAGGATGTGGCTGACCTTCATCTTGACCAGGCTGTCCTTAAACTCGTTAAAGTAGTCCTGTACCTGGGCGGATTCCACCTTGATGCCCTCGGTAACCTTCTTGTACAGGGCGTCCTGCAACAGGACTATCCTCAGGCGTTCCTTCAGCTTGGCCTCAGTCATGTTTTGCGCCTTCAGCGCCTCCTGGAACTGCTGGTCGGTCATCCCGCCCTTCATCAGCTTCAGCTGCTCGTCCACCTGCTGGTCGCTGACCTTGACTCCTTTGTCCTTGGCGGCCTGGCGGAAAAGGGCTTCCTGGATCAGGCCCTCCAGGGCGTCTGTTTCCACTTCTTTTAAAAGCGGGGCGTGAGTCGGGCTGTCCAGGTCGAATCCCTGGCTCTTGGCGTAGGCCTTCATTTCGCTGACCCGCTCCGCCAACTGGGTCTTGGTGATGGCCTCCCCGTTTACGGTGGCTACAGCGTCCTTTTTCTGGCCACAGCCGGCTACCAGGAAGATACCCGCCAGCAGCAATAAAAACAATAGTGACTTCTGTACCTGGCGCATGTTTCACTACCTTCCTTAAGAAGTTAAAAGCAAAGAACCCAAGTATTAAAGCGCTGGCGCCGCAAGGCGCGATTTTACCAGTGCTTGAACACGTGTTCATTATATCAGCCTGTCCTGGCCGCCGCAAGGAGTTTTATCCGCTTGAAAATACTTTCCACAAGTATCAGGAGATCCGCCTGGGACATCCCGGCCACCCGCGCGGCGATAGTCAGGCCGCCCGCCACCGAGAAGGAGAGGCGACGGGGAAAAGCACCCGCCAACTGCATCAGCTTCTCACCTTTAAGGCCGTGGTCGGGTCCGAACACCAGGTGGACCTCGCCCTTCTTGTGCTCCACCCGGGTGACATGAACCTCCTGCGCCAGTACCTTGAGACGGGCGAGATGCATCAGGTTTTTTACCACCGGAGGCAATTCGCCGAAGCGGTCAAACACCTCCTCTTCCAGTTGTTCTACATCCGCCATGGATTCTACAGCCATCATCCGCTGGTAAACCTCCATCTTCAGGGCAGCCTGGGGGATATAGGCATCACTGATATATGCATCCACATTCAGTTCGATGGTCGGACCGGTGGGTTCGGGGGCAGCTTCCCCCGCGGGTTCGCCCGTTCTGGCACGCAGTTTCTGCACCGCTTCCTCCATGAGCTGGCAGTAGAGGTCAAAGCCCACCGAAAGCATGTGCCCGTGCTGCTCCGGCCCCAGGATGTTTCCCGCGCCGCGGATCTCCAGGTCCCGCATGGCGATCTTGAAACCGGAGCCGAACTCGGTAAATTCCCGGATGGCGGCCAGCCGTTTCTCTGCCGCCTCCCCCAGTACCCGGTCCCGCCGGTAGGTGAAATAGGCATAGGCCAGGCGGTTGGTACGGCCCACCCTGCCCCTCAGCTGGTAGAGCTGGGAAAGGCCAAAGTGATCCGCCTCGTGCACGATGAGGGTGTTAACATTGGAGATGTCCAGCCCGTTCTCCACAATGGAGGTGCAGACCAGCACATCGTAGTTACCCTCCATGAAGTCCAGCATCACCCGCTCCAGTTGGTCCTCCCGCATCTGGCCGTGGGCCACCCCGATCCGGGCGTCCGGGAGCAATTCCTGCAGATGCCGGGTGATCCGGTCAATGTCCATCACCCGGTTGTGGACAAAGTAAACCTGGCCACCCCGGGACATCTCCCGGCGGATGGCCTCCCGCACCAGTTCCGGACTGTACTCCACCACATAAGTCTGTACCGGGAAGCGGTCCTCTGGAGGCGTTTCAATGAGGCTCATGTCCCGGACCCCCACCATGGACATGTGCAGGGTGCGGGGGATGGGGGTAGCGGTAAGGGTGAGCACGTCCACATTTTTACTCAGCTGCTTCAACTTTTCTTTGTGGGCTACCCCGAAGCGCTGCTCTTCATCCACGATGACCAGACCCAGGTTTTTAAACTTGACATCCTGGGACAGCAGGCGGTGAGTACCGATCACGATGTCCACCGCCCCGGCTCTCAGCCCCTTGACGGTTTGTTCCTGCTGTTTGGCCGACCGGAAGCGGGACAGCACCGCCACGGAAACGGGGAATGCCGCCATGCGTTCCTGAAAGGTCTGGTAGTGTTGCTGGGCCAGGATAGTGGTAGGGACCAGCACCGCCACCTGTTTACCGTCCATCACCGCCTTGAAGGCGGCCCGCAGCGCCACCTCGGTCTTGCCGTACCCCACATCGCCGCAAAGCAGGCGGTCCATCGGCCGGCGGGCCTCCATGTCCCTCTTGACCTCAGCGATAGCCTGGAGTTGATCCGGGGTCTCGGTATAGGGGAAACTTGCCTCAAAGTCCCGCTGCCAGACAGTATCGGGACTGAAGGCGTAGCCAGGCATGGCCTCCCGGGCGGCGTACAGGGCCAGAAGTTCCTCCGCCATGGCCTCCACCGATTCCTGTACCCGTTTTTTGGCCCGCGCCCACTCGTTACCCCCCAGGCGGTTCAATTTGGGCACGTGACCTTCGGCGCCCACATACTTCTGGATCATGGAAACCTGGTCCGTGGGTACGTACAGGCGGTCTTCGCCGGAATATTGCACCAGCAGGTAATCCTTCTGGACACCGCCCACCTCTAGTTGTTCAATACCCCTGTAGCGGCCGATACCGTGCTGGACGTGCACCACGAAGTCCCCCACTTTAAGGTCCGTGAAGGCCGCAATCCTGGTCCCTTCCTTGAACGACTTCCGGGGCCGGGGCCGCTTCTGCCGGCCGAACACCTCCGCGTCGCTGACCGCCACCAGCTTCCACTGGGGAAATTCAAAGCCTTTTTGCAGGGTTCCCAGGGTGATCATTACCTGGCCGGGATAAAGCTGTCCGGAAAGGTCCTCCGTGACCGGGGCCTCCACCCCCTGGTCCCACAGAGCGTCCTTGATCAGTTGGGCCCGCTCCTGGTTCCCCGCGAACAGCACCACCGAGTAGCGGGAGTGGCGCCAGTTCTTCACCTCTTCGGCCAGCATGTTGGTTTTGCCCAGAAAGGGGTGCATGGTCTTGGCGGTAACCCCTACGATGTTCATCGGCGATATCCCGGGGAACTGTTTGGGGAGCAGGGAAAAGCAGATCAGGGGACGCCCTCTAAAAAAAAGCTTCAGCAGGTGATCATAGTCGGGCGGGTTTTCCGCCTGGGAAGGCAAAGCCGCCCCCGCCGCCAGGAGCTGGCCGAACATCTCGGCCATTTCGCCCGCCGCCTGCACCATGGTTTCCTTGATACGCCCCGGCTCATCCATTACCACCAGGGGAGGGGCCGGAAAGTATTCCAGAATGGTAGGGGCCTGCGGGTAAAAAAGGTGCCGGAACTGTTCCAGCCCCGTGCCGAAAGCGCCTGTTTCCAGTTGTTCCAGGTACCCCGCCACCTTTTCCTCCAGGTGGCGGGCAGCCTCCCCGCGGCCCTGTTTTTCCAGCCGTTTGAGTTGGGTCTGGTATTCCCTCTGTAAGGCTGCCTTCCCCCGCTCCAGGGCTTCCGGTGTCAGGAGCAGTTCCCGGACAGGGGTGACGGCTATTTCGGGCAACGCTTCCAGGGAACGCTGGGAACGGGGGTCGAAGGTCCGGATGGAGTCCACCTCGTCGTCAAAAAACTCTACCCTCACCGGCTGGTCCATGGTAAGGGGAAAAATGTCCACAATCCCTCCCCGCACGCTTACCTGCCCCGGAACCTCTACCACCTCCGACCGCTGGTAACCCAAGGCATCCAGCCGGTGCAACAGGTCTTCCCAGGTTACCTGCTGCCCCGCAGCCAGGTGAAAAATCGCTTTTCGCCACGCTTCCGGCGGAGTCATGGGCTGGACGGCGGCTGCCGCCGGCATGGCCAGCACCCTGATCCGGCCTGCCAGCAGGCTCTCCATCACAGTCAACCGCTGTACCGCCAGGTCAAGACTCCTGGCATAAACCTCGTAGGGCATCACCTCGGCGGGAGGGAGGAAACCTACTTCCTCCTCCGGTAAAAAGGCGCTCAAATCCATAGTGATCCTGCGAGCTTCCTCCAGGCCGGGGGTCACCACCAGGAGCGGCCTCCCTGTTTCCTGGAGTAGCCCCGCCAGCCACAAGGTTAACTGGGAACCGGCCAGCCCGTAGACCTGCTGGCTTTGGCGTAACTCGACGCCCGCCTGCAGCGACCGGAATGCCGCCGTGGCGGTGATTAACCGGATTAGTCCCTGATGTCGCAATTCCTTTCACCCCATATATTCCGTTAAAATGTGTCTAAAAGTGTGCTCCTTCAACACACGTTTTTTCCCCAAACCAAATGAAGGGCGCCCGTCAGGACCCCCCATTCAAGAGGATAGAGGCAGGAAGCAGGAGGCAGGAACAAGGGCGGAAATTGGCGGGGCCAATTCAAACAACATTGCGCTCCAGCTTCTGGTACCCAGCTTCAAGAACCGCAGCATATTAAAATTGAAAGCCAACCTGATTATATGCCATCAGGCCTGCTCCCGTCAACCTTGTCAGTGGTCAGCGGCCAGCCATCATCGGCCAGTTCCTGGTATTTTTCTGGGAGCTTTTTCGGCTTACCCCACTGACCACTAGCCACTAAAGCGGCGGGATACCTTTACCGCCAGGGTGTTCCAGGTCAGGTGGACCGCAATTCCCGCGACCAGGCCCCACCACCACCTGCCGGTGGCGGTATAGCCGGCAGCAGTCAGATAGCCAAAAAGCAAGTGCCCGGCCAGGGCCAGGGCACCTGCGGGTATGCTTTTCGCCGGTGGACGAGGGGAAGCGAAGTCAGATACCAGTTCCACCGCCCCGAAGACGGTATGGACCGGAAGGATGTTCACGCCCATGCCAACCGCCAGTCCCGTCTTGACCACTTCCTCCACCAGCGGGACCAGGCCGGTGATTACCCTGTTACCCCAGGTGCCCACCAGCCATCTATTGACGGCCCAGGCTACCCCGGCAGCAAGCAACCCGGCTAGAATCGTCCGTGCCATCACCCTAACGTCTTCCCACTTCTCATTTCTCACTTCTCATTTCTCACTTCTCACTTCCCACATCACCGGTTATAGCGGTTCATGGCCGCTTCCACGTCCGTTTCCAGTAACGCCCGGGCTGCTTCCGCGGCACGGGCCAGCGCCTGTTCAACCAGGCTCCACTCGTCATCACTGAAAGGAGCCAGCACGTGGTCAGCGGCGTCCCACCCCGCCGGGGGCCGCCCGACCCCGATCTTGACCCGGACGAACCGGTCGGTACCCAGGTGGTCCATGATGGAACGGATACCCCGGTGACCGCCGTCCCCTCCCCGCGCCCGGAGGCGCAGCCTCCCTGTGTCCAGGTCCAGGTCATCGTGAATGACGATAATGTCCTCCGGAGGTATCTTGTACCAATTTGCCAGGGGACCTACCGCCTCCCCGCTCAGGTTCATAAAGGTCTGGGGCTTTACCAGCGCCACCCGCTGCGCCCCCACGCGGCCTTCACCCACCAGCGCCCGGCAGCGGGAGCGGGTCACCTCGATCCCCAGCTCGTCGGCCAGGAGGTCGATCACCATCATCCCCACGTTGTGTTTGGTGGTTTCGTAGCGGGCGCCGGGGTTCCCCAGCCCGACCAGCATCTTCACAGCCATCTCTCCCTGTCCTTCTTTTCTCCCCCATATTATACACCAGGGGGTTGGAAAGGAAGAGAATGAACTTATTCCTTTAATAAAAGAAAAGAAAGTAGATATGGGGAGCAAGGTAACCGGCGGCCGCCAGGGCCAGGTAAACCCAGCCCCCCAGGGTAGCCACCCGGGCCTCCCGGTCCAGCTGGCGCTCAGCCAGGGCGCGCCCGAGCATCACCACCAGCCAGCCCCCGGTGATCAAGAGCAGCGCCACCATCGGCGGGGTGAATACCGTTTCAATTCCCCACATCACCGTTTCAAGGCTGACTGCCGGGATCTTCAGTCCGAAGGGCACTAGCACACCTCCTTGCTTGAGGCAGGAAGCAGGACGCTAGAAGATAGAAAATCTGAAAGAATTAGCCAAGCTAATTCGAACCAGTATTCCAGCATCCAGTTTCCAGTATCCAGCTTCTAGAATCTAGAAGATGTTACCGCCCTTTTTGATAATCATGGTGGTGAACAGCTCATGGGTCTTCTGGGAGGCAGTGGACAGCATCGCGAACTTTTCCCTCAGCTTCTCGTCGTGAGCCTCGGCAGCCATCCCCAGGTAGCCGAGGGCCGCCAGGCGGGCGTCCTTTTCGTAGTCGTAGAGCATATCCAGGTCGCTCATGGGTTTGGTTTCGTTCATTTCCACCGTCAGGCACCCCTCTCACATGAATTTGGGCAGCATGTCTCTCAGATCCTTTGAGGTTTTTTCCAGCACCTTGACCTGAACTCCGAAAGAGGTCCTGGTGGCGGCATCCTCCGCCATGTCCACGTACAGGCGGCACTTTCGCTCCGCCACTTCCACCTGGTTAATGGTCTTCTGGATCAGGAGCGCGTCCTTGATCTTCATGACTTCTTCCTGAGATTGAAGCATCTAAATTCACCTCTTTCGTTACAAGAAGCCGGAGGCAAGATGCAGCTTCCTGTGCCTTGCTTCTTGTTGATACCAGCAATTTGCCTGTTTTGATCAACCACCGGAAAGACTTTTTCGTGCGGAATAGTCCTAGGTATAATTTTTACCTGGTGAAGCCCAATTATACGGTTTTAGCCTCACGGCTTACCAGCAGGGTGTACAAGTAAACCACCGCCAGGTGGGCGACGATGCCCAGGAAAAAGGTGTACAACAGGTTCCAGTCCGGGTGGGCCATCAGGCCGTATCGCAGGAAGAACCACTCCACCGCCATGTTCAGCCCGCCGAAACCGACCACGTACAAGGCACGCTCCCCGGTTCCCGGGGGCAGGTACTGGGCAAAGATGAGTACTTCAGCGATATACGCCACCGGCAGGAACAGGGGAATACCGGCGATGGAAAAGAAGGGGTTAATGAACCTCCATAAACCTAACAGGGGAACGGCGATTACCTGAATTAACAGGGTGAGCCCCGCCCCACCAATGAGCCCCAGGGTCCAGAACCGCCGGATATTTTCCCGCGGAACCATGTAATAGGCCGCCAGCCACAAGATGGCGGCAAAGGCGGGCCAGAAAAGCCAGCGCACGATTTATCACCTCCCTTAACTTAGTGACTAGTTGCTGGTGACCAGCTATTTAGTGGTCAGTGGCTAGTGGCCAGTTCCAGGTATTCCTTTGGGGTCTTTTCCTGGCCACTGACCACTAACGCACTACTCCGATACGGCGGATGTAGACCTGCGCCCGCACCTCCACCGGGACGGCAGGGAAGATCTCCTCCTCCCAGCGGTCCTCGATTTGCTTCCACACCCCAGGAAAACGGCGCTCCAACTCCCGCCCGAAACCGAAGATATCCACCATGAAGTCCTGCTGGGCCTTCCGCACCGCCTCCCGCACCTCCCGTTCCACCTGCTGGGCCAGGTCCCGCTGCAGCCCGTCTATGTAATCTGGGTCAAAGGTCTCCCCCGGGCTCTGGTCTTCCGCCAAGTATCCTTCCGTCCAAATGTCCACCGTGAAGGAGATGTACCCGTCTACCAGCCTGGGCCGGACCCGGGTGCGGGAAGCATCGATGCTGAAGGCGTGAGCTTCCCCCTTGTGCTGGACCACCACTGTACCCCCGCGCACCCGGTTCTTGACCCAGCGCAGGCCCCGGGTCTCGGATTCGTCCAGCCAGCCCGCCAGCCGGTCGCCTTTAAACACCGCCGAGCCGGCCAGCCTGACCTCCTCCTTGCCGGGCTCCACGCGGGGCAGCACCACCGCCGTCCCGTCATTGAGGGCGCGGGCCACCATCCCCAGGTCGGTCATGGGGGAGAAAACATTGATCCTGAGTTCATTCTGGGCCAGGTCGAACAGGTAGGTGGCGTTGATGACTTCCTGGCGGGGTTTCACCTCCAGCACCTTCCGGGCCTCCCCGGGGGTCACGTACACCCGCACCTTCCAGCGGATCTCCGGCTCCCGGCTGAAGAAATCCAGCGCCTCCCTGATGCCGTACCGGGCCAGGTCCTCGCCAATGACGATGACCCGCATGTGTTCAAAGTAAGGCTCCCGGTCGCTGCGGGTGCCGGCCTCCCTCACCGCTTCGAACACGCTCCGGTTGGTACTGGTGAGGTTCCAGAAGGGTTGAGTCTCCGCCCCACCACCGCCGCCACCCCCTCCTCCCGCCTTTCCTCCACTGGTCGCCTTGGGGTCGACAATCTGCATGGTCACCCGGTAGGCGGAAGGCTGGCCGGCTTCCGGCGGGGCCAGGTCCAGCCCCACGCCGGTAACGAAGCCCCGGTCCTCGATTTCCCAGCGGTCCCAGCAGCCGGCGAGGGCTATCATGGGTAAAGCCAGCAGCAGCACCACCATCAGTTTACGAGGCATCAGCCCCACCCCGTTTCCCCCGCACCATAGCCAACAGCAGCATTAAAGGCACCAGTCCCGACAGTCCCACCAGGGCGTAGCCCAGCCCGTTGGCGAAAGAGGTAAGCTGCTGGAAGTCGCGGGGCAGCATGGTGAAAAAATAGATCACCGGCAGCCATAACGTTACCAAAGGGCGATGCTCCTTGAGGCCCATGGCCAAGGCCGCGGCCAGCACGCTGAAGTAATAAGTGGCTGCTGTCGTGGTATAGGCAGTGATGACCCACAGGCTCATCAGCAGCGTCTCCAGCCGTTCAATGAAGGCCCCAGGGGTCTCCACCGCCCGGGCCAGGTCCGCCACCGGACAGGTATAGTAGCCCAGGTTGTCCGCCCCCAGGACGGCAAGAGTGGTGATAAAAATGACCACGTAACCGGCAATGGGTATGGAAATCCCGACAGTGCTGGCCTTCAGGGCCTGCCGCGGCTGCCGCATGAAAGGGACCAAAAAGAGCATCAGGCCGTACCCCGCGTATACCCGGACGGCACTTAATACTCCCTCCAGCACCGGTCCTACCCCGTTTACCATCACCGGCAGCAGTTCCCCGTAGTCCGCTTCCCTCTGGGCCAGCAGCACAATGATTAATAGAGGGGCCAGGAGCAGCGGGAAGAAGGCCTGGTCGATGCGGGCCAGGGGGTTGAGGCCGTGGTTAACCTGGTAGGCGGTCACGGCGAGAAAGGTGAGGATAATCACCTCCAGGGGGGTGCGGTCCAGGAGATAGGTCTTCAGTACTTCGCCGAAGCACCTGGTGGCGTAAGCGGAACCCAGGAGGTAGTAGACGACGAACGTCCAGGTGAGGGCGCGTCCCAGCAGGCGGCCCAGGATCTCCTGGCTGTACTCGACGACGGTCATCCCCGGAAACCGCCAGGCGAGCAGCACCAGGCACGTATTGACGGCCAGTACCAGCACCCCGCCCAGGAGCAGGCTGAGCCAGCCGTCCCGGCCCGCACTCTCCCCCAGCACCCGGGGCATGGTGAGATAGTGTACCCCGACCACCGTCGAGGTTAAAAGGATGGCCACCTGGGTGGTGGAAATCCGGTCCTTGGGGCCGGGCACGCTACCACCCCCCTTCCTTGTCGCTGTCCTCCCGTAAGCGCTGGCGAGACTTGGTCAACTGCGGGCGGGTGCGCATGGCCCGCATGGGCGCCCGCACCAACAGGTCCTTCCAGTCCCTGAAGCGGTACGGTGCGAAGGGTTCCAGGTAAACGACGCCGAAACTCTTCATGGTCACCATGTGCACGTTGATTAGGATGAACCCCAGCATCAGCCCGTACAGCCCCAGCACCGCCGCCGCCATCATCAGGGGAAAGCGCATCACCCGGAAACCGATGGCCATGTTGTAGGACGGGATGGAGAAGGCCGCAATGGCCGTCATGGCCACCACGATGATCATACCGGGGCTGGCCAGGTTGGCGGTCACCGCCGCCTCCCCGACGATCAGCCCCCCCACGATGCCCACCGTCTGGCCGATGGGCCCCGGCAGCCGGGCGCCGGCCTCCCGGAACATTTCAAAGGAGATTTCCATTAACAGCGCCTCCACCACCGCGGGAAAGGGGAGCCCCTCCCGGTTGGCGGCGATGGCCAGGGCCAGCTTGCTGGGCAGCAGCCCGGGGTGGTAGGAGATGGCCGCAACGTAGAGTGCCGGCAAAAAGGTAGCAATGTACGAGGCAGCGGTGCGGAGGAACCGGATGAACGAAGCGATCATCCAGCGCTCGTAGTAGTCCTCACCGGCCTGGAAAAACTGGGGAAAGGTGGCCGGCACCAGCAGGACAAAGGGGGTGCCGTCCACCAGCAGGGCCACCCGCCCCTCCAGCACCGCGGCGATGACCTTGTCCGGCCGTTCGGTGTACTGGACCTGGGGAAAGGGGGACAGCCAACTGTCCTCGATGAGCTGCTCCAGCGTCCCGCTCTCCAGCACGTGGTCGATGTCGACGGTTGCCAGCCGCTGCTGCACCTCGGACAGCAGGTCGGGGTCCACGATGTCCTGCACGTAGGCCAGCACGCAGTCGGTGTGAGAGCGGCGGCCCAACCGCATGCTGATCAGTTTAAAGTTGGGATCCCGCAGGCGCCGCCGCAGCAGCGAGGTGTTGATGCGGACGCTCTCCACGAATCCCTCCCGGGGACCGCGGACCAGGGTCTCGGTCCCCGGTTCCTCGGGTGCGCGGGTGGCATAGCCCCTGACGCTTAAAACCAGGGCCTTGCTGCAGCCGTCCAGCAAGAATACCGCGTCGGCGGAGAGGAAGGCCAGCACTGCCTGGTCCACTGTGCTGATCTCGGCCCCGGCCGCGGCAATCAGTTTGGCCTTTACGGCCGCGAAGGCCCTGGGGCCCTTCAGGTCAAGCCCCTGAGGTCCTGTCACGTCTCCGCCGTTAGCCCCCGCCCCACTGCCGCCC
>LAKY01000045.1 GCA_000987045.1 Clostridiales bacterium PH28_bin88 | reverse complement strand
GGTAATCAAATGTATAATTATACATTTCTTAATGAACTGGCGCTAACTGACTACCCCCCTTTATTGAAAAACATGCGCCGGCTGGTGGGGCTGACCCCGCTGGTCGGTTCATCCAGGAATAAAATGGAGGGGCGGGCGATAATGGCGCACCCCAGGGCCAGGCGCTGTTTCCAGCCCCCGCTGAGGTTGGCCGCCAGTTCATCTTCCCGGCCGGTCAGTTGGGCCATGGCGATCATTTCTTCGACCCGTTTTTTTCTTTCTTTCCCAGGAACATTGTAAATCCCGGCATAGAAGTTCAAGTTCTCCCAAACGGAGAGATCATCATAAAGGCTGAATTTCTGGGACATGTACCCAATTTTGCTCTTGATTTTTTCCGTCTCGCGGATCAGGTCATAACCTAAAACCGTCCCCGTCCCCGATGTCGGTTGCAGAATGCCGCACAGCATGCGAATGGTGGTGGACTTTCCGGCGCCGTTAGGGCCCAGAAAACCGTAGATTTCTCCCCGCTCAATCCGGATGTTGAGGCGGTCAACAGCCACAAAGCCGCCAAAGCTCCTGGTCAAGTCGCGTGTCGTCACCACATATTCCATCAGACCACCTCTTTCTCGGCCATAGAAACAAAGACATCTTCCATGGAGGGCGCGATTTCCCTCAGAGAAAGGACCTGAATGCCCTGCTCATGCAAGCTGCCCTCCACAGCGGCCAGGAGGTCCGGGCAGTCGGAAAATACCAGGTGGTAGCGGTCCCCGTAGAAATAGGTATCCACCACTCCGGGAATGTTATTCAACGCGTCGTCGTTTTCCACCTCGGCCCGCAACTCCAGGATCCGGTACGGAAAATTCTTTTTCAAACGGGCGGGAGAATCAATAGCCACGATGCTGCCCCGGTCCATAAACGCCACTTTGGTACAGAGTTCCGCTTCATCCATGTAAGGAGTGGAAATCAGGATCGTCATTCCCTTTTTATTTAAATCGTACAGTATTTTCCAAAATTCCTTGCGAAACTCGGGGTCCACCCCGTAGGTGGGTTCATCCAGGACCAGCAGGTTGGGCCTGGTCACCAGGGAGCAGGTCAAAGCCAGCTTTTGTTTCATCCCCCCTGACAGCTGATCGGCAAACCGGTTTTTAAACGCGATGAGATTAGTCAGTTCCAGGATCTCACCGGCCCTTTGGGTAATTGTTTTCCGGTCCAGGCCGTACATGGATCCGAAGAAAAATATGTTTTCCATCACCGTCAGATCCCCATAAAGGCTAAAGCGCTGGGGCATGTAGCCCAGGTTTTCCTTGGCCTTTTCCAGGTGTTCCGCAGGATTCCCCAGGAGATAGACCTGGCCCCGGTCCGGGGTGATCAGCCCGCAAATCATGCGCATGAGAGTGGTCTTGCCGGCTCCGTCCGGTCCCACCAGGCCAAGGATCTCCTGCTCTTGCACGTGCAGATCGACGGAGATAACGGCGGGGATCCTGCCAAAGGACTTGCTTAATCCCACGGTTTTAATCATCTTACTTACTGCCCCCGCTTAATGATGACGTCCGCGGGCATCCCCGGTTTCAGGGTCCCCCCCTCGCTGCTGATCCTGATCTTCACGCCAAAAACCACATTGGTCCGTTCCTTCTTGGTCTGAATCGTCTTGGGGGTAAACTCTCCCTTTGTCGCGATCTCCTCCACCTTACCTTCAAAGGTCTTGTTTACCCCACTCACCGTAAAACTCACGGTTTGACCCAGGCGGACGGAAGGCAGGTCGTCCGTCGGAACGTACACCTTGATCCACAAGTCCTCCATGTTGACAACAGTAGCCACAGGGGCTCCCGCCTGGACAAATTCGCCCACCTCGTAGTTTTTGGTCAGTATAACCCCTTTGATGGGAGAAATGATTTTCAAATCCTCCAGCAAGGATTCCGTTGTCTTTAAAACAGCCCTGTTCCTCTCCACTTCCTTTTTGGCGGCCTCGATGGCTTCCGGCCGGCTACCTGCCTCCAGCAGGCTGAACTGGGACAAGGCGTACTGGAGCTGGTTCTTGCTGACCTCCATGGCGGTGCGCGCCCTTTCATGCTCCACCTGGGATACGGCGCCGGTTTTGAAGAGGGCGTCAATGCGGTTATAGTCGTCAGTGGCCCGGGCCAGGTTTTCCTGGGCGATGTTCACGTTGGCCTGGGCCACCTGGATCTCCTGGCTCCTCGCTCCCGAAGTCAGGTCAGCCAGTGCTGCTTCCGCCTTGAGGACGCTCAGTCTGTTTTGCTCTCTTTGGGCCAGCAAGTCATTCCGGGACAATTGGGCCACCACCTGCCCCTTTTCCACCAGATCCCCCGCTTTGACGGTCATGGTTTCAATCGTTCCGTACTGTTTGGCGCTCAACTGCACACTGGTGGCTTCAATGGTACCGGTGGCCTGGATGGCATCCTCCTGGGAAGGAAAATACCTGCTCCATACCACCTGGACGGTATCCTCCCAGGAAGGAGCATACTTCGTCCATGACCAGTAACCTGCCCCAAGAAGCAATCCGGTGATGACCACCCGGGCGACCCGTTTTTTCTTGTCCATGCGCCAGTCTCCTCTCCTTACCTCCAGGTTCTGTCCAAAATGCCAATCAGAAATAAATGAGGTCAGACAGGTATACTATTGTCACTTTGTTAGTTTACTCGGTTTCATTTTATCACCCCCATCCTGTCCTGGCAACCCCTAATTTGGGGTTTTGATGTATAAAGCCCCTCTGAATGGCTCAGCCTGTCAGAGGGGCTTTAAGGGTTTGGTCAACAGTTATTAGTCACTAAATTAATCTCTGGACGGGAACAGTTTGGGCAGGGCGCGTAAGAGGTCCTTGTTGGTTTTGGTCTTTTTCATGGCGTCCATCAGCATTTCCGTTACCTCTACCGGCCCCAGGGCGTTGGTAATGCGCCGGAAGTGCCACATCAGTTCCAGTTCCTCCTTGGAGAGCAGCAACTCTTCCCGGCGGGTGCCGGAGCGTTTCACCTCCAGGGCCGGGAAGATGCGGCGCTCGGCCAGCTTCCGGTCCAGGATCAGCTCCATGTTGCCGGTCCCCTTGAATTCCTCGAAGATGACGTCGTCCATCCTGCTCCCCGTCTCCACCAGGGCGGTGGCCAGGATGGTCAGGCTGCCGCCCTCTTCTACCTTGCGGGCGGCCCCGAAGAACCGCTTGGGTTTGTGCAGGGCGGTAGGATCCACCCCCCCGGACAGGGTCTTGCCGCTGGGAGGGACCACCAAATTGTGGGCCCGGGCCAGGCGCGTCAGGCTGTCCATCAGGATGACCACGTCCTTCTTGTGTTCAACCAGCCGCTTGGCCCGCTCCAAGACCATGTCCGCGGCCTTCACGTGCCTTTCCGGCGGTTCGTCAAAGGTAGAACTGATCACCTCGGCCTGCACCGAACGCTCGATATCGGTAACCTCTTCCGGCCGCTCGTCGATCAAGAGGATCATCAGCTCCACATCCGGGTAGTTGGCGGCGATACTGTTGGCGATCTTGACCATCAGGATGGTTTTGCCGGCCTTGGGCGGGGCCACGATCAGCCCCCGCTGCCCCTTACCCAGCGGGGCGATGAGGTCGATGATCCGGGTTGCCAGGGCCGTCCCTTCTGTCTCCAGGGTCAGGCGTTCCTTGGGGTAGATGGGTGTCAGGGCATCAAAGTGCAGCCGCTGGGGGGACAATTCCGGGTCCAGGCCGTTGACCGTCTCCACCCGCAGCAGGGCGAAGTAGCGTTCGGCGTCCTTGGGCGGGCGTACCATGCCTGCTACCCGGTCCCCGGTCCGCAAGTCGAAGCGCCGGATCTGGGAAGGTGAAACGTAGATATCGTCCTGGCTGGGCAGGTATCCGAAAGGACGCAGGAAACCGTAGCCCTCCGGCAGGATTTCCAGTACCCCCTGGGCAAACAGGTACCCGTCCTTCTCGGTTTTCGCTTTTAAGATTTCAAAGATGAGTTCCTTTTTCCGCAGGCGGGAGTAGCCGGACAGGTTCATCTCGCGGGCGATGCTGTACAATTCCTGCATGGTCTTGTTTTCTAAATCGTTAACATTCAAACGGGTTTCCCCCTATCGAATTGTTTTTTAAACCCGCTTTCCGTTCCGGAAGTGTCCTGGGAGTGTTACGGTGCGGATGGCAGGCAGGTAATCATTCCTGCAGCTTTTTGAAGGGTTGTCTTGGAGAGAAATAGTCAGCAGGCCGGTTCGGTCGTCGGTCGTTAGGGAGCAGGTAGCGGGATATATTACCCATCTCTTTTAGGTTCTCTTTCCGACGACCGCTGCCCGACGGCTGGTGACCGGCTGGTCTTCGCCAATTATTTGCATACCGGCCACCAGGGTTTCCTGTTCAGGTGGTGGCGGGCCTCGATGAACCGGACGGTACCGGTACGACCCCGCATTACGACGGTATGGGTTACCGCCCCCTCCTGGCCGTGAAAGCGTACCCCGCGCAGGAGGGGTCCGTCGGTGATGCCGGTTGCGGCAAAGATCACGTCATCTCCCCTGACCAGGTCGTTCATGGTAAGGAGGCGGTCCACCGGGTTGATGCCCATGGCGGTAGCCCGGGCCCGCTCGTGCTCGTCGGAGGGATAAAGCCGCCCCTGCATTTCCCCGCCCAGGCACTTGAGGGCGGCCGCGGCCAACACCCCCTCGGGGGCGCCCCCAATACCCATCATAACGTCTACCCCCGACTCCTCAAAGGCCGTCGCTACCGCCGGGGAGACATCGCCGTCGGAAATCAGCTGGATCCTGGCCCCGGCCTTTCTTACCGCGGCCACCAGCCCGTCGTGGCGGGGCCGGTCCAGGATTACTACCGTCAGGTCAGCCATATCTTTCCCAAGAGCGCAGGCAACCGCCTTCAGGTTAACCTCCGCGGGCGCGTCCAGGTCAATCACCCCCGCTGCCTTGGGTCCCACCGCGATTTTATCCATGTACATGTCCGGAGCATGCAGGAGGCACCCCTCCTCCGCTACCGCCAGTACAGCGATGGCTCCGGTCAAGCCTTTGGCTACAATGTTGGTACCTTCCAGGGGGTCTACGGCGATGTCCACCCGTGGGGCGTGACCGTTTCCCACCCGCTCACCGATATAAAGCATTGGGGCCTCGTCCATCTCTCCCTCGCCGATGACCACCACCCCGTCTACCTGCACAGAATCCAAAACCGTGCGCATGGCGGTCACCGCGGCACCATCCGCCGCGATTTTATCCCCCCGGCCCATCCAGCGGGCCGAGGCCAGGGCCGCCGCCTCCGTAACCCGGGCAAATTCCAGGGCCAGTTCTCTTTCCACTGTCAATACCTCCAATAGTATAACCTCAACTTGGTTTCAGCCAAACACTGCTTCAATCTCGCAACCTTCGAACAGGCTTTCATGTTTTTCTGAAATAATTGGCTCTTTTGCCCTTACTTCCTGCCGGCCTTGAAAAAAAATTACGCGCCGGGTGCTGCCGCCGCGTCTCTCTCGTGCCTTTTATCTTCCTTTTACCGTCTCCCAGTCCTGTAAAAATTTGTCAATACCCACGTCGGTGAGGGGGTGCCCGGTCATCTGCATGAGCACCTTGTACGGGACAGTGGCAATGTCAGCCCCCAGCTTGGCAGCTTCGGTCACGTGCAGGGGATGGCGAATGCTGGCGGCGATGATTTCCGTGTCAATGCCGTGCTGGGCGTAAATCTGGGCGATCTCCGACACCAGTGCCAGGCCATCCTGCCCCACGTCGTCCAGGCGTCCCACAAAGGGACTGACGTAAGTGGCTCCCGCCCGCGCCGCCAGGAGCGCCTGGTTGGCGGAAAACACCAGGGTGACGTTGGTCCTGATCCCTTTGGATTTCAAGACCTTTACCGCTTTAAGCCCTTCCGCGGTCATGGGAATCTTGACGACCACGTTTTTGTGGATGGCGGCCAAATCCTCCGCCTCCGGCACCATCTCCGCCGCCTTCAGGCTGATGGCTTCCGCGCTGACGGGCCCATCCACAATGGCGCAGATCTCCTGCACCACCTGGCGGAAGTTCCTTCCCTCCCTGGCAATCAGGGAAGGGTTGGTGGTGACCCCCGAGATTACCCCCAGTTCACTGGCTTCACGAATCTCATCAATGTTGGCGGTATCGATAAACAGGCGCAAAACGCCCCACCTCCCGGGTTGAGAAACTTTACCAACATATGTTACTAGTATTTCGCCGCTCAACGACATTATCCTTCATAAAATAGAGAAAAAAGAGAAGCCTCGTTTGGTAGGAGGCTTCTACTGACGTTATACGCGGGGCCTGAAGGTCTCGCACTGGCTGCCTTCCGAAGTTTCCACCACCCGGTCTTTGCCGCTGGAGCGGACCTCGATGGCATCAGCGGTACACTGGCTGCCCTCCTGGTAGACGCACTCCTCGACTAGGCACTTGATACCGGCCACGTTGCCACCTCCTTTGCAAGAAGCAGGAAGCAAGATGCAAGAGGCAGGATTTCTTGTGGAAATTGGCTCGGCCAATTTCTTTTACTTGCTGCTTTCTTGCTTCTGAACCCCTGCCTCGGGTTCCTCTAGTTCCTATCTTGGCCCGGAAGCGGTGAGTTTAGACGAGCGAAAGACAAGATACAAGAGACGAGATCGTTTTCACGCTTACGTCCCGGGCGGTTTGAATGTCGCGCACATGGTGTGATCCGAACGCTTGGGAGTTTTCTGTTCGTCCTCACTGCGTACTTCTATGGCCTGGGCCTGGCACATCTGGTTACCCCAGTGCTCGCAACTATCCACGTAACACCTGATCTCTGCCATGCCCGATCACCTCCGCAGTTAGATTACCCCAAGCGCGGGTCTTTTATAACCTGAAGCGTTCAGACGGAAAGCTTTAGCATCTGAGTTTACCTCCGTTTAAAAACGGGGGTTGTTGAATTCGGTAGAATTGTTCAATTACCCCCGACTGAAGTCGGGGGTATGTCTGTGGTCGTTCAGTCGTACAAACCTTTCCGGTGGGCCGTCAGGTAATCCATGCAGTACCCGTCCTGTCCGAGGAGTGCCCTGGAGGCGCAAAGAAAGCCCATCATACCCTTGTCCAGCGGGTCCAGGATGTAGGCGTCCATTCCCATAGCCATGGTCTGGATCATGAACGCCTGGTTTAGGATCTTACGGTTTGGGAGACCGAAAGAGATATTGCTCAAACCGCAGATCTTATGGGCCCGAGGGAATTCGGTGCTGATCATCCTTAAAGTGTCCAGCACTTCCAGGCCAAACCTGTCCCCCGTGCTGACGGGCTTGACGAGGGGGTCGAAGTAGATGTCTTCTTCGGAAACCCCAGCCGCTGTCAGGTTTTGCACGAGGTTTCTCACGATGCGCATCCTGTCATCAGCCGTTTCCGGCATACCCTGATCATCCATGCAGAGGGCTACTACCTTGGCCTGATATTTTTGGACAAGGGGCAAGATTTCCTCGTACCGCTGCCTCTCCGCCGTGATGGAGTTCACCATGGGTTGGCCGTGGCGGGCAGCGGCCAGCCCTATCTCAATGGCCTTGGGGTTTGGGCTGTCTATGCAGAGCGGAACCTGTACGGCTTCCTGGATGGTATTGACCAGCCACTCTATGGTCTCCGCCTCATTGAAGACCATGGTCCCACAGTTGACGTCCACATACTGCGCTCCCGCCTCTACCTGTTCCCGCGCGATCCGCTGAATGAAGGAAGCATCCCTGTTTTCCACCGCGGATTTGACGGCCTTCCTGCTGGTGTTGATAAGCTCCCCTACTATAAGCATTTATTTTACCCCCTGCTTGAAAGCTTGAAAACCGGATTAGCTGACCAGTGCCCTGCAAAGCTCCGCCGCCGCCGCGGCGTCCGGCGCGTACCCGTCGGCGCCGATCTGGTCGGCAAATTCCTGGGATACCGGCGCCCCGCCGACAATCACTTTAACCCTGTCCGTAACCCCTTCCTGCCTTAAGGTTTCCAGGGTGGCCTTCATCGCCAGCATGGTGGTGGTCAGCAAGGCCGACAGCCCGACGATCTGGGCACGGTGCTCCTTGACCGCCTTGACAAAGGTATCGGCGGGCACATCCACACCCAGGTCGATCACCTTGAAGCCGGCGCTTTCCAGCATCATGATCACCAGGTTCTTGCCGATGTCATGGAGGTCGCCCTTGACCGTGCCCATGACCACCGTGCCCTGAGAAGGCATATCGCCTTCAGCGATGAGGGGTTTCACCATTTCGATACCAACGCTCATGGCCTTGGCGGACATCATTACTTCAGGCACGAACATGTCTCCGGCTTTGAACCGAACTCCCACCACGTTCATCCCCGGGATGAGCCCTTCATTGATAATCCGGACGGGATCCACCCCGCCGTCAATCATAGACCTGGTAATTTCTTTGACCCCTTGTTGGTTGGCGCCGATCACCGCTTGAGCGAGATTCTGGAAATCTGACATCAGTTTTTCCTCCTTTTAACTTGCTTTTATTGGCTTCACTCTGCTTGATACCAGTTCCTGGACTTCTCGACCGCCCGCTGCCAGCCTGCGTACTTACTTTCCCGCAAGTGGCTCTTCATCACCGGGTTAAAGGTCTTGTCCGGCCTCCACCTGTCCCTGATCTCGTCCAGTGCCTGCCAGTAACCCACCGCCAGCCCGGCCAGGCACGCAGCCCCCAGGGCCGTGGTCTCGGAAACCTGCGGTCGCTGCACCGGCACTCCCAGGATATCGGCCTGGAACTCCATGAGGAAATCATTGCGGCAGGCGCCCCCGTCCACCCGGAGGGTCGCCAGCCTGATTCCCGCGTCGGACGACATGGCGTCGAGGACGTCCTTGGTCTGGTAAGCGATGGCCTCCAGCGCCGCCCGCACCACGTGCTCCCGGGTGGTCCCCCGGGTAAGGCCTACGATCGTTCCCCGGGCATGGGGGTCCCAGTAAGGCGCGCCCAGGCCCACAAAGGCCGGCACCAGATAGACGCCTCCGGTATCGGGAACCGCACGGGCGTAAACCTCGGATTCTCCGGCGCTCCCGATCATCCGCATCTCGTCTCTCAGCCACTGGATAGCCGCCCCGGCAATAAAAATACTGCCTTCCAGAGCATAATGAACTTTCCCGTCAAGTCCCCAGGCGACGGTGGTGAGGAGCCCCCGCTCGGACCTGACCGGCCTTTCTCCCGTGTTCAGCAGGAGGAAGCCCCCGGTGCCGTAAGTGTTTTTCGCCGTTCCGGGTTCAAAGCAACACTGGCCGAAAAGCGCCGCCTGCTGGTCGCCCACCACCCCCGCGATGGGGATCTCTTCCCCAAGCCAGCCCGGTGAAGTGGCGCCGTAAACCTGGCTGGACGGCAGAGCCCGGGGCAGCACCGCCGAGGGGATCTCCAGCAGCCGCAGGATCTCTTCGTCCCATTCCAGGGAGCGGAGGTTAAACAGCATGGTCCGTGAGGCGTTGGAATAATCGGTGGCATGCACCTTTCCCCCGGTTAGCTGCCAAATTAGCCAGGTGTCCACTGTGCCAAAGAGAAGTTCTCCCCGGCAGGCCCGCTCCCGGGCGCCCGGGACGGTATCCAAAAGCCATTTTAATTTGGTAGCCGAAAAATAAGGATCCAGCACCAATCCGGTTTTCTCCTTGATCTTACCTTCATGCCCCTGCTCTTTCAGCCGGGCGCAAATAGGGGCGGTGCGGCGGCACTGCCAGACAATACCGTTATAAACGGGTTTACCCGTCCGCTTGTCCCAAAGGATGGTGGTCTCTCTCTGGTTGGTAATGCCGATGGCCGCGACCTGTGCGGGAAAGACCCCGTTTTCAACCAAAACCTCCCGGGCGACTTCCACCTGCGTGGCAAGGATCTCCTCGGGGTCATGCTCCACCCAACCCGGCTGCGGGTAAATCTGGGTAATCCGCTTGCTCTTGAAGCCTACCACCTGCAAGGCTTGATCGAATAGCACCGCCCGGGAACTGGTAGTGCCCTGGTCCAGGGCCAGAATATACTTGTTCACCCGTTACCCCCCTTTTTGAAGCTTGATGCTGGATACTAGAAGCTAAGCGCTTAAACCTGTCGTCTCGCTAGCAGCACACCTGCTTAAAGGCCTGCTCCAGGTCGGCGACGATGTCCCGGTGGTCCTCAATACCCACGGACAGCCGGATCAGCCCGTCGGTAATCCCGGCCTTCAGCCTTTCCTCCCGCGGTACCAGCACGTGGGTCATGGAGGCGGCGTGCTGGATCAGGGTATCCGCGTCCCCCAGGCTTACCGCCAGGCGGCAAAGCCTCACGCTGTTGAGCAGGGTCTTACCCGCCTCCAGGCCGCCCTTCACCTCGAAGGCGATCATCCCGCCGAACCCGGACATCTGTCGCTTGGCCAGTTCGTGCTGGGGATGGGAGGGCAGCCCCGGGTAGTATACCCGGTCCACTTTGGGGTGTGCTTCCAGGTAGCGGGCCACCGCCATGGCGTTGGCGCAGTGCTTTTCCATCCGGATTGCCAGCGTCTTGATCCCCCGGATGATCAGCCAGGCGGCGAATGGATCGATAATGCCGCCCATATTCTTCAGGGTACCTTCCCTAATCTTCATGATCAAGTCTTTTTTACCGATCACAACGCCACCCTGGACATCCCCATGGCCGCCGAGGTACTTGGTAGCGGCATGGATGACCACGTCGACGCCCACAGAGAGCGGCCGTTGCAAGTAGGGTGAAGCAAAGGTACTGTCCACCGCTGTCATGATCCCGTGTCCCTTGGCGATTTCAACCACCTTGGCGATATCAACCAGCTTGATGGTGGGGTTGGCGGGAGTCTCGAAATAAATCACCCTGGTGTTCTGCCTGATGGCTTGTTCCACGTTACCGGGGTTGGAGGTGTCCACAAAAGTGACTTCCACGCCGAACTTGGGCAGGATCTCCGAGAAAAAGTACTGGGTAGCGCTGTAGACCGTACCATCCGAGACGACGTGATCCCCCGATTTTAAGACCTCCGTAAAGAAGGCGGTGATAGCCGCCACCCCGGAGCCGGTGGCCAGCGCCGCCTCCCCTCCCTCCAGGGCGGCGACTTTTTCTTCCAGCGCCTTCTGGGTGGGGTTCCAGAGGCGGGTGTAGATGTAGCCCGCCTCCAGGTCAACACAACGGGCAGCCCCCTCGTCCACGTTAGCCACGGCGTAGTTGGTAGTCTGGTAGATGGGGGTAGCGATGGCTCCCGTCACCGGGTCGTAGTTTTCCTGGCCCGCCCGCACCGCCAGGGTGTCAAAGTACATGTCCTTTAACTGCAAAGTATGTCACTCCAATCCGCTGTCAAGCTGTTAGCCCCGCTGGGCGTATCTTTTCTCCACAGAGGCCAGGATGCCGTCCAGTTCGCACACGACGCTTTCCGGCAGGGCTTGGGGCCGGTGGTTCTCCAGGATGAAATTGACGTACTCTTTAGCCCGGTCCCCCATGGTCTTTTTGCCGTCCTCCGCCCAGGCTTCATAGGTGCGCCGGTCGGTCAGCTTGGGCTGCCAGTTTTCACGAAAGTGCTTGAAGGTGTGCTCGTCACCCAGGAAGTGGCCCCCGGGGCCCACCCGGTGAATAGCGTCCAGGGCCAGGTGCTCCCGGTCCACCGTGATACCGCCCATGATGCGCTTGACCTGCCCGATGATCTCGTTGTTGATGACCAGCATCTCGAAGGAATTGGTCTTGCCAAACTCCAGGTAGGCCACGTCATGCACGATATTGCATCCCATCATGGCCGACATCAGGTTGTAGGTCGCGGCTTCAATGGACGCCTGCTGGTCGGCGACCTTGGAGGAGCTGCAGCCGCCAAAGCCCCAGGTAGGCAGGTTATAATGGTGGGCCAGGTCGCACAGCCCGGCCTGGGCCAGTATGGCTTCCGGCGCCGAGTAGGTGGGCTGTGTGCTGGACATGTCGATGGGAGACATCCCCGCCCCGAATACAAAGGGGGCTCCCGGTTTCCGCAACTGGTGGATTACCAGTCCGCTAAGGATCTCCGCCGCAGCCTGGGCGATGGCGCCCGCCATGGTCACCGGGCAGGTCGCCCCGGCCATGGCGCCGGGAGAATAGTTCACCGGCAGGTTGTTTTCCGCCATGATGAACAGTTTCTCGATAGCCGTGAAGGAGTGCTGCAAGGGGGAACTGGGCTCATCGTACAGGCAAAACAGCGGCCGGCTGCTCAAGGCCTGGCGGCCGCCCACCACGGCGGCGGCCATGTCGATGATGTCGTTGAGACATTCCCCGTCAGCGGCGGTAATCACCATGGGCTTTTTGGTGTTCTTAATCATGACGGCGAACTCGTGCTGGTAGGTTACCTCCTTTGGCACGTCGGAAATGATGCCCATGGACATGACAAAGTCGATATGGGGCAGGAAATCGCAGAGGGTCATGCCGTTGGCCACGTCCTGGGTGGCGAAGGGCCGCCGCTCCCCGGTGTTGTGGTCCAGGAGGTAGGGGCAATCGGATCCCACACCGAAGTAAACGTTGTAGCCTTCACACCACATGGCCGGCTCCCCGTCCCGGTTGTAAAGGACTGTGCGGGAAGGAGCCTGGCGAATGGCCCACTCCACCAGGCCTGCGGGGATCCGGACCCGGTTGCCGCCGGAGACGTAGCCCCCCGCCTTTTTTAGCATCTCCACCGCTTCTTCGTGGTGAACGACCACACCGGTGTACTCCAGAATGTGGCACGCGGCCGCATGGATCTCGCGCACCTGGCTGTCCGAAAGCACCCTGAACTGGGGACTCTGAAATGCCGAGTAATTGCTTCTCATGGTTTACCTACACCCTTTCTGTTTCATCAATTTGTATTCGTTGCAATCCTTTTCCGGGCCCTGGAAAGGATAGAGTCCAGGTATCCCTCCCGGTCCACCGGCTGCGGCCGGTATTGCGCCATAATCTCTTTCACCTGTTCGCGCGCTCGGTCGCCCATGGTCTTCCGCCCCTGTTCGAGGAAGTGACCCCCTGGCCCCACCTGGTGAATGGTGTCCAGGGCCAATTCCTCCGGTGAAACCCGGATCCCTTCCAGCAACCGTTTGACCATCCCGATGACCTCGTTATTGATTACCAGCATCTCCATGGACCCGGTCATGGCGGATTCCAGGTAACCCACGTCGTGTACCAGGTTGGCCCCCATCAACCCGGCCATGGTATTCCAGAGAGCTGACTGCAGCGCGGCCTGCTGGTCCGGTACCTTGGCCTCGCCGCACCCACCGAATCCCCAGCTGGGAAGCCCGTAAAACCTGGCCATCTGGCAGATGCCCGCCTGTCCCAGCATGAATTCAGGGGCCCCGTAAGCCACCATCATGGTGGACATGTCCATGGGCCCGGTGCCCGACCCGTAGACGAACGGGGCGCCTTCCCGCTTCAACTGCGCCATTACCAGACCGCTCAACACCTCCGAGCTGCCTGTGACTATCATGCCGGCGATGGTGAGGGGGGAACTGGCTCCCCCCACGGGGCCCGCCCCGTAGACCACCGGTAACCCGCGTTCCGCCATGAACAGCAGTTTTTTCACGGCGTCCCGGGTGTGCCGCAGGGGCGCGGTGGGCTCGGCATAAAGAATGTAAAAGGGGCTCATTCGCAGTTCCTCCACGTCCCCGCGGAAGGCCAGGGCCATGTCCAGGATGTCCCGGGCCCCGTCCTCGTTCCAGGACCAGGCCACGATGGGTTTTCTGGTATTCCGCGCCATGGCGGCGAATTCTTCCACATCGCTTACTTCGGTGGGGCAGTCGGAGATGAGGCCCATGGACATCACAAAGTCTATATGGGAGAGGCGGTCGCAAAGGCGGGCGTAGTCCATCACGTCCTGTTTCTTAACCGGGCGCCGCTCACCGGTGTCAACGTCCAGGATATTCGGGCAGGTGGGCCCGGGGCCAAAATATACGTTATACCCCGAAAGATCCAGGGCCGGACTTCCCTCCCTGTCGTAAAGGGCGATCCGGGAGGGGGCGGCTTCAATTGCCCACTCCACCAGGCCGGCCGGGAACCGCACCCTGCTCCCGTCCACCTTAGCACCGCCCTTGCGTAAAAGGTCAAGGGCTTCATCGTCGTACACCTCGGTACCGGTTCTCTCCAGCACCTCCAGGGTGGCGTTATGGATGTCCCGGACCTGTTCGGGGGAAAGAACTTGAAAATGTGGTCCCCCCTGTATAATTCCATAACTCCGCAAACTGTTCACCCCCTTTCACGGCATCACTGCCGGGATGCTGTTCGGTCAGCGACCACAGGCCGTACGCTTCGGCCAGCACTATGGCCGGATGCAGGGCATCCACCCCGGTCCCATGTTGTATTTGCACCTGGCAGGGCCCGCACTCGGTTACCACCATACCCTTGCCGGTTGACCTGACAGCTTGAAAAAGTTCCCGGCCAATGGCCATGGAGAGTTCATATTTCTCCTTTTTAAAACCATAAGTACCTGATAACCCGCAGCAGTGTTCCGGCAGTATGTCTATCTTTACTCCCGGAACCATGCGCAGCAAATCGCTGAACCCGGCCGGGACCCCCTGGGCGCGCAGGTGACAGGGCGCATGATAGGCCACCTCGCGGGACACCGTGTTAAAGGAGGTCCCCAGTTGCCCTTCGCTGTACAGGCTCATCAGGTACTCCCCGGCATCGCAGGTATGGGCCGCCACCAGATCGGCCTCCGCCGACGGAAAGAATTCCCGGTATTCCTGTTTGAGACTCAGCCCGCAACTGGGGCAGGGAGTCACCACGTCATACCCGCGGCCTACATAGGCGCCGAGGACCCGCAGGTTGAAGCGGGCGTACTTCCGGGCGGTTTTCACCAGCCCGTTGGTTAAGGCTGGCACGCCGCAGCACGCTTGCGGCGGGATTTCTACCCGGACCCCGTTCCTTTCCAGGACCGCCCCGGTGGCCCAGGCTATTTCCGGCCGGTGATACCTGGCGTAACACCCCGCGTACAGCACCACCTTCCTCTCCGTCTCCCCGCCGGCCGCCCCACGGGCCGGCCGGCTCCGGAATACGGAACGGTAAGACCTCCCGCCATAGGCAGGCAGGGGCCGGCGGGCGATCCCCGCTATGGTGCCCAGTAATGCCACAGTGACCGGCGCCCGTAGGAGCCAGTTGACCGCCGGCGAGACAGTCGCAGCCGCCCTGGCCAACCAATCGGGGTGGCTCAGGAGCCAATCCCGCAGGGTTGGCCCCTTTTGTTCAACCAACCTCCCCCTGGCCCGAAGGACCAGGTGGGCCGACTTGACACCCGAGGGGCAGACCCGCTCGCACACCTGGCAGCCGGTGCACCACCCGGCGGTATGGTCCAGCAGTCGTGACTTCTCCGGCAGCCTGGCCAGTCCGGGGCCCACGTATTTGGGGCCGGGGAACCGGAAGGTCGCTTTCCGTACCGGGCAATAGACATCGCAGAGGGTACATTTCAGGCAGGGGTCGGCGGGAAACCCGCTACGTTCCTGCATGGCTTGCACCTCCCCCGGCCAGGCTTCCGGCCAAATAGCCGGTAGCGATGGCCACCCCGCTCCCGCACCTGTCCGCAAAAGGGTCATAACCCCCCAGGTTCCTTCCCGTCACATGTACGTTTTCCAGGCACACCCGGCCCTCCTCGTCCACCGGCTGGAGCAGTTCATTGACCATCAAGCCGCTCCTGGCGTAGGGTTGACCGGCCAGCCATTGCTCTACTGTCCGCCGGTAGGCCGGCGGTTGCGCAACCGGCAGCCCAAAGAGCGGTTCCCTGATAATCTCCGGGGTTACCTCCAGCCCGCCTCCCACAATTCCGCCGGTAGCAAGGATATAAGTATCTGCCGAAACCCTGCCAGGCCTGCCCGGTGTATCCAACCAGACAGCCTCGCACCGCTGATTCCGGGTTTGAGCGGAAATCACCCCAAAGCCGGTCATAAATTTAACTCCATGCCCAGTCAGATAATCTTTAAGAGCGTTAAAAAGTCGCATGCCCGGGACAGAGGGCAAAAACGTCGGGATTTCAAAAACGGGGACACCCAGCAACTCCTGCAACTCCCCCAGAACCTCCCCAGCCTGGCGAGAGCCAAGCACCGCCGGAAAGCCTACCGCGTCGAACCCTTTAACCTTAATGCTAACTTCCCGGGCTACCGATCGGCAAAACTCGTCCCGTTCAAAATGCGTCGCCAAGTCATATGCATTGCACCCAGACAGGTCTGTTCCGGCAACTCTGACCATCACACCCTTGGCAGTCCCTCCTAGCCCCAGGAGGTTCAACCGGCGGTTAACGTTCCCGGCCACATAACCCGGGAAAAAATCGCCATACCCCTCGAACCCCACTACCAGCAGCCTGGCGCCACTGAGAAGGTTCCCGTTTTCCATGGTGAACGGAACCACGTCCCCCTGTCTTAGGGTACCCATGGCGGTGAGCAACAGGCAGGAACCCCGATCAACCCTGGTGTAAGGGTAACCGCTCTCCCGCACCGCCCGGCAAAAGAGTTCGAGTCCCCCTTGCACGGCCATGGCCCCGGCCAGCCGGTAAGGATGCACGGGTTGCCCGGGTATGACCGGGCCGTTGTTATCAACAAGGGGATCCCCAGTGCCGAGGTCGATGATACCGGAGTGGTAATGCCCGCTGCAGCCCTTCGCCACCACCAGGCACTCCCTTCCGGCCGAGGCGGCGGCCAGGGCGGCCACCAGGCCGGAGAGCCCCATACCGATCACCACCACGTCATACTTCATGGTACTCCTCCCCGGTCAATTGAAAGGTCCCCCCGTAAATCCCCCTGGTTAATTCAAACTGCCTGACCTGATGGCCCCACAGGGTGTGCCGGCTTCCTTTCCACCTGTTCTGGATAAAGGCCGCCAGTTCCCGGGATGCCCGCTCCGCCGTCCAGGTTCCCGTTGCCTCCAGCAGGCCCGCGGCTCGAAACCCGCAGGTCATTCCCTGGCACGGTCCCATTCCCAGCCTTAACCTCCGCCGGAGGTCATCCAGGGTATGGATTTTCGCTCCATCCAGGGCCTCCAGTGCGCCCCGGCTGGCCCGCTCACACTCGCACACCGCCATTGCCGCACAGGGGTCGGCGCAGCCGTCCCCCGCGCGGGACTCGCCGCGCGGCAGCGGCAGCAGCGCCGTCCGGCAGGTCTCCTTATTGCCGGTAATTGAACAGAGGAGATCGACGGCCTGCTGGGCCATCAGCCGGTAGGTGGTGAGTTTTCCCCCAAATACTGAGATAAACCCTTCCACGTTGTCCTCCTGCCGGTGATTGATCACGGAAAAGTTCCGGCTCAAGCCCCGGCCCGGGCCGGCCGCTTCACCGCCCTCGCCCCCCAGCAGGGGACGCACCCCGGCAAAAGCCCGGAGCACCCTGGCCCCGTCCAGGGACGGGATGATCTCCCGGGCTTTTGCCATCAGCTGGACTACCTCCCAATAATCCGGCTCAAGATCCTCCGGTGAGCCGGCGGCCATGGAGGTCGTCCCGAAAATGGATACCGGCCCATGGGGTACCAGGATGTCGCCATCCGCCGGGTAGCGGCACCGGTTGACTACCTTGCTGGTCAGCCGGTGGTTGAACACCAGCAGCGACCCTTTATCGGGCGTCAATTCCAGGGAGAGCCCCGCCATCCGGGCCACCTCCGCGGACCACGCTCCCGCGGCGTTGATCACCCATTCGCTTGCCCAGTATTCCTCATCCCCGGTGAGCAATGAACGCGCCGCCACCCCGGTAACCCTGTTGCCCTCCCGTAAGATACCTGTCACTTTCGTATAAGTCCTTACCTGTGCCCCGTGGATGACCGCATCCGTCGCGTTGCTTTGCGCCAGCAAAAAACCGTCCACGCTGGCGTCGGGCACCCGGAATACTCTCCGCGCTTCCGGGTTCAGGAGGGGTTCATCCGTCAGGGCGCTTTGCCTGTCAACTTCTTGCGGGAAGATCCCTGCCTGATGACAGGCCCGCACCCAGTCCGCACAGTACCCGGGGTCATCCTGGGGAAGGAGGACGAAATAACCTCCCGTCTCTTCAATACAGAAGGGCGCAATTTTCCGCAAGATAGCGTTTTCCTCCGCGCATTCCCTGGCGGCGTCCGGGTCGGAGACGGCGTAGCGGGCCCCGCTGTGGAGCAGCCCGTGGAAACGGCAGCTGCTACCGGTCGCCAGGTCGCCCGCCTCCAGGAGGACGGCGGGAATCCCCCGGAGGGCCAGGTCCCTTAAGACACCTGTCCCGGTGACTCCTCCTCCGATGACTACCACGAAAGTTTCCCGCACCCTGTTTCCCCCCGATTATCCTCGGAATTCATGCAAGCATAATTTCCTGTACGACAAGCTGTCAAGCAAGTTCCGTGCCATGCCTCCAAGGAAGCCCGTCCCGTCATCAGTACTTTATTATGTAAGGTTATTAAAGTTTTTCACTTTTTGGACGCTCGCCCGGGTGCAACATTGTCTTGCGCATTAGTTTGCACCTGAAATTTTGTGGGCGCCCCACCGGCATTACTTTCTGCCCCGAGGCGCCCTCTCGGTCCTGATATTACTTGCCGAAGGTGCTCTTCCGGATTCTCCGCTCCAGAAAACCCAGTATCTGTTCAGTAAGGATGGCAACCCCCGCGATAGTAATGGTACCCGCAATGGTCATCACGTCGTTAAAGGTGCGGATGCCCTTCAGAATCAACGTGCCCATCCCGCCGGCTCCAATAAAGACGGCGATCGTGGCAATAGATATGTTCATCACCACCATGGTCTTGATTCCCGCCACAATGACCGGCAAGGCTAACGGCAGTTCCACCCGGGTGAGCAGTTGGAATTCGGTGACACCCATGCCGTGGGCAGCTTCTTTCGCCCCCGCGTCGACCTGCTGGATACCCACATAGGTGTTTTGCACGATAGGAAGCAGGCCGTAGATAAACAGCGCGGTAACCGCCGGGACGGTACCGATGCCCATGATCGGAATGAGAAAGAAGAAAAGAGAAAGAGCGGGAATGGTATAGAGAAAACCCACCACCCCCAGGGTGATCCCTCTTAAAGACTTGTAACGGCTGATGAGAATGCCCAGCAGAAGCCCGGCGACACAGGCGAGCAAACTGGCCATCAGCGTAATGTACGCATGTTCGTAAAGGGCGGTCAAGATGACGCCTTTCCTGTTAACAAAGAATTGGAGCACCTGTCCCAATAATTCCATTCATCCCACCTCTAACCCTGGCAGCCGGCCTGCATGATTTTGGAACAGGATTCGATAGCCACAATCCCCCGCAAAACTTCTCCTTTGTCCACCACCGGCAACCAGCTCCAGCCGGTAAGAACCATCAACTCCACCGCTCGCTTCATGGTGTAGTCCACGGGCACCACGGGACCTGTTTCTTCCAGCATTTCTACTTCCACAACGCCCCGCCGGGATCCTTCCAGCAGGCGAGACCTGCTCACCTTTCCCACACAAGACTTACGCTCGTTCATCACCAGGGCATAATCCCAGTCGCCCAGCGATATTACCGCCGCTTCCAACGACTGCCCGAGGGACAACAGGGGACACCCTTCCTCCATGGCCTCCGCCACGGTTACCAGTTCCAACGCGTCCAAAACGCCTTTGGTCCCTACAAAGTTCTTGATAAATTCGTCTTCCTCGTTGATGACCAGGTCCATGGGCCTGGCAACCTTGACCAGTCTCCCCTGGCGCATCACCCCTACCCTGCTGCCCACCTTGAAGGCTTCCTGGATGTCGTGGGTAACGAACACGATGGTCTTGTGGAGCTTGCTCTGCAGGTCGATCATTTCTTTTTGCAGCTGTTCCCTGGTAATCGGGTCCAGCGCACCGAAAGGCTCATCCATCAGGATAATCTCAGGATCCGCGGCCAGCGCCCTGGCTACGCCTACTCGCTGTTGCTCGCCTCCGCTCAACTGCCTGGGATGTCTCGTCAGGTAAGAGGCAGGCAGGCCGACGACTTTTAGCATTTCTTCGGCGCGGCTCAAGAGCTCGGACTTCGGGTAGCCGGTAATTTGCAGGACAAAGGTGATGTTGTTCATGATGTTCAGGTGAGGTAAGAGTCCAATCTGCTGGATAACGTAACCGATCTGCCTTCTGAGCTGCACGGGGTTGACTGTTGAAACATCCTGGCCGCCCACATAAATTTTCCCTTCCGTGTGCTTGATGAGCTGGTTGATCATCTTGAGGGTGGTGGTTTTGCCGCAACCCGAAGGTCCGACCAGCACCAGTGTTTCCCCTTTGGGTATCGACAAGGTGACACTATCCACAGCCTTCTGACCGGAAGGATAGACCTTGGAGACATTCTCCATTCTCACCATGTGCTATCTTCCCTTTCTGCCGTTCCTGTGATGTTTATTTTTAACGGTTTAATACCGCTTGTTTCCATCCCAATCCGGTATTCGCTCTCTTATAAGAGGCATGCGTTTGGCACAAGTTTTCAGGCTGCCTGTCCTGCCGGCCGGAACCGGCACGATCCGCGAGGATCCTCATGCGGCAGACCAGGCAGCCTAACAGTGTTACGCCTCTCCGGCGCTCCCCAACCAAAACCTTGCTCTAGTGAACGGCCGTGTTAAACAGGAACCTGCTTTGAAAACAGATTGGCGGCTTGCGCTCAGGTTTGCTGCCGGCACGTGCTTCGATACAGTGGTCAGTGGTCAGTGGTCAGTTGCCAGTTTCCTGTACTCCTTTGGGGTCTTTTTGCTGGCCCGCTGATCCCTCGTTGCTGGCAATTAGTCGCGTATATCACATTACGGCTACCGAAGCAGCCGTCCGCCCCGGCAGTCCAACCAATTGCGCCTTCCAGGAAATCCCGACCCACCGCCCGCACTCTCTGTTTCTAAAATACCTTTGTTCGGCTTTCGTCTTCGCGACCCTGACAGTAGTCTTCTAAATGAGTCCCCGTTTCTTCAGGAAAGACTTGGCCACTTCTAACGGCTCCTTCTTCTCCACTTCCACCTGGTAATTGAGTTCGATCATATCCGCCTCGGTGATGCTACCGAAAAGCGGTTTCAGGACTTCCCCGACCTGCGGGTATTTCTCCAGGGTCTCCTGCCGGATGACTATGGCGGCATCGTAGGGCGGGAAGAATTGCTTGTCGTCTTTCATGACCTTGACGTTGTACTTTTTCAAGTTCCCCTCAGTGGAGAACCCCGGTATAATATCCACTTCTCCCTTGGCCAGGGCCTCGTACTTCAGGTTAATATCCATGGTCTTCTTGACCTTGTTGTTGAAACCGTAAACTTTTTGCAGCCCGGGGTACTGGTCCGGCCTGGTCCAGGTGGTTTCGTCACCCATGAAGACCAGCTCAGGGCGCTTGGCCAGATCGGAGAGGGTCTCCAAACCCAGTTTTTGGGCGGTCTCAGCCCGCACGCCGATGGCGAAGGTATCCTCGAAACCAAAGGGAGGCAGCCAGATAATCTTGAACTGTTTTTCATACTCCGATTTAACCTTGTCGTATGCCGCCTGTTTATCACTGATCATCTGTTCCTTCAGAACCACCATCAGACCGGTTCCGGTATACTCGGGATAAAGATCAAGCTGGCCCTTGAGCATGGCCGGATGCAAAAGTTCTGTCGCACCCATACCGACCAGGCTGTCATCCACTTCCAGGTCAGTTTTAGCCTTCAACAATTCAGCGATCATGTAGCCAAGAATGTACTGTTCCGCAAACTGTTTTGATCCAACAACTACCTTTCCCGGTTTTTTCGCTTCAGTGCTGCTGGGTTGCTGTTGCTGCGGTTGCTGCTGTCCCGATTTTCCGCCACAACCCGCGAGCAGGGCAGCCAACAGCACGGCAACGAGAACCCACACCAGTAACTTGGCGCCAAAAGGCTTCATTCTTTCACCCTCCTTGGTTTTTTAAACTTCCTGGATCTGCCGGTAGAACAACCTGCGCCAGTTTTCACCTCCCTCCAAGATGCCTGGGGTGCATCCGGGTTAAGCGTCAGGATACATACGCCTAATCACCTACGATGTTTCTTACCTTTCTTTCCAATCGCCCGCATAGCTGGTCAGCAATCACCGCCAGTGCAGCGATTAACAAGGTCGCATAAATGATCATGGCGGTGTCCATCAAGGCTCGTCCGCGGAATACCAGCACACCCAGACCACCCCCGCCCACAAAGGCCGCGATGGCGGCCAGCCCGATAGTCATGACCACCACCATCCGGAAACCCGCCAGGATCACCGGTAAGGCCAGGGGCAACTCCACCCGCCAGAGCAACTGCCACCTGTTCACCC
This sequence comes from Clostridiales bacterium PH28_bin88, assembly GCA_000987045.1. Lineage (GTDB taxonomy): Bacteria > Bacillota > PH28-bin88 > PH28-bin88 > PH28-bin88 > PH28-bin88. The sequence continues at coordinate 26,384 of LAKY01000045.1, read as the reverse complement.
CCATGCCCAGCGCGGCCTCTACCGCGGCTTTGTCCACCTCGACGATCCCGATGTAGGTATTGCGCAGCAGCGGCAGCAGCGCGTAGATAAACAGCGCTACAGTGGCCGGTGCGGACCCGATCCCCAGGAACGGTACCAGGAAACCGAACAGAGCCAGGGAAGGGATGGTGTACAGGGTACCGGCCAGGCCAATCAGTGGCCCACCCAGGATCCTGACCCTCGATATCATTATCCCGCAGGGAATGGCCACCAGGGCAGCCAGCAGAACGGCTGTGACGGACACGTAGATGTGCTGGACCAGTAGAGTCAAGACTTCCTGTTTCGAACTGATGATCAGCGCGCCGATTTCTTGCAGAGTTTTCAAGCATGCACCCCCTAGTACCCGATCATGAAAATATCTACAAAACAATCACACAATTCATAACCCGAAACCTGCAGCTGCTTCCCCCTGTTTCTCAGCCATGGTCTCAAGCCCATGTTTGCTGCCGTTAAGACATGCAATTGTTGTGCCAGTGGATGCAGCGCAGGTCTCCCGGGTCCCAACCCTTGCGCCGGCATAAGCCAGCGGGTTATGATACGCGATGGGATAACGCCCAAGGTGCAACATTTTCTTGCACATTGATATGCACCTTCTAATTCGTAAAAAAGTCCGGGTCGCCTCTACAAATTTTAAAGAGGAACCCGGATCCCAACAAGGCAAACTTAAAAAAACCACAAGGTCAACCATAGGGACCCACGTTTTTTAACACGCCCAGCTTCTTTAGTCTCATCTGCAAATTCTGTCTCTTCACGCCCAAAGCCTCTGCGGTCTGGGAAATATTGTGATCGTTTTCCGCCAGGGCTTTCAAGATAACTTGCTTCTCAACAGTTCTCAAGTAATCCGGGAGCACCATGGAATCTGCGAAGAAAAGTTCCGTCTCCATCGCGTCCGGAGGGCGCGTCAGCCGGGTCAGGGTATACCTGGGCACATGTTTTGGCATGAGCACCTGGTCATTTTCACCTGCTATGTTCATGGAACTTTCCACCGCGTGTTCGAGTTCTCGTACGTTCCCCGGCCAGTGATACGAGGTAAAGAGTTTAAGGAGTTCGTCGTCCACCCGGTTGATACGCCGCCCGATGAGTTGGTTGTACTTGCCGAGGAAATGGCTTGTGAGGACCGGGACGTCGCCCGGCCTTTCCCGCAGCGGAGGGATACTGATCACCAAGGTACCTAAACGGTAGAAGAGGTCTTCTCTCAGGCTGCCGTTTTTGATGGCTACCTCCGGGTCTACGTTAGTGGAACTGATTACCCTGCAACTAATGGGGATATCCTTCCAATCTCCAACCCGGCGAACCGTTTTTTCCTGGAGAACCCTCAACAATTTTGCCTGAGCGGATAAGCTCATGGAGTTTACTTCATCGAGAAAAACCGTACCATTTCCGGCTTGGATGAATAAACCGGGCGTGTCCTGGGAACCGGTAAAGGCTCCCTTTACCGTTCCAAACAGCAATCCTTCCAACAGGGTTTCGGGTATAGCCGCGCAGTTGATACCTATAAAGGGGCCGGCCTGGTTCTGGCTCGCGCAGTGGATGCTTTGAGCGAACAACTCCTTACCCGTTCCGGTTTCACCGTATAAAAGGACCGAAGAATTAGACCTGGCAGCGGAACGGGCTAAGGCAATCGCCTCCCGGATAACGTCACTCTTCCCCACGATGGCTTCAAAAGTGTGCTTCTGCCGGCTGGCCGCTTCAGACTTACCTTCTGAAATCATTTCCAATAACTTGGAGTTTTTCTCAAGCAACTCTCTGATTAGGGTAATATCCTTGGCTGTTGCCACCACCGCCACGATTCTATCTCCCGCGTAAACAGGAAAGGTGTTGGCAATAACCGATAAGCTCTTACCTTTGGAGGTGGTATAACGGTGGTAAGCATCATATATCGGATTCCCACTTTGGAGCACTTCCAACTGCAAGGATGTCTTTTCATTTAAGCTGTATACTTCTTTGATATGTTTACCAATAACGTCTTCCGCCGATAATTCTTCGAGTCTCTCCGCCGCGGTATTGAAATAAATCAGCTTACCCTGGTTATCAATGATGCTGACGCCTTCGCTCACGCCGTCTAATGCTCGTGCCAGAACACCCCATAGCTCCCGGTCACTTATCGCTTCGTCCATTAGCCCTCCCCCTTTGGAAAAAAATCCTGGCGGCCACGCGCAAGAAGTCAATGTTTTAACTAATGATATCACACTGCAACAAAATGTTGCACTGGAAATTAAAACGCTTAAGCTGGGTACCGGCCTAACGCCGATATTCCCAGCTTACGGGAGCGCTATCATAAATTTCGCCGTATTTATCTGTCCTTACGCCTTGTTCGAGCTGCCAAAGACCCGGATCTTCTCCCGCACTATGGCGGTCATTTCCTCCCGGGCAGGCCCCAGGATCTTGCGGGGATCAATCTCGTCGGGATTGGCTGCCAGCGCCTCCCGCACGCCCTTCACGAAGGCTTCCCGGATGTTGGTGTCGATGTTGACCTTCCGTACGCCCAACTGAATGGCGGTCCGGATGGCCTCGTCGGGAACCCCGGAGGAGCCGTGCAGGACAATCGGGACCTGCACCAGTTCCCGCACCCGCCGCAAACGGTCGAAATCCAGTTTGGGCTCACCTTTATACCGTCCGTGGGCTGTACCGATGGCAATGGCCAGGGCATCCACCCCGGTTTCAGCCACAAACTGCCGCGCTTCTTCCGGGTCGGTCATTAGCGCCTCGCGCTCCGTAACGGTGATATCGTCCTCGGTACCACCGATCTTGCCCAGTTCCGCCTCCACTGTAACTCCCACGGCCCGGGCCACGTCCAGCACCCGCCGGGTAAGGGCAATATTTTCGGCCAAAGGAAGCTTGGAACCGTCAATCATCACCGAGGTGAACCCGTCGCGGATGCAGCGCATCACCTGGTCAAAACTGGTTCCGTGGTCCAGGTGCAGGGCCACCGGCACTTGGGCCTCTTCCGCGGCGACCCGCGTAAGAGCGGTGATATAAGACAGGCCGGCGTATTTAATGGCTCCCTGGCTGGCTTGAACGATCACCGGTGCATGCTCTTCGGTAGCAGCCTGGATAATGGCCTGTACGATCTCCATGTTGTTGCAGTTGAAGGCTCCAACCGCATAGCCGCCTTCTTCGGCGGCGGTGAGCAGGGTTTTCATGTTGACTAAAGGCATCAACTCATCCTCCTTAAGCGCTGGGATAAACTTTAGTTAGCATTTCCGTGTGGATGACAGCCTACACAATTATTTTTTTGAGCGGCGGGAATGGTTGGCGGCGCCGGTTTCCCGGTAATTAAGCCCTTCTCCGGTCAATTGTACCTCCCATGCCGTCCGCAGCATCGTTAAGTCTGCTTCCCCTTCTGTCCCAAGAGCACCCCCCGAACGGCAGTAGCCGCAGCGCAGTTCTACCCGGTTGGGGAATATCTCCATCTCGATGTTCTGGTTACCGCACTGGCAGGAGAGGCGTCCCGCATCCGCGATGTTATAAAGGTTTTCCAGCATCTCATACGACACACCCGGGTTCTCGAAGTACCCGGCAAATCCCAATTCCTCCGCCATTTCCGACAAAGACCGCTCCTGGTGATTCCGGATGCATTGTTTGACTTGTTCTTTGGGCCCGATGCAGCCGATCTCCAGGTCGGTTTCATCGCACTGGAGGTTGACTACTTCCGTAGACCACAGGTCCCGGCGTTGAAACTGCCACAGATGCCTGGTCTCGCACATGCCGCACCGGACTTGGACCTGGAAGTTGCGGTACTCCCTGGTCGAGACCTGCATTACGGGGGCGCCGCAAGAGCAGTTTATCTTTGCCGAATTACCGCCTGCAAATGAAAAGAGGGATAGCACGTGAAACTCCACCCGGTCGCAGGCAGGACACCGGATAGCCACTACGGTAGAGGTGGGGATGAGCATGAACTCTCAACCTCCTTCGCTGACTTAGAGAATTCGGCAGAGTAAACCGAATTCCTGCAAGAAGCCATGTGATATACTTCACCTGCCGGTCCGGCCATTGATCAAAAAAGAGTTCCCTGAGAAGGAACTCATTAATTTTTCGGTTAGAACCGGGCCCTTTCTTTATTCACGGCCATCTGGTTTGCGGTTTCTCGCAGGAGGGCCTTGACCTCATAAATATCGAAGGGTTTGGTCAAGTGATGCGTTACGCCCAGCTTTCTGGCCTGGTTGACCATCTCCAGTTCGCCATACGCCGTCATCAAGATGACAGGCCCACTATAATTAAGTTTTTTTATCTCTTTTAGGACCTCCAGCCCATTCATCCCCGGCATCTTCATGTCCATCAGGATGATGTCCGGACTTTTTTCCTGTACTTCTTTAATAGCCTCTTCGCCGCCCGCCGCCAGGTACACCTTCAAGTCTTCTTCCTTAAGAGCTTCGTGGAGCAGCAGGCGCACTCCGGCCTGATCATCCACGATCAGGACGGAAAAACCTTTGGCTGCCGGTTGTCCCTCGGGGCTCAGACCTCCCACCTCCCGTCCAATGTCGTTACTCTCACTGCTCAAGGTAGGGACCGCGCTTCGCTCTTTTTGGGACCTTATCAACAGTTTTTTATTTCGCGATGAATTATGGTAAATCCTTCATTGCACATACTTTTTAGTAAATTTTATCCGGTTAAGTACTAGTTTAGCGAAGGGATTAGTGGTACCAGCAAAGCGCTGAACAAGATCACAGCGATTACCGCGAAGGCCAGGATCGTGGCCAGGGGTAGCGCCAGCGCCAAAACCGCCATTCCGGTAGACAGCCCGTGGCCTTCCCGGGTAGCCAGCACCTGCAGCCATAGTACCCACAGGGTCACCGCGAAGGCTACCAGCCAGGAGAGCATTTGCCACCTGCCGGCCAGCCGCAGCAAAGCATCCACCAGCGTGGCCAGCAGGTTGGGTAAAACGGTGTAGCCCATGGCGGCGAGGTAGCCCGGCCCGGAGCCGTGACCGCCCAGCAGCTGGGCTGCCAGATGGACTACCGCGGCCTGAATCCACCAAAAACCCACCGCCACCAGGATGCCGGTTAACAGGAAACCCACCTGGAGGTTTGCCGCTATACCCGGCCATGCGGCTTCCCAGCCGGGGGGAAGGGAACGGGCAGCGGTTTCCAGGTTTACCGGTCGTCCAAGGGCCAGTTCCATCAAAATTCCAAAGGCGTAAACTCCCGATAACACCAGCAGCGCCCTTCCCACGCGGCCTTCCCTGGCCACGTAACCCAGAGTCGCTGCCGGCCGAAAAAAGATCCCGTAAATAGTTTCCAATAATCCTGGGGCTGCGTCAAAAGATGGAATGGGGTTCTGGGTTTCTCCCATGTTGCCTCCTCCTTTGAAGCGTTGTGGACACCCTTCCCCGGCCTATTCAATCCCTATTGTGGATTGATTAACAGGTAGGCCGGGCCGGGTAACGGTGATTGAGCCCCTCCCCCCGGTGTACCCGGCAAGAGTTGCCACCAGCTGCCGGGAGCCGAGAGAGAAGAAAACAACCACTCCCAGGGTCTGGGCTGGGTCATGGAGCGGATTTCGGGTTCACCCTCGATCCCGGCCAGGTCTGCGGCCACCCGGACAGCCTCGTAGTAGTTTCCCAGGGAATCGACCAGCCCCAACTCCTTGGCCTGCCGCCCGGTGAATACCCTGCCATCCGCCAATTTCTTCACTTGATCCACCGGCAGGTTCCGCCCATCGGCCACGATGGCTACAAACTGCTGGTAGATGTCGTCCACCATACCCTGTAAAATGTCTCTTTCCTCCCTAGTCAGGTCCCGGGAAGTAGAGCCCATATCCTTGTGGGGTCCACTCTTGATCACGTTGAAGTCTATTCCCAGTTTATCGTAAAGGCCCTGGAGGTTTTGCAGCTCCATGATCACCCCGATACTGCCCGTTAAGGTGGCCGGGTTGGCAACAATCCTGTCGGTAGCGGCAGCGATCCAGTAGCCACCGGAGGCTGCGGTATCTCCCATGGAAGTAACCACCGGTTTCCCGGCCTCCCGCACCTTCTTGATCTCGTCGGCAATTTCCTGGGATGCCGCCGCGCTTCCACCAGGGCTGTTAACCCTGAGGACTACGGCCTTTACCGCCGTATCTTCACGGGCCCTTCGCAATTGCCGCATGATGTCGCCGGCATTGGCTCCGCCCCCGAAAAGCCCCCCTTGCCCGCCCAGGATCACACCTTCCACGTTAACCACCCCAACCGCCTGCCCGGCGGTTCCGGTTATCAGGGTACGGTTTCGCCCTCCCAACGCGAAGGCTGCCAGCAACACCACTACACAAAGGGTGATGAAGGCGCCTGCAATGAGCTTCCGGTTCACCTAATGATCCACCCCTTCCTCAGCTAACGACATTTCACCTTGAATAGTTCTTACCAGGTAGGGTTGTCCACTTCGCAGGTAGACCCGGGGCAACCGGGGGTTGGTATTGAGGCGGCGAAGACCGGCCTCTACTTCATCACCCAACTTGACTCCCGGTACGTGGCTCACGTCTACCATGGACAACTGCATCCCGACCCGGCCGATTACGGGGGTAACCCGTCCCGCCACGGTAACCTCCGCCCGGCCGTAGCCCCAGAAGGCCGCCACCGTCTTGACCAGGATCTTAAACAGGTCCACGGTATTTTTCGGCCGCACCAGGGGGGAGACCGTCAACCCGTCGGCGTAACCCAGGGGAATGACCGCCACGCGGGTGGATTTTTTCAGGATATGGTCCCGGCCGTAGCCGACACTGGTTCCCGCGGGAGCTTCCCGCAGGTGCAGGATCCGGGCCTTAACCCGCCAGGGGTCCTTCAAATCCAGTCCCCACCCCTTGTTGCCCCCGCCGGGATACTGGCCGTAAAGCAGGGTGCCTACCCGGACCATATCCAGTTGCATCTCGGGAAAACCGAAAGTGGCCGCACTGTTGCAGGCATGCCGGACCGGGACAGCTATTCCGGCTTCTTTTAAGTCTTCGAGTGCGGCCTGTAGACGATCAAATTGTGTGCGGACAAAGCTATCCGCATACACGGCGGTGGCGAAGTGGGTGTAAACGCCCTCCAGTCGCAATTCGGGGTAGCCCCTAAGGCTCAAGGCAACAGGAACAATGTCTTCCGGAGCAAGGCCGGTCCGCCCCATCCCCGTTTCCACCTTCAGGTGGATATCCACTACCTCCCCGCGCTCCCGCGCCGCCGCGGCCAGGGCGGGAAGCACCCCCGGGTGGCTGACCGAAGGGGTAAGGCGATGGCGGACAGCCTGCCCGGCCTCCTGGGATAAAAGGGGGGCAAACATTAAAACGGGCGCGGTAACACCGCCGGCCCGTAACTCCAACCCCTCTTCCAGTGTGGTAACCCCCAACATATCAGCCCCTGCCGCCAGGGCAGCCCGCGCCACCTCCGGTGCGCCGCATCCGTACGCGTCTGCCTTCACGACGGCCATCAGGCGGGTCCCTGCCTGCAGGGCATTCTTCACCCGCCGCACGTTGTGGGCAATAGCATCCGTATCGATTTCCACCCACCTGGGGCCGGTAAAGTCTGTATAGTCCATGCTCATCCCCGTATTTTCTTTTTCAAATTGATGAGTTTGCGGACACTCTTGGAGTAGATTGGTTCGCCCGTATTCCAGAGCCAGTAGTAGAAAGGCGAGAAAACCTGGTCATATTCCCCGACAAATTCGGTGAATACTCCGTTAAACCCTTTTTTGAAGCGGTACAACCCGTATAATGGATTATCCTCGGTGAGTTCCCCCGGGACACCGCGGAAGTCGTACATGGTACACCCGTGTTGTTTGGCCCACCGGATCATGGTCCACTGCAAAAGGTAGTTGGGCATCACGTTGCGGCGCCGGTTACCGGAAGCCCCGTATATGTACCAGGCCTTATCGCCAAAGATGAAAGCCAGGGTACCCGCGATCACCTCTCCCTGAAAGTGGGCCAGGAACAGGCTGGCGTACCCCCTGGTCACCAGTTCGTCCCACAGCACCGAAAAGTACTCGTAAGATCGGACAAGAAAGCGGTCCCGTTCAGCTGTTTCCAGCAAAAGGGGATAGAAGATATCCAGGTCTTTTTTCTCGCGGCTCTCGGTTACAGTGACCCCTTTACGCTCCGCCAACCGCAGGTTATACCTGGTTTTCTGGTGGAGATTTTCCAGGAGGTGCTCCATGGGAGGGTTGATATCCAGGCGGAACACGAACCTGGGCTGCACTCCTTCGAACCCCACCTCTTTTTCGGCCGGCCTGAACCCGGCACGCCGGAGGTAATCCACAAAGTCCGTATCCCGCACCGGCACATCGGGGTCAATTTTCAACATGATCGCCCTGTGTTCCCGGGCAAGGGACCGGACCTGGTGAAGGAGAAAATTAAACAGGCGGTAGTCATGAATATCCAGCACCGGTCCCCGGGGAGCGTAAAAAATGGCCCTCTTGATGAAGGGGATCTCCCTTTTCAGGATGGAAACGGCGGCCACGATGCGACCCTCTTCCTCCACAACCATCCGGAGGGGTTGCCAGCCTGTCCGGGCCTTGATTTCCCCCCACTCGTACGACTGGAGGATGTGGCCTTTGGGGTGCCCGGACACCCATTGATTAAACCGTTCTCTCTCTACCGCGGTGATCAGGCGCGCCGTCCAGTTCATCTCACGAAACCTCCGTTTCAGGAAGCAAGGGGCATTTATCCCTATTGTTTACTGTTTAGCCTCTTCCGTATACTGCCCTGTACCGGAGGGCCGCCCCGACAAAATCACGGAAAAGCGGGTGCGGCCGGTTGGGCCGGGACTTGAATTCGGGATGAAACTGGGAAGCGACGAACCAGGGGTGGTCCGCCAGCTCAATCACCTCCACCAGCCGCCCATCGGGGGAAGTCCCGCTCACCACCAGTCCGGCGGCGCTAAGCCGTTCACGGAATTCGTTGTTCAGTTCGTATCGGTGGCGGTGCCGTTCATCAATAATATCCGCCTCGTATGCCCGGTACGCCCGGGAGCCTGGCGCCAGTTTACACGGGTAGGCGCCAAGGCGCATGGTCCCCCCCAGGTCTTCTATCCCTTTCTGCTCGGGCAACAGGTCGATGACCGGGTAAGGTGTCTGCGGGTCAAACTCGGAACTGTTCGCCCCTTCCATCCCGCACACATGGCGGGCAAACTCCACCACCGCCAGCTGCATGCCCAGGCAAAGCCCCAGGTAGGGGATGCTGTTTACCCGGGCGTACTGCGCCGACACTATCTTACCCTCGATACCCCGGTCGCCGAAGCCTCCCGGTACCAGGATGCCGTCCACCCCGGCCAGCTTGTCCGCCACGTTGTCCGCCGTTACCTCGGCGGAATAGACCCAGCGGATTTCGATCTGGGTTTCATGATGGATGCCCGCATGCCGCAGGGCTTCCGCTACACTCAAGTATGCGTCCGCCAGGCCGACGTATTTGCCCACCAGGGCAATACACACCTTGTTCTTGGGGTTCTTGCACTTAATCACCAGTTCCCGCCAGTCTTCCAGTTTGGCCGGTCCGCACTGGAGCGCCAGGCGTTCCACCACAATATCGTCCAATCCCTCTTTCTCCAGCGTCAAGGGGACCTCGTAGATAGTATCCGCGTCTATGGCCTGGATGACGGCGTCCTTGTCAATGTCGCAGAAAAGGGCGATCTTTTCTTCCATCTCCCGGGACAGGGGTCTCTCCGACCGGCACACGATGACGTCGGGTTGAATCCCGATACTCCTCAGTTCCTTCACGCTGTGCTGGGTGGGCTTGGTCTTGGCCTCGCCGGGAGCCCGCAGGAAGGGGACCAGGGTGACGTGGATGTACATCACGTTGTCGCGGCCGATATCGCTCTTTAGCTGGCGGATGGCCTCCAGAAACGGCAGGGACTCGATGTCCCCCACCGTCCCGCCAATCTCGGTAATCACCACGTCCGGGTCGCTGTCCCGTGCCACCTGGTAAATGCGATCCTTGATTTCATTGGTTATGTGGGGTATTACCTGCACAGTGCCCCCCAGGTAATCCCCGCGACGCTCCTTGGTGATTACCGACCAGTACACCTTGCCGGTGGTGACATTGGAGTCCTTGGTCAGGCTGATGTCCACGAAGCGCTCGTAGTGGCCCAGGTCCAGGTCGGTCTCCGCGCCGTCGTCTGTCACAAAGACCTCCCCGTGCTGGTAAGGACTCATGGTTCCCGGATCGATGTTGATGTAGGGGTCAAATTTCTGGATGGCTACCTCGAGGCCACGGCTCTTCAGCAGGCGGCCCAGGGAGGCCGCGGTAATGCCCTTGCCCAGAGAAGAAGTCACCCCACCGGTGACAAAGATAAATTTAGCCATAATTACCCTCCTATTGTATGCCTTCAATATTCTATCTTTTCCTGTCGATTACTGTCAAGGGATGGGAGGGAATAAGGAATAAGAACACGCAAGAAAGGCGACTTTTTCTCTTTCTACAGTAGGAGTCGCCTTTTCCGGAATATTATCCAGTTGTATCAGGATTGGCCGGCCAGTTTTTGACCCAGCAGGTATCCCAAAAACAGGCCGACAATACCCATCACCCCTGCCGCGGTGGCCGGGGCGGGGACGGGCAGTTTCAGCCAGGCAAACACTAACCCCGCTACCAGCCCGGTACCGGTTGACAGCAAGATCTCTTTCACAATCCAATCTCCCTTACTAAGTTGCTGGTTGTTAGAAACTACTATCGACCCGATTAGTGGTCAGTGGCCAGCCACCAGTGGCCAGTCCTGGGTATTCCTTTGGGGTCTTTTGGTTTTTCCCTTGACCGCTGACCACTAGCCACTGAGCACTACATCCGTTCCGGGGCGGTGACCCCGATGATACGTAAAAGGTTGCGCAAGGTGATGCGGGTAGCGTCTGCCAGCACCATCCTGGCGCCCCGCAGGTCATCTTCCTGGACCAATACCCGGCAGTTGGTGTAAAAAGCGTGAAAAAGGGTGGCCAGTTCCTGGGCGTACCGGGTAAGCCGGTGAGGTTCCAGCGCCTCGGCGGCGCCTGCCACCACCCCCGGAAAGTCAGCGATCTTCCTGATCAGTTCCAGTTCGGCGGGGTCGCCCAGCAGGTCTAGCAACGCCTCAGAAACCCGGGGCATGATATACCCCATTTCCTCAGCCTGGCGCAAGATACTGCAGATGCGGGCATGAGCGTACTGCACATAGTACACCGGGTTATCCGCCGACTGGGTCTTGGCCAGGTCAAGGTCAAACTCCAGGTGGCTGTCGGCGCTCCGCATGACAAAAAAGTACCTGGCAGCGTCCACCCCTACCTCTTCCACCAGTTCGCTGAGGGTTATATACTGGCCTGTTCGTTTTGACATGCGCAGCACTTCCCCACCCTGAAACAACCGTACCAACTGCATCAGGACTACGTCCAGCCGTTCCGGGTCGTAACCCAGGGCCGCCATGGCCCCCTTCATGCGGGAGACATGACCGTGGTGGTCCGCCCCCCATATGTCTATAACCCAGTCGAAGCCCCGCTGGAACTTGTTCCGGTGGTAGGCAATATCGGCGGCAAAGTAAGTGGGAACCCCGTTGCTTCGTACCACCACCTCGTCCTTTTCGTCGCCAAAGGTGGTTGACTTGAACCAGAGGGCTCCTTCCTTTTCGTAGACATACCCCTTGCCGCGCAGTTCCTCGATCACCCGCTGCACCGCGCCGGAATCGTGCAGGGTCTGCTCGCTGAACCAGACGTCGTAATGTACACCAAACTGTTCCAGCACCTCTTTGATGGCGGACAGTTTCTCCTGCAGGGCATACTTCACCAGCGATTCCCGGCGCACCTCCGGCTCAAGGGAAACGTAGCGGTCCCCCACCTCCGCCACCAGGCCGCGCATGGTCTCGATGATGTCTTCACCGTGGTACCCCTCGTCCGGGAAAGGCACGTCCATTCCTAAAAGCTGCAAGTACCTGGCCTCCAGGGACTTCCCGAAGTTAAGGATCTGGTTGCCCGCATCGTTAATGTAAAACTCCCGGGACACCCGGTAACCCACCGCATCCAGCAGGGCGGCGATGCTGTCACCCAGGGCGGCCCCCCGGGCATTTCCCATGTGCAAGAGGCCCGTCGGGTTGGCACTGACGAATTCCACCTGCACACGGCGGCCCAGACCATGGTCGGACCGGCCGTATGCCTCGCCTTTTTCCACTACCTGGGGCAGTACCTGGTACAGCCAGCGGTGGTCCAGGGTAAAGTTGATAAACCCCGGTCCCGCTACCTCCACACGGCTGATCCAGGTGCCTTCAGTCTCCACATGGCGTACCAGAGCCTCGGCTATCTGCCGGGGAGGCTTTCGGGCTTCGCGGGCCAGCGCCATCCCCAGGTTGGTGGCAAAGTCGCCATGGGCCTTTTCGCGTGGGACTTCTACCACAAACTCGGGAAGTTCCTGGTAAAAAAATTCACCGGCCGCCCTGGCCTTTTCCGCGGCCCGGGCCGCCGCTGCCGCAATCTGTTTCTCAACCTGTTCGACCATGTACACAACTTTTCACCTCAGTTTAGTGACTGGTAACTATGATGGACAACTCATTGTTGCTTATTTTTTCCTGTCCTACCTGTAATTCATATTCAAGATTAATACTTCCGCCCATGTCTGTCAAGTCTACCTGCACCTTGGACGGGATGACGCTGATGTGCATGGTCCCGTATGGGGTAACATAGCAGCCCTGATTGAGAACCCCCTTTTCAAAGGTCTGTTTCTGGGTGGAAGTCCCCATCCGGTTCAGGGTTACGCGAGATGGTTCCACCTTCAGGCTGGTGGTGGTTCCCTCCATACCGGAGATCTCTGTCTCATTGTAAAGGATGTAGTAAGAATCCGGACGAATAAACAACTGCCCAGGAGTAATCAGTTCGATGGTGTCTTTCTCGCCAAGGTCATTCGTTTGGACGCCTTTTACCCTTACCAGAACATCCTTTTTCAAGACCTCAGTCCTTTCCCCTGTAATATTCGGAGCCTGCCGGCTCCCTTGGAGGCCACCAAAGGCATAGCAACTTCAGAAGTGAAAGGCACGAAGTCAAAAATCTGAGTAGGGTCAGAACTCTATGGACAAAGAGGACCCAAAAGGAATGCATAAATCCGGCTTCCGACGACTGACGTCCGACGACCGACGACTAATGCAGCAGCCAGGCCAGGAACTCCTCTATCCCTTCCACCGGGGGTTCCAGGGTGCAGTAGCGGTTGTCAAAAGCCTCCAGGCGAAGGGTCTCCCGGATGCGGCTGTAGTTATTGGAGATACCGTTGGAGGCCACCCCGAATCTGTCCGCCAACCCCTGCTGGGTGAAACTGTGGTCAAACTCTATCCTGGCCGACGTGTAAATCACGGCAGCCGCCCACACCTCCGGCTTGCGGAAACGGGGCCGCTCCTTTTCGGTAAAATCGTACCAAAGGCGAATGGCATTGGCCACCTGTTCGGGCGTAAACCCGGCTTTTTCCAAGTTAACCTCTACTATCTTCGCCACTTTACCATATTCCTGCGCAGTCCAGGGGTAGCGATCCGCCCGGATTAAGCCGCCGGTTCGACTGAGACCCAGCATTTTTCTGAGCTTCACCACGTTGTAGGCAGGCCCGTCACCTGTTTCCTCCCGGCCTCCCTGAGCGGCCATGTTACGCAGTACCTTCTCCACCCGCTGCCGTCCCGCTTCTGAGCGGATCACCTCCCGGGGAGTACGGCCTTCCAGGGCGGACATTGGCTTATCAATCCATCGCCGGTAATACTCATCCAGCATCAAGTCCCGTAGAAATTCCTCTACCCGGGGGGACAGGGACGGTTCATTTTGATTTTCACTCGCCGGAAGGTCTTCCGCTAAATGGTCCACCATGGCATCAATTTCAAATCCCCACTCCCGCAAGTAGGCGTCCCATCCTGCCTCGACGCCCTCTTCCATGTACTCCAGGAACTCCCGGTAATCCGACCGTATTTCCTTAAGGAGCGGGCTCTTGAAAAACGGAGGCAGGATAGTAGCGCCCATAGAAAAACGGTACTCCTTGCGCACAGGCAACAGCCGGGTCACCAGCAAAGACTTCTTCTCCACATTTGTGGTGATTTCCTCATCCAGCACCACATATCGGCCTCCCCGCAGCAAGTCTTTAAGGGTGACGCTACGGCCGGCCTCTATGTCTACCACTTCGTAAAGAGAAATGACCGCTTGTTCCCACCGTTCCAGCAGTTCCCGGGACCTCTCGTCCAGGCGGGCATCCCGTTCTTCTCGGAATTGCAGGATTACAGGCTTCCCGCCTTTCCCCTCGCAGTAATAATCAAAAAGGAACCAGTCCATGAAACGATCCCACAGGTAATCATCCATCTCCGGTTCCTCGTTGTCAAAAAACTCCAGAAAGGCCTCATACCGGAGCTGATCTCGGGCAGGCGCGTTTACATAATTGACCATTTGCTGCTGCAGGTCGTTAGCCAACATTTGCCAACGCCGCTCTTCGAGGTCGATTACGTTGTTAACTCTGGCTCCGCAGCAAGATCCGTACTTTTTACCACTGCCACAAGGGCAGGGATCATTTTTACCTCTATTTGCCATAGATTTGTTTCCCCCTCAGGGCACTCTAGAGCACCGCATGGAGAGTTAGTTCGACATGGATCAGGGATTCCCTTCCCCGCTTTTCTAACCAATCCAATTTCAGTTCCGGGTAAAATGCCCTACCAAAGATTCTTCCCCGATACCATATTATATTCCCCGCGTCTTGAATAGGGAAAACCGCGGCCTCGCGACCGCGGTTTTCCCCCCTTTGGTTAATTGCATGCTCAAAGCGCTGAAAACCCTTCTCCTGTTTTGACAGCGCTCTTCACAGCCGGTTTTGATATTAGCGGGACACATTTAAGAGCCCTCGGCAACCGCGAGGGCTTATACTCAGAAGTGGGAAGTCGGATGTCGGAGGTCAGATCTTGGTATTTCTTTCGGGTCGTTTTTGGTTTGACCCAGTATCTATCCCAATCTGACCTCTGACTTCTGACGTCTGACTTCCGAATCAAGGGTTCGGTTTGCTGTCCGGTAGTTTGGCTACGTAAATGCCCCGCGTCGACTCGCCGGGTTTGGCCCAGTCGAACAACAACTGCTGGGAGTCCCGGGACCAGGTGACACTCATGCCGCCCACGTCGGCACTGGAAGTGACGTTCAATACCTCATACTTACCCGGCTGGTCAGACAGGAGCAACACGTACAGCTTGCCGGCAGCGTCGTTGAAGGCCACCTTCTTCCCGTCGGGAGACCAGTTCACCAGCCGGCCGCCACCCTGGTCGTAGACCATGACCAGCCCTGTGCCGTCGGCATTGACCAGCCACAGGCCCCGCTGGCGGGCCCCCGCCTGGGGTTCGGTGAAGCCCACGTTGATGGCCAGCCGCTTCCCATCCGGCGACCAGGCGGGCACCAGGGAGTCGGCCCCCATAGGCGGCGTGACAGGTACTTCCCCGCCGTTTTTGTCCATTACGAAGACCAGGTCGGTACGATTGCCGGCCTCGTCCCGTTGGGAACGGTAGAAAGCCAGTTTGCCGCCGTCCGGCGACCATGCCGGGTACATCTCCTGGGCCGGGGTCTGGGTAAGGGCCCGGGTATTTCCCTCGACGTCTATCACCATGATATCCAGGTTGTCGTAGCGGGTGGTGAGGTAGGCCAACTCTCCCTTAGGCGACCACACCGGCCAGTAGGCCCAGTAATCGGTGGCGTTTCCCGTCCGGCGCTGCTGGGCTACCTCGCCGGTACCGTCCGGGGTCACGCTGGTGGCGCGGCCCTTCAGGTCATCCACCATGATCTGCAGGTAACCGTCCTTCTCCTGTACATAGGCGATGCTGTTCCGCCCGGGCGACCACGCCCCGCCGCCGTAAGCAAGCGGGAAACCGCCCTCCCGTAGAACCACGGGTTTGAGTTGCTGGCCGTCGGGGCTTACCTTCCAGGGGATATAGGTACCCGTGGGGGCATCCTTCTGGGAAAGGAACCAGATTTCCTTAAAGTCCGGCGACCAGACAGGCTTGACATTGGAGAACTTGCCATCGGTCACCAGGGGATCAAGCCGGACGTTACCCTCAGGCATGGGTGTGGCGATCTGGACCTTTCCGGGAAGGGATGGCAGCGTCATATTAAAGTCATCCGCCGGAGGTATATCCGGTGTTTTCGTATCAGCCGGTACCGTAGACTTGTCGCCCGCATTACCTGCCGGCCCCGGGCTGGTCGTGCCAGGCTGCGGTCCGTCCTTACCAGTGTCGGTCACCGGGGGAACCACCACTCCGGGATTGGTTACCGGCGCGTTATCCGGTCCAGGGGTATTTTCCCCGGTGACATCTGAATTCTCCGGCGTTGCAGGGTTGGTTTGGGCGTCAGGGTTACCCGCAGCGGGATTTACCGGTGTCCCCGGATTATCGACGAACACAACCCGCGTGTCATCAGGCGGGTTCACCGGCCCGGGATCCCGGCCAGCCAACTTCTGCCCCTGCACAAAGAGGGTCCCTACGGCCAGGAAGAACACCAGGTAACCGGCCACCATCAGGGACTTGCCTTCCCAGCGAGAGAAAGCACCGGCAAGCCGCCGCCACCCACGGGGTTTGGGCATTTCCCGTTGAGCGGGGCAGGACACCGCCGCGGGGGGCGCGTCCGCCAGCGCCAGCCGGCCCATCACCATATCCACGAAAGCGGGCGGGGGATCGACGGGCGTGCAGGACACTTCCAGCAGCCTGTTCAGCTGGCGGGCGCGGCCCACCTCTCCCTGGCAGGGGTTGCACCCGGCAAGGTGCAGGTAAAGGGAACGTTCCTGGGGCGCGGGCAGCTGGCCGTCCAGGTAAGTGTATATGCTTTGTTTAACCTCGTGACAGTTCACGGCGCGCCCCCCTTTCCAGAACGATTGAAAGTCTTTTTTGCAGCAGCGACTTGCCCCGGTACAGCCGGGTCTCGATGGTTGACACCGGCAGGTCCATCATCTCCGCGATTTGCTGGTAAGTCATGTCTTCCAGGTATCGCATCACCAGCGGCAACCGGTATTTGTCCGGGAGTTCCATGATGGCCCGCTGGACCATTTCCTGGACCTCCTTCACCTCGCAGTAGTCTTCGGGCTGGGTATCCAGCTTGGGTACCAGCGGGGTGAACTCGATGATTTTGTCCAGCGGCACCGACTCCTGCGGTTTCTTCCGCAGGGCACTGTAGCAGACGTTGCTGGCCACCTTGTACATCCACGGAAAGAAGGGCCGGGTCTCATCGTATTTTTCCATGACCTGGTACAGCTTGAGGAATACCTCCTGGGACAGGTCCATGGCCTCTTCGGCGTCGTTGGTGAGCCGGTACGCCAGGCTATAGATTTGTCGCTGGTAGCGGCGCACCAGTTCGGCAAAGGCCGCCCGGTCCCCATCCAGGCACAGCCTTACCAGCGCCTCGTCTGCCAGTCTGTCCACCAGTTTCCCCTCTTTCCTATCTCTACTAATAATACTGACGTCTGAGAGAAAAACTTGCAAAAATTTTTCCTTCACATCTATCCTAGAGCCTATATGAAATTTCTCGGCCTACAGCCTCCAGTCCTCCCTGGCCGGCCCGGCAACTTTCGCCAAAGCAAGAACAGGCCGAGAAAAAAAGAAACCACCGCGCGGTGGTAATGGATATCTCGCAAATAATTAGGTTGGCCCGGTTAAATTATATGCGGCTGGACGGTGTTGCCGGGCTCGAAGCCAGTGGAAGCCCAGGCCAACGGCCAGAAGAACAAGCCCTACTATGTCCGTGGTGACACCCGGCTTGATCAGCATCAGGGCCGCCGCAAAGAAAAGAGCACGTTCATGGACCTTTAAGCGGTCGAACAAGAAGTTCTCCCCGGCGACGCCCAGGCAGACGATTCCCACCAGGCCTGTCGCCAGCGCCAGCAACAGCTTGCCGGCGATTACCCCCTCCATCAGGAGCATTGGTGAGTACACAAACAGGTAGGGGATAATCAGCCCGGCAAAGGCCAGTTTCAGGCCGGTTAAGGCAACCCTGGTGGGGTTGGCTCCCGCGAGGCCGGCGGCGGTATAGGAGGTCAGGGCAACCGGCGGGATTACCCCGGACAGGGTTCCGTAGTAAAAAGCGAAAAAGTGAGCGGCCAGCGGGGATACCCCCATCTTGATGAGCGCGGGAGCCGCAACCGTAGCGGTAATGATGTAGCAGGCGACGGAGGGCAGCCCCATCCCCAGAATCATGGACGCGATCATTACCAGGAAGAGGGCCAGCCATAACTGGTTCCCGGAAAGAACCATAATGTTGTGGGCAATTACCTGCCCCAGGCCGGTCATGGTGACTACCCCGGCAACAAAGCCTACCACTGCGCAGGAAGTAGCAACAGAAATGGCCGTCCTGGCTCCTTCATCCAACGCCTCGACCAGGTTTTTGAACGACATTCTCGTGTGGGGTCTGAGCATGCTCCCCATGATACAGGCAGCGATGCCGAAGAAGGCCGCAAACAAGGGCGTGTAGCCTTTAACCAGCATAAACAGGATTACTATAATAGGCAACACCAGGTGGCCGCCGTCCTTGAGGGTCCGCAACAGGTCCGGCAGTTGCTCCTTGGCTAGCCCCGCTAAGCCTGTCTTCCTGGCTTCCAGGTCTACCATCACAAAAACGGCAAAGTAGTAAAACAGGGCCGGGATAATGCCGGCATACATGACCTTGATGTACGGCAATCCCAGGTAGGAGGCCATTATGAAGGCCGCAGCCCCCATGATGGGCGGCATCAAGATACCCCCGGTGGAGGCGGTGGCTTCCACCGCGCCAGCAAATTCAGGCTTGTACCCCACCTGCTTCATCAAAGGGATGGTGAAAGCCCCGGTGGTAGCCACGTTGGCCTGGGCGCTGCCGCTGATAGTACCCATCAGGCCGCTGGCAAACACCGCCACTTGGGCCGGCCCACCCCGCAGGCGCCCGGCAAAGGCCATGGCGAAATCGTTAAAAAATTTGGCGGTTCCGGTCTTACTCAGGAAGCTGCCGAAAAGGATAAACATGAAAACATACGAGGCCGATACCATCAGGGTATCGCCAAAGATGCCCTCGTCGGTAAAATACATCCTGGTTAAAATGCGTTCCCAGGAAAAGCCGCGATGGGACAGCATGCCGGGCAGCAGGTAACCGTAGCGGGCGTAAAGAATAAAGATGATCGCCAGTATTGGCAGCATGTTGCCTACAGTACGGCGACCGCCCTCCAGTGTGAGGAGTACCGCCATGATCGCAAAAGCGTAATCTATCCGGTTGGGAATCAGCGATTTGTCTATCATGGCGTCATAGAAGAAGTAAATGTACAGGCCCACCGCCAGGCCCAGTACAGCCAAAACCCAATCCAGCAGGGTGGGCCTGTCTTTGGGAGATTTTCGGGAAGCGGGGTACAGTAAAAAGGCCAGAGACAGCATCAGTCCCAGGTGCAGGGCATTTTTCTTGATGGCAATCATCAGGCTCATGCTGTTCATCCAGACATGGAAGACGGAAACAAATACCGCCAGCACCGTCACCGCCAGCAACAATTTTTTGCCTGCTAACTGCCGTTCCCCGCCACTTTCGTGCTGTACCCGAGCCTCTTTTTGTTTACCAAACATCTTAAATCCTCCTTTGGGATTGACGAAGGGGGCCCCGAACCCCGGAACCCCCTGCCATTACCCAAGCCTACTTGTATTCGGGGGGAATTAATTCGTTGGGAATCTGCAGCCCCTTTTCCTTGAAGTAACGGACCGCCCCTGCATGGAGGGGTACGGGCGGCAAGCCCTCGACCGCCCGCTCCAGTGTCAAGTACTCCAGGGCCTTGTGGGCAGTCTTAACCGAGTCCATGTTTTCGTAAATTGTTTTTACCAGGTTATAGATCAATTCCTCGTCTACATCGGCGCTCGAAACCAGAGCGCTCTTCACACCGAGGGTTTTAACTTCTTTGTCCTGGTTGGAATAGGTCCCGGCGGGAATCACGTGCTGCAGGTAAAAGGGCACTTCTTTGCGCAGCTTTTCGTAGTCTTCATCAGAGAACTCCAGCAATTTTACGGGAGTACGGCTGGCAAAGATCTCGGCGACCGCAGACGTAGGCACTCCACCTTCGGCGTTCATCCCGTCCAGTTGGCCGTTTTGCATAGCTCCAGAGGACTCAAAATACCCCAGGTGTTCCTTTTGGATGTCATCAAAGGTGAACCCGCCAACAAGTTTTAAAATCATACGGGTGCTGTATTCGGTTCCGCTGCCCGCAGCGCCGACGGAAAACCTCTTGCCCCGGATGTCCGCCACAGAGTTGATGCCTGAACTCTGTGTCACTACAAACTGGGTTACGTCGGGCCACAAACCGGTAACAAACCGCACTTTGGGAACAGGGTTGTCCTTAAAACGTTCCTGGCCCTGGTAAGCAAAGTAGGTCACGTTGGTCATGGCAATCCCGAGTTCCGCCTCGCCAGCCTTTAGCATGTTGAGGTTTTCAACCGAGCCCCCGGAAGACTGGGCCGATGCGTTAATCCCCGTGTCCTTCAATTTTTCATTCCACAGAGTAGCGAAAAAAGTGCCGACAGGGTAATAAGTCCCACCGGTCGACCCCGTTACCACTGTGACCTGCTTGGGAGGTGCAGCTTTCCCACTTCCCTGCCCCCCTTGACCGCATCCCACCGCCACCACGGTTAGTGCCAGGACAAGGGCAACCATCAGAAGGGTGGACTTGCGAACTTTAAACACCATGATTAGCCTCCTTTTTTGTTAGCCTGATAATGAACGGTACCGGACTGGTGCTTTGGTTTAGCAACCATCACCCCCCCGCAAATAATAGTTGGCCGTAGAATTGCGTGAGTACACGATCCGGGTAGAAGCGTTGCGGATAGCCCTGGGACCAAACCTTGTTCCCGGACTGTACCCGATGGCGGCGTCATAAGGCACTCCCAGCACGGCGATATTCGCGGTGTCACCCTTTGGCTCAGCCACATGCGGTGCCTTGCAGAATGTGGCAATACCCGTGAAGGCCATGTTGGCCTGAAGCTTTTCCATAAACAGTCCTCCTGAACCATTGGTGGTGATCCTTTAATGCAATCCCTGTGCCAACGCGTAATCACCATTAATCCCCCGCCTGGCAGGGCTTCTTCCATAACTCAGCAAAATAAAAAGGCGGCAGATTCTGCCGCACCGGCAAAAACTGCCGCCTGGTAACTTTCACCAAACTTCACCTGGCTTTGGGGATATACCGCTTGAGCCTGTCCCGCAAACTCCTTTCACTAATACCCAGTACCTCCGCGGTACGCCTCTGGTTGCCCTTCATCTCCTCCCAGGTTCTCAAGATCACCTTTCGCTCTATTTCATCCAGCGTCTCCCCCACCCTGACGGATAGAATACCCGTCTCCGGAAGCTCCTCGAAAGCCCTCCCATCGGAGAAAAGGTCCGCCATCCTGATGTTCTCGGTTTCCGCCATTACGATGGCCCGCTCGATCATGTTCTCCAGTTCCCGCACGTTCCCCTTGAAGGGCATGGCTTTGAGTCTTTCCAGGGCGCTCTTCTCCACACCGGCGACTTTTTTGCCCATGGTGTACCCGATCTTCCGGATAAAGTGCTCCACCAGCAGGGGAATATCCTCCCTGCGCTCCCTCAAAGGGGGAATGCGGATGGTGATCACGTTCAGCCGGTAGTAAAGGTCCTCGCGAAAGAGACCCCGTTCAATGGCATGCAGCAGGTCCTTATTGGTAGCGGCAATAACCCGCACATCCACCCTCTTCCCCTCCGCCGCCCCCACCGGCGTAACCACCCTGTCCTGGAGCACCCTTAAAATCTTGGCCTGCAGGTTCATATCCATTTCCCCAATCTCGTCAAGGAAAATGGTTCCTCCGTCAGCCAGTTCGAAACGGCCCTTTCTCCTTCTTTCCGCACCGGTAAAGGCTCCCTTTTCGTGCCCGAAGAGTTCGCTTTCCAGCAGATCCTTGGGAATAGCCGCGCAATTAACCACCTGAAAGGGGCCTTCCCGCCGCTTGCCCTGGTAGTGAACGGCACGGGCCACCACTTCCTTGCCGGTGCCGCTCTCCCCGGTGATGAGGACGTTGGAGTTAATGTCCTTAACTTTGTCTATCAGGTGATATATCTCCCGCATTTTTGGGGTGTTGCCGATGATGGCTTCCGCCGCGTAGCGCCGGTTGATCTCCCGGTCAAGGTACTCCACCCTGGCGCTTAACCGGCCGTATTCCAGCCCTTTACGAATTAGCACCCTGAGTTCTTCCATATCGATGGGCTTGGTAATATAGTGAAAAGCCCCTAGCTTCATGCACTCCACCGAGGAGCGAATGCTGCCATAGGCGGTCATCATGATCACTACCACCTTGCGGTCAGGCAGCACCAGCTGGCGCAAAAGGTCCAGTCCGTTGGCTTCCCCCAACCTGAGATCAACCAGGGCCAGGGCGATGTCGTGCGTTTCGACTATGCGAAGGGCTTCGGCGGCGCTGGCCGCAGTCACCACATCGTACTCGTCTTCCAGCGCATAGCTTAAAGACGCGCAAATGGCCTGTTCATCATCCACGATCAGGATCCTAGCCAACAGCCTCACCTCCAGGGGATGCTATGGGTAAGCGCAGTTCCACGGTGGTTCCGGACCCCGGATAACTGGTGATATTGATGTCTCCGCCGTTTTCCTTGATGAACTGGTAGCAGACAAAAAGCCCCAGGCCCGTCCCGTTGGGTTTCCTGCTAAAAAAAGGCTCAAATACACGGGCGAGGTCCTCCGGGTTAATACCCGATCCGTCGTCGGCTACTCGCACCCAGCCCCAAGGCCCGTCCCTTCCGGCAGTAATGGTAATGCGTCCTCCCTCCTCCACCGCCTCCATGCTGTTCAAAATCAAGTTGATCAGAACCTGCTGGAAGTGGTGCTTGTCCACCATAACCCGAAGCTCTTGAAGGACCTCCTGTCGGGCGGCCACCCGCTTTTTCTTAATTTCGGGAGCAAACAGCAGCAGCACTTTTTCCACGTATTCATGGACAAGGCAGCTCTCGGTTACGGGAGACCGGGGACGGGAGTATTCCAAAAGGTCATGAATCAGGGTGTTGAGTCTCTCGATCTCGGCCGGCACGAACCTGGCCACCTCATCCCGGAACCTGGGGTTCTCGAATTTTTGCGGGATGAGTTCTACAAAGGTCTTGATGGAAGTCAACGGGTTCCTGATCTCGTGAGCGATGCCCGCCACCAGTTGGCCCAGGGAATGAAGTTTGTCCTGCCGGTGCAGCGCCTCCTGGAGTTTTTTCTCCCGGGTAATGTCACGAAAACTGATGATGGCGCCTTCCGGGTTATCACGGGCCCCCTTGAGGGGGTAGAGGCCGGAGTGGAGGATTACCCCTCCCGGCAGGCTCAATTCCCGGTCCGGGAACTGGCCCTGCTCCAGCATCATCGAGTCCAGCCGCTCTTCATCAATTAAGTCCCGTAAAGTGGTGTCCCGGTAGTGCTTGCCAACGTCCTGTTTGCCCAGCCCAGTCAGGGCGGTAGCGGGGGCGCTGACGGAGAGGATTTTCCCCTCAGGGTTTAAGGTGATGATTCCGCTTTGGATGTTGTCAAGGATCTGCTCTTTCAGCCGGTCGCTTGCCAAAAGTCTCATATTGGCCAGATCCAGTTCCTCTGTCCGGCGGCGGACTTCCTGGTGCAGTAGCCGGTTCCACCGGATGGTGAGGAGGGCGACCGCCGCCGCCAGGGCCAGGGCAACGGTAACCCCGTAGGTGACCCGTTTCAGCTTCCGGCTGCCCGGTTCGATCAATTCGCCGAACCACTTGCCGTAGATTTTCTCGTATGTCCTATGGGCCTTGATGGCCTTAATCCCTTCATTAAACAGCGCCAAAAGCTGCTGATTTCCTTCTAGGACAGCCAACCCGTAACGAGTGGGGTTGATCGGACCACCGATTATTTTTAGCCGGTCGGTCTGCCCTTTCCTCTGCAGTATATAAAGGCCGGTAAGCCGGTTTCCTACAAAGGCATCGGCCTCCCCATCCAGGACCTTTTCCAGGCCTTCCTCCTGGGTTTTTGTAAAAATTATTTTCGCGCCGTCTATTTTGGCCACCAGGTCAAAAGAGATATCCCCCGACTGAACCGCTACGGTGGTATCTTTCAGGTCCTCCAGGTTGATAATGTACCTGTTGGCCCTGTCGACAAAAATGGCCTGGGCGCTTTCCAGGTACTGGTCCGAAAAGTCAAAAACCTGGTCACGGGCCGGGCTGTACTTCATCCCCTGGATGGCGTCCACCTCACCCCGTTTCAAGGCTTCCACCGCCTCGCTCCAGGGCATGGGGACCAGCTCCAGGTCCAGCCCCTTTTCAATGGCAATCGCCCTCATGATGTCTACGTTAAAGCCCTTGTACACCCCGTTTTCGTCCACATATTCGTAGGGTGGAAAGTACAGGTCGCCGGCAACGCGAATGGTCCTTACGTGCCCGGGCCTGTTTTCCACTGATGGAATGGCTGACGCCGGGCTCACGTGCCACAAAAGAAAAGCCAGCGCCACTAACGTGATCTTCACAGGCAAGCGGTAAACGGCAGCCCCCAAGTACAACCCTCCCATCTGCCGGAATAAGGTATTGTTCGCCGTTTACACCTCTTTACCTGCCCGTGGCTGCTGGAATTCTCGCCCACGTGGGAAAGCTCTCAAGGCAACTGGTGTTATTCTTCCAACGCCAGGTCTAAAACCTCCGGGTATCAGCCGGAAAGCTTTAGCATATGTCTATCCCGGTGTAAAAACGGGGGTATGATTTCCTGCTGCTTGAACTGCCTTTCAGTCGATGCGAACCCACCTGCTTGACAGGTGGTCGTTTACCGTTAATTCCTACAGCAAAGTGCGGCCCACCGCCCCGGCCACCGGTTCCAGTTCGGCCATCATGCGCTTGAAGGTATCCGGGTGGAGGGACTGGGGACCGTCACACAGGGCCCGGCTGGGGTCGGGGTGTACTTCGACCATTACCCCGTCCGCTCCGGCAGCGACCGCCGCCCTGGCCATGGGAGTGACCAGTTTCCAGCTTCCGGTCCCGTGGCTGGGGTCGACGATGATCGGCAGGTGGGAGTTTTCCCGGATAAGCGGGACCGCGCTGATGTCCACTGTGTTACGGGTAGCGTTTTCGTAGGTACGGATGCCCCGCTCGCAGAGGATCACCTGCGGGTTGCCCGCCGCCATGATGTACTCGGCGGCCATCAACCACTCCTCCACAGTGGCGGCCAGGCCGCGTTTAAGCAAAATGGGCTTTCCGGTAAGGCCGGCTTCCCTTAGCAGTTGGAAGTTCTGCATGTTGCGGGCGCCGATCTGGATAATGTCGGTATAGTGGGCTACCAGGGTCACATCCCTGGTGTCCACCGCCTCGGTCACAATCGGCAACCCGGTCTCTTCCCTGGCCCGGGCCAGCATCTCCAGCCCTTTTTCCTCCAACCCCTGGAAGGCGTAAGGCGAGGTGCGGGGTTTGAAAGCGCCTCCCCTGAGCACCTGCGCCCCCGCCTCCTTCACCACCCAGGCGGCCTCGATAAGCTGCTCCCAGCTCTCTACCGCGCAGGGGCCGGCCATCACCACCAGCTGCTCGCCCCCGATGGTCACCCCGCGCACCTCTACTACGGTTTTGACCTTTTTTAATTCCCGGCTTACCAGTTTATAGGGTTTCATGATTGGTACCAGCTTTTCCACACCCGGCAGGTTGATAATGGCTTCAAGGCTGAGGACTTTTTTGTCCCCTACCGCACCGATCACCGTCTTTTCCTCACCGTAAATGGGGTGGGACTTGAACCCCAGTTCCCGCAGTCGCTGTTCCACCTCCCGCACCTGTTCCTGGGTCGCACCCGGCTGCATCACAACGATCATTTGAGCCCCTCCTTTTTCTCCTTTGTCCTTGGCTTTATCAACATTCGCTATTCAGCTCACAAAGGCGAAAAAAATAAACTCCTCGCCCATAAGGGACGAGGAGCCGATACCCGCGGTACCACCCTTTTTGGCCCGCTTCACCCAAAAGGTTGCAGGCCCACTTGTAGAAAGTACGGGAAAGGCGCCGTTCGTAATTCATTCGAAAGCCCTCTCCGATACCCCCTCCCTGGTGTAACGGTGGGAGACTCCGGCCCAACCTAGTAATTAGTGACTAGTTGCTAGTGACTGGTGACTAGCAACCGGTAACTGGTGACCATACTTGTGACCCCCAAGCACCACCCGGATCTAATGCCTTTTCCGGTTGCATCTTTATTACCCGGTAGTGGCCTAGACCCCTGCGGCTAGTCGCTAGTCACTAATCACCAGTCACTAACATTCAGCGGGCAGCTCCCGGGAGAACTTCAGGTCGGGTCTCTTTGCCGGCCTCACACCGCCGCCGGCTCGCTGGGAAATACCCCCGGCCCTACTTTTCCCGTTCATGGCTATTACTGCATGGGATATATTGTCGTTGATTATATCACATGGACTGACTTCACATCAAGGTGTTTGTGGCTTGAGCTTTTTGCGTTGTGCCTGTGCTCGTGTTCTTCTGAAAGAAAGAGTATGCGTTTCCCTT
>LAKY01000007.1 GCA_000987045.1 Clostridiales bacterium PH28_bin88 | reverse complement strand
GTGTTTTGACCAAGTTGACCTAATTATCTGGCCTAAAATGGATGTGATGCGGAAAATGGGTTTTGAGGTATCAGGGGCTTTTATTGTAAATTGAGCCATCGTACTGAACAATAATGCGACATTTATGCTAATCCAAAACTGAGCCACCCAATTGAAACATGGCCATTCTTGTCCAGAATATAGGCGTTATGAGCCTATAAAAACTGTAAAGGGGAGCAAATTATGGGTTCTACGGATACATTAAAGCTCTATTCGAGGATTCTGACAAAAGCAAAAGAATTAGGCGCTTCACTTGTTGGCATTGCGAATGTTGAAGATTTGAAAAAAGCACCTTCCTATACTGTAACTCCGATGATGCCGGCTTATAATGGCGTTGGTGCAAATAAAGAAAGAATAGATAATCGAAAAAGCGGGGAAGTAAACTGGCCTCAAGGTGCAAAGTCAGTAATAGTTATCGCGTATGCCCACCCTGAGAATAAACCTGAACTGGATTATTGGTATGGAAGTATAGATCCAACTGGAAATAAAAAACTGATTAAAGTTGTACAAGGTCTCATTGAATGGCTCCAGAATGATCATGGGATTAAAGCGTTTCATTTACCCTATCATGTAGAAAGGGGGGGCATCTATCTAAAGGATGCAGCTGTCTTTGCCGGCATGGGTTGTATAGGAAAGAACAATTTACTTGTTACCCCTGAATTTGGGCCTCGCATCAGGTTGAGAGGATTAACACTGGAAATAGATTTGCCCTCAACCGGACCCACAACTTTTGATCCATGCGCGTATTGTGATGAGATCTGCAACAGGTCTTGTCCCCAGGACAGTTTTAAAGAACAAGTATACACACCCGGGGAGTTTGGCAGAAAAGAGCTGCCAGGCCGGAGCGGTGATTATGATCGTTTAAGATGCAATATACAAATGAAAATTGATGAAGACACCGCTGTAGAACAAAACGTGGAAGATATCGAGAAAGCAGTCCGGGTAGTTAAATATTGCAGAAGATGTGAATTTTCGTGCCCGGTTGGCAAAGTATAGTTAATTCTAATATACTTTAGTTGAATATTGGTCACCTTTTTATGAACAATGGAATGGCCTAATCTAAACATTTATGTAAAAAAGGAATGAGCGAATAATGGCAAAGAAGATTTGGATAACTGCAGCAATAACAGGTGGAATTCACACACCTTCCATGTCACCATACTTACCTCAAACGCCTAAACAAATTGTCGAAGACGCAGTGGGTGCTTATGAGGCAGGCGCTGCAGTAGTGCATATTCATGCCAGGATGACGGAAAACGGGAAGCCATCAGCTGAAATTAGCGATATTAAAGAGATTGTTCAGGCGATTAAAAAACGCTGCAATGTAATAATCGGGATTACAACCGGTGGTGCACCAGGTATGACGTTGGAACAAAGAATCGCCCCGATCCCAGCCTTAAAACCGGAGATTGCATCGTTGAATGCCGGTTCAATTAATTTTGTAATTTCACCTGGTGCAGATGTTGTGAGGAAGAAAGGAGTTAAATATGAATGGGAAATCCCCTACTTGGAATCAAGTTATGATTTTGTTTTTGCCAACTCCTTTAAAGTTTTGGAGCAATATTGCCTTACCATGAATGATGTTTGTACGCGTCCTGAGTTTGAGGTTTATGATGTTGCCATGATCAATAATATTGCCTATTTTATTAACAGGGGAATAATTAAAACACCCCCATATATACAGTTTGTTATGGGAATTCTGGGGGGGATTCCAGCTACAGTGGACAATTTGGTTTATCTTGTAAAAACAGCCCGGGAACAACTGGTCGATTTCCATTGGTCTGTCGCTGCCGCAGGTAAATTTCAGTTTCCAATAATAGCAGCCGCTTTGGCCATGGGTGGTAATGTTAGAGTAGGCTTGGAAGATAACCTCTATGTTAGACCGAAAGTACTTGCAAAGTCAAGCGCGGAACAAGTAATACAGATAAAAGAAATTGCTGAGAGAATGGGACTGGAGATAGCTACAGTTGAAGAGACCCGGGCAATATTAAATCTGAAAGGAACAAACAAAACTTCGTTTTAATTGTTAAGAGGGATAGTTGCCGATTTTTGACGGCTGATCTCATCGCGAAGGCGGGATAGATGCAGGTGATAACCTGTCAGCGGGGTGAGGGTTAAGCCGTTACTTGTTAATTCTAATAATGTAGTTGGATTAGTCCCCATCCCGTGTTACCGGTCCTGGTCTTGTATAAATCTCTTTATACAATGACCTTTTTATATTTGCCGAGCCTGATGATACCAGGAAGGAACGGTAGCCTGATAACGGCCTTGTAAGACGGGCTGCCTGGGCCGGTTAAGCAAATCGCTTTTCCCGCGAGTTTCTACATATCTCGGTGATAGTCCTACAAAGTTTTGGTCATCCGGTGTCACTGGCTTAAAGTGTTCGAACAATTCCGGAATGAGTGGCCGGACAACTCCGGAGCAGGCGGTTGCTCCGAATATACATTTCTATCATATTCTAAGTGTTTACTTGAAAAAAGCAGAGTTTTGCTCTTATCTCCTGGGGACTTCGTTGGTTGACAAATAGGGATTCTATTGATACAAAGTTAGTAATACTATTATTCTGAGATAAAGTTCAGCAAAGGCGGTGAAAAAATGAAAAATGATAGCCGTCATGAAGAAATTATGAAACAAGTATTAGAAGCGATTGACTTTGTTCTCGTTACAGATGCGAATGGTGATATCGTATTCATAAACAATAACCATGCCAGGATACTCGGAGTTGACCCCGAAAGTGTCATAGGAAAGCATGTACAAGAAGTTATTCCAACCTCACGAATGCAAGTTGTGGCTAAATCGGGAAAAGAAGAAATTGGTTCCATTTTTCAGTTAAACAATGGACAAACCATAGTTTGTAACAGAATACCAATAAGAAAAGGTGATACTGTCATAGGTGCTGTTGCCATTACTGCTTTTAGAGAAATGGATGAGCTTATCACTTTGCTTGATCAGATACATCGGTTAAATATTGAAATTCATCATTACAAAAAGGAACTCAGAGATTTAAGGGGTGCAAAGTATACAATAGAAAATATTATTGGAAACTCTCCTGAAATTCTCAAGTTGAAGCGTATGAT
Organism: Clostridiales bacterium PH28_bin88; assembly: GCA_000987045.1. Lineage (GTDB taxonomy): Bacteria > Bacillota > PH28-bin88 > PH28-bin88 > PH28-bin88 > PH28-bin88. The sequence goes on along the minus strand of LAKY01000007.1, from coordinate 87,942 downwards.
AGCAAACGTTGCTCAAACAAAGTCTACTGTGTTAATCGTAGGGGAGACTGGAACAGGTAAAGAACTTGTTGCCCATTCCATTCATGATTTAAGTAATCGTAGATATAAACCTTTTATCAGGCTTTCGTGTGCAGCTATTCCGGAGCATTTGCTTGAGGCAGAACTATTTGGTTATGAAGAAGGAGCATTTACAGGAGCTAAAAAAGGCGGAAAACCAGGAAAGTTTGAACTGGCAAATGAAGGCTCTCTATTTTTGGATGAAATAAATTCGTTGCCGCTTACCATGCAATCAAAATTACTCCGGGTAATTCAGGAAAAAGAGCTTGAAAGAGTAGGAGCGATAAGCAGTAAGAAGATAGACGTAAGGTTGATTTGTGCCTCCAACCAAAACTTGCTGGAAATGGTAAACAAGGGAACATTCCGTGAGGATTTATACTATCGAATTAATGTTGTTGAAATAAGCATCCCTCCGCTTAGGGAAAGATTAGATGATTTGGAGCTGGTAGTTAATTATTTAGTAGAAAAAATCAATAAAGAGCAAGGCTTATATATCAAGGGAGTGGATAAAAAAGTTCTGGAACTATTTCATATGTACCATTGGCCCGGCAATGTAAGGGAATTGGAGCATGTTTTAGAAAGGGCTGCAAATAACGTCCTTACAGGATATCTCCGAACAGAACATTTCAATTTCACGCGTTTTTTTCAAAGAGAGAGCATGAGCAAACATGAAGAGCCAGCTTGTTTGGAAGACATTAGGGCAAAGGCTGAAAGAGAAGCCATTATAAAGGCTATTGCCGAAGCTAAAGGAAATAAGAAACTTGCTTCAGAGATATTGAAAATAGATAGAAGTGTCCTGTATGACAAAATTCGTAAGTACAAAATCTCCACTTAATGCATGTAAAGAAATGTAGTGTGGACGGGTAATCGAAGTTATTCTTCGAAACAGTGTAGGTATTTGCTAAAATTCGTAAGCAAATAATGTAGGAAATAACCTACGGCTAAAGTTAAACAGCATCGAAAATAACTGTTGTTGTTTAGCTTTTTTATTGGCATGCTAATTGCACTATATACAATAAGTGCAATTAGCGTTGCATTATGGAGGCAGAGTGACAAAAGAAAGGGGAATTAAGCATGAGAGTTGCCTTAATGGGCGTGGGCTCCCTTGGCACAATCATCGGAGCTCTGACCGCAAAGAACGGCGGCGAAATAATTCTCATTGATGCTAACAGGGAACACGTGGACGCACTAAACAAAAACGGGGCCACAGTGACAGGAAAGATGGAGCTGAACGTCCCTGTCAAGGCCATTACACCGGATCAGATGGAAGGTTTCTACGATATTGTATTCTATTTGGTTAAGCAGACCAACAATGAAGCGGCGCTGAGACAGCTTCTCCCCCACCTGGGGAAAAACAGTGTGGTCTGTACCATGCAGAACGGTGTGCCGGAAGATGCAGTAGCGGCGGTGGTTGGTAAAGAAAGAACTATCGGCTGTACGGTAAGTTGGGGCGCGACCTGGCTCTCACCTGGGGTTTCCATTCTCACTTCGGAACCTTCTAAAATGACCTACGATATTGGAGAACTGGACGGGAAAATAACTCACAGGGTAAAGAAAGCTGCTGATATACTTAACCTGTCCGGCAAGGCCGAAGTTGTAACCAATCTGCCGGGAGTGCGCTGGACCAAGCTTTTGGTGAACGCCACTTTCAGCGGCATGTCGGCAGCACTCGGCTGCACTTACGGCGATGTAATGGATAATGACAAGGCACTGGCCTGTGTCGCCCATATCGCCAACGAAACCCTGCAGGTGGCCAGCGCTCTCGGCATTAACCTAGAGCCCATGCAGGGGCATGACCTACGTGTCCTTTCCTTTAAGACCAGCAAGGAAATGGTATCCAAGTTCCCCATATTCAAACTGGTATGGGGTCCGCACCGCCTGCTGAGGGCCAGTATGCTCCAGGACCTGGAGAAAGGCAGGAAGACAGAAATAGACGCCATAAACGGTGTCGTCTGTGCTTATGGCAGGAAAGTAAAAGTCCCCACGCCCATTAATAACAAGGTTATAGAGATCGTCAAGGGCGCCGAGCAAGGGGAAAACGGCTATGACTTCTCAAATCTAGATCTGTTTGTACTGCCGGAAATCCCTGAAGAATAACCAGGTGTTTGTGTAGTCATTATACCGTTGGTCCAGAAAAGACAGGAAGAGCTTGTTTGTCTCCCCAACAACATTGACCGCTTCAGCCTATACACTTGCTTTCCATTACACCAGAATGCCTACCTGCGGTGAGAGCCTGCAGGGCGGCTCAGAACGCTGTGGTGGTTATCCTTGGTGTCTTTGCAAAGGTTATTTGCTGTTAAAGGACTTAAGCAGTACGTATCAAAACCGCAAGCTGAAATTTTATTTATTAAATGTGTTGAAAAGCTTAAAGATATTAATCCTCATTATATCGAATGAAACTAAGGAAAGATTTCATGAGGTGCCATGGAAAGAAATGGCCGGGATGCGCGACGTTTTAAGCCATGAGTATTTTGGTGTGGATTTACAGGTGGTATGGAATACGGTAAAACATGATCTTCCAAAGGTTAAAGCGCAGTTGGAACGATTGCTGGAAAGTTTAAATTAAGTACCTAACAGTAAAGCATGGATGTCGACCACGAGGCGAAGAAACCACTTCGTCTCGGTTTTTGTGGACAGGCACCATCCCCGGCCTCCCCGCATAGGATACCGGGTAAAGTTTCTGGGGGAGGCGCGAGACGATGATAGTTGCCCTTGAATTGGTTGCGGAGTTCATGATGATGGTCAAAGACGGGGATTTCTTTGCCATGGAGATGAGGGTCAACCATGTACCGGTTACCGGGGGGTATGGTTGCGATCAATACCAGGTGTCCGGTCTCATCCTGGGAGGTAAAAGGGTGGCGGGTACCGGCCGGGAGCAGGAGTATAACTGGAAGAACTCTTTGATGGGTCTCGGGGGGGTAGAGGCCGTCCCGGCCAGGGGGGTACCGGTGGAGTTTGACCCGCATAATTCCCGCATGAGATTGCACATTCGTACCAACGCGGTCCTGGACGTGGGGATCCTGCAGGCCCAGTTCTGCCTCCACTGGCGGGATGCATACGGGGGCCTGGTGCTGGACCTGCCGTTACGTTCCCCCCAGGTAGAAATCGACTGGGCAGGCCGCGGAGACTACAAACTCGACCTGACCCCTTTCGCCCGTGACCTGTGGCGGCGTGCGCAAAAAAGTGGATCAGCGGCGGTGGGCGGTGCCCGCGGCGGCAGGATTTTCACCGCCTAGGGCAGCAATGCTCAAGGCCATTATTGTTGTTTGAGGAAATGAACCTGTTAGCGGGTGAAACAGTCCACTCGATCATGGGATATTCCCTTTTGCCGGCCTGGTGTATTCATCCGGCAGGCAGGCTGGGGGGCCTACACAATTTCTCTTGCCGGCATCATGCATTGTAGAAACTTCCAAGCGGTTTCTTAACCAGGCTTGAGGTTTGATAAGGAAAGAGGGAAAGCAGAGGAAAAGAGCACGGCCCGGTAGCCGTGCTCTTCGTGCTGGTGCTATTAGGAAGTGTAAGCGCTGAAATACTGCCGAAATAAATTCAGCGGATACTGCTGGCGCTGTTAAATAAATAAGGGGGCGAGCAGAGTAGCCACCAGGCCGGCGGTGATGAGACGCATGACGGCGCCCAAGACCGCCGCCGCCATGGCTTCTTTTTCGTTTAAATCGGTGCAGCTTGCCCAAACTGCGGGGATCTGCCCGAAAATGACCGAGAAGGGGAACCCCGAAGAAGCCAGTACGAAAGAGCCAAGAACCAGTTTGGGGGCAACGGCGGCCGCGTTAGCCGCCACGGTGTTCTTCAAAATACCCATGGCCAGCGTGGGAGAAACCAGGATGGAGAGGATCCCTGTATCCGGGTGGATGGAAAGGCTGCCAAGCATGGCAGTCATGGCATTTTTAACAGGTGCCCAAAGCCCCAGGAAGTCGAGCCCGCCGATAATGGCATAGATCACCACACCGGCAGGGATGATAAGCAGGAACAACAGTTCGGCGCCTTCCCTTGCCGCACCAAAGATGGTGGGCAGGGCCGGGGTGTTGGGAGTAAATCTCGGGATCTCGTCCAGGGAGACGGCTTTTGTCTGGCGGTAAATGGTAAAGCGAAGGAGAGGCGGCACCACAACCAGTGGTACGAACAGGACGACAATAATAACGGGGAATACATTGATGCCTACCGTGGTCATCGCCAAAAGGCCCAGCATGAAAGTGGAAAAAGACTGTTGGGATTGCACCATGGTAGCGATGGCGATCTTTTGCTCGTCTTTGGTGGCGCCGGCTTTTTTGAGGATGGGCCCGGCAATCCGGCCGGCAGCGTTGATGTCCCCAAGGATGTTGTAAACAGCAGGAATGATTACGGCGGAATTAACACCAAAGTACTTCATGATCGGAACGAAGATCCGCATCAGGGCGTCAGTGAAACCGAGGCGCTCTAAAACCCGCCCGATCATCACGCTGACGATGATCGCTACACCTACGGTGGAAGGAGTCCATACGCCGTTATTCCAGTTCCCGAAAATGAAGACGCGGAAGATGGTGTAGGCGTTGTTGACCATGGCGTCAAAGACGCCGCCAATAGACCTGGCCCCAAAGAAAAGACCGACCAGCGACAGCACAACCAGACCAAGGCCGACGTACTCAATACTGGACATTTCCCGCTTTCTGGCGACGATTTCAGCTTCCGATTTTGCCATTTCCTATTTCCCCCTTTAAATTAAAAATGTCTTTTGTTTGGTTAGGACAACGGCCCATGCCGCTGTCTTGAACCCTATTGTTTCTTGGGAATTAAATACTTGTCAGCAATGTCACGGGCGTAATTCCGGATGGCCTCGTTGCCGGCTTTGGCCAGCGGAGTACTGGTCACCCGCTCCCGGAACAGCACTACCTCCACACCGGGTAGCAGTGACTGGAGGGCGTAAGCCAGGGGCATGCCGTTTTCCAGGATTTCCACCGCATGGGTGTTGCCCACGATAAAGTTGAGCCCCAGTTCCTTGGCTTTTTGTACCAGTGGGCTGTCCGGCCTCACCCGGCTGATGCTGCAGATTACGGTGTCCGCGTCCGGGTGTTCGCGGACGGCCTGTTCCAGGTGCTCGGGGGTGAGACCGCCGTGGGGGGTGATGTGGATAATGGTGCCCACCGGGTTGTTCACCTCTCCGTTAAACAAACGGGTACCGTTGGCCACGATGGTCTCCTGGATTTCCCAGCAGTCCCGGATTTCTTGCTCCCGGGCCAGCAACTCCTGTTCCAGGCCGGCCCCCATGAACCTTTCCAGCCGGTCGAGAATGTCTCCTACGGTTTTAACTTCCGGCAAGGCCCTGCCGAAGAACACCACGCTGCCCGGGATCCCTCCGTAGGCCACGTCGACCCGGAAGGTCTGGTGGCCGTGAATAAAGGGGATGCCGGGGTGCAGGCCGTGAAAGGCTTCGTGCAGTTCCAGCGCTGCCAGGTTGTACAGGGACAGGTAACTCTTCAGCGGTACTCCCCCTGAATTAGCCGCGTCGGCAATGGGGTGATGAGCCACAACGGCGTCTACCCCGGTGGCGCCGGCCAGTTCGATCACCGATTCGGTCAGGGTCATGACTACGGCCAGTTTCCGTACCGGCATTTGGGGGTCACCCCACACCAGCCCGGGAGTTTCCATCACCTCCTTACCCGGGATGTTGGATGTCTTGATCATCACAAAGCGGTTTTTTCCTGACGAGAGTTGGGACAGATCGGTGATCACCCGACCTCCCGTGATCTGATCCAGAGCGTGTACTACATCGGCAACAATTGTCTCGGATTGCATTTCTTACCTCCTCGTCCGGTTTTGATCACGGCATTGACACATACTTTTTGGGCATTTACATCCCGGTATACGGACCATTAATCACCTCCCGGAAGGTTACGGGAAAAAACAAAACCGCCTGCCTAAAGCACAGCAACAACGTTTCTTTCTTTCTTTCAGTCCCCTTGTCGCCGGGAAACGGCTTCAAGAAAAACCTCAACGTTGGTCGCGCTTTAAACCGGCGGTTTATTGGGCTCTCCGCGTCAGGAGCTCCCGCAACCATCAGTTTTGTTATTTTAGAACATGCCCTCTTCCCGTTCCAGGGTTTTGGGCTTGTCCTCACTTAAGAAAAACCTGAAAATCAGGGGGTAAACAGCTCTTCCAGGGGCCGTTCCGTAACGATGATCGTTCCTGCTATTTCGGTAAACGGGTCGTAATCCTTCAAAACGGTTTTAATCTTGATTTCGGGAAACTGTTTTTCAATAGCTGACTTTAACCTGAACTTGTTTTCGTCCAGCAGGGCTACATCAGCCAACCTGGTCACAAACCTGTTGGTAAGGTCCAGGGAGGCTAACCCGGCAAGCCGTTGATGTTCGGCTACAATCACGATCTTTGACCCGACGACGTCTACTCGCTGGCGCTTGACCCCGGTAGCAAACATCTCCTGATTGATGGTGTTGTAGATCTTCATGATCTGTTGCTTGAGATTCCCCATGGTCATCTCCATGGGCCGGTCCCCCTAAAAAAGGTTGCTCTAGGACTCATTTGACTTTAATTCGACGTTACTTTTAAAAATCCTCTTAACTTTGATGTTTGAGCGGGTGATTTTTTTCGCATTTGTCCCAGAAACAACACAGGCGTCTTGTAATGCAGGGGGTAATGACCCGAAACCTTCTACCGCTAAAGGGGGTTGCATATACTGAAAAAGAACAGACCTTAGCCGGTTCTGGCTGATCCTTTGTGAACAAGCTGATCTGAAAAGTAACAGTGGGATGAATTTAAACGGTTATAGCCGGCCGGTAAAAGGGTCGCATTATTTCCAGCGGGGAGCGATGAACTTGTCCTCTGCCACGGGGTTAATGCTCCTGATCCTTTTGTTAGGTATCCTGGGTAAGTCCAACGTGATTGCAGCGGCGGCGGGTATCCTGCTGGTGCTGCAGTTTTTTAGCCTACAGTCCCTTTATCCCGTGTTGGAGCGCCGGGGCCTGGAGGTGGGCCTTGTCTTTTTGGTGATCTCCGTCCTGGTGCCCTTTGCGGCGGGCCGGGTACCGGGCGGGGAGATTGTGCGTTCCTTTTTAACCGTTCCGGGCATCATCGCCCTGGTCAGCGGGGCACTGGCCACTCATATGAACGGCCAGGGTCTTGACCTGCTGCAGAGGGTTCCCTCGTTGATGATAGGCCTGGTGGTGGGGTCTATCATAGGCGTGATCTTTTTCGGCGGCATCCCGGTAGGCCCTTTGATGGCTGGGGGAATCGCGGCGCTCCTGCTGGCGCTCTATGGTTTACTCCGCTGACGAATAACAGGATATCCTGGGGAAACACTACTAGAAACCGGAGGCAAGAGGCTGGAGTGATTGTAGGGTTGCCCCACCAAATCCTTCCTCTATTCCAGCCTCCCAGCTTTCCGCTTCTTGCTTCCAGAAGGGGGGCCGAGTCAATGAACTTTAAAGCGTTGGCGGCAGGACGCCTCGACCCGGTCACTACTCCCGAGTTACCCCAGCCGGACCGGGTAACCCACCCCGAAGTGGCGCCGCCGGAAGTACTTCCCGAGACGGAACGGGTGGAAGAGCCTCCAGAAAATGGAGGCTTTTTCGTCTTTGGCAAAAAGGGTTTTCGCGCCAATGTCACGAATTCATCTTAATAGCAAAATAAGGGGGTTTACCGGGAGGTAATGCAGGATGGGACAAGCCTTCCGAGTGATGCAAACAATGAACTATGTGGACTGGATCATCGTGGCAATCCTTTTACTGGGCGCCTGGCGGGGCTATCACCGGGGGGGCATCAACACCTTTACCGGGCTAGTGAGGTACCTGGTGGGCTTGGCGGTGGCTGCGGTTTATGCCAGGCCGCTGGCTTATTTGTTGGAAGACCGCTTCGGGATCATTACCGCTAACAGTAAGCGGCTGGCGGGCATGTTGCCGCTGCCGGAACCGGTCATTGCAACCAGCATGGGCGGTGTGAAGGCGGGGGAACTTGCCCGCTCTTTAGAAGGTCTGGCTCTCCCGGGGTTCTTGCGAGAACGCCTGGTGGAACAAGTGTTAACCAGCAGGGCTACCACCCTTGGAGAAGCGGTCAGTTACGGGCTGGCTGCCATGCTGGTGCAAGCAATCGTTTTCGTGCTGCTGGTGTTGCTGGTGGTGGTTGTGATCAGGTTATTGTCAGGCGTGGTTACTCGCGGGATCAGCCACACGGTACTAGGCAGCCTCAACCGGTTGCTGGGTACGGTTACAGGAGTAGCCGTCAACGGGGCGATACTGGCCGTGCTGCTGGGACTGGCCAGTCCCTTCCTGGCCCAGCGGGGTGGTCCCCAGGGCGGATCAATTACGGTCTTGGCTGATGCCCTGGATCAGTCCATCCTTGTTCCCTACCTGGTGCAGGTGTTCGGTATAATCAGCAATAAGCTTATAAAGATTTTTTGAAGAAACTATCCACGTAGAAAAGCGGTAGGTACCGGATCATACGCGCCAGTACCGCGGGACGGTAATATGTTGACTGAAGGGAACGGTTATTCGTTCCCGTTTTTGTTTACAGAATGGGCTCAGCCAAAATGAATTTTTTCTTTTCCGGTAATGATAAACTATAGTATAATTAAGGCCAGGCAATGCTTTCCAGTATTTCTCACTTGGGAAGAAAGAAGGGAGAAGATTTTGATGACGGAGGATGGGGCTGGGAGGAAAGGAGACAGGCCTTAATGGGTGCGGAAGGAGTACCGGGAGAAGACCGGCGACTAAAAGATAAACTGCGAGAACTGGCCAGGGGTTGGGGGGCGGACCTGTTCGGGGTGGCCGACCTTTCCCCGGCGATAGAATATATAGAAGAGATTTACGGAGATGAGCTGGCTCACCTGCCGCGGGCGGTCGTGATGGCGGTATTTTACCCGGTGGCCGTGGTTAACCAGTTGCGGGAAGGGCCCACCCACACTTACCTTCATTATTACAAAGTCTTAAATACGCGGCTGGATGATATGGCGCTGCGGGTGGCCAATTACTTGCAAGACGAGGGATACGAGGCGTTTCCCATCCCCGCTTCCCAGCGGGTGACGGAGGATAAGCTGGCGGGGATCTTCTCCCACCGGCTGGCGGCAAGCCTGGCTGGGCTGGGATGGATCGGCAAGAACTGCGCCCTGATTAACCCCCGGGTGGGACCTCGCCTGCGGCTGGTGACGGTGCTGACTGACGCCCTCCTGCCGGCAGACCAGCCGGTCAAGGATCGATGCGGGCGGTGTACGGCCTGTATGGAAGCCTGTCCCGCAGGCGCCATCAAGGGGGTGGCTTTTAAGGCGGAGGATCCCCTTGAGGCCCGTCTAACAGCCAGGGATTGTGACGCTTACCTGGCCAAAGTGAGGGTGGCTTTCGGCAAACGGGTCTGCGGTCGCTGCCTGGCGGCCTGCCCCTGGGGCCAAAAGCCGAAAAAATAGGAGGTAAAGTCGTGCCGGGAAAAGAAGAAAAAACCGCGGGACAAAAACTTGCGGAACGTTTGACCCGGAAAGCTCCCAACGCATGGGAACGGCTGCGGGGCGAGGGGCATCAGGTTGCGATGCAATTTGCTGAGGGCTACAAGGAGTTTCTAGACGCCGCCAAGACGGAGCGGGAGGCAGTAACCGCGGTGGTAGCAGCCGCAGTCGAAGCGGGTTTCCGGCCCCTGGGTGAACTCCCCCCCGGAGGGCTGGCGGCGGGGAGCAAATTCTATTACGTTAACCGGGGTAAGGCGGTGGTGCTGGGCGTGGTGGGGGTCGAGCCCCTGGCGTCGGGCTTTAAGCTGGTGGGAGCCCACCTGGACGTCCCCCGCCTGGACCTGAAACCCAACCCCCTCTACGAAAGCGAGGGCCTAGCCCTGTTAAAGACCCACTACTACGGGGGAATCAAAAAGTACCAGTGGACCAGCATCCCCCTGGCCCTCCATGGGGTGGTCATCAAGGGGGACGGAGAACGGCTGGAACTGACCATCGGAGAAGCGGAGGACGATCCCGTCTTTACCATCAGCGACCTGCTGCCCCACCTGGCCAAGGATCAGATGCAAAAGAAACTGGGAGAGGCCATCGCCGGAGAGGAATTGAACCTGTTGGCCGGAAGCATTCCCTACGATGACGAGGAAGTCAAAGAGAAGGTGAAGTTGCGGGTGCTGGAGTACCTGCACCAGCGGTACGGGCTGGTAGAGGAGGACTTTACCAGTGCCGAGCTGGAAGTGGTACCGGCGGGCCGGTCGCGAGACATCGGGTTTGACCGCGGCCTGGTGGGAGGCTACGGGCAGGATGACCGGGTCTGCTCCTATACCGCCCTGCGGGCAATCCTGGACCTGCAGCAGGCAAGGCATACCGCCCTGATCTTGCTGGCGGATAAAGAGGAGATCGGCAGCACGGGCAATACCGGCATGCAGTCCCGCTTTTTGGAATACGTGGTCTTGGAGCTGGCAGGGCTGGCGGGTCCCGGTGGCTCGGTAGACCCGGGCCGGGTACTGTTCAACTCCCGGGCACTGTCGGCGGACGTCAACGCCGCGATGGATCCCAACCATGACGGCGTGATGGAGAAACACAATGCCGCCCGCCTGGGTGGAGGGGTGGTGTTGACCAAGTATACCGGTTCGGGGGGTAAATACCACTCCAACGACGCGAACGCCGAGTTCGTGGCGGAGGTACGCCGCCTGTTTAACACGACGGGGATTGCCTGGCAAGTAGGTGAGTTAGGCAAGGTGGACCAGGGCGGCGGCGGAACCATTGCCCAGTACCTGGCCAATCTGGGGATGGACGTGGTGGACTGCGGCCCGGCGCTGTTGAGCATGCACGCTCCCTTCGAGGTTGCCAGCAAGGTGGATATCTACACGACGTACCAGGCTTACCGCGCTTTCCTGGAGGCATAATTCAGATTCAGGAGGCAAGAGACATGCAAGAAGCAAGAGGCAAGAAGCAGGAAGCATGAAGCATGAAGCAGGATTTTAAGGAAGGAATTGGCTTCGCCAATTCCAACAACTGTCTTGCCTCCTGCCTCGGCCTCCTGCTTCCTGAAAGGTAGGTGATCAAGAGTGGATCCACACATTCGTTTAACCCAATACTGCACCGCCGCCGGGTGAGCGGCGAAAGTGGGTCCGGGGACCCTGACGGAGATACTGGCCACGTTGCCCACCTTCCAGCATCCCGACCTTCTAATTAGTGGGTCCAAACTGGATGATGCGGGTGTTTACCGGCTTACCCCGGAACTGGCCCTGGTGCAGACAGTGGACTTCTTTACCCCCATGGTCGATGACCCCTATGTATTCGGGCAGGTTGCCGCCGCCAACGCCCTCAGTGATGTATACGCCATGGGTGGAAAACCGTTAACGGTAATGAACATCATTGCGTTTCCCACCTGTTCCATGGATCTGGGGATCTTGCGGGATATCCTGGCCGGCGGGGCGGACAAAATCCTGGAGGCCGGGGCACTGCTGGTGGGCGGCCATACCATCGAGGACAATGAACCCAAGTACGGCCTGTCAGTAACCGGCATCGTCCACCCGGACAAGGTAATCGCCAACGAGGGAGCCAGGCCCGGAGACGTGATGGTCCTTACCAAACCCCTGGGGGTGGGGATTATCACCACCGGGTTAAAGGGCGGGCTGTATTCACCGGAAGCGGCAGGTCCTGCGGTAGAGAGCATGGTCACCCTTAACGCACGGGCGGCGGAGGCCATGATCGAAGTGGGGGTGCATGCCGCGACCGATGTCACCGGATTCGGTTTTCTGGGACACGCCTATGAGGTGTGTGCGGCATCCGGGGTGGGCCTGGAGGTGACACTGAGCCAGGTGCCGGTACTGGAGGGGGCATGGGATCTGGCCCGGATGGGAGTGGTGCCGGGAGGGGCGAAACGTAATCGCCAGTACCTGGCCGGTAAGGTGCGGTGGGAGGGAGATATTCCGGAAGAGGCGCAGGACATCCTCTGCGATCCCCAGACTTCCGGCGGCCTGTTGATGGCTGTCCCGGCTGAACGTTTAGGTAAACTGTCCGCCACGCTGGATCGGAAAGGGATCCTGGCGGCGGTGGTGGGGCAAGTGTCCGATGAACCGGGAGTGATCGTGGTAAAAGGAGGGTAGCCATGGAAAGTGTGGTAGATGCCCGGGGGATGGTATGCCCGGAACCGGTAGTCTGTGCAAGAAAGGCGCTGGAAGCCCTTGAGGCAGGTTCTCTCACCGCGATTGTGGACGACGAGGTTGCCAGGGACAATGTGGTGAGCATGGCCCGGACCATGGCATGCCAGGTCCGGGTAGAGGAAAAGGGTGACGAGTTTTACATCCATATCCGAAAGGGTATTCAGCCGGCTGCAGTGAGCGGCCTGCGGCCTACCCTGTCCCAGCAGGTGGATCAGGTGCTGCTGGTAACCGGTAATTACCTTGGCCGGGGAAACGAAGAACTGGCCCAAACCCTGATGGCCAACCTGTTTTATGTTTTAGCGGAAAGCGACGTCTATCCGAAAACCATGATCTTCCTCAACACCGGGGTTTTCTTGACGTGTGAGGGCTCGCCCGTGCTTTCCCATCTCTGGGCGCTGGAACAAAAGGGCGTTGAGGTGCTTTCCTCCGGCACATGCCTGGACTTCTACGGGTTGAAACCCAGGCTTTGTGTGGGAAAGCTGACTACCATGTACGCCATCGCGGAGAACCTGATGGCCGCGCAGAAGGTGATTACGATTTGATTACCCTGGTTTGGGCGTTAGGGGCCGGACTGCTGGCCATGGTGGCAATAGCCGGTGCAGCCATGGCTCGTAAGCATAGGCGTCAAGCCGGGGAGCCGCCCGCTGCCGGCAGAGGGCTGAACCCGCGACTTAAGGAATCCATTGCCTGCCTGGATCCCGGAGAGGCCTCCCGGCTGGTAATGGAGGTATTCCCCGGACTTACCCGAGAAGCCCGGGAGGAGCTGGGAGGAGAACTGGTTGCCGCGGGACTGGTGGGGCGGTTCATCCAGTCCCTGTCTGATGGAACCGAAGGAAGCCGCGCGATGGCAGCAGAAATCCTGGGGTTTACGGGTTCAACCATGGCGCTGGAACCCCTGCTGGAGGCCCTGGCTGACCGGGCGGACGCGGTAAGCCTGGCTGCCGCACAGGCCCTTAACCGGCTGGAATCTCCTGCCAAGATTCCTTTGCTGGTGGCAGCTCTAAGAGAGCCGAAAAAGTGGCTGCCGGCCCGGGTAGGCCAGGTGCTGCTGCATACGGGTGAGGAAGCGCTATTGCCCCTGGTGGAGACCCTGGCGACGGGAGAACCGGAAACCAGGCGCCTGGTGGCGGACCTGCTGGGAGAGATGGGGGACGGGAGGGCGGTAAACGGCCTGATTGAGGCACTGGAGGGGGAAGACGCCAAGCTCCGGGCCCATGCGGCGGAGGCCCTGGGGCGCCTAGGGGAGCCCGTGGCAATTCCGCCCTTGATGTCCGCCATGACCGACCCGTCCTGGGAGGTGCGTTCCCGGGCGGTCAAGTCCCTGGGGCAGCTAAGGGCCCGGGAAGCGATTCCCCTCCTGCAAGAGGCGGTGAAGGACCCGGAGTGGTGGGTGCGTGCTAACGCGGAAGAGGCCCTGGCCCAGGTGGCAGCCAGTTCGGAGGTCAGTCGTCAGGAGTCAGACGTCAGTGGAAAAGATACCTGAAGGTGAAAGTCGGAAGTCAGAAGTCGCAAACCAAGAATTGGAAGCATAACGTCAATGGAAAGGCGTTACGGAGGTCAGGTACCGGAATGTAGGATGTCAGTAGTAAAGACGCCCAGTTGTTAACTTCTGACCTCCGACGACCGATGACCGACGACCGATATGGAGGCCGATGGTTAATGGATTGGTGGGGTAGCTTGTTCCCCGGGTGGGCAGACCTTTGGAGTCGTACCCGGTGGGAGGCTGTCGGGTTGACAGCCTTCAAGGTGCTGGTGGTTTTCTTACTTGCACGAGCAATTATCTGGGTAGGCAACCGCCTGATCGAGGGGCTCTTTACCCGTATAGGCCGGCGGGACATGGCTCCCAACGCCGGGTTACTGGCCATGGTGCGGCAGGTATTGAAAAGCGTGCTTACTTTCGGGGTCTACCTCCTGTCTGTTCTGGTACTGCTGCAGGCCTTTTGGGCAACCATGATCAACCCGGAAGACCTGAAGGCTTTCGGCTTTTCAGCTTTCAAGGTAGTAGCCATCGTTTTAGGGGCCGGGGTAGCAGTACGGTTCGGTGGGGCGGCGATTGACGGTGCCTTTGTCGCGGAGCAAGCCAAGGCGGGTTTGCAGGAGAACCGCCGCATCCAGACCCTCAAAGCCCTGGTACGCAGCATCCTGATGTACGCGGTTTACTTTATTGCAGGTTTGATGGTCCTGGATACCTTCGGAGTACCCACCGGTTCCCTCATTGCCAGTGCCGGGCTTGCCAGTTTGGCTATCGGTTTTGGTGCCCAAAACCTGGTACGGGACGTCATTACGGGCTTTTTCATTGTCTTCGAAGACCAGTTTACCGTTGGGGATTACATTACCACTGCCGGAGTTACCGGTGTGGTGGAGGAGTTGGGTCTCAGGACCACCCGCATCCGGGAGTGGACCGGCCAGTTACATATCGTCCCCAACGGGGAAATCAACAAGGTAACCAACTTTAACCGCGGGCACATGCTGGCGGTAGTTACCATTAACGTCCCATATGAAGCCGACCTGGACCGGGCGATGGAGGTCTTGCGCCGGGCCTGCGAGAACGCGCACCAGGAACTGCCGGCAGTAGTAGCGGTGCCGGTAGTCCAGGGGGTAGTGGAGTTGGGAGACGCGGGTGTGGTGGTCCGGGTAATCGCCCAAACCCTGGCGGGTGAACAGTGGGGGGTAGAAAGAGAACTCAGAAAACGACTCAAAGTGGCCCTGGAATCTGAAGGACTGCATGTGGCTTATCCCCGTCACGTGGTGGTACACGGGTTAGTGACTGGTGACTAGTGGCTGGTGGTTGAGGAGTCGCTGGGGATTGATTATTCTGGTAGTGGAGGGCTGGCCGCGAGAGGAATACGTGGAGGTTAATGGCCCTGGCTACTAACCACTGCATGGGGGAGAGAATGAAAGTGACGCGATACAGTCTGGGTGATATTGTTAGGCTGAAGAAACCTCACCCGTGCGGGAGTGACCGGTGGGAGGTCACCCGCGTCGGGATGGACTTCCGCATCAAGTGCCTGGGTTGTGGGCATCAGGTGCTGGTTCCCCGGCCTAAGTTCGAAAAGAGCGTTAAAGCCGTGCTTAAAAGCATGACTGATGATTAGGCTGAACAAGGCGAGAAGAACGAGGCAAGATGCGTTTCACCCCTTCGGACCCGGGGAGGAGGGCTGGTTCAAATTTTATCTTGAGGAGGCCACAGACTTTACCGCAGCTTGAAAGTATCGGTTCAGGCCAAACGGGCGGGTTTCCACCCTGACTGCATCAGGGGTATGCTGGGAGGCTAACTCCGGTTCAAAGTAAGTACCCGTAAGCAGTTGGCAGGTTACACTGGATTTAATCCGGCTGATGGTTTCCCGCACATATGGGCATGGTTCCCCCATAAAGAGGCAGGAGGCCAGCGCCACTACCTCTACCCCTTCCTGCTGCACCATTTTCTGGGCAATAAGCGGGATGGAGTCTCCGGGACAGGCCTGGCAGTAGTCGAAGGACACGATGGTTGCTTCCGGCAAGTTTCCCAGGGGACCGTGTTGCTGGCTAATTGCGTCGAAACAAAGCACGTGGGAACCGATCCCCGGGCAACCGTTCTTCCAGTGCTTACCGCATGAAATAATACCCACCGATGGCATCCTTCCCTACCCCTTCTACAAAATAATTGCCTGGAGAGCGAAACTTGTAAGATGTCATAAACACTGTTAAGTATAGCATGTCCCTCTGGAGAAATTTGTCGTATTTGAGAGGCATATCCTCAATTTGGAGAAAAAATAATACTTAAAATATCTGGGAAAGCAATACCAATAGCCTTCCGAACCTCAGATCTGCTTGATTTACCTAGAAAACTGTGCTATAGTATTGTGCGGTGATTGGTTACTGTAACCATTGCCTATTATCCCTGCTCCACCCGCGTGGTGGGGCCGCTAGTCCGAGGGGAGGAGGTGACGACATGCGTACCTACGAAACGCTCTTTATCGTAAGGCCCGACCTGGAGCCCGAACAAACCGCCGCTGTAGTGGAGAAATTTAGCGGGTTGATTACCAATAACGGTGGACAGCTGGTCAAGGTGGACCAGTGGGGCAAACGGCGTTTGGCTTACGAAGTGAACGACTTCCGGGAAGGGTTTTACGTGCTGGTCCAGTTCCAGAGCAACCCGGAGGTTGCCCAGGAATTGGAGCGTATCTTCAAAATTACCGACGAGATCATGAAGTATCTCATTACCCGCATCGACGAAGTGGCCAGCTAGCAGGAGGCAAGAAGCCAGAAGCAGGAAGCAGGAAGTGAAGATTATGCCACGTGCATCGTGCTTCTCCACGTTTGCTGCTTAAGTAGTACTGGCCCGTTGGGCCAATGAGGGAGTGAGTGGATATGCTTAACCGGGTGGTTCTCATCGGCCGATTAACCCGTGACCCTGAATTACGGTATACTGCCAGCGGGGTGGCGGTGGCCACTTTTACCCTGGCGGTGGATCGTTCCTACACCAACCAGCAGGGACAGCGGGAAGCGGACTTTATCCGCATTAAGGTTTGGCGCAAATTGGCCGAGATAGTAGCGAATAACCTTGGTAAGGGCCGGTTGGTAGCGGTGGATGGGCGATTGGAGGTTCGTTCTTACGACGCCCAGGATGGGACCAAGCGCTATTCCACTGACGTCGTGGCGGAGGATGTACGCTTCCTGGATTGGCCCAAGGAAGGGCAGGCCGGGGGCAGGCAACAGTTCGGTGGTGCTGACGACCCCTTCGGCGGGGATTTTAACGCACCGCCGGATGACGACTTGCCTTTCTAAGGTAGGCGGCTGCGTTGGCGCCGGAGTGGGTGCAAGTAAATTCGAATGACTTTTTATGAGAAGCTCAAGGGAAAACAGGCCTTGCTGGGGCTGTGAAAGTGGTTGATGCCAGTGCCGGTTACTGGTTACCTGGTGCTACCAGTCACTAATCACTAGTCACCAGTCACTAGCAACTAGTCACTAATATTAGGAGGGAACCAGATGAAGCGTGACCGGCGGCGTTCCCGGAGAAGGGTTTGCAGCTTTTGCGTAGATAAAGTCGAACATGTGGATTACAAGGACGTGGGTAAGCTGCGCCGGTATATCACCGAGCGGGGGAAAATTCTTCCCCGGCGGATCTCCGGCAATTGTGCAAAACACCAGCGGCAGGTAACCATCGCGATCAAACGGGCCAGGATGATTGCTCTCCTGCCTTATACAGCAGAATAAAGGTCGGTTTGGGAGGGAGCGTGCATGCTCCCTCATTTAGATGCTAAGGAATAATCTGTTTGGTGCGGTACAAATAACATACTGATACCTGCCGCGCACAGGCAGGATTTGCGGTCTTCACTGCAGAATGTAATGTGGACCGTTCACTGATAGGATGGTGGGTAGAGTGGGTAACCGGGAACCGGATATCGCCAGGAACATCCGGCTGCTGGAATGGCTGCAGGCGGAATTGGTAGGAGCCGTGGCGGGCGTCCTGAAGGCGGCTGTCAAGGGTGGCCAGGAGGCCGTTCTTGACGCCCTGGCTGGCGTGATCATGACCACCTACCTGCTGGCCAGGCGGTTGGGTTTAAGCTATACCCGGGTAGATTTGCGGTTGGTAGAAAAACTGCGGGCCAGCCTTGCCGAGGGCCATGAGGTAGAACAGTGGTACGGCGACCTGTCCGCGTTGCTGCGTTATCTGGAAAATGAGAGGTGAGGCCCATGGCGAGATCGGAAGCATCCTCCCTGGTGGAAGGGGCGCTGTTAGCCGCATTGACAGCTGTCCTCGTATTGATAGGCTATGTAATCCCCCCGCTAATGATCGTGACTTCCATGGTATGGACCAGCCCCATCGTGATACTGGTGATCCGCCGGAACCTGAAGGTTGGTGTGATGGCTACGATTGTAGCGGGATTGCTGGTGATGCTCGTGACCGGCCCGGTACAGGCCTTTCTCCTGATCATCAATTTCGGCGTGCTGGGGCTGGTTTACGGCTACCTTTTTAAGGCCAAAGTGGGAACCGCGCGCGCCCTCATCGGGGGGGCGTTGGCTGCGGCGGTTTCGTCTGCCATGGGTATAGGAGTGGTCTTCCTGGTGGCAGGGGGCTCTTTTGCGCAGATGGATCACCAGATGCGGGTGATGGTGGATGTGTTCATGGATGCGTACCAGCGGGCGGGCATCCTGGAACAATTCGCCCAGCAGGGCATTACTCCCGAACAACTACGGTCAGACCTCATCAAGTTTATGCGGGTGTTACTCCCGGGTGGACTGGTGATCGGGGCCACTTTTACAGCCTTGATCAATTTGGTGACATCCCGGCTGGTGCTGCTGCGCCTTCGCTTGCCGGCGCCGGACCTGCCGCCGTTCAGGGAGTGGCAGTTGCCCTGGTACATGGTATGGGGGGTTATCGTAGGACTGGGGCTGTGGCTGGCCGGCGATTATTATGGCCGGCCCACGGTAGTAGCGGTGGGGCAGAATATCCTGTTTGTCTATGCCTTCATCCTGATGGTGATCGGCCTGGCCGTACTTATCTACTTCTATAAGAACATGAAGTTATCTCCCTTGATGAAGGGGCTTCTTATCGCACTTTTGATCCTGAACCAGCGTTTTGTGATGGTGGCGCTGGTTGGATTGGGGTTGTTCGACACACTGTTCAACTACCGGCGGCTGACCGGGGGGAATAAAAAGGAGGGTGATTCCCGTGAAGGTGATCCTGAGGCAGGACGTTAAATCACTGGGCAAAAAGGGTGCGGTAGTGGAGGTGTCTGATGGCTACGCCCGCAACTACCTGTTCCCCAGGGGGATGGCCGCCGAAGCAACCGCCGGTGCCCTGAAAGAAAGAGAACTCCACCAAAAAACCCTGGACCTGAAAAAGGACCAGGAATTGCGCCAGGCCAAGGCCCTGGCGGACAAGCTGTCGGGGATCACAGTGCGGATTACCAGCAAGGCCGGCGAGGGTGGCAAACTGTTTGGCTCGGTGACCAGCAAAGAAATCGCCGAACAGCTGGCCAGCCGCCACGGCATTCAGGTGGACAAGCGTAAGATAGAACTCAAAGAACCCATCAAATCCATTGGCAGCTATCCCGTAACCGTCAAAGTACACGCCGAAGCACCACCGGTCCAACTCACAGTCCAAGTAAGCACCTGAGGTAAAGAAAGGGGTTAGCCATGAGGGGGATTTTGGAGCAATACCTGAAACACGCCGATGAGGCGGCTGCGGCTCTGCAGGCGGAGGATTCCCACCAGCACCTGGCCCGCCAGGTTTCTGCGCTGTACGCCATCCTGTCCGATATCTTCGGAACTGACCGCCTGGTACTCAAGGCCAGCAAGCTGGAGGCGATGAAGCTTTTAAAGTCAGATGTGCTGGCAGAGCGGGTGCTGGCGCTGGAAAAGCTGGTATATGAGGATCCTACCCTGGACCAGGTCCCGGAGGAGGAGGAGATCCCCCGGATCCTGGAGGGAATCCAGGAAGAGATAGCCGACTACATTGCCCGGCGGTCGGTGGAGGACAGGCTGGAGCGCAAGATCGCGGAGAAGATGCAGGAGCGGCACGAGGAATACGTCCAGGAAATCAAGATGCAGATCCTGAAAGAGAAGAGCGGGCCGGAAAACGCCCAAACCCTTAAACGCCTCGCCATCCTGGAAAAACTGAACCAGACCTCACTGGCCCGTTCCGCCATGGAGGTGCTGAGGCCCAAACGGCTGGAGGAGATCGTGGGGCAGGAGCGAGCGGTAAAGGCTTTGGTGTCCAAGATTGCCTCGCCCTTTCCACAGCACATTATTCTCTACGGGCCTCCGGGGGTGGGTAAAACCACCGCCGCCCGGCTGGCCCTGGAGGCGGCCAAAGAGATGCGGTTCAGCCCCTTCGGGGCGGAGGCTCCTTTTATCGAAGTAAACGGCGCCACCCTGCGGTGGGATCCCAGAGAGGTCACCAACCCCCTCCTGGGTTCGGTGCATGACCCCATCTACCAGGGAGCCCGCCGCGACCTGGCTGATACCGGTATACCGGAACCCAAGCTGGGCCTGGTGACAGACGCCCACGGCGGGGTGCTGTTCATCGATGAGATCGGGGAGATGGATCCCCTGCTGTTGAACAAGCTGTTAAAGGTGCTGGAGGACAAGCGGGTGGAGTTTGATTCCGCCTATTACGATCCCCACGACGACAACGTGCCCCAATACATCAAGAAGATCTTTGAAGAGGGAGCGCCGGCCGACTTCCTGCTGATCGGCGCCACCACCAGGGATCCGGGGGAATTAAACCCGGCGCTCAGGTCCCGCTGCGCCGAGGTGTATTTTGAGCCCCTTACACCGGTGGAGATCCAGGAAATCATCACCCGGGCGGCGGATAAGCTGGGAGTGGAACTGGAGCCTGAAATTCCGGAGATCATCAGCGAGTACACCATCGAGGGCCGTAAGGCCAATAACATCCTGGCCGACGCCTATGGACTGGCCCTGTACCGGCGCGAAAACGCCCGGGGCAGGAAACCCAAAAAGGTGCGGGTGACCGCCTCCGATGTTTACGAGGTGGTACAGAGCGCCCGCCTGTCCCCCTACGTGACCCTCAAGGCGTCGGAGCAGGCCGAAGTGGGGCGGGTCCTGGGGTTGGCCGTGGCGGGTTTTGTGGGTTCCGTGCTGGAGATCGAGGCGGTGGCTTTCCCGGCCCGGGAGCCCGGGAAGGGCAGCCTCAGGTTTAACGATACCGCCGGTTCCATGGCCAGGGATTCCGTCTTCAACGCGGCCTCGGTTTTCCGTAAAGTGACCGGACAGGAAATGGACAACTACGACGTCCACATCAACGTGGTCGGGGGCGGCAACATCGATGGCCCATCCGCTGGGGCGGCGGTGCTGCTGGCCATCATCAGCGCGGTGCAGAGCAGGCCCCTGCGGCAGGATACGGCCATCACCGGCGAGTTGTCCATTCAGGGCAAGGTCAAGCCGGTAGGCGGAGTGTGTGAAAAGATCTACGGGGCGAAACAGGCCGGTGTGCGTGCCGTGCTGGTGCCCAGGGATAACGCCGCGGACATTCCGGTGGGACTGAAAGGCATCGAAGCGATTCCCGTAAGTACCATCGAAGAGGTTATCCCGCATGTCTTCATTGATCACGAGGCGCTGACCCCGGCGGCCGGCCAGTAAAATAGAGGTGAGTTAAGATGCTGGAGCGGGTGCCCCCGCAGAACCTGGAAGCCGAGCAGGCGGTACTGGGATCCATGATGCTGGACCGGGAAGCGGTCTTTACCGTCATGGAGTTCTTGCGCCCGGAAGACTTCTACCGGGATGCCCACCGGGCCATTTACCAGGCTATACTTTTTCTTGCGGAAAAGGGGGAGCCCGTTGACCTCTTGACTGTTACAGATACCCTCCGGGGGCGGGGGGAACTGGACAAGGCTGGCGGGGCCACCTACGTCGCCTCTCTGGCCAACGTGGTACCCACCGCGGCCAACGCCGCTTATTATGCCCGGATTGTGTCGGAGAAGTCCCTGCTGCGTTCCCTCATTCACGCCGCCGCCAACATCGCCCAGCAGGGGTACGATGGGGGGGGAGAGGTAAGCCAGCTCTTAGATCAGGCGGAGAAGGCGATTTTTGACATCTCCCAGCGCAGGCGGCGAGACGGGTTCAGCCCCATCCGGGATGTGCTCGTCGAGACCATGGACCAGTTGGAGCGGTTGGCCCAGAATAAGGGCGGTACTACCGGGGTTCCGACCTTCCGGGACCTGGACAGGCTGTTATCCGGGCTGCACCCCAGCGACCTGATCATCGTTGCGGCCAGGCCGGGGATGGGCAAGACGTCTTTCTGCCTGAATATTGCCCAGAATGTCGCCGTCAAACACCGCACCACCGTGGCCGTCTTCAGCCTGGAGATGTCCAAGGAGCAACTGGTGCAGCGGATGCTGTCGGCCCAGGCCATGATCGACCAGTACCGGCTCCGTACAGGTTACCTGCAGGATGAGGACTGGCAGAAGATTTCCCAGGCGGTGGGGCCGCTTTACGAAGCCCCCATTTTCATTGACGACACCCCGGGGATCTCGGTGATGGAGGTGAGGGCCAAGGCCCGGCGACTAAAAACCGAGCAGGGACTGGGGCTGGTCATCATCGACTACCTGCAATTGATGCAGGCGTCCGGGCGGCGGGCGGAGAACCGCCAGCAGGAAATCTCCGAAATCTCCCGCTCGTTGAAGGCCATGGCAAGGGAACTGGACGTGCCCGTCCTGGCCCTCTCGCAGCTTTCCCGGGCGGTGGAACAATCCCATGACAAGCGGCCCAGCCTGAGCCACCTGCGGGAGTCCGGGGCGCTGGAACAGGACAGCGACTGCGTCATCTTCATTCACCGGCCCGAGTACTACGACCAGGACACGGAGAAAAAGGGCATTGCGGAGATCATCGTGGCCAAGCACCGCCACGGCCCTACCGGCACCGTGGAAATGGCCTTCCTCCCCGAATTCACCCGTTTTGTGGACCTGGCGAAAGACGCAGGTTAGTGACTGGACTCCGTCATTTGCCTTCGCGTTCCTTTTGCATAACCTTGATTACCTCTGCTAAGTCCCTTATGCAAGTAGCCAGATGCTCGATTTTACCTTCAAACCTTATGAGAAGGTATGCGCTGATCACCATGGGGAACCCGTAATTGCTGAACGACTTCAACAATTCTTCCATCCCGCTGACTCGTTACCTCATTAGATCTTTAAATCTTTTCTTTATTCCAAAGCCAAAAAGAAGTAAAATAACCTTAGCGACTCTCAGGCTTCGGGTCAGGGTAGTTGTCCGTCCTGGATGAGGCTCTACTTTGCCGGTGGGCTCGTCCAGGACAAAATATTTCTGACAGCGACCTCGCGGCCGGATAATCGCCCCTTTCGCTCTTCTTTGGCTTACTCTCCTCCCCATGCTGACCTAATATCCCTGCTACCGCTGCCGTCTGTCTTGAAAGATCGCCGCCGCAATAGGGACACTGCCAGGGACCTTTGTCTGAAGAACTGTAAGAGTCTTTTCCGCACATAGGACATATTTTGCAGTACATCTTTCTCTCCCCCTCCTTTCGCTTTAAGCACTAGAAGCCATGCTTTTAATAGATTTGGGAGTGTGCCGGGTATTTTTCCCTCTACTTTATAAAGAGAGAAAAGGGGGTGCGTTTGACAACCCCCTAAAAAATTTTTCCCGCAATTTTTATTTACTCCAGTCACGACAAGATGTTTCACAACTTGTTCGACGCTCGCTCTCTCATTTGAGAGCCTTTTGTACTCAGTAGTGCAACTGCTTTGTGATAAAAAATAAAAGCCTTATCGGCTTGCAAACACCTGGAAAAAGGGTATAATAAAAGCAAAGGGAAGGTGCTAATACACCCTCCCCTGCTGGGCAGTGCGGCCCGAAGTGTATTAACTCCTGATAGGTTTAACGCCGGGAAGAAGGACGTTTTGAGCGGAAACGTCCTTCTTCTTTTTTCGCTCCATTACCGGAACGCCGGATCAAAGCCGCAATTACCTGGAAAACTCCAGCAATAACCGCTGCAAGGATTTGCGTCATAGCCTACCACCTCCTCTCCCCCAAGACACCCGGTTGTTCCGCACAACTCCGGGCTGCGCACTGCCCCACACATAAGGGGGAGAAGAGAAAGCCGGAGGAAATATATTCCTAAGTCAATTATAGCTTGATCATGATCATATTGATAGATATTTCGGTAAAGTTTTTTGATTTCCCCAGGGAACTGATAAGGTGATTAGAATGTCTACTTAATTGTATAAAGTAGGAAGATGGTGAGATGTTGAGGAAGAAGTAACATACCAATAAATCGAAAGGAGGAGAGGTCAGTGCCAAAGGGATGGCAGGCCATATGCGTATTTGGGAGTAATACTGTTTTGGGCGAACACGGTCTAAGGAGCAAACGCCCTCCGGCTGGTGGTGAACGTTAAGGAAATCACCCGGATACGCCAGAGCAAATTGTCAATGGCCGAACTATGGTACCAGTGAGGTTGTAACCGAAACCCTCGGGGCGAAGGTACATTGGGATGCGAATAATAAGACTGTTTACGTCGATTTGCCTTTTATTCCTTTTATTCAAGAGAAGAGTGGTTTTCAGACTAGCCCCACTGTTTAAACGGATAAATCGCATCCTAGTAGTAACTACATTTTTCGTAGCATTGGCAATTGAAGGCTACGCTAACCAAGGAGCAGAAGAACCCCAAAGAACCCTTGTTCCTTCCGAAATCGTTACAGGACCGAAACTCATTTCGAAGGAATTGTTTTCCCTTGATGATAGAGTGACAGAGGTTCCAATCCAATGGTCACTGGATAGCAAAGACCTGTATTTTATTGCTTATCAACATGACAAAGATGGTCCGTTGGAAATATGGAAGTTTGATGGAGAAAACAAGGTTAAGATAACGGAATTTAATCTTCCATTAGTTGAGCCATTGTTTTCAGGCCAAGACCCAACAGGAGTATTTCCATTGATACAAATACCGTAAATTGCAGATAGACCCCCAAAGAAGTTTGCATTGGTTCCATAATCTCCAGGCGAGTCCCAAATGTTTTTTTGAATTAACTTCATCTGAATATTTTCGGGCGGCGTTTTAATAATGTGAACAGTTACCCCATAATGAGTTTCTGTACGATAAGTTGTCGCTGGCATTTTTGCTTCCTCCTTACTTTTTTTCTAGTGAGGGTGCGCACCTCTCACTCTGTAAAAGACAGTGATTGAGGTCACAACCTAACCAAGGTTTTTTGTTGTCTACCAACTGTTTAAAATAACCATCTTGCCTTTGACTTAACGTAATTGCCCGTCCTGGATCAGGCTATACTTGCCGGTGGGCTCGTCCAGGACAAATCTTTTCTCAACTTGTTTAACGCTCGCTCTTTCATTCTGTTCACCGCCTGCTTGCTCACCCCCATTTCATTAGCGACTTCCTGTTCCGTTCGCTCTTCCAGGACCGTTGCGACGATAACTTTCTAGGGATAATTCATCATCCTCACCTCCCTTCATCCTTGTCCACCCCCTCTACTATATAAAGAGTAAATAGGTGGTGTTTTTGACAACCCCCCCGGCAAAAAAAATTTAGGAGCAGTGACCCGAAGGACTGTCCCCGGCCCAGTTCATTAACCAAAGATGTTGCCTCAAATCCCGCTAACGTGGTAGAATATGGGCAAAGGAGGGGAGGCGGTTTGGCTGTGGTTGAGGAAGAAACCAGAAAGCAACTGGCTGCAGGTAGCGAGGAGCAGGGATTCACCTTCCGCACCTCCTTTGACCCGTTCAACATGATTATGCAGCAATTGGTTAAGCTGGACGACAAGCTGGGCAAACTTGACGAAAAGCTCGATACCAAAATTGACGGCTTACGCCGGGAAATGGACGCAATAATTGACGCCAAAATTGACGGTTTACATCAGGAGTTACACAGCACCACCCGCTGGATAATCGGGACCATCGTGGCCGTGGCCGGGGTAGCCGTGGCCCTGGCGTCGTGGCTGTTCAGGTGAACCAGATTTGCCCTGTGAGTAGGCGGAAGGGTATATATCTATACCCCCGCCTTTTTGTCGCTTATGGAGGCTTCTGCGCGCCCTGGCGCCTAACTGTAGCGCATACTCAATGCCCCTCCACAATGCCACCGGAAGTTTTTCACAACGCAGATGTGGGTAAGGTGGCAGGAATTAGTTTACCGCCTGTAGAAGTATGCCCGGGGAAAATCCGAGCATGAGGGGCGGAATACGTGCGGAAACTGATCTCTATACTGGTTGCGGCCGTATGGTTGCTGGGTTCGTGGGCATTACCCGCTGCGGCGGGGGAACCGGTCATCCGGGTGGTGCTTGACGGTGAGGAGTTATCTTTTGATGACGTGCGGCCCGAGATTAGAGCGGGGCGGACCATGGTACCCCTGCGCTCGGTCTTTGAGCGGCTGGGAGCCCGGGTGGGGTGGAACCAGGAAGCGCGGGCCGTGTTCATTGAGCGGGGCGCCACCAGCGTTGTACTGCCCGTGGATAACCCGGCGGCCAGGGTCAACGGGGTCGAGTATATCCTGGATGTCCCGGCGACAATCACCGGCGGCCGGACGATGGTACCCCTGAGGTTTATCACCCAGGCGCTGGGTGCGGCGGTGACCTGGGACGGCGGCAGCTCCACCGTTTTGATCGATTCGCTGTCCCCCCGCAAACCGGCTAAGGAGATCCACGGCTACTACGTGGACTCCAAGTCCCTGGAATCCCTGGAACAGAACCGGGCAACAATCACAGGCGTGTCATTTTTCTCGTACATACTGGACGCGGAGGGCATCATCCGGGACAAGGTCCTGTTTCCCATGGGGCAGGGTCTAGCCGGGGAGGCCGGTATATCTGCGTACGCCCTCGTTTTCTCCCAGGACCCTTCGGCTATCCGAGCTATGCTGGCAACACCCGAATCCCGCACCCAGGCAGTGGAGACGATCAAGCGGTTGTTGGCAGAAGGGGGCTACACCGGAATAAACCTGGACCTGGAAGGTGTCCCCGCAACCGAGCGCCAAGCTTATGTGGACCTGGTAGCGGAGTTGGTTACGGAGTTGCGCCCTCGCGGCTGGCAAGTAATTCTCTCGGTGCCTGCCAAGGATTCCGAGGTGAGCTGGCGGCAGGGTTACGACTATGCCGGCCTGGGACAGCATGCCGATTACTTGATCCTGATGGCCTACGACAAGCATTACCCGGGGGGCGTCTCCGGGCCAATCGGCCCGTTGAATTGGGTGGAAGAAGTGGTCAACTACGCATCCGGCCTGGTGCCGGCGGAAAAGCTCCTGCTGGGCATGGGCATCTACGGGTACGACTGGCCTGACGGGGGTCAGGCCAAGACCCTGGACCTGGAAGGGGTGAAGTCCCTGGCAGGGCAACAGGCAGCGTCCACCTTGTGGGACAGCAGCGCCTGGTCGCCATATTTCAGGTATACCTCTGCTGATGGGGTGGACCACCAGGTCTGGTACGAAGACGCCGCCAGCATAACGGGAAAGCTGGAGGTCGTGAAGAAATATAACCTCGGGGGGATTGCCCTCTGGAGACTGGGCATTATACCGCCGGAGTTATGGCAGGCGATCAGGCAAACCCTGGACCCCCTGCACCGGGGAACGGGAGCATCTTCAGTTTCTAATTAATACGGCTGAGATGGCCGGGCAAGGTGTATAAGAACGCATTGCCCGGGCTATCTATATAACACAGTTTTTAGGAGGTTGGTGAATGATGGAAATCATGGAGACAGTGGCCCAGTTGATGGCGCTGTCCGCACGCACCGCCCCAAAGGCGGCCGGGAAGGACTTCGTGGAAATTAAAGTAGTAAAGGGGGATGACCTGAACCGCCTGGCCGACGCCATGCTGGCCTATGGGCAGAGAAGCGGCAAGACCAACTTTGACCGGGACGGAAATAACGTCAGGAATTCCGGTGCGGTATTGCTGCTGGCCTTGAAGGACGCCAAGACAACCGGGCTGAACTGTGGCGCATGCGGCTACAGCAAGTGTGCCGAACTGCCCGATCCCGTAGCAGGATCCGAGTTTGACGGGCCATGGTGTGCGTGGCGGGTTCTGGACCTGGGGATCGCCCTGGGGTCGGCGGTAAAGACCGCCAGTATCCTGAACGCTGACAACCGCATCATGTACCGGGTCGGCGTAGTTGCCAGGCAGTTGGGGATGATCGAAGGCCAACTGGTGGTGGGAGTACCTATCTCCGCCACGGGCAAGAGTATCTATTTCGACCGGTAAAAGGGAAACGCACAAACATCAGGGTACGAGCAAGAAAGGCTGGAGGTGATTCCCCCAGCCTCTTTCTCCATGGCCGAATTGAACAGCATAGCCGGCAGGCTTAATCTATAATGACGTAACGGTTGCGGCCGCCCTGTTTGGCCCGTTCCAGCGCCCGTTGGACCTTGGCCAGAAACTCCGAGGGTTTTTCCCCGTGGTACCCCGACATGCCCACACTAATGGTCATCATGGACGCGTCGCCCGTAAAGGGCGCGGACCTGACCCGGTCCATGACGCGTACTACGATGGGTAAAGCCTCCTCGGGTTGGGTTCCGGGGAGGATCATGGCAAAGGCGTCCCCACCCCAGCGGGCCACCAGGTCACCGGGCCGGGCGCTACCATGAATGATGCCTGCCAGGCGCTGGAGGGCCTGGTTACCGGCTGAATGGCCATAGACCTGGTTAAAAGACTTGAAGCGGTCAAGGTCGAAAATTGCCATGGCCAAAGAGGAGTTGTTTTTTGCGGCCTTTTCCAGTTCGGCCACCAGCTGTTGCTGGAAATAGCGGGAGTTGAATACGCCGGTAAGCTCATCCCTGATCAACTCCGGCTGCCTGCTGTAAGCTGCCGGTGGGTGGTGTCCCACCGGAGGGGTACCGGATCCCGGGTCTGCCCCGGCGGAAAGTGGCGCCTGCCCGGTCGTCCGGGATAAGCGGGGAAAACCCGGTAAGCGGGAGGGTTTACCCAGCAGCAGGGAGGTGGTGGCGTAAAGGAGCAGCAGGACGGAGACGGCGAAAGCCCCCAAGCCCAGCCCCATTTGCTGGCCGCGCTTTCTGATCAGGGCGTCGGCGCTGGCCATAGAGATGGCGACTCGGAACCCCCCCCAGTGCCTGCCGTTGATAAAAATCGGGTAGGAGATATCCCACGTGTTTACGGGTTCACCGTCTACCAGCCGTTGGTAGACGGTTTTGAGGGGTTCGCCGGTACCGGTGTTGGCGGCGGCGGCAGCCCCCGCCTGGTCATTAAAAACCCGGTTGGCCCTGTTTTTCGCGCTTAATAGCCCGGACTCTCCCCACTGGTCCCTGGACTTCTCCGGGTCCAGGATACTGTAACGGCTGTTGTGGGTGGCCACAAATCCATGGCGAGCGGGGTCAGGAGAGTAAGCGACCGGGATAGCGAAAACCACGTCGGGTTCCCTGGCGAAGGCGTCGATAAAATCCTGCCAGTACTCATCGGTATAGCGGTCGTAAGCCGAGGTATACTTAAGCTCATAATCCTGCCGGGAGATCATGATTCCGTCAAAGCGGGTAACTGTCTGGTCCGGCCCGTACCCACGCCGGTTAACCGCCTCCGCTGAACCCGGGAGCGGGGTGAGGGTATCATCAAAAAGGGCCGCTTCCAGTTCGGGGCCGCTCAAGAATGTCCCGTCGCTGAGGGCAACACCGTTTTTGATGTGCTGCTCGGCCAGCACCTGAATACCTATGGCCCCGGCGACGGCCAGCGCTTCACCCTTGCTGGTGAGTTCCAGTACCACCTGTTCCCTTAACTGGTGAATGGCAAGGTAACCATACACGGCCAGCAGGTTGAACACCCCGATCCACAGGATCACCATCAACTTCGTCTGCAGGGTGGGTCTAAGGTTAGACATGAACAGCACCTCTTGCTTTTGCTGGAGGATAATTCTCTGTACCCGAAGTTTACGGGGATTACCCCTGGATCCGGACCCGCCGTCGTTGAGAGTTCGTACTGAAATTGATGTTCTACACAGGTAGAAAAAACTCCTTTTCCCGCGGTGCCGGAGAGCACAGCATTCTACGCATAAGAGGCTGATGGCCGGGTGAGTGGCCTACTGGTGCTATGCCCGGAAACGAAAGGAGGCTTTAATAAATGCCTGAACTGGTCTACTTGAACGGGGAATACCTTGGTTTCGACGAAGCCAAAGTGTCCGTGGAGGACAGGGGGTTTCAGTTTGGCGACGGGGTATACGAGGTGGTCAGGTGTTATGGCGGCAGGCCATTTTCCCTCGCATCCCACCTGGAGCGCCTTTACAGGAGCGCGACGGCAATTGATCTTGAAATTCCCCATTCCCTGGAGGAACTGCTGGTACTGGCCAACGGAGTGATTGAAAAGAGCGGCCTGGCGGAAGGAGAACTGTACATGCAGGTAAGCCGGGGAGCGTCTCCCCGCCAGCACTATTTCCCGGTTGGTGCGGCTCCTACCCTGGTGATTTCCATCCGGCAGGTCCGGTTGGTACCCGGGGAATACCGGGTAAAAGGCATCGGCGCCATCACCGTTCCTGACGACCGCTGGGGCCGGTGCCACATCAAGTCAGTAAACCTCCTGCCCAACGTCCTGGCTAAAGAGAAAGCCAGAAGAAGCGGTGCCCAGGAGGCGGTTTTCGTCCGGGCAGACGGCCTGGTCAGCGAGGGTTCCAGCAGTAATGTTTTCGCCGTGGTGGCAGGGGTGTTGATCACCCCGCCGGCGGACCACCATATTCTGGCGGGGATCACCAGGGGACATTTTCTGGACCTTGCCCGCCGCGAGGGGGTTCAGGTGCGGGAAGAGGAACTGCCGTTAGATACCCTTCTCCGGGCCGAAGAAGTGTTTATTACCAGCACGGTCATGGAGATGCTGCCCATTGTACGGCTGGACGGCAGGCAGGTAGGCGACGGCATTCCCGGTCCCGTTTCGGATAGGCTTTACCGGTTATACAGGGAGCGCTACAGGGAGGAAACCGATCCCAACGAAGATAAGAGATGAAAGGAATTATGAATTACCCTAGGAATATTTTTCCTGGGTTTTTCTCATTAATCTCCCTATGCCTACCCCCAGCTTCTAGCCACTTCCAACGAGAGATATAAATAAGCAAGTAAGCTAGGATATTATCGGAAAGGCGGGAGTGCTGTGTTCAGGGTAGCCAGAGGGAAATGGGTAAGTTTTTTGGTAATGGTTCTGGTGGTCTCGCTAATGATCCCCGCGGCCTGGGCGGCGCCGGGAGGAGTGAAGGGCAAGCCGGACAAGGTTAAAATGAAGGACATCAAAGGGCACTGGGCTGAACTGGAGATTGAAAAAATGGGCGCGAAGGGGCTGATTAAAGGCTTTGAGGACCTGAGCTTCCGCCCAGGCAACGAGGTTACTCACCAGGAAGTCGTTGCTATGCTGGTGAGGGCTATGGGACTGGAAGATGAAGCCGAGGTTTCGGCCAGCGCCTTGTTGAACCTCAAGCACAAGGAGCAACTTTCACCATGGGCTGGTAAATACCTGGCCCTAGCAGTGGAAAGCGGCCTGGTACTGCCGGGGGAACTGGTCACCATTATTCCCAATAAGCCAGCCAAGCGGGGCGAGGTAGCCGCTTACCTGGCCCGGGTCCTTATCTGGGCCAGGCTGACCACGGCGGAAAGCAGCGGGGCGGTGAGTTTCCGGGACGCCGAAGAGATCTCCGCGGAACTGATGGCCTATGTCTCGCCGGTATATACCTGGGGCCTGATGCTGGGTGATAACCAGCGTAAGTTCCAGCCCAACAAGCCGGTTACCAGGGCAGAAATGGCCGTTATTCTAGCCAGGTTGGACACCTTGTTGGAAAACGTGGGGGAAGATGATGAAGACGAAGAACGCGTTACCGGCACCCTGAACAGGATAACCCTCGGGGACAACCCCAGCATTAAAATAGAGCAACAAGATGGCGCCGTGGTAACCTTCTCCGTTGCGGATGATGCTCCAATATATCGCAATAACAGGCGGGCCGATCTGGAAGACCTGAAGGTCGGGGACCTCGTGGAGGCAGTAGTTGACGGCGACGAGGCTACTTTCATCGCGGCTACCGCTCCCAATGTGATTGTCGCGGTAGAGGGTCTACTGAAGAGTGTCGACCTGGATGCCCGTACCATCAAGTTGAATTTGGAAAACGGCTCCGAGGCTGTCTATCAGTTGGCAGCAGGGGTTCAGGTCAAAATTAACGGAAGAACAGCTTCCTCGGCAGACCTGCGGCAAGGCGATACGGTAAAGCTCTTCGTGCGGGACGGCCAAGTGATCAAGGTGGAAGCCCGGGCGAATCAACAAGAGGTGAAGGGTATCATTACCGCCGTTACCCTCGGGCCTCCCGCTAAAATCACTATCAAGCGGGAAAACAACACAACCTCTGTCTACACTATGGGTTCAAATCCTGAGATTGTCCTGGATGGCACAGCGGCGGGTTTAGCCGATATCCTTCCCGGTTATCAGGCAGACATCACTTTATTGGATGGGAAGGTCAGCAGGCTAATTGTTGCCAACAAAGAAGTAGAAGTCCGCGGAACTATCAAATCTGTAACTATCGGCTCACCGCAAAGCCTGATTCTAAAAAGGAGCGACGGCTTTGAGTCCAGGTTTGAGGTTGCTGACGAAGCTCAGATCAAGTTGGATGGAGAATCTGTAACGTTGGCCCAATTGCTGGGTTTAGGCGTCAGGTTGAGGCTGCGGGAACACCGGGCGATCAGCGTGGAGGCGACCACGATTACCGAGGTCACGGGTAGTGTGAAATCGGTTACCCTGGGGACGCCCTCCCAGGTTACAGTCCTGAAGGAAGGTGGCCAGGAAGAGACCTTTACATTAGCGGTTGAGCCGGAAATTGAAGTGGATGGAGAGGACGCCGAGCTAAGCGAACTCAAGACCGGCTACAGGATCAGGTTACGCATCCGTGACGGCAAGGTGATTGAGATCGATGCGAGCACTACGTACAGCGTGGAAGGAACTGTCCAATCTCTGATCCTCGCTGTCACCAATCAACTTGTAGTAAACGTAGCGGGCGGTTCCCAAGAAACCTATACAGTTGCGCCTGATGCCGTAATCAAAATAAACGGTGAAACCAAAGCGTTTACAGACCTAAGGAACGGTTGGAATATAACACTCACAATTTCCATAGAAGGAAACTTAGTCGTCAGGATTGAAGCGGAAACGCCGTAAGATCAGGGCCGAAGCCTGATAGGACTTTTTGCCCGGAGTAGTGTGCTCCGGGCTTTTCTTTTGGCCGGTTTCGGGTTACACTGGGAGCAGGCAAAGAATTGGAGGTGCGAGCAATGATCGTGACAACCACTAACGGCATTGAGGGAAAGAAAGTGAAGCAGTACCTGGGCATCGTCTCCGGTGAGGCCATCATGGGCGCCAACGTGGTGCGGGACCTGTTTGCCAGCATCACCGATATCGTTGGCGGCCGCTCGGGGGCCTACGAGGAAAAACTGGCCCAGGCCAGGCGGATAGCCATTGACGAGATGATGGCGACAGCCAGGCGAACGGGGGCAAATGCGGTAGTAGGAGTGGATCTGGACTACGAGGTAGTGCGGGAGGGTATGCTGATGGTTACCGCCAGCGGCACTGCTGTGACGGTAGAATAACCGCGGGAAAGTGGCAAGCCCGCCCCCGTTTACCGGTCGGGCTTTGCTTTCTTGCCACCTCGCTTCCAGGGTTGAGTTTCCGCGCTGCAAACGGCCCCGAACTACACGGGGCGGTTTGCATGCGAATACTGTCAATTGGTTAGAGATTGGATCGGCGCTGGGATGCGCCCTCCCCGGCGGATGAAGGCCCCGGAACCGAAACGGTGCACCGGCATCACCGGCGCCCCGCCCAGGAGACCGCCGAACTCCACCCGCTCCCCTTCGCCCTTACCGGGTGCGGGGATAACTCGTACCGCCGTGGTCTTTTTGTTAATCATCCCGATGGCAGCCTCATCGGCGATGATGGCGGCGATGGTCTCCGCCGGGGTGTCGCCCGGGATGGCGATCATGTCCAGGCCTACCGAACACACGCAGGTCATGGCCTCCAGCTTGTCAAAGGTCAGTGCCCCCGCCTCCACTGCGGCAACCATTCCCGCGTCCTCGCTGACGGGTATGAAGGCCCCGCTCAGGCCGCCCACGTAGGAAGAGGCCATGGCCCCACCCTTTTTCACCGCGTCGTTCAATAAGGCCAGGGCGGCGGTGGTGCCGTGGGTACCGCAGCGTTCCAGCCCCATGGCCTCCAGGATATCCGCCACGCTGTCTCCTACCGCGGGGGTGGGCGCCAGGGAAAGGTCCACAATGCCGAAAGGCACCCCCAGTTTCTTGGAGGCTGCCCGGCCGACCAGTTCGCCCATGCGGGTGATCTTGAAAGCGGTGTTCTTGATTATGGCCGCCAGGGCGCCAAAATCCGCCCCGGGCTCCTTTTTTACCGCGCTGAGCACCACCCCCGGACCGCTGACTCCCACGTTAAGGACGCACTCGGGCTCACCCACCCCGTGGAAGGCGCCTGCCATGAAGGGGTTGTCCTCCGGCACGTTGCAGAACACCACCAGTTTGGCCGCTCCGATGCCGTCCCGTTCCGCCGTAAGTTCCGCCGTTTCTTTGATCACCCTGCCCATCATGGCCACCGCGTCCATGTTGATCCCTGCCTTAGTGGTGGCGACGTTAACTGAAGAACACACCCGTTCAGTCCCGGCCAGCGCCCGGGGAATCGAGCGGATAAGATGCAGGTCGCCGGTGGTGAACCCCTTGTGCACCAGTGCCGAATAACCTCCGAGGAAGTTTACGCCGACCTCTTTTGCCGCCCGGTCCAGTGCCTGGGCAATCTGCACGAAGTCATCCTCGCTGTTGCCGTCTGCTACCAGGGAAACGGGAGTGACGGAAATCCGCTTGTTGACGATGGGGATCCCGTAATCCCGCTCGATCTCCTCGCCTACCTGTACCAGCCGGTGGGCTAGACGGGTAATTTTACCGTACACCTTCCTGCTGACGGTACCTATGTCATCACCGGTACAGTCCCGCAGGCTGATGCCCATGGTGATGGTGCGGATGTCCAGGTTTTCCATCTGCACCATCCTGATAGTCTCCCAGATCTCACTGCTGCTAAATGAAAGCGGCATGCAATCTTTCTCCCCCTTGTTCCGTAAAAGTCAGCGCAACTCGTCGGAGGGGCTGACGTTCCAGTTCCGTCGGTTTCCCGACCGTTCCCTTTTCCCGCCTCTCACCTCCCAATTCTCACTTCCCAATTCAGATGCGGTGCATGAAGTGAAACACGTCCTCATGCTGGGTGTTGACCTGGACACCGATCTCATCGCCTTTTTCCGCCAGCCTTTGCTTCAGGGTACCGAAGTCCACGTTACAGTGGGTGATGTCCACCAGCATGACCATCACCAGGAACTCCTGCATGGTGGTCTGGCTGATATCCAGGATGTTGGCATTGGCCTGGGCCAGTACGCCGGTGACCCCGGCGATAATGCCCACCTTGTCTTTGCCCAGTACAGTCACAATTACGCGGGTTTCCTTGTTCTCGTTCAAGGAATTGTCTCCTTTCCTGCCTGGCGTGAAGTCTTATTGCCATTTTAGACTGTGGAACAATATTTTGCAATTCCCCCCGTGAAACTGCCACATTAAGGCAGGAAAAGCGGGCCGGTAAAAAGAAAAAGAGTGTGGATTTACGAACAGTCCGTGAGGGGTTATGGTGGCAATAGCGGGGGGAAAATAGGCGTAGCCGTCCGGAGCGGCTCTCTGGAAAGAGATCACATGTAGTGGGAAGGGTGATGGCGGTTGATACTGGTGAGCGCCTGCTTGGCGGGAATTAACTGTAAGTACCATGGCGGGCACAACCTGGACCCCGAGATCCGCCGGATGGTGGCGGAAGGGAATGCCATCCCGGTCTGCCCGGAGCAGTTGGGAGGTCTTCGCATACCGAGAGCCCCAGCCGAGATGCAGGGCGGGGACGGGCGGGAGGTGCTGGCCGGGAGGGCCAGAGTCGTTACCAAGGACGGGGAGGATGTTACTGAGGCTTTCGTGAAAGGCGCTCGCGAAACCCTTGCCTTGTCGGAATTATCTGGTGCCGGGGAGGCCATACTGAAAGAAGGAAGCCCCTCCTGCGGCAGCAGCCGGGTATACGACGGCACCTTTAGCGGCGCATCCCTTCCCGGGGAAGGGGTAACGGCGGCCTTGTTACGGCAGGCTGGGCTACGGGTCTATTCCGAGAAGAATTGGCACGAAAGCCAAAATTAGTCTGGTTCCACAGAACCTGCGGCCTGGCGGGGACGCACCTGCGCCAGGATGTAGGCGGCCAGGCCGGCATGGATAAACAGCGCCAACAAGAACGTCTTGGACAGGCTCCAGTGGGCGTAGGCGAGATTGCCGTTCAGGATCAGCCCGTAATGCCCCAGGGTGGCGGCAAGGGGAAAGCCAATTACCGCCAGGAAAGGTGCCAGGCCTTCTCCGCGGGTGAGTGCCCAACCGTAGATGATTTCAATGGGGATCCACGCCATGGCCAACAGCAGGGGTATGCCCTGAAAAGTCAGTATGTCCGCGGGGGCAAACCGCCAGTATCCCAAAAGAGGGACAAAGAAGTACAACATGACCAGCGCGACACCCAGCCCGCCTACCAGGCCGAAGAGAAGGAAATCCGCCACCTGCCGCCGGGGCACGACCACCACCATCAGGATTGTGGACACGACGAACACGATTGCCCAGATCATTGAAGTCACATATACCACCTCCGGAGATAGTCTGCGCCATTACTTTCAAGTCAATTCGATTCAGAAAGAGATTGAAGACCCTGGAAGACCGGACCGGTAAGAGAGGGGGTTAATCCCCTCTCTGTCGTTCCCCTGTAGGGAGCTGCCGGTCCTCCCGTTTCACCGCCTTCTCGATCTCTTCTCCGGTCCTCAGATCCATCTCCTGAAAACCAATGCCCGGCCCGATGCGGGGTTTGCTGCTGCGGGTGATCATTTCCTTGCCCATAATGCCTTTGTGGGTTTTTCTTACCATACGGGACCTCCTCCTCTGCCTGGGATAACTTCTGTATAGATATCATCTTACGCCGCGGGCATAAAAATTCTTCGTTGGGGAAGAAAGCGAATTGAGGGCGTAAAATGAAGGAGATCCTTAACGAATGTCTAAAAGGTTATGCTGGAGGTGCAACCAACAGTGGAAGCTATTGCGAGAGTGCGGCGGTTCCTGGAAGAGACGCCATACCGGCCGGAGATTATCGAGTTTGACGAGAGCACCCACACCTCCGAACTTGCCGCCCGGGCGGTGGGAGTTGAGGTAGGGCAGATCGCCAAAAGCATTCTGTTAATCATCGGTGACCAGCCGGTGCTGGTGGTGACCAGCGGTGACATGAAGGTGAGTCAAAGCAAGCTGAAACAGGTCCTTGGAGCGAGCGGCAAGGTAAAGCTGGCCGACCCGGATACGACCATGGAACTTACCGGGTTTCCGCCGGGAGGGGTCTGCCCCTTTGCCCTGAAGCAGCCTGTGCCGGTGCTCATCGACCGGAGCATGGAGCGTTTCCCGGTGGTATACGCCGCCGCCGGTACTCCCCGTTCAGCGGTACCCGTTTCGGTAGCGCAACTCCTGGACATCACCGGTGGCACGCTGTGCGACCTGGCATAACGGAAGGAGGTACAAATCAAAATGTTTACCCGGATAACCCATGCGGCCTTCGAGGTGAAGGATTGCACCGCATCCGCCCGGTTCTACCAGGACCATTTTGGCTTCGTGAAGCGCATGGAAATGGACTCCTCTTCCCCGGGGCTGGAGAAAATCATCTTCCTAACCCTCGGGAACACCGAACTGGAGTTGCTGCAAACCAGCCACTCCCGTCCCATCTCAGGGTGCCACATTTCCCTGGGTACGGACGCCTTCGACGGTGATTTTCGCCGGTTATCGGAAGCCGGGGTCAAGGTGGGCTTACAACCGGTAGCCGCCAGCAGCGGCCGCAAGCGGGCCGTGTTCCTGGGGCCTGACGGCGAGGAGATAGAAATAATCGGGTAATTGGAGAGCGCTACCGCCCCCTCGGGGGTTTTTCTTTTTTTGAACGATCGGTTAGAGGACTGCTCCACACCGGAATGTCAAAATATAGTCCAGCAAAACGAAAAATTTTCCGCAAGGAACTGAGGGGCTGATGGGGAATCTTTTTAGCCATGGTCAACCTGAACGGAGTTTTGGGATCGACCATAGAAAACTGAGGGAGGGGCGTAAACGAATGAAGAAACTGTGGTTTATCAGTCTGTTGTTGGTTGTTGCGCTGGTGGCAACCGCTTGTGGCGGCAAGGCTCCGCAAGCTGACCAAAAGGAAACGAGCAAGGAAACCAGCAAGGAACCCATTAAGATTGGCTTTTTCGCGCCGGTGACGGGACCTGCCGCGGCGGACGGGGCAAGCGTATCCAAAGCTGCCGAGTTAGCGGTGAAAAAGATCAACACCGGCGGGGGGATCAATGGGCAGGAAGTACAGCTGGTAAGCTATGACGATGCTTTTGACTCCAAACAAGCGGTAAGCATTGCCCAGAAGTTGACCACCAAAGATAAGGTGGTAGCGGTGGTTTCAGGTTCTTACAGTGGCCCGACCCGGGCTTCCGCCAGTATCTACCAGACCGCTGGGATTCCCATGATCTCATCCTACGCCATCCACCCGGAAATTACTCAGACCGGTGATTACATCTTCCGGCAGTCCTTTGTAGGAACCGTCCAGGGTAAGGCGGGAGGTTACACCGCGGTTAAACTCCTGGGGGCCAAAAAGATTGCCATCCTTCATGTGGACAATGACTTCGGCACCACTCTGACCAAGTCTTTTAAAGAATACGTCGAGGCTAACGGAGCCTCGGTGGTCTCGGTGGACTCCTTCTCCATGGGTGAAAAGGAATTCACCCCGGCTCTTACCAAGATCAAGCAGCTGAGTGTGGACTTGCTGTACATTCCCGCATACGCAGGCGAGGGATCCCAGATCGTCCGCCAGGCCAGGGACCTGAAACTGCAGGCTCAGATTTTAGGGACGGAAGGCATTGATTCCACCGAACAATTCCTGGGCGTAGCGGCTGAGGCTGCTGACGGAGTGATCATTACCACCAACCTGAACCGGGATTCCGACCGGCAGGTAGTGAAGGATTTTATCAAGGACTATACCGCTCAAGCGGGGCATGCTCCGGACATGGTGGCCGCCTCTACCTATGACGCCTTCATGGTGCTGGCGGAAGTGATGAAGAAGTATGGCACAACACCCCAGCAAATTAAAGACGGGTTGCACCAGATCAAGGACTTCCAGGCGGTGACGGGAGTGATCAAGGGCTACAACACGCTGGGTGAAGTCACCAAGACCGTCCAGGTACAGAAAGTGGAGAAGGGCGCTTTCCACTACTTCGCGGAGATTGATGATCCGGCCATCATCACCGCGCCGGAACAGTAAAGAAAACTTGGCTTGCGCCAAGCCTTTAGGCGCAGGCGGAAGCCTTAGTACTTATGCCACAGAAAGTTATACTTTCTGATGGTATAAAGAAATATCCTTGTGGGCGCGCATCCGGGTCAGCTACCCGGATGCGATGTCTCACAAGGGTAAGGTAAAGGGGAGCGGGTTATGTTCCTTCAGCAGTTAATCAACGGCAAAGTCATCGGCTGTGTTTACGCCCTTACCGCCATGGGGGCTACTTTGGTTTACGGCATCATGCGCATCCTGGACATTTCCAATGCCGGAGCGTATGCGGTGGGGGCCTACATAGGACTGTTCGCCTATACTTACACGGGTAACCTGCTGCTGGCGTTTTTGTTGGGAATGGCGCTTACTTCCATCCTGGGGTTTGGCGTGCAAAAATTTCTTTATGCTCCCATGATGGATAAACCTCCCAATGTAGCTCTGATTGCCAGCATCGGATTGTTTATCTTCCTGCAGGACTTCATTCGACTGGTAGCCGGCCCCAATATCCGGGATTTCCATACCAGGGCAATCCTGCCCGACATCCATATGGACAATTTGGGCCTCAGCATCAACGGAAAGTGGCTCTTGATCCTGCTGGCAACCGGCCTGTTGTTGGGGCTTTTATGGTTTTTGCTCAACCGGACGGCTGTCGGCATGGCATGGAAGGCCACCGCCCAGGACCTGGAGACTGCCAAAGCCATGGGTGTCAACGTGAACGTGGTGGTGGCGTTGAACTTTCTCCTGGGTTACGGCTTCGCGGCGGCAGCGGGCATCATGGTTGGTATCCTTTACAGTTCCATTTCGCCCACCATGGGTGATATTCCCGCTTACAAGATGCTGGCCGTGATTGTGCTGGGAGGACTGGGCAACCCTGTAGGAACGGTGGTAGCCGCACTGCTGATCGGGTTGGCCGAGACCATGGTGGGAGGATACATTGGGTTTTTCCTGCCGCGGGATGCCATCGCCTTTGTGGTTCTGATTGGGATTTTGATGTGGCGGCCCCAGGGGCTGCTGGGACGCAAGGGGGCTTGACCCCAAAATCAAGTAAAGGGTGTAGTGCATGTACGAGCTAGTAGTGGCGGTAAATATCGGAATCTTTGTGCTGCTGGCATTGAGCCTCAATATCATCACCGGTTATGCCGGCCAGCCTACCCTGGGCCATGCGGCTTTTTTCGGGATCGGTGCTTATACCTCCGCGGTACTCACCGCCAAACTGGGGTTTGGTTTTTGGCTTGCTCTCCCCCTGGCCGGGGTGGTGGCGGGTTTGGTAGGCACCGTTCTTGGCGTGGGCAGCCTGCGGGTCAGAGAAGACTTTTTAGCTGTAACCACCATCGGGATCAACTTTGTGGTGGTGGCGATTTTTCAGTACGTTTCATTTTTCGGAGCTTCCCTGGGGATGGCGGTGCCGGCGGCGAAAATATTCGGCGCGACCATGACCACCGGCGGTTACCTGGTATTGACTGTTTCCCTGATCGTCCTGACCCTGCTGTTATGCCGCCGGATATCTTCCTCCTGGCTGGGCCTGGCCCTGGGAGGCGTCCGTAACGAGGAACAGGCGGCGGCTTCCCTGGGTATAGATGTCAGCAAGTTCAAGGTGATTGCCTTCGCCCTGGGTACCGCCCTGGCGGGTCTGGCCGGCAGCGTTTATGCCCATTTTATGGGCTTTATCATGTCTTCCGACTTCGGCTTCCTTACCTCTGTCAGTATCCTTTCCATGACGGTGCTGGGCGGTATGGGCACCCTGCGGGGACCGGTGGTGGGGGCGATTCTGCTGGGGTTGGCTCCTGAACTGTTTCGCTTCATCTCCGACTACCGGATGCTGGTTTACGGGGGTTTGCTGGTAGTGATGATGCGCTTCCAGCACCAGGGGCTGTTGGGAGACAGGAGCTTTTTGTGGAACCTGATAACTCGTGCCCTGCGCCGCAGAGCGGTGCCGGAGATGGGAAGGGATAGCCATGGATAAACGGCGGGAAACAGTATTACAAACCATTGGATTGAAGAAGCACTTCGGCGGGCTGAAAGCGGTGAACGGGGTAAGCCTGGAGGTCTACGGGGGGGAGGTCCTGGGGTTAATCGGACCCAACGGCGCCGGGAAGACCACCTTCTTTAACACTGTTTGCGGCGTTTATCCCCCCACCGAGGGCAAGATCCTGCTTTACGGCAGGGAAATACAGGGGCTGCCGCCTCACCGGATTGCCCACATGGGTGTGGCGCGCACTTTCCAGATTACCCGCATCTTCAAGGATATGACAGTGCTGGATAATGTGGTGGTCGCGCTGGGCAGGGAGCGTTACCGGGGAATTTGGGGGACCTTGCGTAAAAGCCACGCCCGCGGTCATGTGGATCAGGCCTTGGAATTGTTGCGGCGGGTGGAACTGGCCGGTCACGAAAGAGAAATTGCCGGCGAACTCAGCCTGGGTTACATGCGCCGCCTGGAAATCGCCCGTGCCCTGGCCCTGGAACCTCAACTTTTAATGCTGGATGAGCCCTGCGCGGGATTGAGCCAGGATGCCACCGAGGAATTTATCCGCCTGGTGCTGCAGCTCAAGGAAAAAGGCACCACTATCATGATGGTGGAGCACAATATGCCGGTGGCCACCCGCCTGTGCGACCGGATGGTGGTATTGAATTACGGGGAAAAGATTGCCGAAGGGCCACCGGCAAAGGTGCAGAACGATCCCCTGGTGATCGAGGCTTACCTGGGGAAGGAGGAAGACCAGGATGTTGGTGTTGGATAGGCTCAACGTTTTTTACGGGCAGTCCCAGGCCCTCTACGATATCAGCCTCCGGGTAAAAGCGGGAGAGTTCGTGACCATCATCGGAGCCAATGGGGCGGGCAAGACCACCATCATGAAAGCGATCATGGGATTGGTACGCCCCAAAAGCGGGAGCATTTTCTTTCAGGGGGAAGACATTACCTCCAGGCCGGCGTGGCTCCGGGCGGAAATGGGGATCGGGTACGTTCCGGAGGGGCGGAGGGTATTCCCGGACCTTACAGTGGAAGAAAACCTGAGAATGGGCGCCTACAGGAGAAAAAACGCCGCTGAGATTAAACGCAACAAAGAAAAGATATTTGTGATGTTTCCCCGGCTGGCCGAGAGAAAGAACCAGCTGGCCAGGACTATGAGCGGCGGGGAGCAGCAAATGCTGGCTATCGGCAGGGCCTTGATGGTTTCCCCCAAACTGCTCTTGATTGATGAGGTCTCCATGGGTTTAATGCCCCTGCTGGTGAACCGTGCTTTCAAGGTGATGGGGGAAATGAACCGGGAAGGAATCACGGTGCTGCTGGTGGAACAGAATGCAAAAAAGGCCCTGGCAGCTGCCCACCGGGGCTATGTGCTGGAAACCGGACGCATTGTAATGGAGGACAGTGCCGGGGTACTGCAGGTCAACCCCGAGATCAAAAAGGCCTACCTGGGAGGGTAAATGTGGGGAAG
Source organism: Clostridiales bacterium PH28_bin88 (assembly GCA_000987045.1). Classification (GTDB taxonomy): domain Bacteria; phylum Bacillota; class PH28-bin88; order PH28-bin88; family PH28-bin88; genus PH28-bin88. Next base: position 45,544 of record LAKY01000007.1, on the reverse strand, counting down.
GCTGAGAGGTGAAGCAGATGGCGTTAACGTTGAAGACTCCCCGGGGATCTCACCTGAACTGCCGGGGGTGGCAGCAGGAAGGTATCCTGCGGTTGTTACTTAACAGTATTGATGCGGATGTAGCCAGCAATCCCAGGGATCTGGTGGTGTATGGAGGCGGGGGAAAGGTGGCCCGAAACTGGGACTGCCTTCACGCCATTGTCGACGCCATCAAAGACCTCAAGGATGACGAAACCTTGCTGATCCAGTCAGGTAAGCCTGTGGCGGTTTTTAGAACCTTTACCTGGAGCCCCCGGGTCTTAATGGCCAGTTCCCTCCTGGTACCGGCCTGGGCCACCTGGGAGTATTTCCGCGAGCTGGAGGCCAAAGGCTTAACCATGTACGGGCAGTCCACCGCCGGTGCCTGGGCGTTTATCGGCACACAGGGCATCCTGCAGGGGACCTACGAAACTTTTGCGGAACTGGGCCGGCGTCATTTCGGCGGGAGCCTGGCAGGCAGGTTGGTACTGACCTCCGGCCTGGGTGTGATGGGGGGCGCTCAGCCGCTGGCGGTGACCATGAACGGCGGGGTGGCCCTGGTGGTGGATGTGGATCGTTCGGCCATTAAAAAGAGCCTTCTCAGTTCTTACTGTGATGTGATGGTGCGGGAACTGGATCAGGCCCTCGAGCTAGCCCAGGAAAGCGTCGAGTTGAAGCAGGCCCGCTCGATTGCCGTTTTGGGAAATGCGGCCGACGTTTACCCCCAACTGGTGGAAAGAGGGCTTGTTCCCGACGTTGTGACCGACCAGACGCCTGCCCATGACCTGTTGCACGGGTATATTCCCCGCGGGTTAAGCCCGGCTGAGGCTGAAAAATTGCGGGTTGACGACCCGCAAGACTACCTGCACAGGTCCCAGGAGTCTGTCAAGGTTCATGTCCAGGCCATGCTGGCGTTTCAAGCCCGGGGCTCGGTGGTCTTTGACTATGGAAATAACATCCGGGAGCAGGCCCAAAAGATGGGCGTCCCCGATGCCTTCCGCATTCCGGGGTTTGTGCCTGCTACCGTGCGGCCGCTTTTCTGCGAGGGCCGGGGGCCGTTCCGCTGGGTTGCCCTGTCCGGTGAGCCGGAGGACATCTATGCTACCGATGAGGTAATCTTGAGAGAGTTTTCCCACCAGCCTGTTTTAGTCAACTGGATCCACGCCGTGCAGGAAAAGGTCCGCTTTCAGGGCCTGCCGGCCAGGGTGTGCTGGTTGAATTACCGGGAACGGGCGCATTTTGGGACTGTGATCAACGATATGGTCCGGTCGGGGAAACTACGGGCACCCATCGCCATTACCCGTGACCACCTGGACGCAGGGGCGGTGGCGTCACCCAACCGGGAAACGGAAGGGATGCTGGACGGAAGCGATGCCATCGCCGACTGGCCGGTATTAAATGCCCTGTTGAACAGCATTTCCGGCGCTACCCTGGCAGGGGTATTTCACGGCGGTGGGGTGGGCATCGGCTACTCCATCCATTCGGGGATGACGGTAATCGCCGACGGCTCCCGGGAAGCTGCGGGCAGGATCCAGCGGGTATTGACCAATGACCCGGGTTTGGGCATTATCCGGCATGCCGACGCCGGGTATGACCCGGCCCGCCGGGTTGCCGAAGAAAACTTTAAGCTGCCCCGGTGGTGATGGGGGACATATGAACACTCTGGTGCTGGCGACAGCTGTCACAACAGAAACCCTGGCCGGCTGGCTGGCGGAAGCCCCGGTTCCCGCAGGGAGGATCGAGGTGATCGAGCGGGAAACCGAGATACCCGGTCGCCTGGACCGGGTAGAGGGAAGCCTGCTGGTAATTGAGGCGGGAGATACCCCTGTCAACTGGGAACTCCTGGCCCAGGTCAAGCAGGTGTCCCCGGAGACCGGTCTGCTGGTGCTCACCCACCGGCGAGACTTTGTTTTGGCATGCCGGTGCCTGGAGGTAATGGCAGACGGGCTGTTGCTCCTGCCTGCTTCCCGGGAGGAGTTTCTGGCGGCGTTGCGGGAGTTAAACCAGCGGAGGGTCCACCGGTCCCAGCGGGAAAAGGTGCTGCGGCAGGAATTGGACCGCCTGAAACCCTTTGTGAAAACCCAACTCCTGTATAACCTGATCTACGGCAACCTCAAGCACATGAAGGAAATCTGGGAGATACACCGTCTTAGCGGGCTGGAGCAACTGCCCAACTGCGCTATGGTGATGAATATAGACAACTTTGCCGCCATTACCGCCAACCGCAGCCCGAGATTGAAACATGAACTGCGCCAGAAGGTATTGGAGGCGCTGCAGGAGGCTACCAACCTCCTGACCTCCGGTATTGCCGCAACGGTCGGCGAGGACAGCTTTGCAGTCCTCTGTCACCTGGAATACGAGGAAGACCGGCAGGTGGTGGAGGAATCCGTCAGGGTGGCACGGCTGGTCAAACAGGTGGTGGAAGAAAGAACTTCTACTTCGGTATCGGTGGGCATTGGGCGGTACTACGGCGACATCCGCAATATCAATGTCTCTTTTTTGGAAGCCATGGGGGCGCTGCGGCACAAGTTTTTCACCGGCGCCAGCAAGGTGATCCATATTCATGAAGTGGAACCCTTCAGCCAGGATGCAGCCCTTTTTTCTCCCGAGGCAGAGGCGCAGTTAACGGCGCGGGTGCGGCTGGGAGATGAGAAGGGTGCCCTGGAAGTACTGGGAGAGATCATGGAAAGCACCTTGACCAGGGGACTCCGCCCTGAAATGATCAAGGGCAGGACGCTGGAACTGGTAGTACTGCTGCTCAGGGCTGCCATGGAGGGCGGGGTGGATTCGGAGCATTTACTCTCCAAGAGTTCGACCTATCTGGAAAAACTCATGAGTATCGAGTTGGCCTCTGAATTGCAGGAATTTATGCTTAAGGTGGTCGGAGAACTCACCCGAGAGGTGGTATCAGGCCAGCATTACGGCCACCAAAAGCTGGTACACCGGGCGGTCAGGTTTATCAAGGAGCACTATACGGAGCCCATTACCCTGGAGGACGTAGCGGGCAGCATCGGTTTGAGCGCCTGTTACTTCAGCCACATCTTCAAAAAAGAAATGGGCTGCCCTTTCATCGAATACTTGACGCGGATCCGGATTGACGAGGCCCAGATGCTTTTAAGAAACACCAACCTGAACGTGGCAGAAACCGCCCGGCGGGTCGGTTACCATGACCCCAATTATTTCAGCAGGGTCTTTAAAAATATGGTGGGTGTTCCGCCCAGCAGGTTCAGGTAGCAGGGAAGAATGTGCGGGAAATAGAAAAAAAGTCCGAAGGAAAAGCTTCTCAAATCCTCGAAACTAACGCATAGATTAATTACCAGAAAAATAACGAGGAGGCTGAAAGACATGGCGAGAGAGATCCGCGCCCCGCGCGGCACGGAAATAAGCTGCAAGGGCTGGATCCAGGAAGCGGCTTTGCGCATGCTGATGAATAACCTGGACCCTGACGTGGCGGAAAAACCCGAGGATCTGATCGTGTATGGCGGTTCCGGGAAGGCGGCCCGCAACTGGGAAAGCTTTGAGGCCATCGTCAGAACCCTGAAGGAACTGGAGAATGACGAGACGATGCTGGTCCAGTCCGGGAAGCCGGTGGCGGTATTCAAGACCCATGCCAACGCACCCCGGGTGCTGCTGGCCAACGCCCTGCTGGTACCACGCTGGGCCACGTGGGAGCACTTCTGGGAACTGGAAAAGAAAGGGCTCATCATGTTCGGCCAGATGACTGCCGGGAGCTGGATCTACATCGGTAGCCAGGGCATCATCCAGGGGACCTATGAGACCCTGGCGGAACTGGCCCGGCAGCACTTCGGCGGCACTCTGAAGGGCAAGTTTGTGTTGACCGGCGGCATGGGCGGGATGGGCGGCGCCCAACCCCTGGCTGTGACCATGAATGACGGCGTCTGCCTGGATGTGGAGGTTGACCGGCAGCGCATCGAACGCCGCATCCGGCAAAAGTTTTGCGATGTGATGACCGCAAGCCTGGACGAGGCGCTAAGGCTGGTGGGCGAGGCGGTAGAGCGGAAAAAAGCCCTGTCGGTGGGCCTGGTGGCCAATGCGGCGGACGTCTACCCGGAGCTGGTCCGCCGGGGCGTTACCCCTGACGTCGTCACCGACCAGACCTCCGCCCATGACCCCCTGAACGGGTACGTTCCCGCGGGGATTGGTTTCGCAGAGGCGCTGCGGCTGCGCCGGGACGATCCCGAAAAGTACAGGCGCATGGCCATGGACTCCATGGCGGTCCAGGTCCGGGCCATGCTGGACATGCAAGCGCGGGGCGCGGTGGTTTTCGACTACGGCAATAACATCCGCGCCCAAGCCAAGGCCCAGGGGGTGGAGAACGCCTTCGACTTCCCCGGCTTTGTGCCGGCATACATCCGCCCGCTGTTCTGCGAGGGTAATGGGCCCTTCCGCTGGGCGGCCCTCTCAGGTGACCCGGCGGACATTTACAAGACGGACGAGGTGATCCTGAGGGAGTTTGCATACAACGAACCCTTATGCCGGTGGATCAAGATGGCGCGGGAGCGGATCGCCTTCCAGGGCCTGCCCGCCCGCATCTGCTGGCTGGGCTACGGCGAACGGGCACGGTTCGGCCAGATCATCAACGACATGGTAGCCAGCGGGGAAATCAAGGCGCCCATCGTCATCGGCCGGGACCACCTGGACTGCGGCTCCGTCGCCTCTCCCAACCGGGAAACCGAGGCCATGAAGGACGGCAGCGACGCCATTGCCGACTGGCCCATTTTGAACGCCCTCATCAACGCGGTGGGCGGCGCTTCCTGGGTGTCGGTCCACCACGGCGGGGGGGTAGGCATCGGGTATGCCCTGCACGCCGGTATGGTGATTGTAGCGGACGGTACCCGGGAAGCCGGGGAGCGGCTGCAGCGGGTGCTCACTACCGACCCCGGCATGGGCATCGTCCGCCACGCCGACGCCGGTTACGAACAGGCCATCCAGGTGGCAAAAGAAAAGGGCGTCAAGATCCCCATGATGAAATAAGTAAATACAGCAAAGCGGAGGGGGAAGAGTTATTCTTCCCCTGTTTGGACTTAACGGTGCTGGATGTGCAGAGACCCAAAACAGGGGCGGTAACCAGCCGGGTGGGAGGATGCAAGCAATCAGTCAAATGAAGATAAGATGTTAAGGAGAGTATGGCATGGAGAATAAAACTAAAGCCGACCTGCTTCTTCTGCACGCCGGCCAACTGGTCACCGTGGCCGGGGATTCGGCCGGCCCCAAACGGGGAGCGGAGATGGCTCAGCTCGGCGTAATCCAGGACGGGGCGGTGGCGGTTAAAGAAGGTACCATCGTTTACGTGGGTACCACCCGGGAAGTGCTGGAACAGGTGGAGACCCACCCGGGTACCAGGGTGGTGGACGCCGGTGGAAAGGTGGTGCTGCCGGGGCTGGTGGACCCCCACACCCACCTGGTTTTTGCCGGTTCCCGGGAGCATGAACTGGAACTGAAGCTCCAGGGGATGGGATACCTGGACATCCTCAAGGCGGGCGGGGGGATCTTGAGCACCGTCCGGGCCACCCGGGCGGCCGGTAAAGCGGAACTGATTAAAACGGCCGGCAAGTACCTGGACCAGATGCTCTCCCAGGGTACCACCACCGCCGAGGTCAAGAGCGGTTATGGCCTGACCCTGGAGGACGAAGTCAAAACCCTGGAGGTCATCCGGGAACTCAACCGGTCTCATCCCATAGACCTGGTCCCCACCTTTCTGGGGGCCCACGCAGTACCGGAGGAATATAAAGGTAACCCGGAAGGATATGTCGACCTCGTAGTGGAAGCAATGCTTCCCGCCGTGGTCCGGGAGGGGCTGGCGGAGTTCTGCGACGTCTTCTGCGAAGAGGGCGTCTTTTCCGTGGAGCAGTCCCGCCGCATCCTCCTGGCCGCCAAAGAGCGGGGGTTAAAGCCCAAGATCCACGCCGACGAGATCGTGTCCCTGGGGGGCGGGGAGCTGGCAGCCGAGGTAGGCGCCGTATCCGCCGACCACCTGATGGCGGTCTCCGACCAGGGGATCGAGCAAATGGCCCAACAGGGCACCATCGCCGTGTTATTGCCAGCCACCACCTTCTGCCTGATGGGCAAGCAGTACGCCCCGGCCAGGAAGATGATCGAAAGGGGAGTGCCGGTGGCCCTGGCCAGCGACTTCAATCCTGGCAGTTCCCCCGTCAACTCCCTGCAGGTGGTGATGGGCATCGCCTGCCGGCAGCTCAAGATGACCCCGGCGGAGGTGATCACAGCGGTCACCATCAATGCCGCCCACGCCATCGGGAGGGCGGCAGAGGTGGGCAGCATCGAGGCGGGCAAAAAAGCCGACCTGGTGGTCTTTGACGCCCTTACGTACCGGTACCTGCCCTACCGCTTCGGTACCAACCTGGTGGAGATGGTGATCAAAAACGGGCAAGTTGTGGTAGAATAGACCCCGGGAGTGAGCCGGAATCGCCGGCCGCCCTAACAAGAGATGTTATTATTCAGGTAGTCAGAATTCAGCAGTCAGACCCCCACGCCGCTAAAGCGGCGCCATCAGAGGGATGAAAATAGCGATGAGCTATTTTCAGGGCAGAATTTAGAATACTCGAGATGATAAACTGTTCTCTCATTCTGACTTCTGACTCCTGACTTCTGACTCCTGCGTACCAAGACAGAGCAGATTCTTGCTAAGCAGTAATAGAGAGGTGAAGAGTTCAAGCTATGGCCAAACTAGTCGAGTGCATCCCCAACTTCAGCGAGGGCCAGCGGCCCGAAGTCATCCAACAGATCCTGGCGGTGATCGAAGGAGTGGAGGGAGTCAAGCTCCTGGACCACTCCTCCGACCAGAGCCACAACCGGTCGGTGGTCACCTTCGTGGGAGAGCCCCAGGCCGTTAAAACAGCCGCCTTCCTGGCTGCAGAGAAGGCCAAAGCACTGATTAACATGGAAGAACACCAGGGAGAGCATCCCCGCATGGGAGCCACAGACGTTATCCCCTTTGTGCCCATCGCCGGTGTGACCATGGAGGAGTGCGTGGAACTGGCCCGGGAACTGGGACGGGAGATCGGCGAGAAGCTGCAGATCCCGGTCTACCTGTATGAAGCGGCCGCCACCCGCCCCGAGCGGAAAAGCCTCCCCAACGTCCGCAAGGGAGAATTTGAAGGCATGAAGGAGAGCATCCACCTGCCAGAACGGCAGCCCGATTTTGGCCCCGCCCGGGTACACCCCACCGCCGGCGCCACCGCCGTGGGGGCCCGCCCGCCGCTCATTGCCTATAACATCAACCTGAGCACCTCCGATGTCAACATCGCCAAGGCCATCGCCAAGGCCATCCGGGGGTCCAGCGGCGGCTACCCCAGCATCAAGGCCCTGGGGGTGATGCTGGAGGACAGGAACGTCGCCCAGGTGACCATCAACGTGTGTAACTTCCGGGAGGTACCCCTGCACCGGGTCTTTGAAGCGGTAAAGACCGAGGCTTCCCGCTACGGGGTGATCATTACCGGCAGCGAGATCGTGGGCCTGGTGCCCATGGAGGCGCTCTTGGACGCCGCTGGGTTTTACCTCCGGCTGGAGAACTTCCAGCGGGGACAGGTCCTGGAGACCAGGCTCAGTGAATAAAGACTTGGATGGGGAAGGAGTAGGCAAAACATGCTGACTGATCTGACGGTAAACGGCTTTATCGAGGAACTTGCCTCGGACTCCCCGGCGCCGGGCGGGGGCAGTGTTTCCGCTCTGGCCGGTTCCCTGGGCGCCGCCCTGGTTTCCATGGTAGCTAACCTGACGGTAGGCAAGGAGAGTTTTAAAGAGAACGAAGCGGAAATGCGTGATGTACTGGAGAAGGCGGCCGAACTGAAAGAACGGTTAAGCCAGATGGTGGATGAGGACACTGCCGCCTTCAACCGGGTGATGGCGGCGTATAAACTACCCAAGAGCAGCGAAGAAGAAAAAACAAAGCGCTCCGAGGCGATTCAGGAGGCGCTCAAGCGGGCCGCCCTGCTGCCGCTGGAGGTGGCGCGGCACTGCCTGGCGGTGATGGAACTAAGTAAGACCGCCGTCACCCTGGGTAACCCCAACGCTTTAAGCGACGCCGGGGTATCCATGCTGATGGCTTACGCGGGGCTACAGGGTGCTGTGTTCAACGTGGAAATCAACCTTGGTGGTATTAAAGACCCGGGGTTCAAGCAGGATGTGGAGGTTAACAAAGAAAACATCCTGGCCTCTGCCCGGGCACTGCACGAGGGAATCCAGCATTTGATCAGGAACAAGCTTGGGTGACGAAGTTGATAAATCAAGAAAACTTGGCTTTCGCTCAAGAAGACTTGTCGATTTATGGGCTTAGTACTTATGCCTCCCCAAAGGAATACCCAATTTCTGGTGTGGAAGCCCTGGTTGCACTTATGCCACAGAAGGTATATTGATGGTGCAAGTAAAAGACCCCTCCCGGAAGGGTCTTGTTTACGGATGTTAGCAAACCCGGTTTCTGCCCAGTCCCTTGGCCCGGTACAGGCTGGTATCCGCGGAGGCGAGCAACTCATCCAGGGACATGGGGGGCTGGTAATAGGCCATCCCGATGGAGATGGTCAACCTTACCTGGTAATTATCACCGGTCACCTGTAACCCCTCCAGGTCTTCCCGCACTCGTTCCGCCACCCCGCGGGCGTCTTCGGGAGTGATGTTTAACAGGATGGCGGCAAACTCTTCCCCGCCGAACCGGGCGACGGTGTCTCCCGGGCGCAGCGAATTCCGGATACTTTCCGCCGCTCTCACCAGCACCTCGTTCCCCGCGGGATGGCCGTAGGTGTCATTCACCGCCTTGAAGTGGTCCAGGTCCATCAGCAGGAGCGCGAAGGGGTCCTCTTTGCGGGTCAGCTCTTCCAGGTAATGATTCAGATAGCGGTAGTTAAACACTCCTGTGAGGGCATCCAGGTTTAACTGGTGCTGCTGATGGAGCAGCTGGCGTTCTTGTTCCACCTGCCGGTAGTTGAGCACGGTATACCGGTGGAGCAGGTAGAGAAAACCAACCAGCAGCAGGGTGTAGAGCAATCCCTGGTCGTGAAAAGCCACTGCCAGCACAATACCCAGGGTAGGGTTCAGCAGCAGGGCGACGCCAAAAGTGACCTTGAAGTCCTGCCAGGCATCCCGGAGACCGACGGGTGACGTTAACAGTACCATCACCAGTACCAGCAGGAAGTTGGTCAGGCTAAAACCAATCCCTGTGATGACAAGCCCTAGAAAAGCCGGTTCAAGAGGGACATCGAGAGAAACTCCAAACAGGCCCATCAAGGCCTTGGCAACCCAGATGCTGATTACGATTTGGGAACTGTTGTATACATGCCTGAAGACCCGGTCTCCTGTTCCCTTGGCAAGGGTGTGCGGGGTGGTGAGGTCCAAGAGCGCATAGGCGGAAAAAACGAGTATAATTACCCAGGGGGCCGGATAGAGGAAAAGCAGGGCCACTTGTAAGGCCCCGACCACGGAAAACAGGAATTTGCCCCCCACGGCCAGCCCCTTTTTGTCAAAGTAGTACAGCGGCGCAAGCCACCACAGGAGTGTCAAGGGGAAATCGGCGGCATGCAGGAACGCCCAAATAATCCCCCATACTCCGAGTGAGATGACGGCTGAACTGTGAATAAAAAATATAACCCGTTTCACCGTACTACCTCCTTGCTCCCTAATATTACAATAAATGGCGTTGATGGGCAAGACCTACACAAAAAGTTGAAAACGGGTTGCCTGCTTTCCCGCAAGGATGTTAAGATAGGAGAAAGATGTGGGAATAGAGAGAGAAAGCGACTTTCGGCCTGGGGTTGGTGAGGTTTGATGCATTACCTGTTCCATCGGTACTGGCTGGTTAACGTCAACCGGCAAGGGGATACCCTGCTGGCGACCAGTCAGTACATGGATACCGCTTGCGAGATGGCAGGCATCATGCGGGTAGGGGTGACGGACTTCCGGGTGACCGGGGCGCGGGTGGAAACTTACCGCGCTCCGGAAGGAGCGGGTCCTGCCGGGACTACCGAACTGGACGCCCTGGTGGGGGTCACCGCATATCCGGGAGCAGGACGAGAGGTCCGCCGGGCAGTGGCCCACGACCCCACGGGGCGTTGGGCTGACTTGTTGCTGGAGGGCATTAAGGGGCTGTTCCAGGCGGAATACGCGGTTTTCCGCGAACGGGGTTTTGCAACGGAAGCGGATTTTGACACCTGGTTCTGGCGGGATTTCGCCGGTACCTGTGTCTACTACAGCAACCCGGGGCAAGGGTTGCGGGAGTTCAGCGACCACATTCGAGACCAGGTACGGGGCGGTTGCTGCTTTAACCGGCACCGGTACTGCAGCATCACGGATAGCGGAGAAGAATACCTGGTCCAGGCGGGCTTAAGCGATTCCTTTCATGAGATGGGAATAGCCTTGCGAGTAAAAACGGGATCTATGGAAATCCTCCATGCTGGAGGACATACCTTACGGGCGCTGGACACCATCTGCCAGCGCGGCCCGGAGCGATTAGCCATGTTGCCCGGCATCCCCCTGACCACCGCCGCACGCAAGCAGATGATGGATGCTGCCGGGGGCCCTGCGGGGTGTACTCACCTGGCGGATCTGGTGCTAGAAGGGGTGAAGACCCTGGAACTGGCCCTGTCCGGAGGCCGGAAGCCGGAAGTCTGACTAAGGCCCTGGATAAGGTGTTGTCATACCAGGGTAAAGGCTTGTTCCGTCCTGAGGCCTACAGGGGGATTTAGGCCGGGTGCAAATTGATTGTTACCAAGGAGGGATTGTGGTGGTCAGCACCGGGAGGAACCTCAAAGAGGTATCTTTTTTTACGACGGCGGGTGAGGGCAGACTGGAGGTGCGGGGTACAGCCGTTGTCACCGGAAACGGCATCGTGGTGCACCTCTTTGGTGGTGAGTTGCCTCATGTTGGCTCCATTGTGGTCAGCCAGCCCCGGCCCAGCCTGCAGGCGGGCGGGGGTACCAGTTGCACCTCCTCTACCCTCAACCTGGTAGGCCACAAGGATGACGAGCTGGCCAGGCCGGTGGCGGAGATGCTTTCCAGGAAACTTAACCAGGTGGTGGTAGTGGTGGCGGGCGTGCATGTGGATGCAGCCACTGCCCAGGAGATCCGGCAGCTGAGCCAACATGGTATGGGAGTGGCTAAACGGCTTCTGGAACAGATAACTGATTCGGGATGACATAAAATTTTTGTATACATTTGCGAGATTTGTGGTATACTTAACGTATCGTCTACTAATCTCCGGTAACTGGAAAACAGGCTGCTTTTCTACACTTTAAGCGACCGTCAAGCCTTCTCCCCTGGACCGGGCAAGTTCAAGACGAAATTCGCCGTACGGCTAGGGAAGGAGGTTTTACTATGTACCAGGACAAGATTTTGACATGCCGGGATTGTGGCCAGGAATTCGCTTTTACCGCCAGTGAACAGGAATTCTACGCTTCAAAGGGGTTCGAAAATGAGCCCTCCAGGTGCCCGGGATGCAGGGCGGCCAGGAAGCAGCGCAACGGCGGCGGTTTTGGGCGCCAGCAGCGGGAAATGTTTACCGCTACCTGTGCCCAGTGCGGCGCAACGGCCCAAGTTCCGTTCCGTCCCACAGGCGACAAGCCGGTGTACTGCAAGGACTGCTACCAACCCAGGTCTCGTTACTAAGTTTCGAGGACCACAAAAGAGGCAGAGGTCAACCACCTCTGCCTTTGGTTTTTATATTTTTATTTGCATAGGCCGTATCACTGGATAAAGTATGTTACAGACTAGGGATCAAGGAGGGATGAAATGTGTTTTTTGCCGAGGACAAAAGCAGGAAGCGCATCGTCACCTGGGCGGTGGGTTTAGCCTACCCGCTGGTGCTCCTCAAGGGGTTTCTCCTGGGCCACTGGTTGGCCAGTCGCAGGAATAGACTCCACGAGGAGTAGTCCCTCCTTTTAGAAATCAAACCACCTTTGCCCGGCAGGAGCCGGGTCTTTTATACGTATAGGGTATAGGAAGTTATGCTTTGTGTTCTTGTTCCCCAAACATACCTACAAGCCATTATACGGCGCTGGCCACCGACTTCCTGTTTTTATCAAACAAATCTTTCTTGGGGAGATGTGCTCATTCCTTCACATTTTTGGACCCGGAGAGAGGAAATACCACTCAGCGCGTCGAAAAATTTCATGTTTAAAAGAGCGTGCCTAATAGCCATGGGTACCTTTTAATGTTACCAGACAGTTCACCGGACACAGATGTAGAGGAGTGGGAGAATGGATCTCTTAATCCGAAACGGTGTGCTGGTCAGCGGCGGCAGGATGCAACAGGCCGACCTGGCGGTGGCGGGCAGCAGGGTCAAGGATATTGGCCGGCGCCTCCGTCCCGGTAAGGGCACCCGGGTGCTGGATGCCGCGGGAAGGTATGTCCTGCCGGGAATCATCGATGCTCACACCCACTACCGGCTGCATACCCGGGGCACCGTCACCGCTGAGGATTTCTTTACCGGCACCCGCGCCGCCGCATGCGGGGGGGTTACCACGGTCATCGATTTCGCCGACCAGGTTCCGGGCTTTACCCTGGCTGAGGCCGCCAGGTGGCGGATGGCCGATGCCGCCGGGGCCTGTGTGGACTTTGGCCTGCACATGGTTGTCACCCGGGTGACCCCGGGGCTGGAACTGGAACTGGCTCAACTGGTGGCCATGGGCATCCCCAGCGTCAAGGTATTCACCACTTACCGGCAGGCGGGGTACATGCTGGAAGAGGAGGACATCACGCGGCTGCTGGTAATGGCCCGGGCGGTGGGGGCGCTGGTTACCGTCCATGCCGAAGACAACGGGGTGGTGGAAGAGTCGGAGGCCCGGATGCGCCGGGAAGGCAAGACGGCTCCGGGTGATCACGGCCTGAGCCGGCCCGCGGCCGCCGAGGCGAGGGCCATCCGGCGGGTGATCGAGCTGGCCCGCCGGGAAGAAGCCCAGGTTTACTTCGTCCATGTCTCTACCGCGGAAGGCTGCCGCGCCATCCGGGAGGCCAGGGAAGCGGGGCAGCCGGTGTGGGGCGAAACCTGTCCCCACTACCTTTTATTGAATGAGGATGAGTATCGTTATGAGGAACCCCACAGGTTCATTATGACGCCTCCTCTCCGCACTGCAACGGATCAGGCCGCCCTGTGGGAGGGGCTGGGGGACGGTGTGTTGCAGGTGGTCGCCACGGACCATTGCGCGTTCTCCCTGGAGCAGAAAGGGGAGGCGCAAACCTGTTTCGATACCCTGCCGGGAGTGCCTGGAACCGAGACGCTGCTTCCCCTGGTTTACAGCTACGGGCCGGCTATGGGGCGGTTTTCTTTACCTGCCATGGTTGACCTGTTAAGCACCATGCCGGCCAAGATTTTCGGGTTGTATCCCCGGAAGGGCGACCTGCAGGTGGGCAGCGACGCCGACGTGGTGGTTTTTAACCCGGAGGCCCCCCGGGAATTGCGCGCCCGGGCGCTGCACTCCGCCGCCGGATACACCCCTTTTGAGGGAATGACCGTGAGAGGCTACCCCGAAGTGACCATCCTGCGGGGCAAGGTGATTTATGAGCACGGAAGGTTTTGCGGCCAGGAGGGTGACGGCCGTTTTATCCGGGGATGTGTGTAAAGGAGGTGGTACTATATAGCCAAGGAGGGACTGTTTGGACTGGACAGGTATTAATTTTAGGGAGGAGCATGCAAGGTGTTAAAGCAGAAAAAGACACTCGTTCTGGTAGCCCTGCTGGTGGCGCTGGCGATGCTGGTGTCCGCTTGCGGCACTAAACCCGAAGCCCCCAAGACTAGCGAACCCGCCAAGCCGGCGGAGGAAAAGCTGAAGGTCGGGTTCGTCTACGTGGGTCCGGTGGGGGACGCCGGTTGGACCTGGGCCCACGACCAGGGCCGCCAGTACCTGGAAAAAGAACTTCCTTACGTGCAAACCATGTACTATGAATCTGTGCCTGAAGGCGCCGACGCCGAGCGGGTGATGACCGAAATGGTGGAGAAGGGCGCCAAGGTGATCTTCGCCACCAGCTACGGTTTCATGGACTATATGCTGAACGTGGCCAAGAAGTACCCCGACGTCACTTTCCTGCACAACTCGGGCTACAAGACCGACAAGAACATGGGCACCTACTTCGGCCGCATGTACCAGCCCCGCTACCTCTCCGGCATCGTGGCGGGTAAGATGACCAAGAGCAACGTCATCGGCTACGTGGCCGCTTTCCCCATTCCGGAAGTGGTCCGGGGCATCAACGCCTTCACCCTGGGCGTGCGTTCGGTCAACCCCAACGCCAAGGTAAAGGTGGTCTGGACCAGCACCTGGTTTGACCCACCCAAGGAGAAGGACGCCGCCATGAGCTTGCTGGAAGTTGGGGCGGACGTCATCGCCCAGCACCAGGACACCCCTGGCCCGCAGCAGGCCGCTGAGGAAAAAGGCGCCTTTGCTATCGGCTACAACTCCGACATGCGCAAGTTTGCTCCCAAGGCCAACCTGACCTCTCCCGTCTGGAACTGGGGTCCCTACTACGTAAGGACAGTCAAGGCGGTAAAAGAGGGTACCTGGAAGAGCGAGGAGTACTGGGGTCCCATGAGCGACGGCATCGTGGACCTGGGCCCCTACAGCGACCTGGTACCCGAAGAAGTGAAGAAATTGGTGGATGCCAAGAAGCAGGAGATCCTGTCCGGCAAGTGGGACGTCTTCTGGGGCCCCATCAAGGACCAGACCGGCGCCGTCAAGGTGGCTGAAGGCCAGAAGATGACCGACGCCGAGATGCTTTCCTTCGACTGGTTCGTAGAAGGCGTGGAGGGCACTATTACCAAGTAGGTAATAATCGCAGGAGCACCGGCGGGCCGCCTGCCTGCCGGTGCTATTAAAATGGGTTTACCCAACAGGGAGGTTAAGACATGACAGCGGCGCTGGTGACCATGACCCAGATCACCAAAAAGTTCCCCGGGGTAACGGCCAACGACCGGGTTGACTTCCAGGCCCTGCCCGGGGAAATCCATGCCCTGTTGGGGGAAAACGGGGCCGGCAAGAGCACGTTGATGAACATCCTCACCGGCCTGTACCGCCCGGACGGGGGAGAAATCCATATCCGGGGCAGGCGGGTGCGCTTGAATTCTCCCCGGGAGGCGATGGAGGCAGGGGTGGGCATGGTGCACCAGCACTTCCGCCTGGTGCATCCCTTCAGTGTGGCCGAAAACGTCATCCTGGGCTCGCGACGGGAGGGTTTCTGGCTCCGCCGTAAAGCGGCGGAGCAAAAGATAGCCGGGCTTTCCAGGAGTTACGGGCTGGAGGTGGACCCGCGGGCCAAGGTGTGGCAGCTCTCGGTAGGGGAGCAGCAGCGGGTGGAGATCATCAAGATGCTTTACCGCGGAGCTGACATCCTGATCCTGGATGAACCCACCGCGGTGCTTACCCCCCAGGAGGTGAAGGACCTGTTCGCCACCTTGCGCCGGATGGCGGAGGGGGGCAAGGCAGTAATCTTTATCACCCACAAGCTCCAGGAGGTAATGGAGTATGCCGACAGGATCACCGTCTTACGGGGCGGCCGCACGGTGGCCACGGTTAAAAAGGGGGAGACCGGCATCCGGGAACTGGCCCGCCTGATGGTGGGGCGGGACCTGGCCGCGGACCAGGCCAGGACCCCGGTGAACCCGGGTCCGCCCATCCTGCGGCTGGAAGGCGTGTCCGCGGTGAACGACAAGGGCTTACCGGCTTTAGTGGAGGTTACCCTTTCAGTCCGGGAGGGAGAGATCCTGGGGATCGCGGGGGTGGCGGGAAACGGCCAGCGGGAGCTGGCGGAGGTGGTGACGGGCCTGAGGCCCACCACTGCCGGCAAAGTATTCATTGGAGATGCAGACATTACCAACCGCTCGCCCCGGCGGATGATCGAGGCGGGGGTGGGGCACATCCCCGAGGACCGCATGGGTACGGGACTGGTGCCCAACCTGGGGGCGGTGGACAATACCATGCTGAAGGCTTACCGGGACCGCTCAGCCTGCCCCGGGTGGCTGTTAAATCAGAAAGATCTGCGGGAGCGTACCCGGCAGCTTGTCGGGGGGTTTGAGGTAAAGACCGCCGGGTTGGACACTCCGGTGAAGCTGATGTCCGGCGGCAACCTGCAGCGGTTGCTGCTGGCCCGGGAGATTTCGGCGGACCCGCGGCTGATCGTGGCGGTATACCCTATCCGGGGGCTGGACGTAGGGGCCACCGAGGTGGTGCACAGGCTGCTGCTCACCCAGCGGGAGAAGGGTAAGGGAGTGTTGTTAATCTCCGAAGACCTGGAAGAGATCTTTAAACTGGCGGACCGGGTAGCCGTCCTTTACGAGGGAAGGGTTATGGGAGTCCTGCCGGTAGAAGCGACGGGGGTGGAAGAGGTGGGCCTGATGATGGCGGGGGCCAAGAGGATTGAGGTGGCAGCAGGATGAATTTGTTGCGGTGGGAAAAACGCATGACCTCCTCCCGGGCAGGGAACTTCCTTGTTCCGGTATTATCCATTGTTTTAGCCCTTGCCATGGGAGGGATCTTCCTGGCTGCCATGGGTTACAAGCCCCTGGTGATCTACCGGGAGATGTTCACCAGCGCCTTTTTCTCCCGGTACGGCCTGTCGGAGACGGTGGTGAAGACTATCCCCCTGATGCTGACCGGCCTGGGCGTGGCGGTGGCCTTTAGGATGCTGTTGTGGAACATCGGGGCAGAGGGCCAGCTGTATATGGGAGCATTTGCCGCCAGCTGGGTGGCCCTGGTTTTCCCTGAAGCACCTGCCTACCTGCTGCTGCCCGGCATGTTCATCGCCGGGTTTGCGGGCGGGGCGCTGTGGGGGCTATTGCCTGCCATCCCCAGGGCATTGATGGGGGTTAACGAGACCATCACTACCCTGCTTTTGAACTACGTGGCCATTCTGTGGGTGGATTACCTGGTGTACGGCCCCTGGAAGGACCCCAAAGGCTTTAACTTCCCCCTGACCAAACCCTTTTCCGAAGCGGCGTTCCTGCCCACTTTAGGCAACACCCGGGTACATCTGGGGCTGGCCTTTGGGCTGGTGGCGGCGGTCGTGCTGTACATCATACTGCGCCGGACCAGGTGGGGGTTTGAAGTGCGGGTGATCGGCGAGAGCAGTGCCGCTGCCAGGTACGCCGGCATGGACATCACCAGGAACATCCTGCTGGTGATGATGGTAAGCGGTGGGCTGGCGGGACTGGCGGGAATGTCCGAGGTTGCCGGCATCACCCACCGCCTGCAGCACGGCTTTTCACCAGGTTACGGTTACACCGCCATCATTGTGGCCTGGCTTGCCAAGCTCCACCCGGGGGCGGTGGTACTGGTCTCCTTCTTGCTGGGTGGGCTGCTGGTGGGGGGTTACAGCCTGCAGAGCAGCGGCCTGCCGGCAGCGACCGTGTCCATGCTGCAGGGGGCGATCCTGTTCTTCCTGCTGGGCGGGGAGATCCTCACCCGCTACCGGTTGGTAGTGGCCAGGAAAGGGGGAGATTAGATGGACTATACAATGTGGGTTGCCATCCTGGCGGCGGCGGTTACCTCCGGTACTCCCCTCCTCTACGCCGCTCTGGGGGAGGTCTTTGCCGAGCGGGCAGGGGTGCTCAACCTGGGGGTGGAGGGGATGATGCTGGTGGGGGCGGTGAGCGGTTTTATGGTCACTGTTGCCACCAAGAACCCCTGGCTGGGGGTGGTGGCGGCGATGGCTGCTGGAGGGGCGCTGTCCCTGGTGCACGCCTTCCTGTCCATCACCCTGCGGGCCAACCAGGTGGTCAGCGGCCTGGCTCTGACCATTTTTGGCACCGGGTTAAGCGCTTTTGTGGGGAAGACATTGATCGGTATCCCTTCTCCCGCCACCTTTAAAGCCCTTCCTCTCCCGGTACTGTCCCGGATACCCTTGCTGGGCGACGTCCTTTTCCGGCAGGACCCCCTGGTCTACCTGACATACCTGCTGGTGCCGGCGGCATGGCTAATCCTCTACCGCACCTGGGCGGGGCTGAATCTCCAGGCGGTGGGGGAAGATCCCGCGGCGGCTGACGCCGTAGGGATCAACGTGTTCGTTACCCGCTACCTCTACGTTGTTGTCGGGGGCATGCTGGCCGGTTTGGGCGGGGCCTACCTTTCCCTGGCCTACGCGCCTTCCTGGGTGGAGAACATGACCGCGGGACGGGGATGGATCGCCGTCGCTCTGGTCATCTTCGCCACCTGGAACCCCGTACGGGCGATGCTGGGGGCCTACCTGTTCGGTGGGGTGGACGCGCTGGGCTTTCGCCTGCAGGCCCTGGGCATTACGATCCCGTTTTATTTCCTCAAGATGCTGCCCTACCTGTTTACGGTGGCCGTGCTGATTTTTGCCACCCGGCAAACCCGCCTGAAGAGAATCGGAGCGCCGGGAGCCCTGGGGCTGGCGTACGACCGGGAAGAACGCTAGAAGCGCTGTGAAGACAGCGCTCCTACTCTTTTACGCTAGGCCTGAACATATCCAGCATACCCAGGACCACGTGGGCAAGCCCAAAGCCGACGACTCCCGCCCCGAAAGTCCCACGAAGCACGGTGGCGCCCACACCGGCGACGGCCGCGCCCAACCCTGTAACCACCCAACTGGTAGTAGTGCCTTTCATTTTTATACCACCTCCAGTAATAGTATTCGCTCCACCATTACGTGCATACCGGCTGGGCCGCAAGATCTGATGGATAGGCTAGCAATCCAAGGCAATACTTTATTTAAAAAGGAAAATCGCCTGCACGGTTGAGCGCAGGCGTTTCCGTTACTTTTGACTAGCCCTTGGGAGGGAAGCCGGGAAATACAGGGGGTGGTGGCGGTGCGGGACCACCAAACTCGCGGAAGTCAAACAGGAACAGGATCAAGAGGAAAATCAACAGGATTCTGCCAAAACCAAACCCATCGCCAACAGCCGGTCCACTCACTAAGCGACTCTCCCTTCTTTCGCATTATTGTTGCTTATTATCTTATGCTATCCAACGTGAAAGGGTTACCACCAAGGATGACTTGACCAAGGACCAGGGCCGCAAGTATGTCTCTAGATCGATAAGACCCCTGGGCTTCCGGTGCCAGGGGTCTGTATCATCCCTCTATCTTTCGACCGATAACGTGCGAACCAGGGCGACGGCAGCTTCAGCGCGGGACACGGTATCCGCGGGCCGGAACCGCCCGTCGTCCCCCTTCAGTACTGCTGCCACCGGATGTTGTAGGTAGCGGGGCCCCAGGACATCAGCGGCAGGAGTTCCTCTTCGCTCTCCTGCAGGCTCAACTCCGCCAGGCGTTGCGGCTGCAGGCGCCCCAGCAAATCCCACGCGATCTTGACGGCCTCTTCCCGGGAGATGGCCGGCAGCTTGGCGGTGCGCTGGGGATCAGGCCTGTATTCCCAGATGTGCATGCTGAGGATGTCCCCGCTCTGGGCGTCTACCTCTCCGTTCATACTGCCGCCGGGTTCCTTCTCCGTTCTCCAGTAAAGGCTCCAGGCCTGCCGGTCTTCGTACTGGTTATACCCGGAGGAAAACTGGGTGAATTCCTTGGGGACATCGAAAGACCCTTTCACCGCCTGGACAGCCTGCTCCAGGGTCACCGCCGGCTTTTCCGCCGCCAGGGTCGCGCCCGGCAACAGGGCCACCACCAGCGACAACAAAGTGAACCATGTCACGGTTCGTCTCAACCATTGCCTTCGAATTCCTTTCACTTCATGCAGACCCCCTATTATTGGTTTTCCTGCTAACCGCGGTTATGGCCGGGCACAAAAAGACTTGGCGTTAATCCTTCCCCCTTTCCGGCGGTTTGTCTAACCCGAAAACCGCATTTAAAGTACCATCTCTTGTGCTAGCATTTTAATGGACGATAGTCATCCGGGAAAAGTTCCCTACCGCAGGTCGTTGCAGCCATTTTTATGAAACCCTGGCGGCAGGGGTACCCATTGCGCGATGGGTTCCACTTCCTCATATACTGACCGCTATACTTAATGCCGCAAACAAAACGGGCTTTGAAAAGGATTTCAGTGAAATATGGCGAAACAAGGATGTATTGCTAGTTGATAACTATACTGGAAATAGTGTTGCCAGAAGTGATGCATAACCACTACGGGGTTGGACCGGTAAAAATACTGCGGGGAAATAAGGAAATGGGGTGATCAGTGTGGACGGCGCGGATATCCAGCAGGCCAGGCTGGAGGAACAAGTCCGGCAAGAAACCCGGTTGTTATGGGAACAGAAGATGGGATCAAGCGAAAGGGATTATATAGTTGCCTACTTACAATATTTGCTGCCGCGTGAACTGGAGTACATCAACCTGCACGGGAAGCCCCCGGCCCCCAGGGGCGGTACCCTAGTGTTCCTGGTGGGTTACAGCCTTGAACCCCTCTTGCTGTCTGCCAGCCTGTGGAAACCGGAGCGCATCGTGCTGGTGGTTAACAATACCTATGGCACCGAAGCCGGGAAGGCGCGGTACTGTTTTACGAGTGACATGCTGAACCGCCTAGCCGGCAAGAACCGCGCTTTTATAGTCGAACCTTTTATTGAGGTCTTGCGCGACGACGACCCGGAGCAGGTGTTCGCCTACCTGCAGCGGCACCTGGCGGGCCGGCCTGACCTGACCATTGACATCACCGGCGGGAAGAAGTCCATGGTGGCCGGGGCGTTCCTCTTCGCCGCCTACTCGGACACGCCGGTGGCCTATGTCGATTTTGATGAGTATGATGCCAATTTTCAGAGACCTTATGGCTACAAGTGCCATGTGACTGCACTGGACAACCCGTACCAGAAGTTCGCCCTGCGGGACTGGGAACAGCTTAAAAACTCTTTCCTGAACAACTCCTTTTTAACAGCCCTGGAACTATTGCGGGGGATTAAAAATATTCCTTATTTCGGGGACAGTCACCGCCAGTCCATGGACAGCCTGGAAACCCTTTTGCGGATGTACCGGGCCTGGGACAACGCCGACTTTGCCGTGGCCGGGGATTTCCGCGACCGCGTTGACGGGTTGGACCCCTACGAAGCCCCGGTCATTTTGCGTTACTTTGCTGGCTCATGGCCGGACGCGGCCGGGGAGCCGGGAAAGCTGCTGCAAAAAAATGTATCTGAGATCAGGGACATCGGCCGCCAGGCCAGCGAGAAAATACTCCAGAAACCGGAGCGTGTATATGTCTACGCCCGGGACGAACTGGCGAAAGCCCGGCGCCTGGTCGATCCGTACGAGGATTACCGCGCCGCCCTGATCCGCGCCGCTGCCACCTCGGAACTGTTGGTTACCGCCAGGGTCTGGCTGCTGCGAAGCGCCTTGGTGCCGGAGACTCACCGGAAGTCGCTACAGATCCTGGCATGGAGCATTAGTGTAAAGCGCAGGCTGCTTGCTGAGGGAAGGGCGGAGATCACGGAAGGGAAAGACCGTTACCAGGTTTCTTTGGAGTTTACAGTGGCGACTGGAGACAGAATGTTGCAAAAGCGGAAGGGCCTCCTGGAAAACTTTAAATCCCAGGTGGATGCGCTGGAAAAGCTCGCGGAGATCAGGAACTCGGTGGTGCACGGCTGCATGCCGGTGGACAGGAAACTGGCCGGAGACTGCCTGGCTATTGCGGAGAAAGACGCGGCTGAATTCCGGCAGTGGCTGGCCGAAAACGTCAAGCACGAGGTGTACGAGCCGGTTCCCTGGGAGCGGGTCAAAGAGATCTGCGGGCTTCAATTCGTTCCGGAGGTGAGGAGGGCATGACTCGATACCTGCTGGCTGCAGAGGCGGACCGTATCCAGGACACCATTTTCCGGGCTACCCGCCTGCCGGAAATTGTGGGGGGCAGCCGGATGCTTGTGGACTGGTGCCGAGAGATGGCGGAGCAAATGCGGGCCGGAGGGATACCAGAGGAGGACATCGTCATCGCTGACGGCGGCGCTTTCCGCGTGGTGTTGCCGGACGCGGAAAGCTGCCGCGAGTGGGGGGAACGGCTGGCCGAGGACTACAGCCGCACCCTGGGCGGCACCATCTCGGTGGCCGGACCGGTTCCCTTCGAACCCGGGGATTTTGCTTTAGCCTCAGCCCGGGCGCAAAAGGAGCTGCGGCGGGTGAAGAACCGGCCTCTTCACTCCTCTTCGTGCCTCCATAACCCGTACGTGGCATATTGCGAGGTGTGCGGGGTGGGACTGGGTAGCGCCAGGGGGTGGAGCCACGAGGAGGAGCGGGAAACGGTCTGCGCCGGCTGCTCCGCCAGGTTCCGGCTGAGCAAGTCCGACCAGGACACGCAGGGGCTTACCGGCCTGTTCTTGCGGCAGGTTAAGTCCCACCTTCCCCCGGGCACGGAATTGCAGTCACCCCGGGACACCGACGCCATTGGGCGGTTTGACGGCCGCAACAACGTAGCCTACCTGGTGGTGGACGGCAACGATATGGGCGTGCTGTTCAGCCGTTGCGACCAGCGGCAGTTGAAATCCCTGTCAGGCCAACTGTCGCGCATCATGCTGGACTGCTTGGCGGCGGTGACAGCCCGGCTGGTCCAGCGTCTGAAACCAGGCGGGCCGGTACCGGGTAACGCGGCGCCCGTCACCTGCCCGGTGCTGCCCTTGATCCTGGGCGGGGATGACCTGTACGTCCTGCTGGCCGCCCCCTACAGCCTGGACGTTGTCCGCCGGTTTACCGGGGACTATATCAGGGCCATGTCCGAAGCGCTGGCGGAAGCCGGCCTGGATTTTTCTCCCGGCATCAGCGCCGGGCTGGTCGTTTGCAAGGCCAAATACCCCCACACCCTCGCTCATGCCCGGGCCCACGACCTGCTGGCAGAGGCCAAGCGGTCCGCGCGGGGACGGGGAACCGGCGCCAGCCTCATTTCCTTCGGCTACGCGGAGACACAGGAGGAACCGGGGGAATACCTCGCCACGCTCAAGCCTTACAGCTTGCTGGACCGGGAGACAGAGGGGTCGATACTGCCATTGAAGACCTTGATTGATGCCCGCTTTTCCCTGAAGGAGGTTCCCGCATCCCGCCTGGCGGAACTGGGCAGCCTTTATGACGCCGCTTGCTTGCCTCCATCCAGGATGGCCGGGGCGAAAAAGCGGGAATGGGCGGCGAGATTCGATTTTCATTTGGCCAGGGCCGGCCGCAATCCCGCTGACCTGGCCGCAATCGAACAGGTACTGGCAAAACTGGGAAGCCGCGATCCCGGCAGCCTGTACATGCGGAGCGCCAGTCA
Source organism: Clostridiales bacterium PH28_bin88 (assembly GCA_000987045.1). GTDB lineage: Bacteria > Bacillota > PH28-bin88 > PH28-bin88 > PH28-bin88 > PH28-bin88. The sequence continues at coordinate 22,389 of LAKY01000007.1, read as the reverse complement.
CGTCAGGCGGGCGGCCCTTGGCACGGGATTGCCGGACTTGCTGGAGTTCTGGGATTACGCCCAGGACCTGGACCATGCCCGGGAGGTATACGGCCATGAACATTAAGCTGGTATTTAATCTGAAACTCCTGTCCGATTATCACACTTCCGCCGGTTTCGGCCTCGCACACGGTGTGGACTCCGCGCTCCTGCGCGACCGCCATGGGCTCCCGTCCGTCAGGGGTTCTTCCCTGGCCGGGCTGTTTCGTTCCGCTGCCCGGGAACTAAAGCTTTTTTTCCCGGATGCGGAAATGGCGGGCACCCTGCTGGACCGGGTTTTCGGTTCCGCCCGGCATCCCGCGGCCTGGGCTTTCGGCTCGGCATCCCTCGCGCAGGCTGTCGCTTTAGCCCGCTCTTCCGGCGGCCGGCGATTCGCCCGGGACAGGCGGGGGGTGAGTATCGACCCCCAGGCACGGCGGGCCCAGGACAAGAAGCTGTGGGCGCGGGAGTTTGGCGGGGCCAACCTGGAATTTCGTTTCACCGTGGAGCATGTGGGCTCCCGTGGGGAGGAGCGGGATGAAGCAGCCCTGCTGGTCGCCGCCGCCCGGCTGGTGAGGGGGCTGGGCAGCACAGTCAACCGCGGGGCGGGCCGTTGCCTGATCTCCCTGGTACGGGTCGAGGGGACCGTCGAGGCGGTTTCCCAGGAAGACCTGTTGCGGCATTTTGCCGCCCTGGTGCGGGGGGAGGACCGGCCCGGGGAATTTCAGCGCGGAAACGCCGCACCTCCCGGTGCCAGGCCCGAACACGCCAGGATGCTGGTGATCGCCCAGGCTGTAGAACCCGTGATCATTTCCTGGGGCGGCCACAGCGGGAACGCCTACCAGACTGTTCCCTACATCCCTGGCGCCGCCCTTCTCGGGGCCTTTGCCGGCAAGTACGCCTACCTGCGGCCGGTAGCCGGGGATCATTACGATACTTTCCTGGCGCTTTTCCGGCGGGGCCAAGTCCGTTTTGGGCCTCTTTACCCGGTCAAGGAGACAGGGTCAGGTTGGCAACTGGTCCCCAGCATACCGGTGCCGCGGGACATATTAACCTGCAAGCACAAGCCCTTTTACAGCGACGACGCCCACCGGGTCCGATTACGCGGGTATGCCGCCGCAGAGGAGATACCGGGCGAATGCGAGATTTGCGGTTCCGGCGTCCCGCTGGTGGATGCCCAGGGCTTTTTGACCGTTGATGCCTGGGGTGCACCTACCAGCTTGCGTCCCGCGACGGAATTTCATACCCATGTGAAGATGGTCACGGATGAACGCAGGGCCGATGAAAAGGCATTGTATTCGTACGAGGCCCTGGCTGCCGGCCAGTATTTTGTGGGCGAAATGACCTTCGCCGGCGCAACTGCCATGCAAGCACTGCTGGAGGTGTGCGACCGCAGGGGTGACGGCTACGAGACGGAAATCCGCCTGGGTAAAGGCACCAAGCGGGGCTACGGGCGGCTGCGCTTGTGGCTGCAGCCCACCGGCGAGTCATGCCTCAACCCCGTGCCGGTCAAGAGGCGGGTCAATTTCACCGGAGCCATCACCATGACATTCCTGAGTGACGCAATCCTGCTTGACCCCTGGGGCCGCACGGTATCGGACCTCACTTCCGAGGCTCTGTCCGCCTGCCTGGGTTTAGAGGTGGAGACCCTCAATTCCTTTGTATCGACCAGGGAAATTGACGGTTTTTCGGCTGTCACCGGCCTGCCCAGGTTCCGCGACCTGGCGATCCGGGCGGGATCGACCGTCGGGTTCAAAGTGAAGCAAAAAATCGGGTTAAGCGAATTGCAGCTCCTCCTGGAGCGGTGGGAAACGGACGGGTTGGGCTTGCGCCAGCATGAGGGCTTCGGGCGGGTGGCGTTTAACCATGTGGTCTACGACATGCAAAACTTCGCGGGTGAGATTAGGCCGATCCTCATACCCGGCCACTGGCAGGCAGGCGCTCCCGTGAAAAGCGCATGGGAACGACTGGAGGCCATCCTGTGGCAACGCTTTCACCATATCGACATGACAATTAATCCCAAGGTGAGGGAGCGCTGCAGGGAGGTTGCCAGGTGGCTTCATGCCCATGCCCACCTCGGTATAGACGAACTGGCCGGCCGGGTGCAGGGGTTGGGTGAACTGGACATCCTCAAGGACTTCGGGATTAAACCGCGGCGAAAACCCAACCTGGTCACAGAGTTCGGCCAATTCCGCCGCGAGCTGGCTGACCGTGTCCAAGAACTGTACCGGGTACTGGAACAGGAAATTGATGCCGTCGCCCGGCATCCTGGAGAAGCCGCAGCCCTGCGGCGGGAGATGTGGCCCTTGTGCCTGGAGTGGTTCGGGGGCCGCCTGGTAGCCGGCGCGGAGCGAGGTGAAAAGCATGAATAAACTGCTGCTGACCGTACACCTGAAGGCGGAGACGCAACTGCACGTTGGCGCCGGTGAGGCGGGTTACCTCTGTGACGCACCGGTATACCGCCGGGTCGACGGGACACTGGTGATCCCCGGGACTTCGGTGGGTGGTTCGCTCCGTTCCCGGGCCACGCGCCTGTTCCCGGCGCTTACCGGCGCGGAGTCATGCCTGTCCCTGTCGGCCGACGAAGAGAGGGTGTGCGGTTGTCCTGCCTGCCGGCTCTTTGGTGACATCCATCCCGATGCCGGGTACGGTGGCCGGCTTTCCTCCAAATTATTGATTCACGATGCCCAAGTGCATCCGGGGACAGTTCCCTCCATCCGGGACGGGGTAGGGATAGACAGGACCTGCCGGGTTGCCGGCAGGGCCGCGGCGGCAAAGTACGATTACGAGACCTTGCCCCGCGGCACCAGGGTTACTGTCAAAATAGAAGGGGATCACTTGACGGAACAGGAAGAAGTCCTGCTGGCGGCCCTGCTGGCCGAAATCGGTGAGGGCAGGGTGCACCTGGGAGGCAAGAGCGCCCGGGGTTTGGGGCGTCTGACGCTGGAAGGCGTTGAAGCCAGGCGGTTACCCAATGATGGCGCTGGTGATGTGGACGGCTTTCTCGCTGCGCTGGCCGCGGACGACTGGTTTGAACAGGGCAGTTATCATGTGGAGGGATGGTTTGAAGAGCGACTGTCCGCGGCGCGGCGCACGCCGGCGGGGAAAGCGCCCGGCTTTCTCCGCGTCAGCGGGCGGATCAGGTTTACGGAAGCCTTTCTGACCAGGGACAGCTTCCGTGCCGTGGCCAGCGGTTTTGATGCCGTTCCTTTGCTGGCTGGTGGGAACGGAGATGAGTCCACTTACCTGCCCGGGGCCACCATGCGCGGTATCATGCGCCACCAGGCGGAAAGGATTGCCAGGACCCTGGCCGGCCGTGCAGTAGGCGGTGATGCCCGGTGGGCCGTGGCCTGCGACCTTTTCTGTGACGACGTGACAAAACCCGGCCTGGCATGCAGCCGCCGGGAGGTACCGGCCCAAGACCACTGCCTGGCGTGCCGGTTGTTTGGCAGCACGAAAACGGGCAGTCGCCTGAAAGTGGCGGACGCCTGGGAAGCGGAGCCGGGGAAGATGTTCGTCCAGGACCACCTGGCTATCGACCGCTTCACCGGCGGCGGCAGCGACGGGAGGAAGTTTGACGCCGTCGCGGTTTACCGGCCCGCGTATCACTTTGAATTCTCCCTGGAAGAGCCTGAACCATGGGAAGCCGGATGGCTGCTCCTGGTACTGCGTGACATCGACGAGGGGCTGGTGATGCTCGGTTCAGGGGCCGCCAAAGGGCTTGGGCAAGCCAGGATTGAAGAAGCCAGGTTGACGGTTATGGGGGACTGGTGGCTGCCGGGTGTGGAGACATTTTCCGGCGCCCTCAGGGCAAGGGAGATGCCGCTCAGTGAAGCGTACCGGACACGGCAGGCGGCCGAGGCGGTACGGCAGCTACAACAAAAAATATCCTCCCGGGCGAAAAGGAGGGACGGTTGATGTATCCGTCGATAGCGCCGGCCTGCACGAAAAAGGACCTGGCTATTCTGGGCGGTGTGTTAACGGGGGTTGAACTACCAGGTTTCCTGGCAACCGCTCCCGGGGCGATGCCATGGGCCATCTGCGAGCATACCGACCGCTGTGAATTCCTCAAGGAAGAGTTGCCCGGCCTGCGGTACCTGGAACGCATGCGGAAGTTCGGGCCTGGCGGTGACCTGGAAATCCGGCGTGACGGGGAGGAGTACCGGTGGAGGTATATCGGCCCCGCCGGAACCGTCTTCCCTGGCGATTATGCGGCCCTTGACTTCTGGGAGCATACGGGTGTGCCGCACCTGCGCGTGCATGAAGAGCTACTGGTGCTATGGGGGAAAAAGGGCGCGGACGGGTACTATCACGAGAACAGGGTCGCGGCGGCCAAACTGGACTACCCCGCCCCGCCAGGGGGACAGAGAGTCTCCATCAAGGCCAGGCTCTACACCTATTACGGGCGCCCGCAGTTCGCGTGGTACTATGCTGTGGAGGGATGGCAATGAAAGGGAAAATCAAAAAATTGTGGGACAATAGGCTTTACGGGTTCATTGACTCCGACCGGGGGGATATGTATTTTTCGCTGCGTGATTTTTCCCCTGGTAATCCCCGTGAAGGGATGGAAGTCGAATTTGACGTCATCAAGCAGCGGGACGGCAGGGACAGAGCGGTTAATGTCCGGCGGGCCAGTGCTGAAGAGACCCAGGACTATCGCTTTTTAAACCCCTACAATTTCGTCCGCCCGCTTCCGGAAACCGGTCACCCCATTCTGGGCAAAAAGACGCCGCCTTCTCACGCCGCTTATGAAGGGCTGTCCGGGTACCTGGAGTGCACCCTGGAAGTGGTCACTCCCCTGTTCATCAGCGACGGGGACCCCGAAGGGACCGGGCATCCCGTCCACCAGTTCTTTTCCCTCAACGACCGGCCGATCATTCCCGGTTCCAGCCTCCGCGGCATGTTGCGCGGCGTGTACGAGGCGGTAACCAATTCCTGCTTCGGTGTCTTTGACGAGGAGGTCTTGTCCCGCCGGATGGAGACGGAGGAAGCCAGGGACTTAACACCGGCCCGCGTGGTCTTTCACGAGGATAAAGGTTGGCAACTGCAACTGCTGGAGGGTCGGCCCAAACCGGGTTATCGCAACCTGCAACCCGCCGCCTGGGTAAGGCGGTACAGCCCAAACGGCAAGCCGGCAACGCGGCCGGTGGTAGACCTCCACGGCCTGCGGCACGGGGATGCGGCCTGGGCTGTAATCAAACCCCATGCGGGCAAGCGAATCGCCTGGTGGGACGTGCAAGGCCTGTTTCGTGAGAAGGAAGAGGCCGAGAACTGGCGCGGTCAACAGAACGATCACGAACTGGAGATAGAGCCGGGATGGTTATATATCTCTGGTAAGAATGCGAATAATAAGCATGATGAGCGCTTTTTCTTCGGGAAGGCCAGGGAGGTAGATCTGCCTGACCCGGTGCGCGAAGAGTATACCCGCCTGGTCAAAGAGTACCAGGACAGGCATGCGGAAGAATTGCGTGAGGGACGCGGGAAGTCCCGGGACGACGGTTCCCTTGAACTCAGCCATTTTATGTGGCGGAGCGCGGAACTGCGGCCCGGAGATCTGGTTTACGCGAAAGTCCGGGGCCGGGAGGTGCTCTACGTCGTTCCCGTCCAGCTTAGCCGCAGGCCCTTCAAGGGCAGCAGGGGCCAGTTGTTGCCGGCGCATCTTAAATCGTGCGCGGACTACCGTAAACTGTGTCCCGCTTGCCGTGCCTTTGGTTGGGTGCGACAGGCCGGCAGTCTACAGGAGGACCGGAGTGATTCTGGCAATCAGGCCGTGACGGCATACGCGGGGAGAGTCTGGGTCAGCATGGCTCAACAGACCGGGAAGGCCGGGAAGGCGGGGGATCAGACCCTGCCGGAACTGGCCGGCCCCAAACCTACCGCCACCTTTTTTTACCTGGTGAAGGCCGACGGCTCACCGGGCTTCATCGCCAAGAGAAACGGCTATGACCCGCAAGGCCAGTGTTTACGGGGCCGGAAGTTTTACCGCCATCATCATGAATTTAATTGGCAAACCGCGAAACCCACCCACCGTAACCTTACGATTAAAGGCGCTCTCAACCCGGGCAACAAATTCTCCTTTACCGTGAGGTTCGCCAACCTGTGCCGTGAAGAACTGGGCGCGTTGGCCTGGAGCTTGCAACTGGAAGAGGGAATGTATCACCGCCTGGGATACGGCAAACCCCTGGGGCTGGGTAGTGTCAAGATCATGGTGGAACGTTGTGTCGTATACGATTATGACCGGCGTTACGCCAGCCTGACCGACGGCGGGGAGGAAGACGGGGACATAGAGGGCTGTATCGACAGTTTCAAACGGGTATGCCGGGAAGCGTTTGGCCAGGACTTCGACAAGCTAGACAATATTATTGATTTTAAGGCCATACTCAACAAGCACCAGCGTGAATTGCCCATCCATTACCCTCGGCTCACCAAGGAACCGGCAATAGGGGATAAAGGTGATGAAAACTTCAGGTGGTTCATTCAAGCAAGCAAGTCAAAGGTCGCTTTACCCCTTACCCACGAGGATCAAGGGCTTCCCTTAGATCCAAATAATGAAGGATAGTCTGACTCCGGCGGTTTAAGGGTAGACCGAAACTACAGGATTCATATCATGTGGTTAAAGCATTCATCAAGGATTCCGCCGTACCGGGTAGTATGGTGATTTCCGTGTCTTACTTTACCGTACTTGTCGTGCCATGGGGTCGTAAGCAACCCCAAAATTTCGTTTGTAGCAGGTATTTTATCAACGATGGCGAAACAAAAACAATACTTGGTAGGCATAACCAGCAGGAAGGATGTGGTATTTTCGAAAATATCGGTGTCTTTTTTGCAGAAAAGGGATCTTCGAGAAATTTGGTGTGTTAGCGGTGAAGTTCAATCCTGTCAACCCCAGTGTTTCCAGTACATTGAGGCTTCAGCTTATGGTCGGTTGCATCCGTTGCCCCGCTGACAAGGGGACTGAAACACTATCAACCTACCGGTGCTGTCTAGCCCGCAGGAAGGTTGCATCCGTTGCCCCGCTGACAAGGGGACTGAAACCCTGGTGGCAGTTTCTACGGCCGGCACTATATCCGCGTTGCATCCGTTGCCCCGCTGACAAGGGGACTGAAACAACAACTTCGACCCTAATCTCTTCTACCATGGCGCCAGTTGCATCCGTTGCCCCGCTGACAAGGGGACTGAAACGTGGACATGCCGCCCTGACCAGTACCACTCCAGGGGCGGTTGCATCCGTTGCCCCGCTGACAAGGGGACTGAAACATGAAACGGATGTGGGCGTGTACCGTGCCGGTACGGGTTGCATCCGTTGCCCCGCTGACAAGGGGACTGAAACGTGCAGATCCGGCATGAAGCGCGATATGGGACAGCAGGGTTGCATCCGTTGCCCCGCTGACAAGGGGACTGAAACTGGCTACCCGTTCGCTGATAACTTTGCCATCGATCGTTGCATCCGTTGCCCCGCTGACAAGGGGACTGAAACCTTAGTGGGCTAAAATGTTGTGAACTTGTCGTCCCGCGTTGCATCCGTTGCCCCGCTGACAAGGGGACTGAAACGTATCATCTCGCATGGTATTTCGCGTTCGCTGTTTTCCGTTGCATCCGTTGCCCCGCTGACAAGGGGACTGAAACATAAGCACCTGCCGCCGGGCAGGCACCAGTCTAGCGTTGCATCCGTTGCCCCGCTGACAAGGGGACTGAAACTCTTGATATGTATCTGCCATGTCTGAATAAAAGTTCTCGTTGCATCCGTTGCCCCGCTGACAAGGGGACTGAAACGGCGAAGCGGTCTGTCTTATGCACAAGCACCAGGTCTGTTGCATCCGTTGCCCCGCTGACAAGGGGACTGAAACTCAAGGTGAGCGCGTCTTAGGTCCTCTGGTAGTGCTTGTTGCATCCGTTGCCCCGCTGACAAGGGGACTGAAACCCAAACCACCGGAGGAACTGGAGATCAAGTGTCCCAGGTTGCATCCGTTGCCCCGCTGACAAGGGGACTGAAACCAGTTCCGCCCTCAGCGCCGGCGCGTGCGGTGATCTCGTTGCATCCGTTGCCCCGCTGACAAGGGGACTGAAACCTTGGTCGCCCGGCAGTAGTCACACCGGCCGCAGCGGTTGCATCCGTTGCCCCGCTGACAAGGGGACTGAAACGGCAGAAGCGGCGCAGAGAACCAGGATGGCGTTGTTCGTTGCATCCGTTGCCCCGCTGACAAGGGGACTGAAACATTTCGGGCAGCGTGGGTGAACTGGCGAAGGCGTCGATGTTGCATCCGTTGCCCCGCTGACAAGGGGACTGAAACCCCTGCATCCGCATTCTGGAGCCATGTGATGCGTGTTGCGTTGCATCCGTTGCCCCGCTGACAAGGGGACTGAAACGGATGCCCGGACTACAAACCCCGGCAATCTGATCCGAGTTGCATCCGTTGCCCCGCTGACAAGGGGACTGAAACCGGTTACACGCATCACTTTTGCTCAGGCGACAGCTAAAGTTGCATCCGTTGCCCCGCTGACAAGGGGACTGAAACGAAACGGGTATCGGGTAGGCGTGTATGGCTCATACCAGGTTATGTTGCATCCGTTGCCCCGCTGACAAGGGGACTGAAACGGTATGGACAGTGGAAGGGGTATGGTAAAACTGGGAGGAGTTGCATCCGTTGCCCCGCTGACAAGGGGACTGAAACCAAAAGAGATGAAAATCAGTAAATACTCGACTATCGTGTTGCATCCGTTGCCCCGCTGACAAGGGGACTGAAACTATAAAATGAATACGAGAACCATCTGTCCAAATCAAAGTTGCATCCGTTGCCCCGCTGACAAGGGGACTGAAACCTATTATCGGGGCGATAACTGCTATTAAGCCTCGCCCAGTTGCATCCGTTGCCCCGCTGACAAGGGGACTGAAACAGAGCAAGTGAAAAATGAAAGGAAGATGGCAAGTGGACGACCTGTTAAAACAGCTATTAGAGGGACAGAAGGAAATTTTAAAGACACTACAGCAGCATGGCAGTGTTTTGCAGCAACATAGTGAAATCCTGCAACAGTATGGCACCCAATTAGACACTCTGCAAAAAGGTCAGGTAAAACTTGAGACTCGTATGGAGAATGAAGTCATCGAGAAGATCCACGCCCTGTACGATGACCGGAAAGCACAGAACGACCGGCTCGACCGTCTTGAAAGCAAACTGGACGACATCGCCATTGATACCCGCTACCTTGTCGCCAAGGTGGCCAAACTGGAGAAAATAGCCAAGTAGCAACCAACGAGAGGAAAATTAAAGGCGGGCGGCAAGTTGCCCGTTCACCAAGGCTGCACCTGGCTGGAAAGGCGCATGGTATTCAGTGGTGACACGATTATCAAATGGAAGCTGTCCAGAATTTTCTTGCCCATCTACGGGTGTTGGTATATCATAAATTTGGAGGGGGACAAGCACAGGTGACGGGGAGGATTTGCATCCGTGAGTGACCAACTGCTGAAGGAAATTCTGGCGGAGATCAGGTCTTTGAGGGAAGATGTGACCTTTCTGAAGAGTGGCCAGGACAGCCTGGAGGCCGGGCAGAAGAGCTTGCAGGTAGGCCAGAAGAACCTGGAGAACGGCCAGAAGAACCTGGAAGCCAGCGTGAAGAACCTTGAGAACGGTCAGCAAAAACTGGAAGGCGCCCAGAAAAGGCTTGAAGATGGCCAGAAAAGGCTGGAAGCCCGCCAGAGAGAATTGGAAGAGAGCCACAGGACTCTTTCAAAAGAGGTTAAAGGACTTACTGAACGGGTCGACGTATTGCAATCAAGTCATGACGAACTACGCGGGTTCTTAAAGGGAATTGAAGAAAACACCCGGGCGACTCGCGCGATACAGGAACGCATGGAGGTTAACTTGGCCTACTTGCAAGGCGACGTTCAGCGGATTATGGAAATCCTGAAAAAACAGGGCCGGGCGTATGCCGCCATGGCCGATCTGCTGGAGGGCGAGGAAGCGAGGGTTTAAGGAGGGATCGCTGGTGCCCGTTTCCACGAAGACAGTGCTGTCTGAACAGGGGATGGCCAATATCCTGAAGGCGGCGCAAGAAGGCAAGGAATACGCCCCGTTCCAGGGGATATCAAATAGGTTCCTATCTATCCACCCGAGCCCGGAACCGATGAAAAAGTAATTATGGAAGGCCGACTCCAAGTAACCAAAGTGGGTGACCACGGTAATTACCTGGCGAGACTACATATCGCCGGTGACTATTTCGTGGGGGAAAGCAGCTTTGCCCTGGAGAGAGCTGTGAAGATAGCCGTTGAGTCGGCGATTCTGACCAAGGTCCCCAGGGAAATACTTGAGTACGAGCTTAAGCTTTTACTGAACGAGCACCGCAAACGGAGTTAAACTATCGCAGGACTGGTAAACGCCCGGCATTCTTCCAAAAAAGTGCCGGGTGTACTTATATCTTAGGCCCTCATTGACGCAGAAACCGGGTCTGGCTGCTTTATTGGGAAAAGGCAGTTCACTGAAAAATACAAAGGCCTTGCTTACAAACAGGTGTTCTGGTATATTTTTGGTAGTGATCCGGTAAATTGGTTGCTACACTTTGCATAGGAGGCTTACACCTTGACAACTTACAACGAAGAAGCCATTCAGGTGCTGGAGGGCCTGGAGGCGGTGCGGCGCCGGCCGGGGATGTATATCGGGAGTACCGGACCCAGCGGCCTGCACCACCTGGTCTACGAGATCGTGGATAATGCGGTAGACGAGGCGCTGGCCGGCTTCTGCACGAAGATCGAGGTGACGGTCCACCGGGATAACAGCGTCACCGTTAAGGACAACGGCAGGGGCATCCCCACGGGGCTTCACCCCAAACTGGGCATTCCCACCCCCCAGGTGGTGTTTACCGTCCTGCACGCCGGCGGTAAGTTCGGCGGCGGGGGGTATAAGGTATCGGGCGGCCTGCACGGCGTGGGCGCCTCGGTGGTGTGCGCCCTGTCGGAGTGGCTGGAGGTGGAGATATACCGGGACGGGAAGGTGCATTTCCTGCGTTTCGAGCAGGGTGGGCGACCCGCCGGGGGCTTGAGGGTAACAGGGCAAACCAAGGGGACGGGTACGAGGGTAAGGTTTAAGCCCGACCGGACCATTTTTCCCACCACTACCTTCGACTACGATACCTTGGCGGAAAGAATGCGGGAACTGGCTTTTCTCAACGCGGGGCTGACCATCACCGTCACCGACGAGCGGAAAGAAAAGCCCCAGGCTGATACCTTCCGGTACGAGGGCGGTGCCAGGGCGTTTGTGGAGTACCTGAACGAGGATAAGACCGTCCTCCACGACCCCATTCACTTTACGGGGGAAAGAGACGGGTTTGAGGTGGAGGTGGCCCTCCAGTACAACGATGGTTACTCCGAGACCCTGGTGAGTTACGTCAACTGCATCAACACCCACGAGGGAGGGCACCACGAGGCCGGGTTCCGTTACGCCCACACCCGGGTACTCAACGACTACGCCCGCAAGTATTCCCTCGTCAAGAAAGACGCAGGCCTGGCGGGAGAAGACCTGCGGGAAGGGCTGATGGCCGTCCTGAACATCCGCATGAGCGAGACTCCGGAGTTCGAGGGCCAGACCAAGACCAAGCTGGGCACCACCAGGGCCAGGTCGGTGGTGGACGCCGTCGTGTCGGAAAAACTGGCCACCTACCTGGAGGAAAACCCGGACCTGGCCCAACTGCTGCTCAAGAAGGCGGTCAAGGCCGCCGAGGCCCGGGAGGCCGCCCGCAAGGCCCGGGACGCTGCCCGGGAGGGCCGCTCCAAAAACGGCAAGGAGGGTCCTTCCCTGAACGGGAAACTCACCCCCGCCCAGAGCCGGAACCCGGAGCGCAATGAGCTGTTTATCGTAGAAGGGGACTCCGCCGGCGGCAGCGCCAAGCTGGGCCGGGACCGGCGGTTTCAGGCCATCCTGCCCTTGCGGGGCAAACCCCTCAACACCGAAGGGGAGCGGATCGAGGGCATCCGGCAGAACGAGGAGTTCAGGACCCTCATTTCCGCCATCGGCGGCGGCGTAGGCCCCGACTTTGACGTCCAGGACAGCAACTACGCCAAGGTCATCCTGCTGACCGACGCAGACCAGGACGGCGCCCACATCCAGTGCCTCCTGTTGACCTTCTTTTACCGGTTCATGCGGCCTTTGATCGCCGAAGGGCGGGTGTTTATCGCCCGGCCGCCCCTCTACAAGATAAGCAAGGGCAAGGGATCCAAGGCGGAAGTCAGGTACGCCTGGAGCGACGAAGAAAAGGACAGGTTGGTCAAACACCTGGGGAAGGGCTGCTCGGTCCAGCGGTACAAGGGCCTGGGTGAGATGAACGCCGACCAGTTGTGGGACACCACCATGAACCCGGCAACCAGGACGCTTTTGCGGGTGAGCATCGAGGACGCCGTCAAGGCCGAACGCCGGGTCTCGGTCTTGATGAACAAGAAGTCCACGGAACAGCGCCGGCAATGGCTGGAGAAACACCTGCAATTCGGGGTTGAGGAGGTAGTCTTGTGAGCAATCTGGTGGAGAGGATCGAGCCGGTCGCCCTGGAGGAGGTCATGGGGGACCGTTACCAGCGGTACGCCGGTTATATCATTTTGGACCGAGCGATCCCGGACGCCCGGGACGGGCTGAAGCCGGTGCAGCGGCGGATCCTGTGGGCGATGCACATCAACAGGATTATTCCCGACAGTGACTACGTCAAGAGCGCCACGGTAGTAGGGGAAACCATGGGTAAATTCCATCCCCACGGAGATGCCTCCATTTACGATGCCCTGGTCAGGATGGCCCAGGAGTGGAAACTGCGTTACCTCCTGGTGGACGGCCACGGCAACTTTGGCTCCGTTGATGACGACCCCCCGGCGGCCATGCGGTATACCGAGGCCCGCATGGCCCCGCTGGCCATGGAACTCTTGCGGGATATCGACGCGGAGACCGTCAACTTCCAGCCCAACTTCGACGACCGGCGGGAAGAGCCCACGGTGCTGCCCGCCCGGTTCCCCAACCTGCTGGTGAACGGGGCCAGCGGGGTGTCCGCCGGCTTTGCCACCGAGATCCCGCCGCACAACCTGGGAGAGGTCATCGACGCGGCGATGGCCCTGATGGACAAACCGCAAATTACCGTCCAGGAGATCATGCGCCACCTCAAGGGCCCCGACTTTCCCACCGGGGGTATCGTGATGGGCGCTGAAGGCATCAAGGAGGCGTACGAGACCGGCAAGGGAAAGATCGCGCTCCGCGCCCGTTCAGGTGTGGAGCGGGTGAAGGGCGGGAAGGAGCAGATTGTAGTTACCGAAATACCCTGCGGGGTGATCAAGGCCAAGCTGGTCAAGGAGATTGACGACCTGCGCCTGGACCGGAAGGTGGAGGGCATCGCCGAGGTGCGGGACGAGACGGACCGGACGGGCATGCGCATCGTCATCGAACTCAAGAAGGATGCAGACGCCAGGGGGATCTTGAACTACCTCTTTAAAAAGACTTCCCTGCAGGTCAACTACTACTTCAACATGGTGGCCATCGCCAACAGGACTCCCCGGCAGATGGGGGTAAGGGAACTCCTCTCCGCTTACATCGATCACCAGAAGGAGGTTGTTACCCGGCGTTCACGGTACGACCTTGCCAGGGCCAAAGACCGGGCGCACGTTGTGGAAGGCCTGATGCGGGCCATCTCCATCCTGGATGAGGTAATCGCCACCATCCGGAGCAGCAAAAACCGGGCGGATGCGCAAAAGAACCTGATGGAAAAGTTCGCTTTTTCCGAGCGCCAGGCGGAGGCCATTCTCACCCTTCAACTATACCGCTTAACCAACCTGGAGATCACTACCCTGGCCAAAGAACTGAAAGAACTGCAAAAGACCATCGCCGGCCTGGAGGCGATCCTCTCCAGCGAGAAGAAGCTGATGGATGTGATCAAGAAGGAACTCCTGGAAATCAAGGAGAAGTACGCCGACCCGCGCAGGTCGGTTATCCAGGCGGAAGTAGAGGAGATTAAGGTTTCAGTAGAGGTGATGGTCGCCAGCGAGGACGTGGTGGTGGCGGTCACCAACCAGGGCTACATCAAGCGCACCTCTATCAAGTCTTACCAGCGTTCCGGGGCGGACCTGGAAGACGCGGGCACCAAGGACGCGGACTTTGTCCGGTTCCTGGTCTCTTCCAACACCACCGAAACCGTCCTGCTCCTGACCGCCAGGGGCACGGCCTACAGCCTGCCGGTGCACCAGTTGCCGGAGGCGAAGTGGAAAGAGAGGGGTTCCGCCCTGGTGAACGTGATTTCCCTGCCCAAGGATGACAGGGTAGTGGCCCTGATCCCGGTGAAGGACTTCGCCGCTGAATTATCTCTTATTTTCTTCACAGCCAAGGGACTGGTGAAAAAGACGGACCTCTCGGAGTACGCCACCCAGCGCTCCACCGGCATCGTAGCCATCAAACTGGCCCCCGACGACCGGGTGGTGGCGGTCATCTGCAGCGACGGAAGCGGCGAGATCCTCCAGTCCACGATAAACGGCATGTGCATCCGCTACCCGGGAACGGAGGTATCCTCAATGGGTAGAAATGCCGCCGGGGTCAAGGCCATCCGCCTGGCGCCCGGCGACCAGGTGCTGGCGGCCCAGGAGGTTAAAGCCGGCCAGGAGGTCATCCTGATGACCGACTGGGGAAAAGGCAAGCGGGTAACGCTGGAGGAATTCCCCTTGCAGTCCAGGGCTGGAAAGGGTGTTTTGACGGGCAAGTTTCCCAAGCGACAAAAGGAAGTGCTGGCTGCCATGGAGGTGGTGGATGCCAGTCAAGGGGTGGCGTTGTTGGTGGTACAAAAGTCGGGTCGCATCACCCGGCTGCAGTCCGACGCCATCCCGGCGGTTACCAGGGAGAAGGCCTTCACCCCCCTGGTGGATGTCATCATGGGCGACTGCATCGCTTCCATGGTCCCGAGTTACTAACTGACCGAGCAATCTCAATCTCATTCCCCAGACTCAGGTACTTAAAGAGCCTTCTGTCAGTAGTGGTTGTTGTTCGGGTTTCTCGACCCGGCTCTTATCGCTTTTCCAGTTCAATGACGATGTAAAGAAATTCCGAGGAAAGAAAGGCGGCAGAGATGGAATGGTGCCGGTCGAAGAGAAGGTGTGCCGCAGTGCGCTGTGCCGTTCGGGCATTCCCGGCGTTGACTTCTGCTTGAATCCGTACACCGGCTGTGCTCATGCCTGCCGGTACTGCTATGCCGGCTTCATGAGGCGCTTTTCCGACCATCAGGAGCCCTGGGGCAGCTTCGTGGACGCCAAGGTCAACGTGGCGGAGCGCCTGGCCGCCCAGTTGAAACGGCCCAAGCAGGGGACAGTGCTGCTGTCCAGCGTCACGGACCCCTACCAGCACCTGCCAGGCCAACACCCTTGCCCGCAAATACGGTTGGGTAGTGGGCGTGGGCAGGGAGGATCAGGCCTGTCCTATCGGGGCGATCGTCCTGGGGTACCAGGAGCCGGTGAAGTATTATACCGCTGGCAACCTGGCTCACGGGATGTACTGTGCCACCCTGGAGGCCGGAGCCAATGCGGAAAAGGCGGTCAGCAGGTTTGATGTGGATGAATACGAGACCATGATAGTCGGGCCTTTGAACAGGCTGAGCGTAGAACCGGACTTTCTCCTGGTCTACGGCACCCCGGCCCAGGTGATGCGGTTGGTGCACGCGGTCCTCTACAAAAACGGCGGGGCCATCACCTCTTCCTTTACGGGCAGGGGTGAGTGCGGGGAGATGATCGTCAACACGGTTCGCACCGGCGAGTGTCAGGTGATCCTACCGGGGAACGGCGAGCGGGTGTTCGGCCAGACCCAGGACGACGAAATGGCCTTTACCATCCCGGCGGCCAAAGCGGAAGAGGTAACGGAGGGGTTGATCAACACCCACAAGAGCGGCGTCCGGTACCCGATCCCCAATTTTTTGGATTTTGAACCCGCGTTCCCTCCGAAGTATAAAGAATTAGAACGCCTTTAGAAAAAACCCATGTTCCGCAAAAACATCTCGACATCCGATGAATTGTCGCAGCAGTAAACCAACCCCCTTCCCGTTTACTTGACTATTCTTGCCAGGCAGCTAGGGTCAGTTAACTTTCATCCAAACCGCTAGCCTTTACCCACTGAACTATTATACGAAACACGAAAAAGGAAACCCTGCTGGAAGTGTTAATCTGCGAAAAGTTGACCGGACTAAATACGTCTATATGCCTCCGCGGCTCCTGAATTTACAGGGGCCATTTGGTATAGTTTCGCATGAAAGCCGCACTTGGTTGAAAATCTTTTAGAATGTGGACTTAAGAATGACCATCATCAGCATACCGCTCCCCATGGCCAGGAACACGTTTTTCCAGCGGGCGGCCACCAGGCCGGACACCAGTCCCGCCAGGAGGTAATAGTTACCGAGCGTTAAATTTACTTGCCCGCCAGTGATCATAAGTCCCGGAATCACGAATGCCGTGAGGATGCCGATCGGGATAAACTTGAGGCCGCGGGACAGGAACCCGGGTAAAACGATCCTCCCGACCAGGATCAGGAAGCTGATCCTGGTCAGGTAGGTGACCACGGCCATACCTGCGATAATGTACAGCATTTCAGTGCGCATCGGTTTAAGCACCACTCCTGTCATTAAATACTTAGTTTAAAGCAAAATTGGCAGCAGAAATCGCAATTTTATCTTTCTCCACGCGTATAGTGTTCCACTGCCGCTCCCGCCCCGGCTGCTACCAGGGCGGCAACGATGATATACCACTTGCCTGGCAGCGCCTGGCTGGCCGCGAGGGCCACTACCGCCGCCACCCCGAAGGAAGCCCAGGACGGTCTGTCTTTCAACTGGGGGACCAGGAGGCCAATGAAGGCACCCAGAAAGGCAAAGTCCAGGCTGTACCGCTGGGGGTCCCCCAGCACGTTCCCCACCGCCCCGGCCAGGGCGGAGCTAAGGAACCAGCTGGAGAAGGTCACCTCCCTGCGCCGAGAAAGTAGGCGGCGCTACCCCCGGCTCGTTGGAAGCGGTCGATGGTCAGGGCGTAAGCCTCGTCGTTGAGAAAATGAGCGAGTATTGCCAGCTTCCAGAACTTGACCCCGGTCAGGTAGGGAGCCAGGGAAGCTCCCATCAGCAGGTGGCGCAGGTTCAGCAGGAGGGTGGCCAGCACTATCTGGCCGGCAGCGGCCCCGGCGCCGATCATGCTTATTGCCACGAATTGCGATGCCCCGGCAACCACGGCGCCGGACATTGTCACCGTTTCCCAGTAGGTCAGCCCGCCCTGGCGGGCCAGGACACCGAAAACCAGCCCGTAGGCGAAAATGCTGAACGCCAGGGGGGTTCCAGCTTTGAATCCAGACCGGAAATCTCCCGGGGAAGTGTTTGCGCTCCCTTTATTCTCTGCTTCTGTCATATATACTCCTCCGGCTTACACGATGGGTTTCATCTCGATCTCCGCGTGTTCTCCCGCCTCCCGGGTTGCCGCCAGGGTTTCCCGCATGGCCGCCATCAGCCTCTTGACCCCTTCCCTGATCCGGTCAGGAGGAGGAAAGGTGAAGTTGAGCCTGATGAAATGCTGTCTCTGTCCTCCGGGGTAAAAAGCCTCTCCCGGGACAAAGGCTACCCTCCTGTCGGCCGCCCGGGCCAGCAGCCTTGACGAGGTCAGGTTTTCCGGCAGGCGGCACCAGAGGTAGAGGCCACCCTCAGGTCTGCTCCAACTGAAACCGGGAGGGCCTTCTTGCTCCAGCGCTTCCAACATGGTGTCCCGGCGGTGGAGGTACTCCCCGCGGACCGCCTGCAGGTGCCGGTCAAACACCCCCCGGCGGAAAAACCGGTCCAGCAGCCACTGGGAGGGGTTGTTGGAGTGGAGGTCCACCAGTTGTTTGGTCAGGGCGAACTGGCGTACCACCGGGCGAGGGGCTGCCAGCCAGCCTACCCGCAAGCCGGGGAACAGCACCTTGGAGAAGGTGCTGAGGTAAATAACGTACCCGAAGCGGTCCAGGGCTTTTAACGGCGGTAACGGGTTGCCCTCATACCGGAGTTCGCCGTAAGGGTCATCCTCCAGGATGGGCACCTGGTAGCGGTAAGCCAGGTCCAGTAGTTGCCGCCGTCGTTCCAACCCCATGGTTACCCCGGTGGGGTTCTGGAAGGTGGGCAGGGTATAGATCAGTTTTGGCCGGTACCTCGCCAGCACGGGTTCCAGCACGTCCAGGCGCATCCCGTCTTCGTCTACCGGCACCCCCATCACCCTGGCCCCGGAGGCCCGGAATACCTGCAGCGCAAGGAAAAAGGAAGGCTCCTCCACCACAATCACGTCCCCCGGATCCA
Organism: Clostridiales bacterium PH28_bin88; assembly: GCA_000987045.1. Taxonomy (GTDB): domain Bacteria; phylum Bacillota; class PH28-bin88; order PH28-bin88; family PH28-bin88; genus PH28-bin88. The sequence continues at coordinate 4,080 of LAKY01000007.1, read as the reverse complement.
GAAAAACCCTGGCGGCCAGGTCCAGCCCCTGCTGGGAACCGGAGAGTATCAGCACTTCCTCGGGGGGAGCGGTAATCCCTCTGGACTCCAGCAACCGGCTGATGGTCTCTCGCAGGGGGTAGTGGCCCTCTGTCGGGCAGTGCTGCAGGGTTGTCAGGCCGTGGTGCTCCAGCAGTTCGTCCTGGATCTCTCGCAGGGCTTCCACGGGATACAGCTCCGGCGCGGGTATCCCGGCGGCAAAAGAAATTACGTTCTCCCGGTTCGCCAGCTCAATCAGGTCGCGCAGCAGGGGTTCGCGTATCCTGCCGGCTTCCTCGCTGAAGAACTGGCGCCAGGCCACCGGGTTGACCCGCGGCGTTTCAGCAGGCAATGCCGTGGGCACCCGGGGCTTTACCGTGGTGCCCCGCCCCACGTGCGACTCGATGAGGGCGTCGGCCTCCAGCTCGCGGTAGGCGTTGATCACCGTGCTGCGGTTGACCCCCAGCATCTCCGCCAGCTTGCGCTCCGGCGGCAGGCGAAAACCCGCCGGCAGCGCACCGGACATGATCATCTCCCGGATCTGGTTTCTGATCTGCAGGTAAACCGGCGTTGAGCAAGCCCGCTCGATGGTAATTAGCATCTTATCACTCCCGTCCAACATCCCCCGTCAAACCAGTTGGCCTTTAAATACCGGGATCACCCGCCCGCCCACGAATATGTTGATCTTTTCTTCCTCCATACTTCCTGAAAGGCGCAGGATGGATTTCCGGTTGATTTCATATCCCTGCTCAACGGTTATATCGATCTGCCGGCTGTTAAAATAGTTGTACTTGAGGAGGTAACCCGTAAGGCACCCGTTGGCGCTGCCGGTGGCGGGGTCTTCCGGTATACCGTAGTACTCGACGAAAACCCTGGCGTTCAGGGTATTCTTCTCTTCATAGGTTTCCGGGCAGAATACCATAATAGCCCTGGCAGTTAACCTGTCGAATACCTGGGAGAATTTCTCCTGGTTGACTTTGACGGATTTAATGCCTTGAAGGGTTTTCAAGGGGACAATCAAAAAGGGTAGGCCTGTGGACACCTCTTGTACCGGGAACCTGTCGTCAATTTCCTCTGCTGGAACCGTAAGAATTTCGGCGGCGGTTTTTGCGTCCAGGCCTGCACCGAATACGGGTTGAACCTGTTTCATGGTGAGGGTTTTTACCTCTCCCGCCTCGTCATAGGCTATGGAGACCGGGATCTTGCCTACTTTGAGGTCCAGGACCACTTCGGGTACCGGGCTTTTCAAGATTTCTTTGACGATAATATAGGCGGTGCCCAGCGTGGGGTGGCCGGCAAAAGGGACCTCCTCCTCGGGTGTAAAGATTCTGACCTTAAAGGTGTTGCCTGAGCTCTCCCGCTCGAATATGAAAGTTGACTCCGAGTAGTTCATTTCCTTGGCCAGCTTTTGCATCTCGTCGTCACTGTACAGGTGCCCCTGGGTAAACACCGCCAGTTGGTTGCCCGCATACTTCTCCTCCGCGAACACGTCCACAACGTAAAACACATTTTCAGTCAACGCAACATCCTCCTCCATTACCGTGGTGAGACCACCCAATTACCAGTATAACGGATCAAACAACTTGATCAACAACCAATTGGACTATTAGAGAAACCAACCAATCGGACGACAAACGGCAGCGGGATAGTTAAAGATATCTTCGTGGGCCATACCTTGGATGTAATGGGGAACGTGAAAGGATGCCGGGAGCTATCCGACAATGTTACAGCAACACGAAGATGCTGACCTGATTGATGAGCAGAAGCCTCAAAGAAAAAGGACGGGTTCAGAAAAACCCGTCGGAGTTGGAATTAGACTAATTATTTGCTTAAAACCGAGGCAGGCCGCTCTAGGAATTACCGGTTAAAAGGTCTGAGAGAGGAAAGTCGTACACAGGTACTTCCAAAATACGTTTAGGCTTGTACGATGCCTTTTTTCGAAGTTGATCCAGCATTAGACTAGTTTCAGCATCGAAATACCGTTCTCCGCAACTTTCACACACCCAGGCCGGCACATCCTCCACAATAGCTAGAATATCTCCCCACCAATTCTCAACAGCAACACGTTTTTGTACAATGTTACCACCACACGCCTGGCATTTGGTTAGCAAGTTATTCACCTTCTTTTCTGGTTTTCTCGTCTACCCACGCAGGTGGTTCCGGCTGGTAAACCGTAATTATTACCAGTGATCCCCCGGGATCTTGAGCGCAAACAACATGTATAGCCCTTTTATCGGGAGTGTGACCTAAGATCAAACAACTGTGGCCTCGAGGATCTTCGGGATAGTCCTCAAGGATTTGACCCTGGAGCAAAGCAACGATAACATCGGCATCACTTATTTCCCGTTGACCCGCTCTTACGCGGGCATGTTGGCTCATAAACCATTTGCCTTGTAGAATGGCATTTATGATAATATCCATATTCAAGGGAACCTACTCCTAATCTGTGGACATGGCTTTCCTTTTCCTGTAATTATACTATAGCGTATCGAATGGTTCAACCGTAGTTCTATGTATTTAACCGGATTATACTTGACAATCCTCCTGCCAAACTGCTGAACCACCCGGAGAACGAACCTTGACCTTCCGGCCGGATTCCGGGGGATTCACAATGGTTTGTAAAAAATTTGTGTCCCAGGGAACAAAAGGTACCCCTGGACCGTCTGACATATAGTGGGGCGTTGTGGTATGGTAAGGATGATAGCCGGCCGAGGAGGTGGGAGTGTGAAAAAACTTGCAATTCTAACCGGGGGAACGGCCCTGATCCTGTTACTGTTCCTTTTAGGCCCGTGGAGCGAGCCGCTTAAGGGTAGAGTCCTGTCCCGGGGGGAAACCAGCCTGGCCGCCACGGAACCTGCCGTAGAGGAGCTACCGGGCCTTCCGGGTGGGGAGCCGGAGACCGGACTGTCAACGCCTGACGCAGAGCCTTCCCCAACCAAGCGGCCCTTTACCCTCGCCGTGGTGGGGGATGTCCTGCTGGACCGGGCGGTGGGAAATGCCATTCAAAGGCACGGTCCCGACTACCCGTGGGAGCAAACCGGCCTGCTAGCCGAAGCGGACATTGCCCTGGCCAACCTGGAAACCTCTGTGTCAACCCGGGGGAAGGCACAGGATAAGAAGTGGACTTTCCGATCAAAGCCGGAGACCCTGGACGGGGTCGCCCGGGCAGGGATCGACATCGTCACCCTGGCCAACAACCACGCCCTGGATTTTGGTGAGCAGGCCCTGCTGGATACCCTGGAACACCTCCGCAGCCGGGGCATTGCGTACATCGGCGCAGGCGCCAACATGGACGAAGCCCGGGCGCCTTACATAACTGATGTCAACGGGCATGTTGTAGCCTTTTTGGGATTCACGGTAGTGACCCCGCAGGGGTGGGAGGCCGGAAAGCAGAAACCGGGGGTCAACAGCGGTTGGGATAACAAGGCCATGTTCGCGGCGGTGGAACAGGCCAAAAAGCAGGCGGACTTCGTGGTGGTTTACATGCACTGGGGCGTGGAAAGGGAGGACCAACCCAGCAAGGCCCAGCGTTACCTGGGCCGCCGCCTGGTGGAGGCGGGGGCGGACCTGGTGGTGGGGTCCCACCCCCACAACCTGCAAGGAATTGAGTTCTACCAGGGGGCGCCAGTCGTTTACAGCCTGGGTAACTTTGTTTTCACTGACAGTGGGGTACCCAAGACCCTGGAGACGGGTATTCTTTCCGTTAAGGTAGAAGATGGCCGCATAACGGAGATGGCTTTAACTCCTTACATTATTTCAGCCGGGAGACCCGTTAGGTTGGAAGGAGACAAAGCCAAAGCAGTCCTAAACAGGTTTGCGGGGCTGTGCGGGAAGCTGGGAACAGAGGTGACCGGGGATGGTATGATCAAAGTGCCCGAGTAACCGGGATCCCCATAGACACTCATGCCGCAAATTGCGGCACCATCAGATAATGAAAATGGAAGATAGTGTGCAGGCGGCGCTCGGGATTTCCTGGACGGCGCATTGGCGAAGACAGTTCAAGAACCGCAGGCGGCTGAGGAATAGCCACGTCCATTGTTTGAGGCCGAAGGCCGAGTTTTG
>LAKY01000060.1 GCA_000987045.1 Clostridiales bacterium PH28_bin88 | reverse complement strand
GCTAAGGGGCCGGTGATGTCGTTGGCCAGCGCCACGTCCACCTTGGCATTGATGAGCTGGCCGGGCTCCACACGGTCCAGGCCGGCGTGGGCCGCCAGGATCTTTTCGGTGATGGTCATACCCATAAGCATTTCTCCTCCGGTTTTTTTAGTGTATGCTTAACTCTTCTTGACTAGAACGAATTGCGTGTAAACGCCCAAAGTGCATCGCCCACTCCCTTCCCCGTTTATTAATCAGCTTTACCAGGCAGCCACCTGGCACAGGCAACTCCTGAGGTCAACAGAAGGACTATTAGAATGAATAGCACCATGTCTTTCCCGATAGAAAGGGTAATGACAGGAAGAATCAGGGGGCCCCAGAAAGACCCCATATCCCGCTGAAAGCGCCAGTACCCTATGGCGGTGGCCCGCACCCGCTCAGCAGCCAAGTCCCCCGCCATGGCTTCCGCCGCAGGGGAGAGCACCGCTACCCCAACCCCCATTACAAACGACGAGATGACAATCAATACCGTGCCCGGCTCGTTGATTAACAGGGCGGCCCCAATAATTGTCAAGACCATTCCCCTAGTGATAACCCGCTTGCGGCCCCACCCGTCGGACAACGCTCCGCCAAACGGCTGAAAAACAGCGAAGGCCACTGTGAACGCGGTAACCGAAAGTCCCGCGGCCACCACGCTACCGGCAAAAAACATGGGTAATAGTACTATGACAAGACCGTCTTCAACGATCTTGGCCAGTAAACCCCCGAAACTTAAAGCAGTGTAACGCGGGTCCCTCGCCAGCGCTTTAAATGTTTCCATCCAGCCCCTGTTTCGTCTTTCAAGGCGCAGTTCCCCGGTTTCAGGAGGTGTACAGGAACTCATGAGTTGTCCTATCAAGACAAGACTTAAGCATCCCAGCCCGGCTGACAACAGCATCGTAGGCATAAAACCCCAGCGATTATAAGCCACTACCGCCATGTAGCCGCTCAGGGCTATCCCAACCCAGTAAAAGCCTTTTTGAACACCGAAGACCGTTCCCCGAATTTCAGGGGTTGAATAATCGCTTAAGATGGCCATGGCCGCTGTTGTGCCCCAGGCCAGTCCCAAGCCAATCAACACCCGTGACGCCGCAATAGCCGCACTGTTAAGACTAAATGCTAAAACAACGTAACCCACTACCCCATAGAGGGCGACTCCCAGCAGAAAATTCACCTTCCGCCTGAAGGTATCCGTTAAGTAGCCCCCAACTATATTCATCAAGGCGCGGGGAGGACCAAAGAACGACAAAAACACCCCTGCCAGTGCCGGGTCCATACCCAGGGAACTCATGTGCCAGGGCAGGATGGCTCTCTGGGCCCCGTAGCCCAAAATGGAAAGAAAGGAGACCCAGAGAACCACCTGGATATCAAGGTTACGCCACCATGAATTGTGCAACTTTAAATGATCCCTTTCTGTGCAAGGCTGTTTATCTCATCCACCGTTAGATGTAACAGGTTTTGATATATCTCTTGGTTATGTTCTCCCAATCCGGGGCCGGACCAGTAGATGTCGCCGGGAGTTTCACTGAGCTTGGGCACAACGCCCGGCTGCTTGACGGTTCCCCAGTCGGGGTCTTGAATTTCCCGGATCATGCCCCGTGCCCAGTAGTGAGGGTCTTTGACAATTTCAGCGATGCTGTAAATGGGTCCCGCAGGAACTGCCGCCCGGTCCAGCATCTCGTTCAGTTCTTCCAGGAGGTACTGTTTAGTCCACCGGTTGATCATTTCATCCAATTCCTGCTGCCGCTCACCCCGCGCCAGATGGGTGGCATAGCGGGGATCGTCGGCCAGCTCCGGACGCCCCATTAACTTCATGAGACGCTTAAAGATGTTGTCATTATTGGCACCAATGATGATGTGCTTGCCGTCTTTGGTGTCGTAGGTGTTAGATGGAGCAACTTTAGGCAGAAATGTACCTGTTCTTTCCCTGATATACCCCAGCTTGTCATACTCCGGAAGGCTGGATTCCATCAGGGCGAACACCGCCTCATAAAGGGCCACGTCGATCTCCTGCCCGCTCCCCCCGTTCACTTTCCGGTTATAGACGGCGACCATGGCGCCCAGGGCTCCGAACAGGGAAGCCAGGGAGTCTCCGATGGAGATCCCGATCCGGGTAGGCGGCCGGTCCGGATACCCCGTCACGTATCGGAGGCCGCCCATTGCTTCCCCAACACTGCCAAACCCGACTTTCGACCGGTAGGGACCAGTTTGACCAAAACCGGAAATGCGTACCATAATCAGCCCCTGGTTGATATTCTTGAGGTCCTTGTAGCCCAAACCCCACTCTTCCATTCTGCCGGGACGGAAATTCTCTACCAGGATGTCCGCCTTGGCGATCAGGTTCCTGGCCAGTTCTTGGCCTTCGACCTTCCGCAAGTCGATCGTAACGCACTTTTTGTTCCTGGACTGGCTAGTCCACCAAAGGGATCGTCCTTTTTTATGCGCGTTGCCCCAGACCCGCATGGGGTCTCCCTCACCGGGGGGTTCAACTTTAATGATTTCCGCCCCAAAATCCCCCAGCAGGCGAGTACAGAAGGGGCCGGCAATCAGGGTCCCCATTTCCACAACACGTAGCCCTTCCAATGGTTTTTTTGCCATGTCTTATCTCTCACCCCTGATGTGTTGTTCTACAAAATGTACCAGCTATTGTTCACATGCCAAAGGATGCAGATCCTTGACCTTTCCTGCTTTCATGATCTGGCCGGGTAGAGTCCTCCCGATGACTTTTTCCAAATACCTGGCTGTCTCCAGCAGGCCATCCAGATCTATACCCGTTGAGATCCCCATTTCCTCCAGCATGTGAACCACATCCTCTGTGGCCACGTTACCACTTGCCCCAGGCGCAAAGGGGCATCCCCCCAACCCCCCCAAGGCGGCATCGAAATTTGTTACTCCTGCTTGCAAGCCAGCCAGGATGTTCGCCATTCCCATGGCCCGGGTGTTGTGAAAATGAAGAGTGACCTGAACATCGGGGAACTGGTCCCGGAAACTGCCAAGCAGTTCATACACCTGCCGGGGATTGGCCATGCCGGTGGTGTCAGCAAAGGACAGTGACGCAGCCCCCATGGCTAACGCCTCTCGCGCCAGTTTGAGCACCCTCTCCCTGGGAACCTCCCCTTCAAAGGGGCAGCCAAAGGAGGTTGCCAGGCTGACATTAACGGGCTTCCCTCCCTGGTCCCGGGCCAGGCTGATGACGTCTGCAACATTTTTCAGGGAATCGGCCACAGGCATCCGCAGATTGGCCCTGTTGTGGCTTTCTGAGACAGAGAAAACGACGTTCAGTTCGTCAACCCCCGTCTCCAAGGCTCTTTGGGCGCCTTTCATATTGGGCACCAGTGCGGCATAAGTTACACCGGCAACACGTTCGGCTCCCGCCACCACTAGAGCGGCGTCCTGCATCTGGGGCACCGCCCTGGGGCTGACAAAGGAGGTGATCTCCATTTTCCGGAAGCCAAGCCGGGCCAACCTGTTGACGATCGCAACTTTTTCGCTGGTCGGGATGAATTGCTTCTCCATCTGAAAGCCGTCGCGGCATCCCACATCAAAGACGTTTACTGCTGTTGGTAAACGCAAAGGTTTTCCCCTCCACCAAATTTTGATCCAGGGGCAGCCTGGCCGGCTGCCCTTATATTTTTCTCTAGTCCAGAGCGATTACTTGGGTAGTTCTTTGTTCTTCAGCAACACTTAGGCTGATTAGATAACTACCGGCAACACAGACAACAATGTTTAACAGCAGCCCCAAAATTCCACCGTGAATGCCCATTACAGTTTTTTGCCCGGTCCAGGTTAAAAAGCCAGCCAGCGCGCCTCCAGAGAGCATTCCCAGGAAAACCGGCCCCGCGGACAGCCTCTTCCAGTAAAGTCCGATGATAAAAGCCGGAGCTACCTGGATCAATACTTCAAACTTGAGGACGAAGATCTCGTAAAGAGTAGCCGGCGGGTACCAGGCAATGATCAGCAGGAAGGCGACGGCGATGATCCCCCATATCTTGCCGACTATGATCTTTTTCTCATCTGAAGCCTGAGGGTTGATGTAGCGGCCGTACAGGTCCTGGGAAACCATGGATTGGAAGCTTAACAGCACTGAGTCGGCGGTAGAGACTATCGCGGCGACAACCCCCGCAAATAAAAGCAGCATCATCATGTAAAAGAACGAGTTAATGCCCGCCACCTTATTTGCCAGCAAGCCGACAATCCGTTCGGAACCCATCTTGTCCAGGTCGGGGAAGATACTCAGCGCCAGGATACCAACGATAAAAACGACTCCGGTGGTGACAATGGGCATCCAAACCATCCGGGTGAGGGATCTTTTAAGGATTCTTTCGCTCTTGGCCGAATAAATGCGCTGGATGGCGTGAGGATAGACCGCCGCGCCGATCATGACAAGGACCAGCATACTGAACCAGTTAATGGATGTCTGTGTGGGTGGGACACCAATTTTTTTCGGCGCGTTGGCGGCGAGGTAGCTGGTTACGTCTCCCAAATGGCCTCCAGACAGCGCGAACGCTCCAATCAGCATCACTGCAAGGCCCACCAAAAGCATGATCCCCTGCATCACGTCCGTCAAGGCTACCGCCTTCATCCCACCCATCCACTCGTAGACCAGCATGACCACCACAAAGGCGATCACCGCCACCTGGTACGGGATGGTCCCGGCAGTCAACCCCTGGACGCCCTGCCCGATGGCCACCAGCTGTTCGAGCAGGTAGTTGCCCAAGCCCCATAGCATGAACAGCGTACCAAGGATTGACACGGCTTTAGAGTTGAACCGGAACTGCAGCCAGTCGGTAGGTGTCACAAACTTGTGCCTTTTGGAAAGGGCATAGAGCCGGGGGGCAAAGAGCAAATAGCCGGCGATAACCAGCATCATGAACTGCACGGACTGCAGCCAGGAAAACCCTGTCCGGTAGGCCGCAGCGGCGTACCCGACAACCGTGTTCCCGCTGTACTGGGTTGCGTATAAGGTAAAAAAGAGGGCTATAAACCCCAAGTCCCTTCCCGCCAGGTAGTAACCCGACATGTCTTCTTTTAAGCCCGTCTGGGTGCGGGCAGCGTAGATTCCGACAATTAGCATTAACGCGGCATAAATTAAAAGAACTAGAACTCCGCTCCAACCTCCGAAAGTGAGTTCAGAACCCATGGTTTACACCGTCCCTTTCTTCTGTAATTCTTCCTCATCCTCTAAAACGTTCCACTCATTGTTGCAGAGATAGGTGATATAGGCCGCAAGCGCAACCGACATAATCACTGAGATAGCTGCCCAATAGGGAAAACCTAAAATGATGGGCTTAAATGTCCCTTGGGGAAGATACCAGGGTACCCCGGCCATTACGATGATTACCAGCACGATCCAGATCCAGGGCTTTCGGATCGGCTCTTTGACTTTTTTCCTGTTCATTCATCCAACCTCCTCGTAAAAGTAGTTTTTAAATTCGGGTAGCCCACAAAAAATCTTTATCGTCACCCCCTTCTCACTTTTCGCCCCCTTCGTACTATTCAATATTTTGCAAAAAACATGCCAAGGGAAATAATAATACAAAACCCCTTAAAAAAAGGGGTTGAATATTATAATCGTCTTTGGTGTTTCATTCAAACGTTTCAATTGCGTTTCATCATTGTTTCTATGTTTCAAAGCCCAAGTTCTTTCATCCGCCGCCACAGGGTTGTCCGGCTGACATTTAAAAATTCTGCCGCGAGCGATTTTTTCCCTCCTGTCTTTTTGAGGGCATCCAGGATCATTTCCCGGGTCGGTTCAGATAGAAGTTCCTGGTTTCTTATTTCTAACGGCAGATCCCGGAAGGCAAAGTCAATGTCCAAACCGTTGGTGAATACCAGGCAGAGCCTCTGGACAACACTGCGAAACTCTCGGACGTTACCCGGCCAATCATATTCTTTAAGACGCTCCAAAGCCTCTGCAAACTGGCTTTTATGAATTTGCCAGAGACTGTCTTTCTCCTCCTGTATTAATATTGCCTGCAGCAATTCCGGTAAATCCTCTTTTCGCTCTCTCAAAGGCGGGATCACGATGTGCATGACATTCAGGCGATAGAAAAGGTCTTTGCGGAAGGCGCCCTTTGCAACCTCCTGAGACAGGGGAACATTGGAAGCGGCTATCACCCGGATGTCTACAGGGATAACCTTATCGCTGCCTACCCGCATGATTTCTTTCTCTTCCAGTACCCGCAGCAACCGGGACTGCACTTTATCCGATATCTGTCCAATCTCGTCCAAAAAGATGGTACCCATGTGTCCCAGTTCCAAAAGCCCGACTTTTCCACCCTTACGGGCTCCTGTAAAAGCTCCCTCGTCATAACCGAATAGTTCGCTTTCCAAGAGGCCCTCGGACAGGGCCGCACAGTTGATTGTTACGAAGGGTTCTTCCCGGCGCTTGCTCAGGTTATGGATACTCTGGGCAAACAGTTCCTTACCCGTTCCCGTTTCCCCCGTGATGAGTACTGTAGCATCTTCTCCGGCGTAAATCTCAGCCAGCTTTCTGGCCTCTGAAATGAGTTTGGAAGAACCCGCGATGTCTGTAAAGTTGTGTTTGGCCACCAGGCCTTTTTTGTGAAAACCCAGCCTGATCTGCCGTTCCGCCCTGGTAATTTCATCAGTGGCGTTAAAGGTGGCCAGGGCACCCCTGACCCTGCCTTGAACGTTGATTGGGACCCTGTCCGTCAAGATCACCGTGCCGTTTGGCATGGTCTGGAGATTGCGTTCTGCTTGCCCCGTCTTGATCACCTGGGGTAGCCGGGTAGTGGGCAGAACCTTCTCAATCTTCCTTCCTAACGCCTCCGCCACCGGTATCCCGGTTAACCTCGCCGCGGCAGGATTGTACAGGGTAATCTCCTGTTTGCTATTAATGGCTATAATTCCACTGGGGATGAGACTCAAGATCAACGACATCTGTTGACTTCTTTCCTGTTCCCTCTGGATAGACGCCTGCAGTTCCACAGCCCTTTGAAGCGCTGTGGTCAAGCTGGACTTGGAGTACAAAAAAACCGACCCCATACCCAGTTCTTCGGCGAAATCGCATACCAGGCTGGTCCCCAAGACACAACCGCATCCCCGGGCCTTCAATTCTCCCAGCATAGCTTTTAAACGCGGCCGTTCGGAATATGTCATATAATCCACTTTGGCCGCGAACAACCGGGAGTAGGAATCGTCCCAGGACAGGTAATCCCTGTAGCTAACCACGGCGACGTGGTTATTGTACTCGCAGGCCCGGGTAAGGGCCTCCAGGAGATCCATACCCGAAATCTCAATGGGTACCACCGGCACTGAACGAATATTTTCTCTGAGGAGAACATAGTTGCTGCCTCCGGATATAATCACATCTATACGGTTTTGTTCTACTTTGTCTTTGGCAATCTCCAGGGTAGTACCAAAAGATTCGTTACAGATTTCGACTTTTTCGAGCAGGTCACGGCTGACTACATGTTGGGCCAGCTCGGTAAGACGTTGGTAGCTGGCAAATAGTATTCTTTTTTCGTCCACCCGGCTCCCCCCTTTGTATGATAGCAGTTGAAAGGGTCACTTGGGCAACGCATCAGCGTTGTTGTTCAACTACCGCACCGGGCGGGAGTAGTTGCCGATGGTTACCCCGGGCAGTTCACCGGCCAGCAGTTCCAGCCAGGCGGGTACACCCAGCAATTCTCCCCTGGCGGGCGGGACAGCCCGCAGGTAGTAATCGGGGTCGATGTTGAGGTTGCGGACCTGAATCATTTTGATCCCGGTCTCCCGCACCAGGCATACCAGCGCCTCCGCCTCCTCCTCCCGGTCGGTGATACCGGGAAAGGCCAGCAGGTTCAGCGAGGTATACACCCCCCAGTCCCCCGCCACTTGGAGGGAAGACCGCACATCATCCATGGTATACCCCCTGGGACGGTAATAGGCGTGGTAGACTTCCGGGACGGCGCTGTTCAAGCTCACCCGCAGGGAATCCAACCCCGCCTGGCAAACCAACCGGATACCGGCGGTATGGCCGGCGTTGGTGTTGATGTTGAAGGTGCCGCGCCCGGTGGCTTTTCTCACTTCACGGATAACCTGAGCAATCTCCCCGGCCCGCAGCAAGGGTTCCCCTTCGCAGCCCTGGCCGCAGCTGATGATGGCTGCTTGCGCCACCTCCAGGTGGGGCAGCGCCACCTCCAGCATCTCCTGGACGGAGGGCCGGAAACTGATGCGCTCCTGGGGGGAAGGGCAGCACTCCGCCGGCTGGCGGGAGATACACCCCAGGCAGCGGGCGTTGCAGGCCGGGGAACAGGGTAACCCGCCCTCCCACCGGCGGTAGAATATGTTCTGGGCGGTAAAGCAACCGTACTCCAGGGAGCAACGGCCAAGCAGCCGGAGGATGCGGTTCCCCGCATGGGCGGTCACCCTTTCCCTGACCAGTTCCTCCAGTCCAGTGGTGTTATAGTGGCACGGGTTCCACCGGTCGTCCTCGTCGGTAGGCAGCGCCGCCACAAAATAGCGCCCGTCCTTAACTCCTACAGCGGTGTAGCCCAGCAGGGGCAGCGGGGCTTCGGAAGCACCGGGGGGAGCAAAGGCGGGCAGCAGTGTACGGGTATAGCCCTGGGGCAGCAGCGCCCCTACCGCCCATACCGGCTCGCTGCCGGACCCGTAGGGGTTATGACGCAAGGGCTGGAACTTGCCTGTCTGCCCGTCGATACCCACCGGAGCCCTGTGGGGAATCATGGTCAGGGTGGCGCCGGGAGGTAACGGAAGCATCTCCGCCGGTTCGGGTTCCACCCACCGGTCACCCCACCTGCCCACCATGTCCATGGCAGGGTAGTCAAACACCTCTCCTCTGGTTGTGGCAAAAAGCAGATTGTACATCCCAACGCCTCTTTTCCCACTAAATTATAACCCCCCCAAACCTGCTACGCAACAAAACCCAATGAAAATAGGTTATTTAGCAAACCCATGCATACCTCATTCCGAAGGGCATATAATACATAATGTACAAATGATGATATATGTGTTAAGATGGGAGTGCATGGGATGTCAAGGGAGGTATTGCCAATGACGCATGTGAGACCGATCAATGAGGCCCGGCGTGATTTAAGCGCGTTATATGATGAAATAACGACCCTGGGCCGGGAAGTGGTGGTCATCAATGCAAAATCAAAGAACCGGGACAGCATTTCCCTGGTCAAGACGGCACTCCTCGAGGAGTGGCTTGGAATTTACGGTTTCAGCCCCGAGGTATTTCTTGACGAAGAAACAAGGACATGGAACGTCCACATCAATGAATTAGGTTTATATGCCTATGCGGATACCAGAGAAGAAGCCATTGAACAGGCTATTGACTTGGTGTCGGACTACACCGCGGACTACCTGGAAAGATTACAACTCTTCCTGAATATTCCTGATCGCAGGAAACACTACCCCTATATTATCCGTATCTCTCACTGCCGCAACCGGAATGAATTGCAAAAGGTGTTGGAACTGAATGGGGACCTGTAGTTACCGGGACTTCATCACTGTATGCACGCGTTTAGGGTTACAGCAACGGCAGTCGGGTAGCCGTTTCGTGTGGGAAGGTGTCGATCCAAAAGGCTTGTACAGGCAAGTTTCTATTCATGTCCATGCCCAAGGCAGGGACATCCCCAGCGGGACCTTTAACAAGATGGTGAAGCAATTAGGTTTCGCCTCGGAGCATGAGTTTTATGAATTTCTAAGAAAGCATAGATAAGGGCGCAGAACACAACCACTTCATGCCTTCACCGACTCGGCGGCGCTCGTAACACGGCGCCACTTATTCGTGGCGCCACTCGCCCTAGGACGCTCCGCTGTAACCCTCCTTTATTTAAGTTAAGGGGGTGCCCCCCTTAACAACCCCCACTTTTATGAAATTATCCACAAGGGCATAATTTCCTAGACGTCACTAAAGGCGGCGGGATGATCCCGCCGCCTGATGAGCGTCCCCGGCTACCTTTTCAGGTAGCGCAATGGGTCCATGGTCTTTCCTCCCTGGTAGACTTCAAAATGCAGATGGAGACCAGTCGCCCGGCCGGTTTTTCCCACCCTGGCAATGGCCTGACCGGCCGTCACGTACTCACCCGCTTGCACCAGGTTGGTAGCATTATGGGCGTACAGGGTGGTCAAGCCGTTATCGTGGTCGACGATTACCGCCCTCCCGTAAGCGCTGTTGCGCCAACCGGAAAATACCACCCGGCCTGCCGCAGCCGCTTTGATCACAGTGCTCCCGGAAGGGGCAATGTCGAGGCCGTGATGGAAACCGCTTTTACGCGTGCCATAAGGTGAGGTAATGATTCCCATCAGCGGCCAGGTGATCACTCCCTCCCTACCGCGGGCTGCCAGTTGGTCTTCCCGTGCCACCACCGCCACGGCCCGGGATTCCTGGGGGATGGCCAGGACCTGCCCCACTCTTAAGCGGTCCGGTTGGTCCAGCTCGTTGGCGGCAATGATCCGGTTGACCTCCACCCGGTGCGCGCGGGCTATACTCCAGAGGGTATCACCCAGCCGCACCGTATACATCTCCTCCCGTTCTTCAGGTAACATCAAATACTGTCCCACATAGATCGGATCCCGTGGGGACCGGTAGTTCATGGCCGCCAGCACTTCCACGTCCAGCCCGTTACGGTGGGCAATCCTCAGGAGGGTATCGCCCGCCTTTACCCGGTACAGGCTGACGGACGTGTTGGCCTCCGGTTCCGGCCCCCACCATGTGTGGTCATGAATCGCTGACCGCCATGAATAAATGGCGTCTTCCACCAGGTGGGCCTGGGCCGGTAACGGCCACGCCGCCAGGGTAGCCACCACCGGGAGGATGGCTGCCAGCCTCCCTACCGGCTTCCCACGTATCCAGTCGTCAATTTCCAATAAGCTTCACCTCAACATTAACTGCGTTAAGCACTGGCAGGAACAAGAGGTAAGAGACAGGAAGCCGTAAACCGGAACAAGCAAGGAATTGGCCTTAGCCAATTCCAACAAACAATCTTGCTTCTTGCCTCCTGCCTCTTGCTTCTTGAATAGGTTGTTGCTACCAGGGCCGCTCAACTACTATTGTGACCGTGAATCGCCATTGATATACAGTTTTTTCAATCCATAAAAAAACCCGCCGGTTCAGCCAGCGGGTTTTCCAAAGCGGAACTCACCTCAATCCTTTGGTGCCAGTCCTTTCATCAGCACATCCAGTGCCTGGGAAACGAAGCGGGGCAGGTCAGCCGGGGTTTCCCCCAATGCTACCTGGTTTCCAAGAGAATTGAAGATCCCCGCAATCATGAGACCGGCCACCGCCGGGTTGACTTCCCGCACTTCACCCGAGGCTATCCCCCTCCTGACAAGTTCTTCACAGAAAGTCAGCATTTCCTGGCGCCGGGACAATACCCACCGGTACAACTTATCGTCCATGACGGGGTGGTTCACCAGCAGCACCCGGGCCATGTCCCGGTGACGGTAAATGAACTTGAGATGGTTGAGAAACATTCTTTTTAGGGTCTCGTTCACCCCGGTTGCCGTAAGCACCTCTTTTTGAAACTGGTCCACGTACAAGGCTCGGACAAAGTCCAGCATCTCATAAAAGAGTTCCTCTTTGCTGCGGAAGTACTCGTACACGGTACCCTTGCCCACTCCGGCAGCGGCGGCGATCTCTTCCACCTTGGCATCGTGAAACCCCTGGTGGGCGAAGATTTGGATAGCCGCCTCCAGGATCTGTTCGCGCTTGTCCCCACTGGGCCTGTCGATCTGGATTTCCATTACCAGCTACCATCCCCGGTACCCGCACTGGTCTGGCCGGAAGCTGACTGGTCCCCACCGGCGAAGATGCGGTACTGCAACATGGCCTTAGCCAGGTTATAGTCATAAATGGCCCCCAGCATGTTGGCCTCCATTTTTTGTAAATCCTCCGCAGCCCGCTGGGCTTCGATGCGGGTCCCTACTCCGGCTTCCAGTTTCAGGTTGGCCACCCGCAGGTTCTCCCTGGCCACTTCCACGTTCTGTTCCAGCACCCGGTAGGCTTCGGCCGCAGCCTGCAGGTTCAGGGACGCCTGCCGTACGGAAAATTCCAGGTCCCGCTCCTTGCCAGCCAGTTTCACCCTGGCCTCTTCCAGGTCATACTCCGCATTGCGGTAAGCGTAAACGTTGGGGGTATAGAACCTCTTGGCCTGGGCGAACTTCACTTCCTGCACAGCCACCTGTTCCATGGCAGCCGCCAGCCCCGGATCGTTCTCGCGGGTAGCAGCCAGCACCTCTTCCAGTTTAAACTCCGCGGGTTGGAAGGCGAACCGGTCGGTGACCCGGACTTGCTGCTGGAGGTCCTGCCCCAGGGCTTTATTCAACTTCATCAATGCCACCTCGCGAGCGTTGACGGCGGCGGTCACCTCCGCCTCCGCCGCGGCCACCAGCACCTGGGCGCCCATCACCTCCGCCTTGGCCAGGGTGCCGGCCTCGTAACCGGCCTGGGCCAGCCGCAGCTGCTCCCTGGCCCGGTCCAGGGAGGCCCTGGCATTGGCAAGGCCCGCCTCCGCTTTCAAGACGCCGTAGTAACTGCTCTCCACGTTAAACTTGAGCAGGTTCTCCTGAAAGGTCGCCCCCAGTTCGGCCAGTTTAACTCCCATCTCTGCCGCCCGGGGGGCGACGTACCTGGCCTGGGCGGTTTCATAAGTGGCGCCTAAAAAATCCTCAGCGTCCTCTATTTTCTTGGCCGTCGATTTGGCTTCATCCAGCGCTACCTTGGCCTTTAGAATACTAAGGCGGTTCAACTCGGTCTGGGGGTTGTGTTTGAGGGCCAGGTCCACCGCCTGCCGGAGGGACAACTCCATCACCTGCGGCTCTCCCGTGGCCGGTGCGACACCCCCGGTCACGCCCGTTACAGCCAACCCCAGCAACAGGAACAACGCCAGCACTTTCTTCTTCATCGTGTTAAACCTCCCCGTTTTAGTGACTAGTAACTAGATCGTAGCACCTACCTGTTTCCTCCCCCGGCGCCAGATGCGGTTGCCCAAGTCGTCGAACAGGGTGTATACAACTGGCACCAGTACCAGGGTGAGCATGGTGGAGAACAGCAGGCCGCCGATCACCGCCGTGGCCATGGGCGCCTGGGACTCGGAGCCCTCGCCGATGCCCAGAGCCAAGGGCAATAGCCCCAGGATGGTGGTCAGCGCTGTCATTAAGATAGGCCGCAGACGGGTGGGCCCGGCTTTTTCGATGGCCGCGTTGCGCTCCATTCCCCGCTTGCGCAGGATATTGACGTAGTCCACCAGCACAATGGCGTTGTTCACAACGATCCCCGCCAGCAGGATGACCCCGATAAAGGCGGTCACGCCGAAGGTTCGTCCGGTCACCGCCAGCGCCAGGATCACCCCGATCACCGCGGCGGGCATGGAAAACATGATGACAAAGGGGTGCACCAGCGACTCGAACTGGGCGGCCATGATCATGTACACCAGGGCAATGGCCAGCACCAGGGCCAGGGTCAGGTCACCAAAGGCCTCCTGCATCTCCTTGCTTTCCCCCCCGTATTCAATGGTGTAGCCGGGGGGCAGCTTGAAGTCTTTCAGGGCTGCCTGGATCTCCTTCACCACCTGCCCCAGGGACCTGCCGGCCAGGTCGGACCTGACCGTTACCATGCGGGCCTGGCCGCGGCGTTCAATCTTCTCCGGGCCTTCCGCCACTTCAATCCGGGCGATCTCCCGCAGAGGCGCCATGGCCCCCAGGGACGAGGCGACGGTTAGCTGCTCCAGGTGCTGCAGGTTCTGCCGGTAGTCTTGCGGCAGGCGCACCAGCACGTCGATCTCGTCGCCTCCCGTGCGGTACCTGGTGGCCACCTGGCCCTGGATGGCCGCCCTCACGGTACCCGCCACCTGGGCGGCGGAGATGCCGTAAAGAGCGGCCCGGTCCCGGTCCACCGTCACCCGCACCTCCGGCCGCCCTTCCTCCAGGGAGGTCTTGACTTCCCTGGTACCGGGTACCTTGGCCACCCGCACTTTAGCCATTTCCGCCAGTTGTGCCAGCACTTCCATGTCGTCCCCCCGGATGGCCACTTCAATGGGCGACGTAAACACACCCATCTGCGAGGTGGCGTCCTGTTCCGCCACAGTAATCTCCGCCCCGGGGATGTGTTTTACCCTGTCCCGGATGGCCTCCACAATTTGTAAGGGGGTCTGCCGGATGAGCTTCTTGGATTTTAGCATCACATCGATGTGGGCGTTCTCCGAATCTCCGATATCAAATCCGCCCCAGTCACCGGTGGCGCTGCCCACGGTAGTAAAGATGCCGTCGACCTCCGGCTGGTCCGCGATAATGGATTCGACCTGGTTGGCCACTTCATTGGTCTTCTCAAGGGAAGTTCCCTTGGCGAGCTGGATATCAACGGTCAACATACCCTGGTCCATGGGCGGGATGAACTCCATCCCTACCAGGGGTAACAAAGCCAGGCTGCCCACCAGGAGCACCGTTACCAGGGCCACTACCCACCACCGGTGGGACAGCGACCACACCAGGGTCCTGCGGTACAATTCGTCCAGGTTGGCCAGCCACCGGCCGGTCAGCCTGAAGGCCCGGCGCCGCCAGTCCCCGTTTTCGCCGTTGCCATTGATGGCGATACCCTGCAACATTTGGGAGGACAGCATGGGTACCAGGGTCAGGGCCACCATTAGCGAGGCGAACAGGGAAAAGGACACCGTCAGGGCCAGCGGACGGAAGAGCTGGGAGGCCATTCCCTGCACGAATACGATGGGCAGGAACACCGCGATGGTGGTGAGGGTGGATGCCACAATGGCGTTGGTCACCTCGTCGGCGCCGAAGGTAGACGCCTCTCTGGCGTCCAAACCCTCCTGCCGGTGCCGGAAAATATTTTCCAGGATCACTATCGAGTTATCCACCATCATCCCGACCCCCAAGGCCAGGCCGCCCAGGGTCATCATGTTGAGGTTCAGTTTGCCGAAGTACACCATCACAAAAGTGGCGATAATAGAGATCGGCATGGACAGGGCGATGACCAGAGTGCTTCTGATGCTCCGCAGGAACATGTACAGCACCAGCATGGCCAGCATGCCGCCAAGAATGATATTCTGGGCTACGCTGCCGATAGCCTGTTCGATGAAGACGGCCTGGTCGTAGTTGGAGTTTATTTTAAGGTCCCCGGGCAGTTGATCCTGCATTTCTTTGATGGCCTTGCGCACCGCCCGCACCACCGCCACGGTATTGGCGCCGGACTGCTTGCGGATGTGCAGGGCCACGCTGGACTCGCCGTTGACCCGAGTGATCTGGGCGGTATCCGAGTGCCCTTCCTTGACCTCTGCTATGTCCTTAACCTTGACGGCCGTTCCTTCCGGGGTAAGAATTACCGTTTCCCCCACCTGGGCGGGGTCCTGGAATCGTCCAGTCACCCGCACCAGAAACTGTTGGTCGCCTTTTTTAACCTCGCCCCCGGAGGTGTCCATGTTCTCCATCTGCAAGGCCTGGACCACCTGGGTAATGGACAGATGGTACGCTGCTAGTTTTTCCGGCGAGACAACTACCTGGATTTCAGGAGTAACCCCGCCGCGCACCGCTACAGAGGCCACGCCTTCCACCCGCTCCAGCCGCGGCTGAATAACGTCCTCGGCAAGGCTTTTCAACTCGGCCAGGCTCAGGTTCCCGGTCAGGCCCAACTGCAGCACCGGCATTAAACCGGGGTCCATTTTGACCACCATGGGGGATTTCACTTCGCCAGGAAAATAGGATTTGATCAGGTCGATCTTTTCCCGCATCTGGAGGGTGGCGAAATTCATGTCCGTACCCCATTCGAACTCCGCCACCACCATGGAAGTACCCACCATGGAAACCGACTCGATGTTCTTGACGTTATTGACGGTCCCCATGATTTCTTCGATGGGTCGGGTGACCAGGTTTTCAATCTCTTGAGGGCCTGCTCCCGGGTAATCAGTCATTACCACCGCCACCGGCATGTTCAACTCCGGGAAAAGGTCAATGGTAAGTTTTTGCAAAGAGACCGCTCCCAGCATCAGCACGATGAGCACCACCATAATGATGGTGATGGGGCGGTTGACCGAGAGTTTGGCAAGGTTCATGGCTAGCTCTTACCCCCCTCCGGCAGGGTTACCCGGTCGCCGTCGGACAGGAGGTGCTGGCCGCTGACCACCACCTGCTCCCCGGCGAAGAGTCCCGCGGTAATGGCCACTTCTTTTTCACCCTCCAGGCCCACAGTGACCTCCCGCTGCCTGGCCACCCCGGATTCCACCACAAAAACAACCTTTTTGCCGCCGCGGTCCAGTACCGCCTGTACCGGCACCACCAGCACGTCCCGCTGGCTCTCCAGGGCCAGGGGGATGGCCGCGGTCATGCCGGGTTTCAGCGCTCCTTCGGGGTTGGGCACGTTGATTTTGACGGTGTATGTACTGGTGCGGGCATCCGCCGCCGGGCTGACGCTGGCTACCTTGCCGGCAAAGGGCTCCTCTTGTACTACCTTGATAGTGGTTTTCACTTCTTGCCCTACCTGCAGGCGGTTGATATAGTCCTCGGTGACACTCGCTTCTATGGCAACGGTATCCACCTGGACGATGGTAACCACCGGCATGGTAGGTGCGGCCATCTCGCCCGGGTCGATGTACCGGGCGCTGATCACGCCGCCAATGGGGGCGGTGATTACGCTGTTATTCAACTGGGCGCGGGCAAGTTCCAGGGCGGCCTCCGCCTGAAGCACCTGGGCTCGCGCCACGTCCGCGACTTTTAAGTTAGCCTCGGCCTGGGCCAGTTGAGCCTCCGCCACCTGGAACTGGGTGCGGGCCCCGTCCAACTGCGCCTGGGAGATGGCGCCCTGGCCATACAGGTATTCCATGCGCTCCACGTTGTCCTTGGCGGCCTGGTGCTGGGCCTTGGCCACTTGCACGGCCTGTTTGACCTGTTCCGTCTGTTCCAGGTTGGCCCTGGCGGTTTCCAGCCCGGCCTCGGCCTGTTTCACCTGGGCGGCAATCTCGGTGGTGTCCAGGCGGACCAGTACCTGGCCGGCCTGCACCCGGTCCCCTACCTGAACCTGTACGTCCGCCACCTTGCCTCCCAGCTTGGGAACCACGTTGACCTCCATCGAAGCCGCCACCTTACCGGTGATGGTGTTGACCCTGGTTACCTCTCCCGTGGCGACCGTCACCACAGCCACCGGCTTGGTGATGACCTCTGCTCCCTTCTTGCCTGCCGTGTCCTCCTTGCTGCCGCAGCCGCTCAAGGCCAGGGTCAGGGCTACCAGGACCACCAGGTACCTTGCTTTCCACAACATCTACATTCCTCCCCATTATGTAAGTGGCCAGTGGCTAGTGGTCAGTGGGGTAGACGAAAAACCGCGCAAGAAGACTACCCCGAAGCTAACCGCCGGCAATACTTTCCCTATCCATAAAGATGAACGAGTTTCCGCCGAAAAAGTTTCATTAATCCCTCAAGATTCTTCTCTGGAGAGAACCCCCTTCAGAATAAAAGTAAGGGGGGTAGTCGGTTAGTTAAACTTGTGTTATAATTATGCAATGGTAAATTTCATACATGGCGGGAGAGCAATGAAACTTGAATTGTTACCGGTTCCACCGACGCAATTCTCGAAGTCGGGGGCTTGTTTTTCGAAGACTTCTAGAGCAGGCGGTAGTCACTGGTCCAATTACGGAAACCGATGTAATTAACGGCTATGACTGGAGTTCAAATTTTACCAAAGCATAATTATACATCATTACGGTAATTTATTAATGAAGTTGATCTAACCGACTACCCCCCTAAAAGTATTTCATGCATTCGGCATGCAGTGGAAATGCTTTTATTCTTTCCCAGGGGGAACCCATGGGTGCTTCGCACCCGGCCGACCCGGAGGGGCTCGAAATAGACAACAGAACCGTCCCCATGTCGATCTTGCCGACTCGGCGGCGCTCGAAATAGACAACAGAACCGTCCCCATGTCTTGCCCATGTCTTTCTCCCCATGTCTTGCTCTGTCTTGACGTGTCTTGCGTGTCTTGCTGACCACGCCACCAATGACTGACCGGTCGGTCGGCCCCAGCTAATTATATACCTCCTGCGGGTACCGGTCAACAGAGAAAAAGGCGTAAAAAAAGGTTTATGCCTTGATGAAGCCGTGTTTAAAGAATTCGACCAGCTGGCTGACAGCTTCCTCAAAAGTCAGCCCGTTGGAGAGAATGAACTCAGGGTTCAGCACCGCCTGCGTGGAGGCTACCAGTATCGTGGCCACAATCCGGGGGTCGATTTCCCTGGTGAATTCCCTGTTGCCCTCATCCAATAAAACATGAATGACTTGTTGAAGCCGTCTCATCCGGTAGTCGTCGATTTTCTTCCATAGGTGGGGATAATGCCGGCGTAAATCATCCATCACCGGGGGATTAATGATGATCCGGCCCACGCGGGTGAGGTTGTTGAGAATGAAGGTCATGACTTCTTCCGGTGTTCTCCTGGCGGAAATCAGGTGGTCAATTTCCGCGCCCATCCGTTCCATAAAGTTATCCACAACGGCTTCAATGATTTCATCCTTGCTTGCAAAATAGCGGTACAGGGTGCGCTTGCTCAACCCGGCCGCGGCAGCCAGTTCATCCATGGTCACCTGGTAAAATCCCCTGGTTTTGGACAGTTCTATCAAGGCCGACATGATTCTTTCTCTAATGGTCGTTACCCCCCGGCTAAGCGATTTTCTTCTTGAATTTGAGCGTGCTGACGGTCAACAGGACCAGAGAAAAGACCAGCAGGGAGATCACCTGGCCCGCCAGGTAGGAGAAGCCGATACCCTTTAAGACAATTCCCCGGATAATGTCCAGGTAATAGGTCAGCGGAATCAGGTTCCCGATGTAGTAGATCAGGCGGGGCATGGCTTCCCGGGGAAACATAAACCCCGACAGCAAGATGCTGGGCAGCATCACGAAAAAGGCCATTTGCATCGCCTGCATCTGGGTCTTGGCGATATTGGAGATGAAAATGCCCAGGCCCAGGGAAGCGGTAATGAAAAAGAGGGTGAGGAGGTATAACTCTACCAGGCTGCCCCTGATGGGCACATGGAAGACGAGCACCCCCACCAGCAGGGCAACGGTGATCTGGATATAACCCAGGGCGATATAGGGCAGGATTTTGCCAATCATCAATTCGTGAGACTTGATCGGGGTCACCATCAGTTGCTCCAGGGTACCCCGCTCCCGTTCCCGCACAATCCCCATGGAGGTCACGATCACCATGGTCATGGTCACCACGATGCCCAGAATGGCCGGCACCATGTAGTAAGCCGTGATCCCGTCAGGGTTATACCAGGGGCGCACCCTGACGTCGTAAGGCATCACGGCGAAACGGAACTTGCGCGCCAGTGTTTCCTGGGATTTCAAGAGGCCGATGGAGTTGGCGACGGCGATGGCCTGGTTGGCTACCATGTTGTCGCTGGCATCAACCAGCACCTGCACGGAAGCCGGTGTCCCCCGGTTAACATTATTGGCGAAATCAGGCGGGAAGACAATTCCGACCTTGGCCTTCCCGCTGTCAATGAATCTGTTCACGTCGTCATAACCGTTGACGACATAACGGACGTCAAAATACCCGGAGGCGGAGAAGCTGTTCAGCAAATCCCGGCTTTCGCGGGACAGGGACTGGTCGAAGACCACCGTGGGGATGTGTTTCACTTCTGTCTGGATCGCATACCCGAACAGCAGCAATTGGACCATGGGCAGCATAAAAAGGAGTCCCAGGGTCATCCGGTCCCGCCGGATCTGGAGGAATTCCTTATAGAGAACTGACAGGATCCTACGCATGACTGTCACCTACCCTCTGGCGTTTTGACAGGGCAATAAAGACGTCTTCCAGGGAGGGGGTAATGGGTTTGGGCTGCACACCGGTGAAATCCCGCAGATCACCGATATCTCGTTCCTCCCGGAGCAGCACATGGAGCAGCGGACCATGGATAGTGCATTCCCGGACATAGGGCAGCCTTTCCAGGTCGCCGATCCGCTCCATGGCGTCCGGCAAATCCAGTTCTACCAGGGTTCCCTGGATGACATGGTGTTTCAAGCGTTCAGGCGTGTCCATGGCCATGAGTTTACCGGCGGAAATAAAGGCAATCTTGTGGCACCGCTCGGCCTCATCCATAAAGTGGGTAGTCACCATGATTGTCGTCCCGGCCTGGGCCAGGTTCTTGATAATATTGAAAGGGGGGTAGTCGGTTAGTGCCAGTTATATTATAATTATACATTAAGGATAAATTTCTT
>LAKY01000004.1 GCA_000987045.1 Clostridiales bacterium PH28_bin88 | reverse complement strand
TTTTCATGGGTTTGCTTAGTTTCTTTCCATTTTTCGAAGATACCTGGACTTAAGAGCCTAACCGCAAAGGTGACCTCTCCCGTTCGAACACGGCGGGCTGCCGTGGTCATTCCTTCCCGGTTATCCTCCAGGGGTAGTTCCGGATCATAGGCCAACATGGCCGCTAATCCCTGGGGAAAGCTCCGGGTCGGGACCACCGCCACTTCTTTGTTTACCAAACCCTTGGCCTGTTCCGCCGCCAGGATGATATTCTTGTTATTGGGGAGGACGATGACCCTGGCCGCCTTGATCCGGTTGATACCTGCCACCAGGTCTTCCGTGCTTGGATTCATGGTCTGCCCGCCGGATACGACCTCGTCGGCCCCC
The DNA here is from genome assembly GCA_000987045.1 of Clostridiales bacterium PH28_bin88. Classification (GTDB taxonomy): domain Bacteria; phylum Bacillota; class PH28-bin88; order PH28-bin88; family PH28-bin88; genus PH28-bin88. The sequence goes on along the minus strand of LAKY01000004.1, from coordinate 78,576 downwards.
AGGCTTTTCAACACCCGCACAAGTCCCTCTCCCGCCGCCACCGCCACCACACCGGTGTCTTTGGGCGGAAACGGACCGGCATCCGGTGGTTCCCCCACCCCGTTCAAGGTTTCCTGGTGTTGATCGCGCATGTTGTCAATCTTTAAGTGATGCATGCTGCCGTAACTACCGGTAATGTTAAGTACCTCGCCGGGTTCATTGGTATGGATGTGAATCTTGGCTACCTGGGCGGTACCCACTACCAGTACGCAGTCCCCTAGCGGCTCCAGCCGTTGGCGGATTTCATTCAGCGAGAGGTGCTCCCCCTGCACCACCAGCTCGGTGCAGTACAGGAAAGTGATTTCCTCCTGGAGATCGAACCTGGTTGGCAATCCCGCCTGCCCACGGTTCTCCCGCAGGATTGTATCGCCGTAACCAGCCACCTCCAGCCCCAGTAAACTGCGATAAACTCCTTCCAAGATCAGGATCAAACCCTTGCCGCCGGCGTCTACCACACCTGCCTGAGCCAGTACCGGCAGCATCCGGGGGGTTTGTTCCAGCGTCTTTTCCGCCTGGGACAGCGCGAACCCCAAGGCCTCAGAAATACGCATCCCCTGGTTGAGGCCCCCCTGGTATCCCCTGGCAAACGCCTTGGCAACGGTAAGGATGGTCCCTTCCACCGGTTTCATGACGGCCTTGTAGGCTACATCCACCCCACCCTGGAAACCCCTGGCCAGGTCGTTGGCGGTCAAATAATCCTTCCCCTCAACCACATGGCTGAACCCGCGCAAGAGCTGGGACAGGATCACCCCGGAATTGCCCCGCGCCCCCATCAGTGCTCCCATGGAAAGCGCCGCAGCCAACTCACCTACCGACTGGCCCTGGCTTTTCTCCATTTCCTTTACAGCCGCCTGCATGGTAAGCCACATATTGGTCCCGGTATCTCCGTCAGGAACCGGGAAAACATTCAGAGCATTGACCTCTTCCTTGTGGGCCCCCAGGTGGCCGCAGCCGGCCGCCATTACCCTCTTAAATTCTTCCGCTCGAATTCGTTTCCACCCCAAGCCGGTACCTCCTCAGTCGACAACCTTGACGCCCTGGACAATTACGTTAACGCGACTTACTTCGATGCCGGTTATTGCTTCCACGGAATACTTTACCTTCTCCATGACATTCCTGGCCACTTCTGAAATCCGGGTCCCGTAACCCACTATGATGTATACGTCAACTATGACGGCAGATTCGTGAACGGTGACTTCTACTCCTTTGCGGTTCGCTTCTTTACCCAGCAATTCGGCCAGCCCATCCTGCAACCTCTGGGAAGCCATGCCGACCAACCCATAACACTCCATGGCCGCAGCGCCAGCGATAGAGGCAATTACTTCCCGGGAAATATCAACGGTTCCGTGATCGGTACTGATGGTATTACTCAAATCCATCCTCCTCCTAAAAAGCGCTGAGGCAAGGTTCACCAGCCAGGTCTAACGTATCCATCCGTTGAAAATCAACAGCCGGAAGCCCAAAGCAGACAATATCCTCGTCCTGGAGGGAAACTTGACTAAAAAGTCAGGAATACCTATCCCCGTCGCCGAATCGTATTACCCTGTGACTAACCTGTTAAGGTCTTCCAACAGCACCTGGAGGTTAAGGCCATGCATCCGTGCCCCATCTTCCAGTGACTCACCCTCGGCGCCCATGCACTCAATACATCCCATCCCATGCCGGGCGAAAACGTCCCTGGCTTGCGGGTAGGCCTGTAACACTTCCAAAATGGACATGTCTTTGGTGATCACTCGTAACGCCCCCTTCAAAAAGAGTAGCAATCACCTATTTCGCGAACATATTCCACACCGCCCCGATAATCCCCTGCATACCCGTTCACTTTTTTGCTTACTCCAACTTCTTGCCAAAAGTGCGGGAGTTTGATAAAATACAAAAGGTTATTTGTATTTACGGGTATTCTTGAGCACCAGCCGGTGAGGAGGTGTCGAAATTGGCGAAGTGTGCTGTTTGTGGAAAAGGTATCGTTTTCGGGCGCCAGGCAAGTCACTCCAACATTAAGACCAATCGGACCTGGTCCCCTAACCTCCAGACAGTTAAGGCCATGGTTGACGGTAGCCCCAAGCGGATCAATGTATGCACCCGCTGCCTGCGGGCCGGCAAGGTCCAGCGGGCCATCTAAGGGCATCCCAGTTTTTGAGGTTTTAGGGGGATGGGTTCACCCCCGCACGGGGGTGTGGATTGAAACAGAGTATACACAGGGGACCGGATAACATAACCGGTCCCCTGTTATTTCAAGTCTATGAGATCTTAAACCGATTCCTCCAGCAGGGTTTCCCCCGTGGTTACCGCAAGCACCCTGATCCGGTTGTCTTCCAGCACACCTACCGTCGGAAGCCCCCGTTCTCCCAGAGGTATGCTCACGCTCCCCGGGTTAAAATAGAGGGTACCGTCCACCTTTTCGACAGCCGGGATGTGGGTATGCCCGGATATGACAAGGTGTAGACCATAGCGACGCGCCAGGGCGGTTTCCGCCTGCCGGTTCCACGTATGGCCGTGGTGCGCCATCAGCCGGTAGCCGGCTACCTGGTACAGTATGCAGGGTGAAATCAGGGGGAAATGCAGCATGACCTGATCCACGTCAGCATCGCAATTGCCGCGGGCCAGTAAAACCGGTTGAGGACACCGGTTGATTTCCTCCGCCAGGGCAGCAGGATTGTAACCCTCCAATACCGGATTGCGGGGGCCGTGGTACAGCACGTCTCCCGCATGGATAATCTGATCCACGTTTGAGAAATGTCTCTCCATCACCTCTCGCCACGCGGCGACGTTGCCGTGGGTGTCACTGATAATTCCCAGCTTCATGGTACCCCTCCTACAAGGTGATTACCCTCGCACTGCCAATACACAGCCTCCGTCCCTTTTCGCCCGGCACTTCTAAGCTAATTGCCGCAGCAGGTTGGCCATCTCGATGGCGGTAACGGCAGCGTCCCAACCCTTGTTGCCAGCCTTGGTCCCGGCCCGTTCGATGGCCTGTTCGATAGTATCGGCGGTGATCACTCCGAAGACAACCGGAATGCCGGTCTCCAACCCGACGTGGGCAATCCCCTTGGTCACTTCGCTGGCCACATAGTCGAAATGAGGTGTCGCCCCGCGGATCACCGCTCCCAGGCAGATTACGGCGTCGTAGCCGCGACCGGCCATCTTTCTGGCCACCAGCGGGATTTCAAAGGCGCCGGGTACCCAGACCACTTCGATATTGTGAGTGTCTGCACCGTGGCGCTGCAAAGCATCCAGTGCTCCGGTCATCAGTTTACTGGTAATGAACTCATTGAACCTTCCCACCACCAGCCCGAACCTCAGTCCTTGGGCCAGCAACTGGCCTTCAATTACCTTAACCATGTAACAACCTCCTTACCTAGTAACTCAGCAGGTGGCCGAGCTTGTGTTTCTTGGTCTCAAGGTAACGGCAGTTGGTAGCAGAGGGGCTGATCTCAATGGGGATTCGCTCCACCACCTCGAGGCCGTACCCCTCCAGACCGGCGATTTTTCGGGGGTTGTTGGTCAAAAGCCGCAGCTTCTTGACACCCAGGTCGGCCAGGATCTGCGCCCCAATGCCATAATCCCGCAAGTCGGGAGGAAAACCCAGGATCTCGTTGGCCTCAACCGTGTCCTTCCCCTGGTCCTGCAAGCGGTAGGCCTTGAGTTTATTAATCAGGCCGATGCCACGCCCTTCCTGGCGCATGTACAGCAGGACCCCCTCCCCTTCCTCTTCGATCATCCGCAGGGCTGCGGCCAGCTGGTCGCCGCAGTCGCAGCGGGCAGAACCGAACACGTCACCGGTCAGGCACTCGGAGTGCACCCGTACAAGGACCGGTCGCTCTCCATCCACCTGCCCCTTAACAAGAGCCAAATGCGCCTCACCTTCCAGGGTATCCTCATATGCTATTACCGTGAAGTCACCGTACTTGCTGGGTAATTGAGTGGTGACGACCCGGCTGACCAACCGCTCGGTGCGACGGCGATACTGGATGAGGTCGGCGATGGTGACGATCTTCAAGCTGTGACGTCGGGCGAAGGGTACCAGTTGAGGGATGCGGGCCATGGTCCCATCGTCGTTCATGATCTCGCATATAACCCCCGCCGGGTATAAGCCAGCAAGTTTCGCCAGGTCTACCGAGGCCTCGGTGTGGCCGGCCCTCCGTAATACGCCCCCTTCCCTGGCGCGTAAAGGGAAGACATGCCCCGGCCGCCGCAAGTCATCAGGCTGGGTATCCGGATTCAACACCTTTTTGATGGTAGCAGCCCGTTCGTGGGCTGAGATCCCTGTGGTAGTATCCCGAGCGTCAATAGAGATAGTAAAGGCGGTCTCGTGGCTGTCGGTGTTGTGTCGGACCATGGGTTGGATATCCAACTGGTCAAGCCGCTCACCCACCAGCGGGAGGCATACCAGCCCCCTGCCATGGGTAACCATAAAGTTGACAGCCTCAGGGGTAACCTTTTCTGCCGCCATCACCAGGTCCCCCTCGTTTTCCCTGTCCTCGTCGTCCACCACCACCACCATCTTGCCGGCACGGATGTCTTCGACGGCCTCTTCGATGGAATTGAAACGAACAATCCTTTCTTCCGACACCGAACCTTCCTCCCTTGAACAGGAAGCAGGACGCAGGAAACAGTTGCTTCTTGCCTCTTGCTTCTTGTAGTAAAGTATATACGGCATACAGCGCTTTTAGATGAAGCCGTGCTCCGCCAGCAACTCCATGGACACACCCCTGCCGGCTTCCCGGTCCTCTATTGTCCGGTAGTTCAGCATGCGTTCCACGTACTTGGCCAGCATGTCCGCCTCCAGGTTAACAGTGTCTCCCAACCGTTTGAAACCGAGGGTTGTGGCCTGAGCGGTATGGGGTATGAGGGAAACCCAAAAGGAATGGCGGGTGCAGGTGACCACCGTCAAGCTGACCCCGTCAACGGCGATAGACCCCTTGGGAATACAAAAGCGCAACGCCTCCGGCGGGCCTTCTATCTCCGCCAGCACCGCAATGTCCCTCCGTTCCTGTTTCTTAATGGTGCCTACCCCGTCGATGTGCCCGCTGACCAGGTGACCGCCCAGGCGGTCCCCAACGCGCAACGCGCGTTCCAGGTTCACCCGGTCGCCGGGCTTCAGCGACCCTAGGTTGGTCTTGGCAAGGGTTTCTGCCATCACCTCTACCTCAAACCGGCGTCCTGAAAATTCCACCGCTGTGAGGCACACGCCGTTGACCGCAATGCTGTCGCCCAGTTTAACGTCTTCCAGAACCCGTCCGGCGGAGATGCTCAACCGGGCCGAATCCGCCCCCCGGACTAACTGCTGCACCGCTCCCAGTTCCTCTACCAATCCGGTAAACACCTTACGGTTCCCCTTTCTCCAGGTAGCCCGAGACCAAAAGGTCCGGACCAAACCGTTCTACTGTGACATCTTTCAATCGTTGGGCTTTTTCCATGGTGGACACACCCTTCCCGCCTACCGGGCCGGGTGCCCCGGCCCCTCCCACAATCTTGGGAGCAATAAAGAAGAGGGTCTTGTCCACAATCCCTGCTGCCAGGGCAGCGGCATTGACCTCCGAACCGCCTTCCAACAAGATACCTGTGATTTGCCGCTGTCCCAATAACCGCATCAAGGCTGGCAGGTCCACTCGGGGGCCCAAGCCCGGTATCACCGCTACTTCCACCCCCCGTTCCTCCAGGGCGGCTTTCTTCCCGGGGTCATGTCGTTCTGTTGTAGCCACCAGGGTGCCGGCATCGGAGGTATCCCTCACCACCCTCGCGTCTACCGGCAGCCGCAGCCGGCTGTCCAAGATGACCCGCAAGGGTTGCTTACCCTCATGCTCCGGTAGGCGGGTGGTCAAGAGCGGGTTATCCGCCAATACTGTCCCAATCCCAACCATGATTGCGTCATAGCGGTGTCTTAGCCGGTGGACATGAAGGCGTGACTCTTCGCCCGTCACCCAGCGGGAGTGCCCTGTACGGGTGGCAATCCTCCCGTCCATGGTCATCGCTGCCTTCATCACCACCCAGGGCAAGCCGGTAGTGATGTACTTGACAAAGACCTCGTTCAGGCGGGCGGCCTCATGACCTAAAAGCCCCACCTCCACCTGGATGCCGGCTTCCCTCAAAGCCGCCAGGCCACGTCCCGCCACCAGAGGGTTGGGGTCGGTCATGGCTGCCACCACCCGTGTGATGCCCGCCCGGATCACCGCTTCGGTGCAGGGAGGAGTGCGGCCGTAATGGGAGCACGGCTCCAGGGTCACATAAAGGGTAGCACCCCGGGCCTGTTCACCGGCCCGCCTAAGGGCATGCACCTCGGCATGGGGCGTCCCCGCTCGCTGGTGGTAACCCTCCCCTACTATTCGGCCCTCCTTGACTATCACCGCCCCCACCATGGGGTTGGGACTGGTCCAACCCATGGCCTTCCCGGCCAGTTCCAGTGCCCGGCGCATAAATTTCTCGTCAAGAGCAAACCAGCCTATGTTACCTGTGCGCACGGCGCCTTCCTCCACTCCTGAAGCAAATGAAAAACCCCGGGGGGCCTCCGGGGAATTGGATGTAACGGCACGCATGACAAAACGAGCCCGAACCTTCCTTCTCCCATCCAGACTTTTACTGTCGGCCCCGGAATTAAACCGGGTCAACCACTCACGTGGCTCGCGGGCTAGACCGCCGGTAAGGAATTACACCTATCCCCGAAGGAAACCTATGTAATTGGCCTTAACTATTAAAACCAATTATAGCACCGGAACAACACGGCGTCAAGAAATAGAGAAATTGACGAAATTGACACTGTCCTTGATCTCCTTGATAGCATGCGCTACGTCCTTTGCGGCAAATATCGCGGATCCGGCTACCAGCACATTGGCGCCGGCCGCTACCGCCGCTGGAGCGGTGGCCGATGTGATCCCGCCGTCCACCTCCACCTCCACCTCGAGTTCCCGTTCTGTCAGCCACCGGTTAAGCCGCCGGATCTTCTCCTCCACCAAGGGCAGGTAGGCCTGGCCCCCAAAACCCGGGTTGACGGTCATCAGCAGGACCAGGTCCACCTGGTCCAGGATATACTCAATGCCGTTCAACGGGGTAGCTGGATTAAGGGCGACCGCCGCCCTAACCCCATGCTCACGGATGGACTGGATGGTCCGGTGCAGGTGGGGGCACGCCTCCACGTGCACCGAAATCAGGTCGGCGCCTGCCTCCACAAACGCGGGAATATACCTGTCGGGGTCGGAAATCATCAGGTGTACGTCAAAGGTAAGACGCGATGCTGGTCTGAGCGCCGCTACCACTGCGGGGCCGAAAGAAATATTGGGGACAAAATGCCCGTCCATAATGTCCAGGTGCAGGTAGTTGGCGCCACCCTCCTCTGCTTTTCGGACTGCCTCTCCCAGACGGCTGAAATCGGCGGCCAAAAGGGACGGTGCGATCTTTACCATATCAGTATCTCCTCTCCCGAGCGATGACCTCTTCCAAAAACTCCAGATAGCGAGCATACCGGCGGGCTTCCACCTCTCCCCGTTCCACTGCCTCGCGGACGGCACACTGGGGTTCCTGCCGGTGTAAACAGGAGGTGAAACGACATTGGGACAAGTATGGCTCCATCTCGGGGAAGAGGCGATCCACTTCCTCCTTTGCGACGGTGGGTATTTCCAGCCTGCTGAATCCCGGGGTATCGGCTACCAGGCCGCCGCTATCCAGGGGCAGTAATTCGACGTGGCGGGTGGTGTGCCGCCCGCGCCCCAGCTTATCGCTCACCTGTCCTGTCTTCAGTTTCAGGCCGGGCTGCAATGCGTTGAGCAGGCTGGACTTGCCAACGCCCGACGGCCCAGCCAGCACGGAAATGCCCCGGCTCATCCTCTCCCCGAGTCCATCCAGTCCCAAACCGGTCTTGGCGCTGGTTACCAGTACCGGATAGCCCGCCCGCTTATAGAGTGTTGCTATGTCCTCCAGGTCCTCTGTTCTGGCAAGGTCTGCCTTATTCCAGCAAATCACCGGGACTACTCCCGCAGCCTCAATCACGATCAACAGGCGGTCAAGCAGGGACATGTCAGGAGAGGGGTTAGCGGCGGCCATCACGACAATCGCCTGCTCCACGTTGGCCACCGGGGGACGAACGAGTTCAGTGCGGCGAGGCAATACCTCTTCAATGACACCCTTGCCCGCTCCTACCGGCTTAACGCGGACGCTGTCGCCCGGCAGGAACCGCTGGTCGCTGAGGCGGTATCTCCCACGCAAGGAGCACTCCAAAATACCCTCTTCAGTTTGTACGTAATAAAACCCGCTAAAGCCCTTGAGAATGGTTCCCTCGAACATATATTCCTCCAGGCTCCCGTAAACTCTTCCACCCAACCCTGTTCCCCCGGAATCAACGGGAGGCTCTTCCTCTGGTACTGTTATTTTCAACCTCTGGCTCCACTCCTTTAGGGGACATTCTGTTCGTAGAAAAGCGCGTCATCCTGATAGATTTGTATCTTGCCGCGTCCGTAGTACGGGACAACCGCCCGCACCCGCTCCCCTGGAGCGTGGCGCTGGTCATATTCCTGGTGGCTGCCCTTGGCATCAACCACCACGATACGGATCTGATGCTCCCGGCCGTCGTCCGATACTTTCAAATTGACCTCTGCCGGCTGGGCTGGCGGCCCCCCGCTCTTGCTGACCACCAGCTTGACTGGGCTCCCCTGCATTATATCGACCCCCGGTTCAGGGTCCTGGCGCGCCACCTGTCCCGCGAAAAAGTCCGGAAAATCATCATATTCTACGGTTCCCATTTGCAGTTGGGCTTGATCCAGTTCAACCCTGGCCTCGTCAAGGGTCTTGCCGATGAGGTTGGGCATGGGAATCAATTGGGCCGGCGGCCCGCTGCTCACCGTCAGCTTGACAGCACTCCCTTTAGGCGCCCGGGTGCGGGGGGCGGGATCGGTGTCCACTACCCTGCCGGCCGGCACGTCCGGGTGACTGACCTCCTCCACTTCAGGGTCCACCATGAAGCCCTCGTTTTGCAAATTGGTTTTAGCAAACCTCAGGGTTTGCCCGATAACATCAGGAACTTCCTTCAATTCCGGCCCCAGGCTGACGTCCACCTTGACGGTCCGGCCTTTTTTAATAACCGTTTCCGGAGGGTAACTTTGCGAGACCACATACCCTTGGGGGATATTAGGATGGTAGCGCCGCTGGTCCACTTCCATTTTTAGCCCGGCCTCCGCCAACCGTTCCCGGGCCTGGGGCACAGATAATTCCACCACATCGGGCACCCGGGTTTCCTCCACCACCAGCCATTCCCTAAAACCGAAGTAACTTGCGTAAACGAGCCCGATCAGCAGGGCTGTAACCAGCAGCCATCCTACCGGGCGCATCCGCCGGCGCTTCCTCCCACCATTAATTTCCGGCAAGTCGTCTCCCTCCACAACAGCCAATTCCTCCGTAGGTGTTTCTTCCTCACCGGCCAGCGCCAGCCGCACCTTCTCCAGGTCAATCCACATCTCCCTGGCGGTTTCGTACCTGCGCCGCAATTCCTTTGCCAGGGCTTTCAGCACCACCCGTTCCAACACGATCGGAATTGACGGGTTCACCTGCCGGGGTGGCTGGGGATTTTCCTGCACGTGCTTCAAAGCCACGCTGATCGGGCTGTCACCCACAAACGGAACCTGTCCCGTCAACATCTCGTAGAGTACGATACCCGCAGAATACACGTCAGACTGATGGGTTGTAGGTTCGCCCCTGGCCTGTTGAGGAGATACGTAGTGGACAGAGCCAACCATTGCGCCGTTATAGGTAACAGTAGCGCTGGAGGCCGCCAGGGCAATACCGAAGTCGGTAACCTTGACCCGGCCGTTCCGCGTCATCAGGATGTTGTGGGGTTTGATGTCGCGGTGGATCACACCGTTGTCATGGGCATGCTGCAGGGCGTCACAGATCTGCTGGCAGATTACTACCGCGCGGAGCGGCTGGATTTGGCCGTGCTCCTGGATCAGGTCTTTCAGGGTCCTCCCCTCGATGTATTCCATCACCAGATAATGCAGGTCTGTGTCCTGCCCCACGTCATAGATGCTGACGATGTTGGGGTGGGAGAGGCTGGCCACCGCCTGGGCCTCCCGGCGAAAACGCTTGACAAACTCCGGGTCATGAGCATACTGGTCCCTTAACACCTTGATGGTCACAGCCCGGTTCAGGAGGATATCCTTCCCCTTGTACACCACCGCCATGCCACCGCCGCCCAGTTTCTCCATCACCTCGTAGCGGTTACCCAGTAATTTTCCTTCCACAGCCGATCACCTCCTCACCCGTAGTGCCGCTGCCAGCATCGCCTGCGCCACCGGCGCCGCCGTTCTTCCTCCCTGACCACCGTTTTCAATCACCACTGCCACCGCTACCTGTGGTTGCGCTGCCGGGGCAAATCCCGCAAACCAGGCGTGAGGTTCCCCATGGGGATTTTCAGCGGAACCGGTTTTGCCGGCAACCGTCACCCCCGGTACGGCAGCCATCTGGCCGGTACCCTGGGCTACCGCTTCCACCATGGCGTCCTTTAACATCTCCGCCGTTTGGGTGCTGGCAGCCACTCCCAGGATCTCTTTGCGATGCCGGTAAACCACCCGTCCCTTACTGTCCCTTACCTCCCTGACGAGGTACGGTCTGAGCATCACTCCCGAATTGGCCACCGTCGCCACCATTACCGCCACCTGCAATGGAGTTACCAATACCTTTCCCTGACCGATGGCGGTTTCAACCAGTTGGTTGCTGTCCAGCAGTTCCCCCGCCGGGAAACGCGGAGGCTGCACCGGAAGGTCAAAGGGCAGGCCCCTCATGAACCCAAAGGCTGCCGCGCCCCTGGACAACGCCTCGCCTCCCATTTCCAAGGCGAGGCGGGCAAAAAACACGTTGCATGAGTACATGATGGCCTGAACCATGTCTACCCGCCCGTGGGGACGGGTACATGCCAGCCATCTGCCATCAACTTCGATGTACCCCGGGCAGTCGAAGGTTAACCGGAAGTTACCGGGATCGACTCGTAACGCCGCAGCGCCGGTGATCACTTTCATCACGGAACCCGGAGGGTACAGTCCCTGGGTAGCCCTGTTTAACAGAGGCGCGTTCCCGTCACTGCTGGCCTCATCCCATTGCTCCTCCAACCAATTGGGATCATAAGCGGGGGAACTGGCCATCACCAGTATTGCTCCGGTATCCACTACCACCAGCACCACCGCACCCCGCCGTCCTTGTAACTGTTGATACGCCAGGCGTTGGAGGTCTGCATCCAAGGTCAGGAACAGGTCGTTACCAACCGGTTTTACTCCGGCCAGCCGTCGCCCGGCGTTTAGCCATCCCCTTACACCGGTGGAACCCAGAAGTTCCTCATTATACGCCTCTTCCAGACCTACCCTGCCAACTGTTCTATGCTCGAAACCTACCACGTGGGCGGCTGCGGGACCTAATGGGTAGAACCGGGTCCTGTTCGCTGCTTTTTGCTGGTTTACCGCCAGCGCCTTACCGTTACGGTCGTAGATTTCCCCTCGCAGCACCTGCTGCTCCCTGAGCCAGGAGCGCGGGTTAGCCGGGTGAGATGTTAGAGTGGCCCGCTGGATAACCTGCAGGTAGGTGAGGTTAAGAATGAGCACAAGGAAACCTGCCAGGGTCAGGTAAGCCAGGTAACGGATACTACGACGGGTCAATGGACACCCCTCCAGCCGGTTCCTGGTTCCCGCTGATGTTGATCAATAGCGCCAAGAGAATAAAGTTTATCACCATCGAACTGCCCCCGTAACTGATAAAAGGGAGGGTGATGCCGGTCAGGGGCAGTAATTTGGTTACCCCAGCGGTAATGATGATGGCATGGAACGCCACCAGAGACGTCAGCCCCGCGGCCAGCAAGGATTCCATGGAACATCTGGCGTTAGCCGCGGCGCGGTATCCCCGGTAGGCGAACAGCATGTATAACATCATGGTCCCCACGGAACCGGCTAGTCCGGTTTCCTCACCTATCACCGCAAGAATCAGGTCGGTAGCCGCCGCGGGGATTAACCGGGGTGTTCCCAACCCCAATCCGGTCCCCATCACCCCGCCGGAACCGAAGGCAAAAAGGGACTGGGCAATCTGGTAACCCCCCGCATTTAAGGTGGTCCAGGGGTCCAGCCACACCTCCACTCGTACCCGAACATGGGCGAAAAGGTAGTATCCCAACACCGCACCTGCCGTTAAACATGCCAAGCCCGCCAGAACATAGGCGCTCCGGGAGGTACCGGTGTAAATCATCGCCAGAAATGTAAGGAAAAAAATTACCGCCGTACCCAGGTCCCGTTGAAACACCAAAAGTGCCAGCGAGAGCCCCCACACCAGTACCAGTGGGCCCCAAAACACCTGGCGCGACCTACCCGGGACAGACAGGAGTTCCCGGCTATCCCGCAAGTAACTGGCCAGGAAGAGCACCGCCAGGAGCTTGACCCCCTCGGCCGGCTCAAAACGGAACGAACCCATGGACAGCCACGCCCGGGCGCCACCCACCTCAGTCCCCATCAGCGCGGTAACCAGTAGAAAAGCCATGCCCAAGACTATGTACAGGTACTTGAAGTCTTCGAGACGGCTCATATCCCTGCCTTTAATAACCACCACTGACAATGCCGTCAATCCCAGCATCACCCATAAGAATTGACGAGCCGCCAGTTCGGGCTGTACGCGATAAATATAGATGAGGCCGATAGTGCTTAGCATACAGGCTACCGGGTAGAGGTAAACATCACCCCGGTGACCGGTCCGGTCCAGCAGCAGGTGGACGGCGTAAAAGGTTGCTACCAGGCCCAGCCCTGCGTACAGTACGGCTTCGCCGTATTGATGAGGTGCTGCCAGGTAGAAAAAAACACTGCCCGACCATACCGCCAGGGACACAGGCAACAGTAACAGCCTTTCGCTCCGGCGGGAGGCCCGGGAGGTCATTAACATCCCGCTAGTCATAGTGTACCAGCACCACGGTAATGTTGTCAGACCCACCGTGAGCAAGCGCCAGGGAAATTAAATTCTCTAGGGCCAGTTGCAAGTTCCCCGCCTCCCTCACGACCATGCCTATCTCTTCCTTCTCTACCACCCCGGACAGCCCGTCGGTACACAGTAAGATAAAGTCTCCCCGGGCTAGCGGCACCTCGGCCATATCCGCATCCACCAACGGGCCGATACCCAGCGCACGGGTCAGCATGTTCCGTTGAGGATGGTCCATGGCCTCTGCCTCTGTGATTCCGCCACGCCGCACCAGTTCGCCTACAAAGGAGTGGTCCAGGGTAATGGCTTCCATAGCGCCCTGGCGTAGCAGGTACGCCCTGCTGTCACCTACATGGGCCACATATAAAATCCCGTCCTTTACCAGGGCGGCTGTAACGGTAGTCCCCATGCCCTGGTTATCCGGCCTGCACCGGGATTGCCGGTATACTGCCTCATTCGCCCGGGATACAGCTTCTGCCAACATTAGCGGCGGGTTATCCACCCCTGCCGGCGGTATCCAGGCCGCGATAGTCTCCACTGCCAAGCGGCTGGCGACGTCTCCCGCCTGGTGACCTCCCATGCCGTCCGCCACCACGAACAGCCCTCTGGCAAGGTCCACCAGGTAGTGGTCTTCATTTCGCCGCCTGACCAGCCCGATGTCCGTCAATGCTGCCGCCTGCATGCTCCCACCTCACCAATTCCATCCTGTTTCCACCGATTACCACCGAGTCACCAAACTTGAGGCGTATTGGGCCCGTCACCGGCACCCCGTTTACTTGAGTACCGTTGGCACTCCCCAGATCCAGGATTACGAATGAAGACCCGTCCCACCATATCGCCGCATGCCTGCCGGAGACATGGGGTACCGGGATCACCACATGACTGGAAGGATCCCGGCCAATTATGCTAAGTTCGCCCAATGTGAACGATTTTCCTTCTAACCCCGGGAAACCTTCCCGCCATTTTAAGTAGCCGGATGGAGCCGTAGATGGCTTGGAGGGGATCAGAGTCTCGCGTTGGATGTCGCGATGGATCAGCCGTACCACCAATAACAAAAAAATATAAAGAAACACCAGCAGTGCAAAACGCAGTAACCCCACTAGTACTTCCAGTTATCTCTCCCTCACTTCCATTACTGTATCCCCCACCTGTAAGCCGTCACCTACCTGCAAGCGGGACCTTTCTACCCGCTTCCCGTTGAGCCAAGTCCCGTTAGTGCTGCCCAAGTCAGTGATAAAGAAGAAGCCTTTCCGGCATTCAACCATGGCATGCCGGCGGGACACCCTGTGGTCAGTCAGAAAGATGTCGCTGCTTCCCTTGCGTCCCAGGACCATCCGGCTCCCGGTCAGCTCAAAAGAACTACCCTGATCTGGCCCCTCCAGCACCTGCAGGTACAGAGGCCCCTCCCCGCCGGGATGGCCGTCTTTCACGGCTTCAAAAACCATGGTGTCACCCCCTGCGGCTGGACGGCGAACAACTTCTTCCGGTTCACCCTCATAATGGGTGTGCACCCGCGCCGTACCTGCCGGCATTTGTTCATCTACTTCAAAAGCGACCTGGGGATAGCCAAGCATGGTTAGACCCCTTTGTTCGGCCTGGCCTTGCAGGTAGGAGGCCAATTCCTCCGTAAACGCCTTCTCGAGGGGAGCAATTTCCTGCCAGTCGTCAGGATGCAAGTGGATCAGGTAAAAATTCGGCACGTAGACATTGGTAATACTGACCCTACGGCCCCGAGACATGGCCCGGGCCAGCGCACGGGCGATCTCCACCGGCTGGATGGCGCTTTTGAAGCGCCGGCGAAAAAAACCTTCCACTACCCTGCTTGATAATTCCTCCATCCTGTCCAGAATACCCATTGCCGTCACCTTAACCGCTTGCGACGTAACTGCCCGCATGCGGCATCGATATCGCTTCCTTTTTCTTCACGCACGACTGCCTCCACGCCCCGCTCTTTTAGCTCCGCAACGAATTCCTTAACCCGCCAGGGCGAGGGAGGAGAGTAGCCGGCTTCCTCCACCGCATTAACGGGGATCACGTTTACGTTGGCCAGCATCCCGTGTAGCAAGCCGGCCAGTTGGCGGGCGTGATCGCTGGTGTCGTTAATCCCGCTGATCAGGGCATATTCAAAAGTGACACGCCGGTTTACCGCACGGATATAGTCCCGGCATGCGGCCATCAATTCCTCCAGGGGGTACTTGCGGTTTACGGGCACAAGTTGATCACGTAACCGGTCGGATGGGGCGTGCAGGGACACCGCCAGTACCACCGGCATCCCTTCGGAGGCTAACCGCCGCATCTCCGGCACCAGCCCGCAGGTAGAAACAGTGATACGACGCATACTGATATTCAGTCCCTGGGGGTGGTTTAAGATGCGGATGGCCCGTACCACCTCGTTGTAGTTCAAAAGCGGTTCACCCATACCCATGAACACAACATTGGTTACGTTGGCTTCCGGCCGGTTAAACCGCAGCAACTGTTGCACAGTCAGGACCTGTCCGGTGATCTCCCCCGCGGATAGGTTGCGTTGCCAGCCGGACAAGCCGGTGGCGCAAAACCGGCAGCCCATGGCGCATCCTACCTGTGAAGACACGCATACAGTATAGCGGTCCCTGGCTTCCCGACCGGTATATGACATCAACACCGTTTCGACCGTCTCCTCATCCGGCATTTCCAACAAGTACTTGGCCGTATCGCCGGCTCGGGATTGGCGGGCTTGCAACACCTTCAGCTTGGTGATCATACCTCTCTCCGCCAGCCTCTCTCGCAGGCGTGTGGGCAGGTTTGACATTTGCGAAAAATCTGTTTCTCCCCTGGCTTGGACCCACTGGAAGACCTGGCGGCCCCGGTAAGCCGGCTCACCCATCTCCCGCAGCATAAGTTCGACCTCTTCCATTTCCATTCCCCGCAAGTCAGGCTTGGACATCCTTTTACTCCTTTAACACTACAGCGTAATATTTATTGCTTATTTCGCTATGCCCGCTACGCCATGGGGATATGCCATGGGGACGGTTCCATCGTCTCCCCGATTAAGGAATGGGACACACCTGCTGAAGCCCGGGCTGGTCTTTTGGGACAGGAATGTCCCCAACTATGCTTCGCTACGCTTCGGGGACGCTCGAACCGTCCCCATGGCTCCGCTTACTTTTAAATTACCCTATAGTATTAGTTACTCTATTTACCTATTATGCCATTGGCATACCATATTATACCAACCACTAGACACCCGTCACTACTCTTCGTATCCGGGCCATGAAAAACCCGTCGGTTCCATGCACATGGGGCAGGAACTGCAGGTAGCCGGCCGCCGCGGATTTCCGGTCTTCCTCCCGTTCGGGAATGAACGGTAATAGCTTGGATATATCCTCCATTACCAGGTCTCGTCGAAGCGCCAGCAAGCGGCGCACGTTATCCAAATTTTCCTCGTCTTCGATGGAACAGGTGCTGTAAACCAGCACGCCGCCCGGTTTCAGGCATCCCACCGCCCCCGCCAGGATCTGAAGTTGCAGTTCCCGCAGTTCGGGCAGCTTTTCAGGAGATTTTCGCCAGCGGGCGTCCGGCCGCCGCCTTAACACCCCGGTCCCTGAACAGGGGGCGTCGATCAACAGGCGGTCCGCCACCTCACCCAGAACCGTTCCCAGCCGGCTGGCATCTCCCTGGCTGACGGTTACGCAATGAATACCCAGGCGACGGCAGTTTCCCTCGATGAGACCCAGCTTGTGCTGGTGTACGTCCCAGGCCAGGATCTTTCCCCGGTCCCCCATCAACTGGGCCAGGTGGGTGGTCTTAGTGCCGGGGGCGGCACAGGCGTCTACCACCACCTCGCCGGGCTTGGGCCGCAATAGATGGGCCACCATTTGGGAAGCCTCGTCCTGCATCAGGAACATCCCCTCACGGAAAGCCCGCAGGTGATCCATGGCGGTAAACCCGCTCAAGTCCAGGCTTTCGGGAGTATACCTGCCGGGCTCCGCTTTCACCCCTTCCAGGGCTAACAAGCCTACAAGTTCCTCCCGGGAAGTCTTCAGGGTGTTGGTCCGCACCGAGTTGTCCGCCGGCTGGTTGTTGAAGCGGCAGAGGGCGATGGTAGCGTCTACCCCGAAGCGCTTGACCCATCGAGACACCAGCCACTCGGGGTGGGAATGAGCCAGAGAGATATGGGCCACCGGGTCCCTGTCTAGAGGGGGGAAGGTGACCTCCTCCCTGCGACGGGCCAGATTTCTCAGCACGCCATTGACAAAGCGCACGGTGCCTGGGTGCCCGTATTTTCTTGCCAGTTCCACGGCTTCATTGCAAGCGGCTGAAACCGGGACTTTATCCATATATAACAACTGGTAGGCTCCAAGCTTTAAAATGCCCCTGATCCAGGGAGGGGTCTTGTCCAGGCTGCGGTCCATCAGCTGCTGTAAAACCCACTCCAGGGTATTGCTGGATCTCACTACCCCGTAAACCAGTTCTGTCACGAATCCCCGGTCCAGCTTCTTAAGGCCGCTATGCTGGAGCGCCCGGTTGAGGGCCAGGTTGGCAAAAGCGCCCTCTGCTTCCACCTGGTAAAGGGTGCGGAGGGCCAACTCCCGGGGAGAGAAACCGTCTTTCCTGCCACGCTCCGTCGGCGCCACGATAACCGCCACTTCCTTTTCATCGATATGATCAAGACATAGTCCCGCCATCAAAAGAGGCAGGTATCCTCACCTGCCTCCCAAGCTGCCCAGTTAAATGCGAGTTTATTCGTCCCTGTTGCCTAACATCCCTGACAAGATCAATAACCGCACCAGGGTCAACACCGCGGTCAAGGCTGCCGCCACATAGGTAAGGGCCGCTGCGCTAAGCACCCGGCGGGTGGGTCCCACCTCTTCCCGGGTGATATACCCGTAACCCTCCAGCAGGGCAATCGCCCGGTTGCTGGCGTTATATTCCACAGGCAAGGTGATCAACTGGAACAGTACCACCGCGGTGAACAGGTACACGCCCACCTTCGCCAGCACCGGCATGGCAAAGATTAAACCGATAATCAACAGCGGGAAAGCCAAATTAGAACCGATTTGGGCCACGGGCACAAAACTGTTCCGAAACTCCAGAGGGAAGTACCCAGACTCGTGCTGGATGGCATGCCCGGTTTCGTGGGCCGCGACTCCCAGGGCGGCCAGGGAACTGCTCTGGTATACCTGGGGTGACAGTCGCAGGGTCTTACTGCGGGGGTCGTAGTGGTCAGACAGGTGCCCGGGGGTCATTTCCACCTTGACGTCATCCACGCCGCTCCTGTCCAACAGTTGCCGGGCCACTGCAGCACCGGTCAGCCTGCTGGCGGAAGGAACCCGCAGGTAACGCTGGAATGTCGACTGCACCTTGCTCTGTGCCCACAGGGACAGGATGATGGCCGGGATCAAGATAATCATGGTTGGATCCCAAAATAGGGGAAACATCGTCGGCATTCCTCCTTGAGTAAAACTTTTTCCTTTTCCAAGATTATACCTGATGCAGGCCTTTCTGTAAACCCCGGCGGGGTATCAGGAAGGAGAAATTTGCTGCTGTTGCACCCGGCGGAATTCACCGCGCAAAAAGTAGCGGACAGCTTCCTCCACCGACCCCAGGTTGACCCTGGTGTTAAAGCACGGTCCCTCCGGGCGGATATTCAGCACGCCCAGCACAGGCAAGGGATTGGTGTCCTGGATGCCACTGGTCAGGTCCCGTTCACAGGCAATGGCTACAATCGCCCGCGGGCACAGTTGCTGGACAAACTTGCGGGCCAGGGTTCCTCCGGTGGCTACCACCAGGTGGACCCCGTAGGTATCGGCAATCCGGTGCAGATCATGTACGGGACAGCCGCCGCACCGCCGGCAGTTGGAGGCGTCAAGGGTAATCTTGTGTTTGCAGTCGCTCTTCTGCAGGCAGTGAGGGGCCAGGATCATCACCTGTTCCGGGTTCACCGCCACCCCCCGGGTACGTACCAGCTGGTTGTTAACCTCGATAAACGAACTCTTGATGACATCCTGGTTGATTTTCAGCAGCCTGCCAATAGCCAGGGCCACGGGAAACAGGAGGTTAGTCGCCATAATCATCAGGTTTTGGAAAGGGGGGAAGAACCGGGACCACCACAGGGTAAGTACCAAGCCAGCAATCCCGAAGGCCACGGCTAAAGCCAGTAGTACGCCGGCCCCTCCTACCATTCCCAGCAGCACACGGTAAACAGGGTTTTGCCTGTGGGCAGCCAGGAACCAGCCGGAAAGAACCAGCCCAACCAACACCAACAGGCTTACTCCCAACAGTCCGATAAACAGGCGCTTCCTGATCTTCATCCTGGTCCCCTCCTCCCGAAAACCAAGCCGGGGTTGATCCGGTAACCGTTGACGAAAGAAACGGCGTCCATCGGTCGTTTGCCGGAAGGCTGCACCTCCCGCACCAGCACCGACCCACCATCCCCCGTCCTCACGGTAAACCCCCGGTCCCGGATTATTTCTCTGACCTCACCAGGGACAAAGGGACCAGCATTACCCTGACCCGGCAAATCATGAACCAAGGCGCGAAGGATTTTTACCTCCTTGTTTTCGGCGGTAGTATACGCCCCCGGCCAAGGATTCATGCCCCTGACGAGGTTAACCACCTCCCTGGCAGGCTTGTCCCAGTAAATAATTTCGTCAGCTCTGGTTAGCCTGGGGGCACATGTGGCGTACCGTCCTTCCTGCGGTCTCCGGGGAGCGTGGCCGGCAGCAATAAGATTTACGGTGTCCTCCAGCAGGCGGGCTCCTATATCGGCCAGGCGGTCATGGACCTCTCCGGTGGTATCCTCCGGCCGGATCGGGAGCGCAGCCTGCAGGATAATGTCCCCGGTGTCCATTCCTTCATCCATGTACATGGTGGTGGCTCCTGTGACCGGGTCCCCGTTGATCACCGCCCTGTGAATGGGAGCCGCTCCCCGGTACATCGGCAGCAAGGACGCGTGAAGGTTGATACAGCCCATTCTCGGAACCGCCAGAACTTCCGGGAGCAGAATTTGCCCGTAGGCTACCGTAACCACCAGGTCTGGCTTCATAACCGTCAATTCCCGGCGAAAAGCCTCCTCCCGGGCACTGGCCGGCTGGATCACCCGGACGCCTGCGCGGCCCGCGGCCTGTTTTACAGGGGGAGGTGTCATCACCCCGTTACGTCCCTTGGGACGGTCCGGCTGGGTTACTACCGCTACTACCTGGTGGCTTCCGTTTAACAACTTGATTAGGCTAGGGACCGCAAACTCGGGTGTACCCATAAAAACCAGGCGCAATCATGATTCCCCTCTTCCCCAATTGCAAGTAATTCTTACGTCTCCTCGGACTCTTTGACAACCCCTTTTCTCTCAATAAACCGGATGACCTTGTCCACGAAAAGGATGCCGTTGAGGTGGTCGATCTCATGCTGCAGCACCCTGGCCAGCAACCCTTCGCCCTCCACGATTACCGCCTTGCCTTCCCGGTCCAATCCAGCGACCTTAACCCGCGCGGCCCGGCGTACCTCTCCCTGAAGGCCGGGAACGCTGAGGCACCCCTCCACGTCTACCTCTTGTCCTTCAGCCGAGATTATTTCCGGGTTAATGAGTTCGATCAAACCCTCTCCGGCGTCTATAACGATTACCCGCTTGGAGATCCCGATCTGGGGAGCTGCCAGCCCTACGCCTGGGGCGTCATACATGGTATCGGCCATATTTTGCAGTAGTTTCACAATGTTGGGCGTGATTTTGGGCACCGGGCGGGCATGTTCCCGCAGCACCGGGTCACCGACTTCCACAATTCTATAAACGGCCATCCTAATCCTCCTCACACAACGGGCCAAACGATATGATCATTTCATAGCATCCCCAGCGGGTTGACATCCAATCCGATAGCGATTGACCGCGCCAGGGGTTCGTTTTGGACGAATCTCTCAAGTCCGAGCCGCACCACGCGGCGTATGGTCGCCAGTTCCCGTCCCTTTACGGTAATTTGCCAGCGAAAACTGTCCTTCAAAAGGTTTAGGGGAGCGGGAGCAGGGCCAAGCAACTCCACGCCATTCCCTCCAGATGGCAAGAACTCGCTGTTCACAGCCATTAAGGAAGCATGGAGGGCGTGAACTCCCGCCATCACGTTCTCTTCCCGGGTACCGCTGGCCACCACCCGCAGCAGGTGGACAAAGGGCGGGTAACTGAACCTCCTACGGTTTTCTATCTCAGTGGCAAAAAATCCTGCAAAGTTATGGTCCCTGGCAGCCAAAATACTATCATTTTCCGGAGCATAGGTCTGGATCACTACTAATCCAGGATTGTCCCCCCGGCCCGAACGCCCGGCTACCTGGGTCAGCAGTTGAAAGGTGCGTTCCCTGGCACGAAAGTCGGGCAAATTAAGGGTTGTATCGGCGCTGACAACGCCGACAAGGGTTACATTGGGGAAATCCAGGCCCTTGGCCACCATTTGAGTCCCTACCAGGATGTCCGCTCTACCGGAAGCAAAGGCGTTCAGGATGGCATCGTGGGAACCTTTGCGTCCGGTAGTATCCATGTCCATCCGGAGCACCCGGGCCGAAGGGAACATGCGGCCTACCTCCTGCTCCACCCTTTCGGTACCGATGCCGAATCCCCGGATCCTTTGGCTTCCGCAGCCGGGGCAATTTGCAGGCATGGACCGCTGGTGCCCGCAGTAATGGCACCTTAACTGGTTTCCCGCTGCATGATAGGTAAGGGATACGTCACAGTGGGAACATTTCAGCACTGCCCCGCAGTCCCGGCATACGATAAACCCAGCGAATCCGCGGCGATTGAGGAACAAGATCGCCTGCCGGCCATCGGCCAGGCATTCATGAATACCCTGCTTCAGCAGGCGACTGAAAATGCTCCGGTTTCCGGCGTGCAGTTCCTGGCGCATATCTATCACTTCCACCGGCGGTAAGGGCCTGGATGCAATCCGTTGAGGCATGCTCAGTAAAGTATACGATCCCTGCCTGGCAAGATAGAAACTTTCCAGTGATGGCGTCGCGCTGGCAAGCATCACCACCGCTCCGTGGTACGCAGCCCGCGCTTCTGCCACCTCCCGGGCGTGGTACTTGGGGTTTTGCTCCTGTTTATAGGTGGGTTCGTGTTCCTCGTCCACCACGATCAGCCCCAGGCGGGAAAAAGGAGCAAATACCGCCGACCTGGCCCCTACGGCCACGCTAACCATTCCGCGCCTGATTCGCTGCCAGGCATCGTACCTTTCGCCCGTGGACAACCCACTGTGCAGTACGGCAACCTGGGAACCGAAACGGGCGCGAAAGCGGGCCACCGTCTGGGGAGTGAGGGAAATCTCCGGCACCAGGACGATAGCCTGCCTGCCCTTGCGAATCACTTCCTGGATGGCCTGCAGGTAGACCTCCGTCTTACCGCTCCCGGTGACACCGTGCAGCAGGATCGTGGCGGGTGTACCTGCCTCCATGGCCGTGAAAATCGCCGTTAAAGCTTTTTCCTGCTCCGGTGAGGGCGCCAAAGGTACAGTGGGTGATACTTCGTCCTCGAGACAGGGTTCGCTAAGAGCCTCTCGCTCCTCAATCCTCACCAACCCCTTTTGCACTAGTGCCTTCACCGGTTGCGGGCCTCCCCCTACGGCATGCAAGGCCTCCACCGGCAGGCCGTCCCCTTCCAGCAAACGGCGGAGTACCGCCGCCTGCCGCGGCGCCCCGGCTTTAAGACCGANNCAAGTTTTGGTCGCTTGAATCGGGTTGAACCTGTGTAAAGCGTGTCGCGTTCCGCCAGCCCGTGTTGCCGGAGGGTAGCCAGAGCCCCCTCCAGATTCAGTTCAGGGAATCGGTGGCGAAGGGCTTTTTCCGCCACCCTACCCTCCGCGAGTAATCTCCGGGCCAAGCTGGCCGCCCCGGTATCAACCCCTTCAAGGTGAAGGAGCAGTTCTTTCACGTCCTGTTCACTTCCACCCGTCCACCGCCAGGCCCTCTCCTCTTTTCCTCGCACTCCGGCAGGTAGCATACAACGGAGGGCAGTGACTAGGGGACAGAGATAGGTTTCACTCATCCATCGAGCCAGGTAAATGGCCTCCTCGTCAAAAGCCGGTTCGGGGTCTAACACCTCCAGAATGTTCCTGGTCTGGCTAGTCCCGGTTTGGTTGCACAATTCCACTACATACCCTTCCAGATGGCGTGGGCCAAACGGCACCATTACCCGGCAGCCCACCTGCACTTTTGGCAACAAATGAGCCGGTACGTTATAATCAAAAGGCCGGTCCACCTGACGGTGCGCCACGCCTACTACTACCCGGGCGTAAACAGCCTCTAGTCCCACGCGCACTCCTCCTTATACTCAGCCTTCATTATACCAAATCCAGCCAACACACGAAAGGCGACTTTCATCGCCTTCGGCGGTTTATCAGAAATGCCGGTTTAAATACGAAGCCCACGGGAGATACTCCCATGGGCTGTTAGTTTGCAACCGATTTTTGGAGAGGTTTTCTCAGCAGTTCTTAAGCACCTATCGCCGCAACCTTCCTGACGGCCTTGGCACCCATTTCCATGGCTTTTTGATTCAAGGGCAGCAGATTGTGCCGGTGTTCCGGCAATACCTTCTCCAGCGCCTTCATCACCGAGGCGACAGATACCGCTCCCGTCAGTTCCAGGTACGCACCCAGCATTACCATGTTGGCCACGCGGCCGTTCCCCAGGGTATCGGCAATCTCGTTAGCCGGTATCTCGTAAACGTGAAGATCCTTCCGATTGCTCTTCCGGTCTACGAGAGAAGAATTAATCAAGAGGATGCCCCCTGGACGCACTCGG
This sequence comes from Clostridiales bacterium PH28_bin88, assembly GCA_000987045.1. Lineage (GTDB taxonomy): Bacteria > Bacillota > PH28-bin88 > PH28-bin88 > PH28-bin88 > PH28-bin88. Next base: position 54,858 of record LAKY01000004.1, on the reverse strand, counting down.
GATTCAAACTTGGCAAGGGAGGGCAGGTTAAAAATCAGCGCTGCGCTCGGTTCTTCCACCACCGGGGAACTGATTTCCTGTTCGGAAACAGTGACGGTGCAGTTAGCGGTACCACCCCGCATTTCGGGACCATAAGAGGGTATCCAGGCCACCTGTTTGTCCTCCAACATGCCGGCGTAAGCCAGAAGCTGTCCGGTTAACAAAACACCCTGCCCGCCAAACCCGGCTACTACCACTTCATGTAACATGTCCGCTACACCTCCTCAGGTACTTTAAAATCCCCCAGCGGGAAATATGGGATCATATTCTTCTCCAGCCACTTCAAAGCGTCGGTGGGTTTCATCCCCCAGTTGGTGGGACAGGTGGAAAGCACCTCCACCATGCTCAGGCCCAGGCCTTTTTGTTGTACTTCAAAGGCCCGCCGGACGGCTTTTTTAGCCTTGTTAACGTGGGCTGGGTTGTGCACGCTGACCCGGCTGATGTAGGCCGCCCCATCGATAGTGGCAAGGATCTCCGACATTCGCACCGGATACCCTACCTGGCCTACGTCCCGTCCTTTGGGCGAGGTAGTAGTGGTTTGGCCCTCCAGGGTGGTGGGCGCCATCTGCCCGCCGGTCATCCCATAGATGGCGTTATTCACAAAAATAACCGTAATCTTTTCACCGCGGGCAGCGGCATGCAAGATCTCCGCGGTACCGATGGAAGCCAGGTCGCCATCCCCCTGGTAAGTGAAAACCGTCTTGCCCGGCAACACCCGCTTGATACCCGTAGCTACCGCCGGTGCGCGCCCGTGAGCTGCCTGCTGCATATCCAGGTCGAAATAGTTGTACGCTAACACCGAGCACCCCACTGAAGCAACGCCGATGGTGTCCTCCCGGACTCCCAGTTCCTCAATCGCCTCTGCCACCAACCGGTGAATAATCCCGTGGGTACACCCGGGACAGTAATGAAACCGGTCCTGGGTCAGTGCCTCAGGCCTGGCGAACACGCTGGCCATGCGCCATCCCCCCGATCCGACTAATCTCTTCCAGTACTGCTTTAGACGTCGGCAGCATGCCGCCTGTCCGGCCGTAAAAGTACACCGGCAAACGCCCGTTGACCGCCAGCCGCACATCCTCCACCATCTGCCCGGCATTCATTTCCACTGTTAGCACCGCTTTGGCCTTCTGCAAAGCCGTGTTCAGGATATCCACCGGGTACGGCCACAAGGTGATGGGCCTGACCAACCCAGCCCTGATCCCTTCTTCACGGGCAGCGTCCACCGCTGCCTTGCAGATCCTGGCGGTGGTACCGAAAGCCACCAACACGATTTCCGCATCCGCAGTACGGTAGGTTTCCGCCCTGGGCTCCTTTTCCTCCATGGTGCGAAACTTCCTTTGCAGTCTTTCGTTGTGCTTTTCCAATACCTCCGGGTCGAGGTAGAGGGAGTTGATGATGTTTTTCTGCCTACCCTTGCAGCCGGTGGTGGCCCATGGTTTTTCCACCTGAGCCGCTGCCGCCCCCGGGTTGAACTCTACCGGTTCCATCATTTGGCCCAACACACCGTCTCCCAAGATCATCACGGGGTTCCTGTACCTGTCTGCCAGTTCGAAGGACCAGAAAGTCAGGTCAACCAGTTCCTGCACCGAGCCGGGAGCCAGTACAATGTTGCGGTAGTCCCCGTGGCCCCCACCCTTGGTAGCCTGAAAATAGTCTGACTGGGAAGGCTGAATGCTTCCCAGGCCCGGTCCCCCCCGCATAATATTAACTATCACACAGGGCAACTCCGCCCCAGCCAGGTAAGAAATGCCCTCTTGTTTCAAGCTGATGCCCGGGCTGGAAGATGAGGTCATCACCCGTGCCCCTGCACCTGCCGCTCCGTACACCATATTGATGGCAGCGACTTCGCTCTCCGCCTGGAGGAAAACCCCGCCCACTTCGGGCATCCTTTTCGCCAGGTATTCCGGCAGTTCCGTCTGGGGCGTGATGGGGTAGCCGAAGAAGTATCGGCATCCGGCCTGTATGGCTGCCTCACCCAGGGCTTCGTTGCCTTTCATCAAGACCTTCATGCGGTTACCTCCCTCTCTACCGAAATCACCACATCCGGGCACATCCAGGCGCACATGGCGCAACCCGTGCATTTCTCCATTTCAGCCACCCCCGCCGGGTGGTAACCAAGGGAATTAAGGTGTTCGGACAACCCGATAATTTTCTGGGGGCAGGCGCCCATACACAGTTCACAACCCTTGCAGCGTTCCTCGTCAAAACTCACTCTCCCTGATCTAGCCAACCATGCTCACCCCTTCCCGGGCCCGCCCGGTCCTTTTTGCCCGCTGGATGCGTTCTTCCGCCAGCCGGTCGGCGGCCCGGTAAGTGGGAATTCCCTCCCGTTTGGCAATCGCCATCACTTCAGCGGTGTTGTCATAGATCCGGGTTACTTTTTCTACCGCCCTCTGCTGCTGGTAGCCGAGTAGTTCCTCCGCCACGTTAATCAGCCCGCCGGCGTTAATGATGTAGTCCGGTACATACAGTATGCCCATCCTGTGCAATTCTTCACCGTGACGTTCCTCTGCCAGCACGTTGTTGGCAGAACCGGTAATGATCCGTGTTTTTAACTGCGGCAAGGTGGTATCATTGATCACCGCCCCCAGGGCACACGGGGCAAAGATATCGCATTGGACTCCGTAAATCTCGTCTGGCCCCACGGTTTCCGCACCGAACTCGACTGCGGCTTCCTCTGCTACAGAGGTGTGAATATCCGTAATCACCAAATCTGCCCCCTCCTCTTTCAGCAGGTGGCACAGGTGATATCCCACATGACCGACACCCTGCAATGCAATTCGCACACCGGCAAGACTCTCCGTCCCAAAAGCCTCCCGGGCTGCCGCCTTCATACCGTGCAGTACCCCCAAGGCAGTAAAGGGCGACGGGTCCCCGCTCCCCCCGTTTGCCGGGGCAATACCGGTAACATGTTTGGTTTCCCGGTGAATGATGTCCATGTCCTGCTGGCAGGTCCCGACATCCTCGGCAGTGATGTAGCGGCCTTTAAGGGTATCCACAAACCGCCCGTAGGACCGCAGCAATACCTCGGTCTTATCCCGGCGAGGGTCACCGATGATGACAGCTTTACCACCGCCCAGGTCTAACCCGGCAGCCGCCGCTTTATACGTCATGCCTCTGGCCAGCCGGAGGGCATCGGTGATCGCCTCTTGTTCAGTGACATACGGCCACATGCGTGTTCCCCCCAGGGCTGGACCCAAGGTGGTGTCATGAATGGCAATAATGGCTTTTAACCCGCTCTCGCGGTCCTGGCACATGACCAACTGCTCATAGTCATATTTTTCCATGTACCCGAAGATTTCCATTACCAATGAAACCTCCTTCCTGAATTGCCGGTGATAACAGGCTGCCCATTAGTTCCTAAATGTTATATAAGCAAAAAAGGTGCCAAACTTTGCGTCTGGCACCGGAAATCCACTGTCAAGCAAGATGTACTGTCCAGGGGTATTTCAGCCCGGCTTATCTCCATAATACAGGATTCAATCGTGCACTCTGCTTCATATGCAATTTTTTGCATGCAACAGTATGCAATCCTTACCCAAGGCGGTACCTATCCAGCTTGTTGTAGAGATTACGCAGTGAGATGCCTAATAGTTGGGCTGCTCGGGTGCGGTTCCCTCCGGTATGAGCCAACACCGCAGCCAGTACCTCCTTCTCCCATCGGTCCCTCATTTCATTGAGACTTTCGCCGGCGTAGGCGAAATTGGGCCGCCGCCCGCCGGACCCTGCTTGTACTACCTGCGCCTTCATACCCAGGGCCGGAAGGTGTTCCGCTTCAACGACGGCATCCCCGTACTTCATATTAATAATGGCCCGGCCCAGCGCATTCTCTAACTCCCGCACATTTCCCGGCCAGGAATAATCCATTAGGCGCTGCAGCGCCTCCGGAGCAATACCCGATACGTTTCGCCCATACTCCTGGTTGAACTTGCGCAGCAAGAAATTGACCAAATGGGGAATATCGGTTTTTCTGTGCCTGAGCGGGGGGATATAGATGGGTACTACGTTCAGCCGGTAGTACAGGTCCTCCCGGAACTGCCCTTTTCGTACCAGTTCTTCCAGGTTGGCGTTGGTAGCCGCAATCAAACGGACATCTACCGTCACAGGTTGACTGTGGCCTACCTTTACGATCTCCCGTTCCTGCAACACCCGCAACAGTTTGGCCTGCACATTGAGGTTGATTTCCCCTATTTCATCAAGGAAAAGAGTGCCTCCGTCCGCTTCCTCAAAATACCCCCGGCGCCCACCCCGTTTGGCCCCTGTAAAAGCCCCATCCACATACCCGAACAACTCGCTTTCCATCAAGGTTTCGGGAATTGCGGCACAGCTCACCCTGATGAACTGTCCCCGGCGGCGGCTGCTGGCCTGGTGAATAGCATGGGCAAATAGTTCTTTCCCTGTCCCGCTCTCCCCCCGGAGAATAACGGTGGCCGGGGTCTGGGCCGCCTTTCTTGCCTGCTCAACGGCGTAGCGGACCTCTTCACTAACCCCGATGATGTCTTCAAAGGTGTATTTGGCCTCCAACCGGCGGATCAGCCGCTGGGCCCGCTCCAGTTCTTCTGACAGGCGGTGGATCTCTGACACGTCATGAATAACACCTACACTGCCCTTCAGATCGCCGTTAACGATAATGGGGGCAGCGTCTACCAGCACCTCTTTGCGGTTAGGCCCCACCTTCATCGGAGTACTCTTTACCGCTTGCCGGGTGCGCAGCACTTGAAGGTGCATGCTCTCCCCTTCAGCAATGTCAACGGTGGCAGGCTTGCCGATTACGTCCTCCTGGGTCATGCCGGTCAACCGCGTATAGGCCGGGTTAATCATGATTCCCAGGCCGTTTTCGTCCACCACGGAGATAGCGTCCTGGGTGGAATCAATGATCGCCTGCAAAAGCGACTGAGTCTCCTTGAGGCTGGTAATCTCTTCGGCCAGGTGGATGATTTCACTGATATCCCGGAATACTGCCACCGCCCCCACCACCCGGCCCTCCTCATCCCTGATAGGTACCCGGTTGGTCAGGATGGTGGTGTCCCCCAGTAATTGCTGCTGGTTTAACTCTGCTTGGCCGGTCTGCAGCACCAGGTGCAGGCGGGTGTTTGGAACCACCTGGGAAACCGGCTTCCCGACGGCCTGGTGGGCAGGTACCCCGATCAGTTTTTCGGCGGCCTGGTTGAAAATCGTAATCCGCCCTTCCTGGTCTACTGCCATCAGACCCTCGTGGACAGAATTCAGGATTACTTCCATTTCTTTGGTCCGGTCCCAGCACTCGCCCATGCCCATCCCTCCGGCCATCTGTACTTAGGCAATACTATTACTTATTCAACATCTTTGGGGAATGATCCTCCCCCGAAAGACGTCAACAAAGCCCGCATCATCCGACCGTTCCGGATCGCCTGCCCCTGGTAATGGTTATTAAAACTGATGAACAGCTTTTTTGAGCCAGAAGAGAGTACACGGATACGGGGCAACCATTCTCGCAGTTCCTCTTCTAGGTACAGGTAGTTATACCGTTCAAAGGATTCCCGGTGATCCCACCACCGGTCGGCATTTCGCCCGTGAAAGCGGACGTACGCAACCGGTCCCGTACATGCCACCACTGGTCGCACCAGCCCCTTAAGATCAGGTTCATCCACACAGACAAAGCCCAGTTGCTGTTGCCGCAACAACTCCATGGTACCTTCCCTGATCCAGCTCTGGTGGCGAAACTCTACTACCACCGGGAGATCGCCCATCCCGTCGCGCAAAGCCCTCAAAAAACTCCGGTTAGCCTCGGTACACCGGAAGGAATGAGGAAACTGAGCCAGCACACAAGCCAGCTTCCCCTCCGCTGCCAGCGGGGACAGGGCCTCTCGAAATTCCTCGTAAGCCCCAGGACCTGTATCCTCCTGGTGAGTGATAGACCGGTGGGCCTTTACGGCAAAAAGAAATCCATGCGGTGTCTTGGCCTGCATGTTCCACAACATATGCCGGTTAGGCATCCGGTAGTAAGAAGAATTAAGCTCGACAAATGGGAACTCCTTGGCGTAATAGGAAAGCATATCCTCGCCCTTGGTCCCCGGTGGGTAAAAGGGTCCTACCCAGTCACGATAGCTGTATCCCGCAGTGCCAATGCGGATCACTTTCCTCACCTCACGGCCATCCCACTCGTGATCCTGCTCTAAGAGAAGAAAAACTGCTGAGCGTGGGGCTCAGCATCTGTCATTTAGCAGGCAGCAGATTCGGGCTTGCTTTCACCGGTAGTGGATTCTTTACTGGAAGATTCCTTCGCAGAAGATTCTGTACCAGGAGAACTTTCACCGGCGCTAGACTTCCGGCTGTCAGTGACATAAAACCCGGGCCCTTTAAAGACAATGCCGACATTTCGGCTGATGAGACGTTTGGTATTACCGCCACAGTGGGGGCACTGGTCCAGGGCGGGCTCGGTAATGCTCTGAAAGTATTCGTAGACACCGCATTTTTCGCACTTGTAATCATAGGTTGGCACAGCACTCACCCCTTTCTTGCAAGTAACTCTGAAATTTCTTCATACCATCTTTTATAAAACAACGCGATGGCCTTGTCAAGTCGTTAAATTGATAACGCACAACTGATACCCTCAAAATATCTCGCTAACAGCCTTAACCGCATCAAGAAAGGCGACTTTCATCGCCTTCGGCGGTTTATCAGAAGTCGCCTCTCTTGTCCGCTAGGGGCTGCCGCCCCCTGCGTGAGACTTGGCGGTTTACCGCCCTAGTCGAACGGCGTGCCCCTTGCGGGTATTCGGCGGCCTTCGGCCTGAGCACCCCGCAAGAGTAGGGGGGCACACCCCCCTACAACCCCCCAGGTATAGGAAATTATCCACAAGACCATAATTTCCTATACCTACGTAAAGGGGGTCCGTTATCCGGACCCCTTCACAGGATTAAGCCTACTTTTACCTCCTATCACCTCGGTTTCCATAAAATCACAATAGCGATTGCGGCAATGAGCAGAAATAACTCCAGTTTACCGAACCACCCCTTTGGCTCTTCAGGCATACTACCGCTCCTCCCTCAAAACCTTGCATTATAGGATATGGAAAGGAGGTTTGATTTGTTCGTAAGCGTAAAATTTCGTTGACCCGGGTTACCTCAGGGTCGTACTGGCCAAACCAATCGGTAGTTATCAGTACTGTGCGGCTTCTGCCGTCCCATTTAACGTTGGCCCCCAGGGATTCGCTGATAAACCGCACCGGCACCAGGGTGCGTCCCCCCAGAATTACCGGCGTCACGTCCAGTTTTACCGGTTTTAGAACCCATTGTCTGCCTTCAGCCGTTCGTACCGGATTTCTGCCCAGCCAGGCAATTTTGTCTCCTACCGCAAGGTTCAAGTAAGTATCATCCATCAGAGCCTCGATGGTCGAGGTTTCCTGCTTCCACTCTATTTTTGCCCCGAAGGCCTCGAAAATGGCCCTCATGGGCACAATGGTGCGCCCGTCCAAAATCATGGCCGGGGTATCCAACTTCATAGGCTTGCCTTGCCGTCAAACCACACATTAACCTGCTCGTCGGTTTAACTCGTACCGGTGAAAAGAAATAAAAAAATAATGGCTAGAATCAGTCGTTGCCGTTTTGTCAACTTGAGGCCTCCTTTTTCTTCTAATATTGCCTCCGGACTACTTTCCGCTTGTCAAATTAAAAACCGTACGAGCCACCATCCAAACGAAGCCCGGCTCTTCCGTAAAATTAATCAGCAAAATGTCGCGAATACAAACGTGGCGGACACTGTTACAGTATAGAGATGCCAATTGAAAGATTTTACCGGGAGGCCAGGGGTCTTAAACTTCACTATATGACCTCTGAAATCTTAAAAGTAAACATAGCGAAAACCTTGCTTGGGTTATGATCACGTGGCGCGTTTTTAGGGAAGGGCTGCAATCACGGCGCCGCCTACAGCGGAAAAGACTACTACCAACCAGGGCGGGAGTTTCCACAGCATGAGCAACCCGAACGCGGCCAGCGCCAGACTAAAGTCAGCGGGTGTTTTGATCGCCTTGGTCCACACCGGATTGTAAAGGGCAGCAAGCAAGATCCCCACAACGGCCGCGTTGATCCCATTTAATGCGGCCTGGAATTCAGGGTGCTGGCGGATAGCGTCCCAAAAGGGCAACGCCCCGGAAACCAGTAAAAAAGACGGCAAAAAGATGGCTATCAATGTAATCGCGGCCCCTGGCCAACCGTTCATTACAGCACCCAGATAGGCGGCGAAGGTAAACAGGGGACCGGGTACAGCCTGCGCCGCCCCGTAACCGGCGATGAATTGCGTGTCCGTGAGCCATCCCGGCGGCACAACTTCAGCTTGCAGCAGCGGTAACACCACATGCCCCCCGCCAAATACCAGGGAACCAACCCGGAAAAAGCTGTCGAACACGCTCAGCCCGTGGGAAGGATTGATTTGCCGTAAAAGCGGCAGGCCGCCCAAAAGCGCCAGGAAGATGATCCAGCAGATGACCGCCATCCTGCGGCTGATGGGAACGCTCATCCGGGGCGGTTCAGGAACTGAAGCCTTGGGCAGGAACAGCCAGCCGTAAAGGCCCGCAGCCCCAATGAGGAGCACCTGGTCAGCAGCCGTTGGCCATGCTAGCGTGATGATAGCCGTGACGATGGCGATGCTTGCCCGGGTGCGATCAGGCGTCAGGGTACGTGACATGCCCCAGACAGCCTGGGCGACAATAGCAACGGCAACGATCATCAGGCCGTGGAGCCAACCTGCGTTTCTCACGTCAAATCCCTGGAGTGCGAACGCAAACACCATGAGCGCAATCGCCGAAGGCAGAGTAAAACCTATCCAGGCGGCGATGCCCCCGAGCAGCCCAGCCCGCATCATTCCGATGGCTATACCCACCTGGCTGCTGGCCGGGCCGGGCAGGAACTGGCACAGAGCGACCAGATCGGCGTAGGTTTTTTCGTTCAACCATTTTCGCCGCACCACATACTCCTCGCGGAAATAGCCCAGGTGGGCGATGGGGCCGCCAAAAGAGGTAAGACCAAGGCGGGTTGCTACACCCAGCACTTCCAGCACGGAATTACTCGCCTGGGTCTTCCCTGTACCTGGGGTAAATTTGATTTTTTCATCCGATGACCTTGTGTGTGGCCTGGTTTCTTGATCGCTAGGCATATGTAAATACCCTCCCCGTGTTTAAATAGGCTTGGCTTCTAAGAATTGCCACAACCAGTTCCATAGTTAATTTGTTACGCCCTTCTACTGGCGCCTGCTCCTACTCGCCGGTCCTGATGACATTGGCCGGCAAACGCTTGCCAACAGGTTGCCGGGGGAGAACAATCCAATTATGTTTTACCTCCCCCTCTCGGAACGCTCCTGTGTAAGGACGGCTGTAGGGCCGCGTCTTTTGTAAACAGTTTTGAATAGGAGAGTCCTACCAGGAGCAGACAGCCGATGGCTACCGCGGCGGCAATCATCAGTTGCACGATGATTTGGTACCTCACCGCTTCCCTCGGGTCAGCACCACCCAGGATCTGCCCAGTCATCATTCCTGGCAGGCTGACCAGGCCTACCACCATCAAAGAGTTGATGGTTGGCATCATTCCCGCCCGGACGGCAACTTTGACGCAATCCCGCACCGCTTCCCAGGGAGTGGCGCCAAAACACAATAAAGTTTCCACTTCCGCAATGCGAGAGCGCACTTCGCCGTATAGCCGGTCCAACGATAGGGCGATACCGTTCATGGAATTGCCCAGAAGCATGCCGAAAATGGGGATGGTAATCCGGGCTGAATACCACGGCTCCGGTGAAATGATCAGGACAACAACAATGATACCAACCAAAAAAGTGCTGGCCAGCAGAGACAAAAAAGCCAGCGCCGCCGGATATTGCTCAACGTTGGGCATTTGCCGGACAGCGGTCCGTGAGGCCACCAGGCACATCAGGAGCAGTATGGCTATGATTAAGATGAAGTTGTTTACCTCAAAAACAAAGGATAAGACATAACCAATCAGGGTTAGCTGAATAAAGGTCCTGATGGTGCCCCATACCAGTGATTTCAGCAAACCCAGTTTGAGGGCCGCCGATACCGTACCGGCCATCAGTATTAAGGCTACACTAAACAACAATTGCAGGTCGGAGATGGGTATCACACCGCTGTTCATGAGAATCCCCCGTTTCTTGCCGGGGTTTGATGTCCAGGGTAGACACTCGGGAAGCATCCCAGGAGGAATCCCAGGCATCCCCGGCATGAGCAACCAACACCACGCCCCTGTTTGGCTTTTCCTTTAGCCACGTTCCAACCAGATTCCATACAGCCTGTGCAGCCCGCTCGTCCAGGGCGGCGGTGGGTTCGTCCAGTAACAACACACTTGGTTCGAGTATCAGCGCCCGCAAGAGAGCCAAACGCGACCCTTCTCCGCCTGACAGGGTGCGGGCATCCTGGTACAGCATGCCGGCCGGCAGCAAAATACGTTTCATCGCCTCCTGAACGGCCACCAAGTCGAAACGCTTTTGTTTTTTCACCGCAGACAATTGAAAGGGTAACTGCAGGTTATCCAGTACCGTGCCGTTAAAAACAGCTGGTTTTTGGGCCAGGTAATGAACCCGGCAGCGCCACTGCACCGGGCTGTACTCTTGCCAATCACGGCCCTGTAACCTCACCTCCCCCTGTTGGGGAGCTTGTAATCGCGCCAGTGTTCTTAGTAAAGTTGACTTGCCTGATCCCGAGGAACCGCGAACCGCCAGGATCCCCCCCTGTTGCAGGCTGGCCGCAACCTGGATGACGCGCCCGTCATTGCTCAATAGATAAGCCAGGTTAAAGTCCAAGAGAGAGGAAGGTCTATTCACAATTTCCCTCCCTCCTCCACTTCCCAAATCTCGTCAACCAGTTCCTTCGCCCTCTTTCTAGCCTCCCGTAACAGCCTTTTACCCGCTTCGGTGGCCGTATAGTACCTCCGCACCTTCCCCTCCACCACCCTTTCGTAGCTCTGCAATAATCCTTGTTTTTCCATGTAGTGCAAAACAGGATAGAGGGTACCGGGACCCACCTCGTAGCCGTGCCGCCCCAGTTCCTCGATCATCTGCGTTCCGTAGATAGCTTCTTGTGCCGCGTGGTGGAGCAGGTGTACTTTCATAAACCCTAGAAAAAGATCCCTGATGATGCGTTTTTCCAATGAAGACCCCCCAATGTGCGAGGAAGCAGTCTTTCAAAATAACGCTGACATATCGTCTATCGATATCATACAACGATATTGTCATTACGTCAACAAGTTCGTTGGCCAACCAAAACACGTAGAGGGTTATCAACCCACTGCTACCCCTGCGTTTCCCTTAATATTATTCAAGGTGCACCATCTTGTTTGCTTTGAACACCATCTCCGTTTCTTAAAGTAAGGGACAGTAAACGCGTCTTTACCCTACACACCCTCTAACTTAAAGGTTAAAAATATCCTGCCGCCCTGAAAACAGGTATGCTTCCATAGCCGCATTATCTCTCCGAGGCTCTGGCTCCTGCGCTGGCACCGTTGCTGCCATTCCCCCCTCTCCGGTGGAGTAAGAGGTCATAGATGGGCCTGGCATCATGGGCGGCATCGAGCAGGATCCTGTCTAACATGCCCAAGGTGAAACGTTGCGAAAACTCAACCGAACTGACGACAAAGCTTACTGCATCGTGTCGGGAAGCAGGGTGCAGACGTGGATACAACGGTAAGTCATACGGACTGTTTGAGGCAGTCAGCATGTACAGGTGGTATCCGTTAAAATAGCGTTCCCGTGCGCTGTCCCAGCCGGAATTGCAGTCGGGTTGGGAATAGATGCGGGGATGGTTGCACTTCGCAAGGCCTTGGGCATGACAATCACAAGTTGGTTTGCTGCGGGGATAGGCTGCGGTAACGACAGGAGTACCGTCACCGGCGACACCGAGCGTACCCATATCCCCGAGCAAACCGAGCCTTGCTGAAACCGCCAGGAATTGAGACTGGAAGAAGTGGAATAAGCGATCCATAGGCAAATCCTTTTGATTGTCCAAGTGGCGCATCATCCAGTTGACCAAGCGCTTAATTCGGCCAGGTGTTGTAGTGGGAACTTTTTCGCCCTTCTTACCCTTCTTAGGTTTACGTTAGGCCCTAATCAACGCGAAGGCCTCTTTACCCCGGAATTCCCCCAGGAGCATCCGCCGCATGGCCATGCGGAGGCCGTTTCGCACCAGGTCATCCAGGGTGATCTCCACGTCGTCCTCCCCCGCCTTTTTCTTGGCCTCCAGGGCCACCAGGTTCCGGTGGGGGATGCGCAGTTCCTCCTCTTCCTCCATCACCACGATGCGCTCGTCATCCGGGATGAAGTGGGAAGCCAGGAAGCGCATCAGAGTGGTCTTGCCGCTGCCGGTGGGACCGGCGATGAGGGTGTTGAGCCGCGCCCGCAGGGCCAGGGCCAGGAACTCCTCGATTTCCGGGGTAAAGGTCCCGCTGCGGCGGAAGTCCTCGGCGGTAAAGTTGGTCACAATATGTTTTCGAATGCACAGGTACGGTGTTTTGGCCGCCGGGGGAATCCCGGCGTTGATGCGGAGGTGGTTTCTGACGTCCCTGGCGTCCACCAGGCACTCCGCCTGGGTGATGCGCCGGCCCACCCTGGCCAGCACGGCGCGGATGTACTGCTCCAGGTGCCGGTCATCCCGGAAGCGGATTTCCGGGCAGAAGATGTCCTGGTCGTGGACGCGCTTGTAGATGTTTTGCGGGCCGTTGACGAAGATATCGGTTACCGCAGGGTCGTCGATGAAGTCCTGGAGAGGGCCGTAGCGGAGGAGGTTGTCCAGAACGTCCTTCACCGTTCCCTGGTAGCCGCCCTGGAGGGTGTAACCCCGCTCACTGATGATCCGGGCAGCCAACCGCTCCAGGATCGCCTGGTCCTTCTCCCCAGTGCTGACGGCCCGCACCACGTCGGTATAGTCCTGGAGAATGGCCTGGGTGACCAGGAAGAGGATTTCATCTTCTCCGTCCCGGGGCGGGCCGGCCTCCCCCTTTCCTTCCACCGCCATGTTCCGGCGGCGATAGATTTCCTCGCTCAAGTTCAGCACGTCTCATTCCCCCTTTCCCGGCAGGCCCGGCCCGGCACCACTACCAGACCCAGCAGGAGGCCTTCCCGGACGGCCACCGGCGGCATTTCCTCCCCCGCCCAGCCGGTCCACTCCCGGCAATATGGCACCTCTCCCGCCACCGGCCGTCCCAGGGCCTGTTCGATGGTGCTAGCCGGGAGCGACAGCCTCCCGGTGAGGTGGTTGATGACCACCCGCACTTTTTTCCGCGCCAGGCCCAGGTCGCGCTCCAGAAGGCGAAGGTAGCGGCCCAGGTGCCGGACCTGGTTTTCCGCCGGCGCCACAGGCATCATCACCAGGTCCGCAGCGTCCACGGCGGCCAGGGTAGCCTCCTGGGATAAAAAGCGGCTGGTGTCCAGCACCACCGCGTCGTAATTTTGCGCCAGGGCGGATACCAGGCTTGTGAACTCGGCCCGGCCCAGGGTTTCCGCCCGCAGGGGATCGGCGAGGCCGGCCAGGAGGTAGACCCCCGCCGGCTTCAGGCGGGGCAGGGACAAGGACGTTTTGGCCGGGTCGAAGTCCCCCCGCAGCAGGTCTTCGCTCACCCGGTCCAGGCTGTAACCCCCGCCGGGGAGGTCCGGGGTGAGCACGTCAAAATCCGCGCAGGCCACGCGCCGGCCGGCACCGGCTATGGCTACCGCCGTAGCCGCCGCCAGGACGGTCTTGCCCGCGGCCTTGGGAGACCAGAAGGCGATGACGCGGGGCCATTCCGCCGGGCCTTGCGGGGGCTGCGGCCCCTTACCCCGGCGGGGGAGCCGGAACTTCTTCACTGCATGTTCCCTCCTTCCAGCAGCACCGGCGGCACATCCGCAACTGGCCGGCTGTCCGGCAGGTAGCGGGCCAGGGCCAGGGTGCCTGTGTTGGCTGCGGCGTGGAGGAGGTTGGCCTGCTCCGCCGTTACCAGCACTTCGGCCACCGCCGGCACGGCCGCTGATCCCGTGACCTTCTCCTCCTTGCCAGCCAGGACCTGGCCGTTCTGGTTCAGGAGGTCCACCACCGTGACGCCAGAGAGGATGAGCCGGCTTTCGCCGCCATCCTGATTGGTCTTGCCGCCGGTGAAGAGTAAAACGTCCACCCGGTCCCCCGGCTGGACGCCACCTGCTGCCTTCAGGCTGACGGGGATGGAAAAGACCCGGTTCTCCGGATCGGGCTGGGCCACCGGGTTATCCTTGACCATGGGCGGGAGTAGTAACTCCCCTTGCCAGAGTCTCTGCCCGGCCACCTTGCCGGCCGGGAGGGCCGCCAGGGCGCCCGCCGGCACCGCCTCGGCGGGGATGTTCTTTACTGCCAGGTTTTGGCCGGTAAGGGGGGTGTTTGACTCGATGTCCCTGGCAACCATCACCACGGGACGGTACACGGTTTGCTTTCCGCCCGTGGAAACCACCAGAAGAAAACTTACCGCCATGGCCACCACCAGGGAGACGGCCAGGCGGAGGTATCGGTTACGCAACTTTGTCAGCACCTCCTGATATGATCTTCGTTTTTGGGCAATAAAAAAGCCCCTCACCTGAACAGTGAAGGGTGTTGGAACAAGGACCTTTTCTTGTTTGCTTAGCCTTTCAATACTACCAGTTCCTTTCCGTAAATGCCGCATCTCCTAAAGAATGGGGGCATTCCAAAATTCAACCCCCCTTTCCAAAGGCTATTCGGAGTAAGGAATCACCTTATCCAGCGGAACGCGATATCTTCCTTGGTAGCAATAAGGTCAAACTCATGGTGATCCGCAGTTACAAGGCTGGCACCGCGGACTTTTGCTTCCGCGGCCGCTATTGAGTCCGCTAAAGACAACCTGTAAGTCGCTTTCAACCTGCCGGCCTCCAGGAAAACCTCCTGGGTAATCTCAGTGACTTCGATAACAGGTAGTGCCCGTATTTTTCCCAATGCCTGTTCACTTGCCTCCGGGCCTACTTCGCGATAGATACCGTAGTAAACCTCCAGCAGGTTTAACCGGTGCAGGAACAAATTTGGTTCCTGACGATTAGATTTTCGCAGCAGTTCTTCCACTACATCCGCGCCAGCTTCGTCGTTCAGAAAGGCAATGAGGGCACAGGCATCAAGCACATAATAATCGCTCATGTTTCCAGTTCCTTTTCCAATTGCTTGGAGCGCAGGTATTTTTCTACGTTAAAGCCCTTTCCCTTCAAAATCCCCCGTGCCTCACGAATTGGATCTTCCACAGGTTTGAGAAGGAATCCCTCGCGCACCTCCACGATGGTTACTCGCTTACCTTTCAGTTTTCGCGCTACCTCCACCGGCAAATTCAGTTCGTCAGCATTCACTTCAGGGGTTATCAACACCTTCACCTCCATAAGCGTCCTGTATAGAGACAAGCCAGTCCCTTGAGCCAGTTCCTTGAAATACGTGTCTGTTTGATAGTTATTCCTGAACGGTCGTCTTTATCTTTCCTAATTCGTAACATTTTCTCCACGAGGTCAGGACAGCTCTTCCACATGACCGCTGCAGTTCTCACAACACCCCTGGGGTCTTGGGCAGTTGGAGCTCAATTTTTGCGGTCTCGCCCGGCATTTTGGCTCCTCCCCGGTAGTAACAGCGCCTTTTGTAAGATTATACCACAAAGAACGCCCTGATCTCAACCATTGCTCTCGCTTCCTTCGTTTTCCTCATTAGCGTTTTGTTCATACCTGTGCTTCCCGTCGAGGAACTCCACCATACGGGCCACCACTTCCACCCTCTGCCGGCTCCGCCCGTCCTCTCCCTGCCACCTTGCAGTCCTCAGGGACCCCCCCACCCCGACGCGGCGTCCTTTGCTGAGGTATTTGGCACAGGCCTCTCCCACTTTGCCAAAGGCTACAATCTTGATAAACTCGACCTCTTTTTCCCCGTTTTCATCAGTATACGGTCTATCGACAGCCAGGACGAACCCCGCCAAAGCCGTGCCACCCTCAGTATAGCGCAGCCCGGGATCCCCTGCCAGCCTGCCTACCAACGATACGTTATTCATCCTCTCACCTCCCCCCAATTTACTAAAGGTCGGCCTTAGTGGCCAGTTCCGCTACTACCCCAGGAATTAGCTTCCATGGAGTAGCCAATAATTACTAGCAATTATCAGTTTTTTTATGGTATTATCATATCAAGGCATCCAGTCATAACATGTTTTCTTCCTGCTAGCATCGTTTGGTCTGGGGGTATTGGCCAGAAATTGAAGGGGTGCTTCATGCATGGCCGGCAGTCTTGAACAGCGTGGCAAGAACAGATGGCGGCTCGTTGTGAGCTGCGGTATGGACGCCAATGGCAAACAAGTCAAAAAAACCAAAACGGTGACAGCCACCAGTCGCCGGGAAGCCGAAAAGGAGTTGGCCAAGCTCGTTGCGGAAATTGAAAAAGGCCTTTTTGTGGAACCTTCAAGGCTGACCTTTGCCGACTTCGTTGAACGCTGGTTAAGGGACTATGCAGAAACCAGCCTGGCTCCCAAAACATTGTTCAGGTACAAGCAACTCCTCAGTTCGCGCATCCTCCCGGCAATGGGCCACTTGAAACTGGAACAAATCAAACCGCTACACCTCATGGAGTTCTATAGCAATTTACAGGAGGACGGGATCAGGGCGGATGGTAAAACTGGAGGGCTATCGGAAAAGACGATACTTTACCATCACCGTGTAATCTCATCTATTTTACAGGACGCCGTTGAATGGCAGGTGCTACCAGCCAACCCTGCCAGCAGGGTCAAGCCTCCGAAGGCCCCCAGAAAACAAGCGGCCTCCTATGACGAAGAGCAAACGGCTGCTTTGCTGGAAGCGGCCGCCCGCGAACCGCTCAAGTACAGGGTGATGATCGTCCTGGAAGTGGCTACCGGCCTTAGACGTGGCGAGTTAATGGGGTTGGAGTGGAAAGACGTTAATTTCGAGCGTGGGACGATTGAAGTCAGGCAGACCAGCCAGTACCTTCCCGATCAGGGGGTATTCACTAAAGAACCCAAAACCGAAACCTCCAAAAGGATGATAGCTGTGCCCTCCTCAGTTATGGCTTTGCTGAAGGAGTACAGAACTCACCAACTGGAGGAACGGTTAAAGGCAGGTGATTTATGGAAGGGCTCCGACCGGCTGTTCACTACCTGGGACGGCCAACCAATGCATCCGGATACCATTAGCAAGTGGTTCCCCAAGTTTCTGAAAAGGCACTGGCTACCACCCCTGCCCTTCCATGGTTTGCGGCACACTTCAACTACCTTGCTCATTGCCCAGGGGGTTAATGTCAAGAATATCAGCACCAGGCTCGGCCATGCCAGCATTTCCACTACAATGGACATTTACGGTCACGCCTTGAAGAGTGCCGACAGAGAAGCAGCCGACAAGCTGGATCATCTGTTCAGTGGTAACGTAAAGCAAAAGAAGGGACAGGGTTAAAGAACCTTGTCCCTTGGTTTTTGCCATGAATGATTGGGCTTGATTCGATATATTTAGGACTAAACTATCCCCAAATTATCCCCATTTCGCCATTTTCGCTGGTTTCGCTAGAAACAGTATACGCCGCAAATCCTTGCGGCGCTTAGATTTCTTTGGAGCTGATGGAGGGATTCGAACCCTCGACCTGCGCATTACGAGTGCGCTGCTCTACCCCTGAGCCACATCAGCGTAGGATTGGTATAGGTTAAAAGGCTTCGGACAATTTAAGCTTGGGATCTTTCCAAAGAAGACTCTTTGGTAAAAAACCAGACACACATAAATATGTTAGCTAATCCTTTTCGCATTGTCAAGAAATTAAGGATGGAAATGAGGCATTTTGTCTCGACAAACAAGATGGCTGGGACATTGCTAAATAACAAGCTGATAATAACTAAGCCCTATCGGGCAAAAAATAGTAAAGGTTTACAATGCAACTTAAAGAGGGGGTACCAAGTAATGGGAAGGTATGTTTGCACTGTATGCGGTTATGTTTATGATCCTGCCAAAGGCGATCCAGATAACGGTGTTGCGCCAGGAACCGACTTCGCCGATTTGCCGGATGAATGGGTGTGCCCGGACTGTGGCGTTGGTACAGACATGTTTGAGCCGGAAAACTAAACTAATCGCGGGAAGGATTCCTATCCTTGGAGAACCTTTTTGATACGGTGGATGCCTTCCCGGATGTTTTCCTCGGAAGTGGCGTAAGAGAGCCGGATGTATTCCTGTTCGTCATTCCTGGAACCAAAGGCGGAGCCGGCCAGCACAGCAACATTTCCGCCGTACAATAACCGCCGCTGTAGTTCCTTAGAATCCTTCAGTCCCAGCCGCCTGCAAGCACCTGTGACGTTGGGGTACACGTAAAAGGTTCCCGCAGGAACGGGACATTTAATACCTGGTACCCGGTTCAACTCCTCCACCATCATCTTCCTGCGGCGGGCAAATTCCCGGACGATAGCATCAGCGCCATCCTGGGAACCTATCAATGCCTCGGTAGCAGCGAATTGAGTAAAGGTGGAAACGCACGACTCGTTGTTAATCTGGATACGCGTAACCCAGTGAGCCAGTTGGGCGGGCATTACCCCGTACCCGATGCGCCAACCCGTCATGGCGTAGGTCTTGGAAAACCCATCGATAATGATGGTCCTTTCTACCATCCCGGGGATGGAAGCGATGCTTTTGAACGGTTCTTCGTAAATGATCCGCGAATAGATCTCATCGGATAATACCCAGAGATCGTACTTGTTGGCGGCTTCCACCACCGCCTCCAGGGCTTCCGTGCGAAGTACCCCGCCTGTTGGGTTGTGAGGA
The DNA here is from genome assembly GCA_000987045.1 of Clostridiales bacterium PH28_bin88. Taxonomy (GTDB): domain Bacteria; phylum Bacillota; class PH28-bin88; order PH28-bin88; family PH28-bin88; genus PH28-bin88. Next base: position 36,060 of record LAKY01000004.1, on the reverse strand, counting down.
GAGTTAAGGATAACCATCCTGGTACGCGGAGTGACCCTGGCCTTAAATTCGTCAGGGTCGAAGCTAAAGCCTAAGTCTTCTCTGATGGGCAGAGGAATCCCTTTGGCCCCGATGAAGCCGATGGCTGATTGGTAGATGGGAAAACCGGGATTGGGGTAGATCACCTCGTCCCCCGGGTTAACGCACGCCAGTAAGGAGTAAAGAATTATAGGCTTGGCCCCAGGTGTAACCACGATATTGGGAGGACCTACCGAGATTTGCCTGGTGTCCTTTATGTAAGAAGCAATGGCTTGTTTGAGCTGCGGAATTCCCCCCGCGGGACTGTAGTGGGTTTGATTTTCGGCAATGGCCCTGATGCCCGCGGCCTTGATGTTTTCCGGTGTGTCAAAGTCGGGCTCTCCGATGGCAAAGCTGATGATGTGGCGTCCCTCGGCGGTCAGCCTTTTTACCTCAGCCAGCACTTCGAAGGCGTTCTCTGTTTGCAGTTGATCCAGGCGCTGCGCGATTTTCAATTCCTTCACCCCAAAACGAACATAATAAGGTCTGTAATTCGGTGGATCTGGTCGTATACCTGCTAACAGAAAACGTGTATACAGAATACTTTGTAGGCTATTAAAAAGGAGGTGCCGGGCACCCCCTCTATAATTAATTCCTTAAACTCCCGCGTCCCGCCGGAGAAGATCCGCCTTATCGGTTTTTTCCCATGGCAGATCCAGGTCAGGCCTGCCAAAGTGGCCGTAGGCAGCCACCTGCTTGTAGATCGGACGGCGGAGGTTCAACTCTTGAATAATACCCGCCGGCCGCAGGTCGAAGTGCTTGCGGATGAGATTAATCAGAACCTCTTCAGATACCTTACCGGTTCCGAAGGTCTCCACCATGATGGAAACCGGTTGGGCCACCCCGATGGCGTATGCAACCTGCACCTCGCACCGGGAGGCCAGCCCGGCAGCCACCAGGTTTTTGGCTACGTACCGGACGGCATAGGCGGCAGAACGGTCCACCTTGGTGGGGTCCTTGCCGGAGAAAGCGCCGCCGCCATGACGGGCCATTCCGCCGTAAGTATCCACGATGATTTTCCTGCCGGTTAGGCCCGCGTCCCCTTGAGGGCCGCCGATGACAAAACGCCCTGTGGGGTTAACAAGATAACGGGTTTTTTCGTCCAGGAACTCCCCGGGTATCACGGCCTTGATCACATGTTCCAGCACATCGCGATGGAGGGTTTCCATTTCCACGTCAGGCCGGTGCTGGGTAGCTATAACCACCGTATCCACTCGTACCGGTCGGCCGTCCTCATACTCCACCGTAACCTGCGACTTGCCATCCGGCCTCAGGTAAGGAAGGAGACGTGTTTTGCGAACCTCGGCGAGGCGCCTGGTTAAACCGTGGGCCAAGGAAATAGGCATCGGCATATACTCAGGCGTTTCATCGGTGGCGAAGCCAAACATCATGCCTTGATCGCCTGCGCCGATGGCCTCGATTTCCGCGTCACTCATTTCACCGGTTCTAGCCTCCAGGGCACGGTTCACTCCCATGGCGATGTCCGGAGACTGCTCGTCGATGGAAGTCAGTACGGCACAAGTATCCCCATCGAATCCGTACTTGGCTCTGGTATAGCCAATTCCCTTGATGGTCTCCCGCACCACCTTGGGGATGTCCACGTAACAGTTGGTGGTGATTTCCCCAGCCACCAGGACCAGTCCGGTGGTCACGGAAGTCTCACAGGCCACCCGGGCCATGGGGTCCTGGGAGATAATAGCATCCAGCACGCCGTCGGATATCTGATCGGCAATCTTGTCCGGGTGTCCCTCGGTAACCGATTCTGAAGTAAACAGTTTTCTGGCCAAATCCCTCACTCCTCTTCCATACCATAAGCATGGTTTTTAGACCGCCAGGCGGGCAACTCAACCAGGTGATCAAACACCCGGTGCGCAACCTCCGTCTTGGACATGCGGGGTAGTTCCACTACTCGCCCGTCAGCAAACAAGAGGGAAACGATGTTGGTATCGCTACCAAATCCCGCTCCTTCCCTGGTTACGTCATTGGCTACGATCATATCCAGTTTCTTCTTCTCCATTTTATGTGACGCGTTGGCTAAAAGCTCCTCGGTCTCGGCAGCAAAACCGACCAATACCTGACGGTCTTTGAGCCGCCCCAATTCTGCCAGGATATCCGGGTTTGGTTCCAGCTCGACGGTCAGCTTCTCCCCGGTCTTTTTAAGTTTATGCGTTGACAAGGATACCGGGCGGTAATCAGCCACCGCGGCGGCCTTGACTACTATGTCGGCTTTCGGGAAATACCGCAATACCTCCACCTGCATCTCCCGGGTGGTCTCCACCCCGATCACCTCGATTCCCGGTGGGGGCGGCAGCATGGTAGGACCGGTAATCAGCACCACTCGGGCTCCCCGTTCTTGCGCAACCGCAGCCATGGCATACCCCATCTTGCCGGAACTGCGGTTTCCAATATATCTCACCGGGTCAATTGCCTCCCTGGTACCGCCTGCGGTTACCAGCACGGTCTTACCGGCCAGGTCCCTCCTGGGGTTCAGGATTCCGGCCGCTGCTTGCAGGATCTGTTCCACCGGGGCAAGACGCCCCTTCCCCTCCATTCCGCAGGCCAACATTCCGGACTCGGGTTCGATCACATAGAACCCTAATTCCTGTAAACGGTGGAGGTTTTGTTGGAATACAGGGTTTTCGTACATGTTCACGTTCATGGCGGGGGCAACCAGCACCGGAGCCTTGGTGGCCAATACCACCGTGCTGAGAAGGTCATCCGCCAAACCCACCGCCATTTTAGCGATGATGTTGGCGGTAGCGGGAGCCACCACCACCAGGTCGGCTTCCTGAGCCACATCAATATGTTGCACGCCGTGATGTCCTTCCGAGAATAGGTCCCACAACACCGGCCGGCGAGAAAGGGTCGCCAGCGTAAGGGGAGAAATAAAATGACGAGCGGCCTCTGTCAGGATTACCTGCACCTGCGCGCCTTCCTTCGACAACCGGCTGACCAGATCAGCGGCCTTATAGGCGGCTATTCCGCCAGTTATTCCGACCACCAGTCTTTTCCCCTCGAACACAGGCCCCACCCTTCAAATTACAACTTGTCCTAAACACGAACCTGCCGAACTGTCGATTGTGTTGCCAAAGGCGCCGGTGGTCTTTTACTTGATCCCCGATTTGGTACGCTCAAATTGAACCTTGCCTTTGGCCATCTCGTGCAAAGCGATGGTAACGGGTTTAACTGATTTGTCAGGGAAGTCGGTCCCGTTTTCTGTGAGCAGGCGTGCCCGCTTGGCCGCTACCACCACCAAGGTATACTTGCTGTCTACCTTACGCATTAGCTCATCCAGGGATGGCTGGTTCACCCTTTTCCACCCTCCTATGACTGTGCAATTTCTATAGCGCCCTTGTTTCTACTCTGTTCCTTCATCGGCATGAAGAGCGGCTTCCTTTACCGAAAGGCGGTGGGCAACGGTTTCCGGCTGGACTGCTGACAGAATAATGTGATCGCTATCGGTGATGATCACTGCCCGCGTACGGCGGCCGTAGGTAGCATCGACTAACATCCCACGGTCCCGTGCTTCTTGAATGATGCGCTTGATAGGCGCGGATTCCGGGCTCACAATTGCGATAATCCTGTTTGCCGATACAATGTTGCCGAAACCAATGTTAATTAACTTGATTTCCATTATATATTCACCCCTGTACTTTATAGTATCAGCCGGAGGGGCTGATCCCAAAAACCGTTGATGAATTCTCTATTCGATATTTTGAACCTGTTCCCGCACTTTTTCGATTTCGCTTTTAATGGCCACTACCTTTTGACTGATTTCCAGGTCCGACGCTTTGGACCCGACGGTATTGATCTCCCGGTTCATTTCCTGGATTAGAAAGTCCAGTTTGCGTCCCACCGCTTCACCGGTGTTAAGGGTATCCGACAACTGCTCAAGGTGGCTGTTGAGCCTGACCAACTCTTCGGTAATGTTACTCCGGTCTGAGAAGAAGGCCACCTCAGTGGCAACCCGCATTGGATCCACTTCTCCGCCCAGGTCTGATTCCCATTCTTTTACCCTAGCTGCCAGCTTTTGGCGGTATTCCTCAATCACCACCGGTGCCCTGGCGGCGATTTCCCTGGTTTCCCGGGCAATCAAATCGCACCGTTCCAGCAGGTCGGCCTTGAGCCTGGCCCCCTCATCCCGGCGCATTTTCACCAGATTCTGTACCCCTTCTTTAACAGCCGCCTCCAACACCGGCCAGAATGCTTCCAGGTCTTCTTCAGCAACGTCTACCTTCAGCACGTCGGGAAACTGGGCAATGTCCATTACGCCAAAATTGCCCGTAATCCCCAGGATTTGCGCCAATTCCCTCAACGAATGATGATAAGCTAACGCCAGATCTTTGTCAACCTTAACCTGGCGCTTTTTTTCTCCTTCGTCCTCGATATTACAGAAGACGTCAATATGCCCCCGGGTGATCTGATCCTTGATCACCCGCCGTACCCGTTCCTCCAGCGAAACATAAGTGCGGGGCATCCGCACCGATATTTCCAAAAAGCGATGGTTCACTGATTTTATTTCAACAGAAACGGCCTTTCCGCCGCCCATGGCTTCACCCCGCCCGTACCCCGTCATGCTGCGTAACATGTCGTGACTCCTCTCAGTAAGTCATAATCATTTACAATTTATCGGTCTATATACGTCGTTCCTTTAGGATTTTCGACCATTATGTCCGGATTCCTTCTGTTTTTATTCATTATAGCTTAGATCCATAAAAAAACAAGGACGTACCGAGGTACGTCTTTGATTACTCCAGCCTATGATCAGTAGAGGAGGAATTCCCCGCAGAATACCTCCACTGCGGGTCCGGTCATGTACACATGATTGTCTTTTTCATCCCAGTGAATATCCATGTCACCGGCAGTCAGGTGGACCGACACCCGCCGGTTGGTCTTCCCGTTTAGTACGCCAGCCACCCCGACGGCGCAAGCCCCGGTACCGCAGGCCAGGGTCGGGCCCGCACCCCTCTCCCAAACCCGCATCTTCACTTCACCGGGTCCCAGCGCCTGTACAAATTCCACGTTGGTTTTCCGGGGGAATGACGGGTGGGTTTCCAGTCGCGGCCCGAGAGTTTCCAACGGGATGGCTTCCACCTCTGGCACAAAGATTACGCAATGGGGGTTCCCCATGGAAACAGCGGTAACATTGAACGTCTGGTTGCCTACTGCCAGGGGCTCGTCCACCACCGGGCTGGGGCCTTCCCCGCCCATGGGAACCAACCTCCGCTCCAGGATGGGTTCCCCCATGTCCACCCGCACGCCGGTAATCTGGTCACTTTCCATGATCAGCTTGGGTACCATAATCCCGGCCAGCGTCTCAACACGGATCTCTTCCTTTTGGACGATTCCTTGCTCGTATACATACTTGGCAAAGCAACGGATACCGTTACCGCACATTTCGGGTTCGCTGCCGTCAGAGTTGAAGATACGCATGCGGACATCGGCTTTACCGGAGGGGAGAACCAGGATCAATCCGTCAGCTCCGATACCGAAGTGGCGGTCGCACATCCGCTTTGCCAGTTCGTTCAAGTCACCCAGGTCCCGCGCCTCCATGGCATTGATTAAGACAAAATCGTTACCTAAGCCGTGCATTTTGCTAAAACGCATTACTTTAGTCACCTCCTTCAACTGTTGCCCGACTAAATTACAGACATTATTTCCGGTGTTCACCCTTAATATGAAAATTATTGTAATACATCTAGACCCGCATGTAAACAAGTTTCCTGCGTACAGGCAAGAAGAAGTAATGGTTGATGCCCTTGAGGAAGGTACGTCCCCCCGCTACCATCAGGATTAAAGCCCACTGGTACCCGTTTAGCGCCACCGTCTTGAACACCGGCTGCAGGGCGGGGATGTATACCACCGCCAACTGCATGGTAACCGAACACATCACCGCCAGCACCAGGTACGAGTTGGAAAAAAAGCCCACCTGAAACACCGAATACCTTTCCGATTTGCAGTCGAATACATGAAACAACTGGGAAAACACCAGGGTACAAAAAGCCATAGTACGGGCGATGGAAAGATTACCGTCGGTTAAAAGCAGGGAGAGCACGAACACCAGGGGGGTTCCCAGGCCGATATAAAGCCCCCGGGAGATAATCATTCTGCCCAGACCCTGGGCGAAGATACTCTCTTTGGGGCTACGCGGCCGCCGGGACATCACGTCCGGGTCAGCATTGTCCACTCCCAGCGCCATGGCCGGCAAGCCATCGGTAACCAGGTTCACCCATAAAATCTGGATGGGCAGCAAGGGTAGCGGCAGGCCCGCCAGGGTAACCAGGAACATGGTGAGGACTTCCCCTACGTTACACGAAAGGAGGTAGCGGATAAACTTACGGATGTTGTCGTAGATGGCCCGCCCCTCTTCCACCGCTGCCACGATGGTGGCGAAATTGTCGTCGGCCAGCACCATAGCCGAGGCTTCCTTGGTGACGTCAGTACCGGTCAGGCCCATGGAAACACCGATATCAGCCTCTTTGACGGCCGGCGCGTCGTTAACACCATCCCCCGTCATGGCCACCACATGCCCGGCAGCCTTTAAAGCCCGTACGATGCGCAGTTTATGTTTGGGTGATACCCGGGCGTATACAGAAATATCGTCCACCCGTGCCGCCAGTTCCTCATCAGACATGGAGTCCAGGTCCGCACCGGTCACCACCTGCCGGTCACCGGCAGTTATACCCAGTTCTGCAGCCACCGCCCGGGCGGTAGCCCGGTGGTCCCCAGTAATCATCACCGGTTTGATTCCGGCCTGGCGGCACACCTGAACAGCGTGTACCGCCGCTGGGCGCGGAGGATCGATCATCCCTGCCAGTCCCACAAACACCAGGTCGTTTTCCAACTTGCCAAGGTCATCGGGTATCCCCCCGTTCAGGTCGCGGTAGGCCATCCCCAAGACCCGCAATGCCTGGCGAGCCATCCGGTCGTTGGCCTCCAGTACCCTCTTGCGCCGATCCGCCGTGATGGGCTGGATCTTGCCCGCTTCATATATATGAGTACACAGGCCTAGCACCACGTCCGGAGCCCCTTTGACGTAAACTCGCAGTGTCCCGCCCGGAGACCGGTAGACCACCGACATGCGTTTCCGGTCGGAATCGAAGGGGTTTTCTGATAGACGCTGCTCCTCTTTTTCGACAGCCTCCCTCCAGATTCCCGCCTTGGCGGAGGCTACCAGCAAAGCGCCTTCCGTCGGGTCACCTGCCACGCTCCAGTTCCCCTGGGACTTGCCCCGGAACAAGCCGCCAATGGTGATATTACCTTTTTTAAGGCGTGCATTATTGCAAAGGGCGCTGATCTTCAACAATTGTTGCAGGTGGGGATCCTTTTTAACCTCCACCTCCTGGTCCCCGGTCATATACTTCCCCGCAGGTTCATACCCCTGGCCGGTCACCTCCAACTGCCGGTCATTTATAAATACCTGCCTTACGGTCATCTCGTTCTGGGTCAGGGTACCGGTCTTGTCAGAGCAGATGACGGTAGCGCAACCCAGGGTTTCCACCGCGGGTAATTTTCGGATGATGGCCTGCCGCCGGATCATCTTCTGCACACCGATAGCCAGGGAAACGGTCACAATCGCGGGCAATCCCTCCGGGATGGCCGCTACCGCCAGGCTGACACCCGCCAAAAACATCCGGTAGGGTTCCTCCCCGCGCCATACCCCTGCCGCCACCACCACCGCGCAAATCGCCAGGCAAAAAACCACCAGCCAGCGCCCCAGGTAATCCAGGCGGCGCTGCAGGGGGGTTGGTTCCGCCTCCACCTCCTGCATCATCCCGGCAATCTGTCCCATCTCGGTAGCCATCCCGGTGGCCACTACTACCCCTTGACCTCTCCCTCTGGTAACCACCGTCCCCAGGTACGCCATATTCCGGCGGTCGCCGATGCCCCGTTCCTCCTGGAAAACCATTTCGGCTCTTTTTTTCACCGGAATGGATTCTCCGGTAAGCATAGACTCCTCAACCTCCAGGTTGACCGCATGTACCAGGCGGAGGTCGGCGGGTACCCGGTCTCCCGTTTCCAAGATGACGATGTCTCCGGGGACCAGATCGCTGGCCGGCAAGCGCTGTTCTTGCCCGTCCCGCAGTACTCTCGCCTCGGGCGCGGTTAGCTGCTGGAGCGCCTCCATGGATTTTTCCGCCTTGAATTCCTGAAAGAAACCTAAAACGGCATTAACCACAACAATGGCGATGATGGTAATAGCGTCGGCCACCTCTCCCAGTAGACCGGAAATAACTGTTGCCGCCAGGAGCACCATCACCATGAAATCCTGGAACTGTGCAAGGAGGATCCGCCATGGAGAGACCCGCTGGCGTTGTTCCAACTGGTTAGGACCGTAGTCCGCCAGTCTTCTCTGGGCTTCACGCTGGGTAAGGCCCTTGGCCGTCCCGGTCCCCAGCACCTCAACCGCTTCAACAGCCGTCATCTGATACCAGGGTCTATTATTCATAACCATTTCCTGCCCCTTCCTGACATGGAAATTACTCCGGTTGTTAATTGATCTTTATGCCGGCAGGGAACAAAAAATACCCCCCACGCCTGGCGCACAGCTAAATTGCAGGAGCGGTCAAAGCATGCTTATGGTATACTATGAACCAGGTTAAGGAATACTTCGAAGACCTTAAGGGAGGTACAAGAAAGATGTCTTTTGACGGGATTGTGCTCGCGGCGGTAAGGACTGAGTTGGAAGCAACCCTGATCCATGCCCGCATAGATAAGATTTACCAGCCGGCGAATGACACGCTGGTTTTGCATACGCGGCAAAAGGGTATCACCCGCAAGCTGTTGCTTTCGGCGCATACCACCCATACCCGGGTGCACTTTACTGAACAGTCTTTCGAGAACCCGCCGTCTCCTCCCCTTTTCTGCATGGTCTTGAGAAAACACCTGGAAGGAGGCCGGGTCATCAGGGTTTCCCAACCGGGTTTAGAGAGGCAACTCTCCCTGCACGTGGAGACAGTGGATGAGCTTGGTCGCCCGGGCGAACGGGTGCTGATATGCGAGATCATGGGCAAGCACAGCAATATCATCCTGGTTGATCCTGTCACCGGAATCATCCTGGACGGTATCAGACGATACACCCACGCAGTCAGCAGGCACCGCGAGGTGCTGCCGGGGAGACCCTACGTACCCCCACCCGCCCAGGAGAAGTTGGAACCCGCCGGCACTTCAGAGGAGGCCTTCCGCCAGCGGTTTCTGGACGGTCCCCTGACACGCCAGGCACACCGGGTGTTGTTGGAGAGCTTTTCGGGGTTTGGCCCTCTCACCGCCCGGGAGGTGGTAGCCAGGGCGGGCTTGGGCCCAGACACCGAGGTGGATGCCTGCGGTGACTACGAGTTCACCCGCTTGTGGCAGGCTTTTTCCGAGATCACCGGTGTCGTACAGGAAAAGCGGTTTTTACCAACCCTGGTGAGAGAAAACGGACGGTACATCGCCTTCTCCGCCATCGACCTCAAGCAATACGGGGGCCTCGCACGCCAGCACCCGGAAAGCATTAGCCAGGCGGTGGATACTTTCTCCGCCGTGAGGCAAGCCCGGGAACGCCTGGAACAGCAGCGCCGCGACCTTGAATCGTTAGTCTCCCGTGAGTTAAAAAGGTGTTACAAGAAAATGTCCGCCCAGCAACAGGACGTGGAAACGGCAGCCGATGCCGACAGGTTCCGCCTGGCCGGGGAACTGGTGACAGCTCACATCCACAAGCTGGCTAAAGGTATGACCGAAGCGGAATTGGAAAACTTCTATGACCCCGAAGGAGGAACGGTTACTGTCCGGCTGGAAAGGGAGTTAACCCCGGCAGAGAACGCCCAGGCCTATTTTCGCAAATACAACAAGGCCAAAAGCACAGCCCGCCAGGCAGGAGAACAGTTGGCCAAAACTCAGGAGGAAGCGGATTACCTGGAAAGCGTGTTGTACGAGATCGCCCAGGCGCAGGATTTCTCTGATCTTGATCAGGTACGGGAAGAATTGATCTCGGCGGGCTACCTGAAACGAAAGCCGGAAACGCGAGGTAAGAAAAATGTGGAAGGCAAGGTTCGGGAAAGCGCGCCGCTGCGGTTTGTATCCAACGACGGCCTTACCATCCTGGTAGGAAAAAACAATGTGCAGAACGATTACATTACTCTACGCATGGCGCGGGGTGACGACCTGTGGCTGCACGTTAAAGACATCCCCGGTTCCCACGTGCTTGTACGTACCGAGGGCCATCCGGCGACACCCGATAGCACTCTCAATCAGGCTGCCCTGCTGGCGGCCCACTTCAGTAAGGCCCGCCACTCCAGCAAAGTCCCTGTGGACTACACGTACGCGCGGCACGTACGGAAGCCCAAAGGGGCACCGCCAGGCAAGGTGATTTATGACCACCAGCAGACGGTATTTATCACCCCCGGTGACGAAGTGGCGGCACTGCTGCGCCAACTGGAAACGCCATAAATAGTCTTTATGTTTCGTTCCGAGTCAAGACTAGCGCTGACTTTACAGTAGGCACGAGGCAGGATGCAAGATCAAGAAGGAATGGGTGATCCAATTCCAATAAACATCTTGCCTCCTGCCTCCAGCATCTTGCCTCATGAACGCTTCCTGCCTCATGCTTGCCATGGTACCCCGAAATACCTGCACACCAGCGGCGCCAGGTCCACCAGGCGCGGATTTACCAGGGGGACGTCCATCCCGGTAATGATCAGCGGAACCAGGGAATCCTCCCGGTGAAGGGAGCCATGGCTTCCTCCGCCCGGGTGCAGCGCCGCTCCTTCGCTACCAAACTCATAGCCTGGCTCGGCGGTGACGATTACCCTGGACCCTGCCCCATTACCCAGAGCGCCGCGGATCCGCCCGAAGGCGTCGGGATAGTCGTGAAAAAGCAGGCGGTCTCCCGAAAGCACCGCATCCACTGCTTCCAGGTCACCATCCCAATCCCAGGCCTTTCCGAAATCGTCGGTACAGGACCCTTCCGGCCAAAAGCTTAAACACCACCGGTTTCCCCGAAGCACGCGGTATCGTCCGCCCTCCTGCCAGGCTACCTGGTCTATTCCCCTGGCACGTCCCAGTTGATCCACCACATGAGGCAGCAGGTGCTCCCGGCCGGGCAGCAGGTCCACGTAAGCCATGCGCTCGTTGTTCGAGATAGCTATATCCTTGCGCGCCGGATTATCATTCCCCATGCCCAGCCGCCGGAACCCGGTCAGTACCCGGTCCAGGTTGACGGTAGCCCCCTTATCAGGCTTCACCGCCGACTGGCTGTGGTCTCCGACCACGATAAAGGCAGCCTCCTCCAGCGCTTGCTGCCAGGAGCCGAAAGCATCCAACATGCCTGCAATATGCGCGTCCGCTCCCCGGATACCGGGACCGCTGGCCTGGGGTCCGTGGAGGTGGGCGTAGTGGTCGGTTCCCGGGAAATAGACCACCAGAAATTCGGGCAAGCGCCCCTGCCGGATGGTCTCGGCAGCAGCCCAACCCGAGACATAATCATTGACCCCGAACCTCCGTCTAAGCTTCAGTAGGGGAAGTTTTCCTACCGGCAACCATACCGGGTAGCAGGCCTTACCGGCGACCAGCATGCGGGGACCGGATAAGGTGTCGGGGGCGAGTCGCCGGCCGGTCATCAAGTGCATAGACAAGGGGTACTTTAATGGGTGTTCTACGGGCCCACGGCGAATAAAAAAGTTGATGCACCCGCAAGAAAAATTTTGGCCTTCCAGCAATTCGAATACTGTTGGAACACCCGGGTGCAGGTGCCTCCGGTTCATGTCTTTCCAGTCGTCCAGCACCGCTCTGGTCCCGTGTTTCCAAATGGCCGCGGGGCTCATTCCGTAGTTAATATACCGGTTCCTTTCGCCGTCATACCAAACAAACCCCGGTATCCCGTGGGCTTCCGGCATCCGGCCGGTGGCAATGGATGCGGAAGCGGTAGGGGTCATGGTAGGGAAAACGGAAACACAGGCTGGAGAATAATAGCCGTGTTGGCACAGGAAATAGAGGGCCGGAACGCTCCCTTCCGCAAAACAGCCCTCTAACGCCTGAGGATGAAGTGAATCAATCACACAAAGTATTAACTTCTTTCGTACCATGGGTCCCCTTTGCACCTCCGGCACAGCGGAGATTTTGTAACGTACTCTTCCACAGGTAGCGACCAAAATCCTGCTGTTACCGGCTTAATTACCGTGCGGCTTACTTTTAGCCTTCCTCCAGGAGTCGTTCCACCGCTTCCCTGGGATCGGGAGCGGCGGTGATGGGACGTCCCACCACTATATAGGTGGCTCCCGCCCGTAGCGCCTCTGCCGGGGTCATCACCCTTCGTTGATCGTCCTGCCGGCTGCCTGCCGGCCTGACCCCCGGGGTAACGATGGCGAATTCCTGGCCGCAAGCCGCCCTGATGGCCTTGATTTCCCACGGTGAGGCGACCACCCCGTCCACCCCGGCTTCCCTGGCCAACACTGCCCAATCTACTACTACCCGCTCCAGGGGCTTGGTGATACCAACCTCCTGCCGGAGAACCCGCTCATCCAGGCTGGTGAGTACCGTCACCGCCAGGCAGAGGGGAGACGCCTGGCCCAGCGCCACCGCCTCCTCCCGGGAAGCCCGCACCGCTGCCGACAGCATTTCCCGCCCGCCGGCGGCATGCAGGTTAAACATGGCCACGCCCCGCCGGGTAACTGCCCGGGCGGCCTGGGCGGCGGTGTTGGGGATGTCGTGAAATTTGAAGTCGGCAAAAACCCGGCCGCCCATCCGGTGGATGAGGTCAATGGCCTCGGACCCCACGCTGTGGTACAGCTGCAACCCTACCTTGAACATGCCCACCCGCCCGCTCAGCGGTTCTACCAGCCGCCTGGCTTCATCCAGAGTATCCACATCCAGCGCCACTATTAACCTGTCTTGAGGCAGCATTCTTGATCAACCTCCCCTATCTGGAAGTAAGAAGCAAGAAGTCAGAGGCAAGATCGTTTGCTGGAATTGGCTCCGCCAATTCCTTCCCCTGTTCCAGCTTCCAGCTTCCTGCATCCTGCTTCTTGAACAGGTACTCCTGCAGCGGCAGCAGCCGGAAGTCTTCGCCGCCGTGCAGGGACCTGAGAACTTGCAATAGCGCCCGGGTAGTATCCAGGGAAGTGAGGCACGGCAGGCCGTGCTCCACCGCCGCCCGGCGAATCTGGAAGCCGTCCCGTTCCGGCGCTTTTCCCTTGGTTAAGGTATTGATCACCAAAAGGATCTCTCCGGACCTGATGTGGTCGATAATGTGCGGAGAACCCTCCCTGATTTTGTTAACCTTCTCGACTGTTAACCCGGCATCAGCCAGAGCACGGGCGGTACCGCTGGTAGCCAGCAGTTTAAAGCCGAGCTCAGCGAATCCTTTCAGTAATGGGATGGCCTCTGCCTTATCCTTGTCCGCAACGGTGGCCAGGATGGTACCCTGCAAGGGGATGTGACAACCTGCTCCCACCAGTCCCTTGTAAAGGGCGCGGGACAGGTCCGTATCCACGCCCATAACCTCGCCGGTAGACTTCATTTCCGGACCCAGGGAAGTATCTACTTGCAGCAGCTTACCGAAGGAAAATACCGGAACCTTCACAGCCACGTACTGCGCGGCCGGGTACAACCCGGTACCATAACCCTGGTCCGCCAGGCGCTGCCCGAGTATTACATTGGTGGCCAGCTTGACCATCGGAATCCCCGTCACCTTGCTTAAAAACGGCACCGTCCGGCTGGAACGGGGATTGACCTCCAATACAAAAGGCCTGCCCTGGTGGATCACAAACTGGATGTTGATCAGGCCCTTAACCCTCAGCGCCCGGGCTAACATGTGGGTGTATGTCACCACCTGTTCCAGCACTTCCCGCGCCAGGGAATGGGCAGGGTAAACGGCAATGCTGTCGCCGGAATGTACTCCGGCCCGTTCAATGTGCTCCATGACCCCCGGGATCAACACGTCTTCCCCGTCGGAGATGGCATCCACCTCTACTTCAGTGCCCGCCAGGTACTTATCCACCAGCACAGGATGGCGGGGAGAAACCTGTACGGCGGTGTTCATGTAGGCCAGGAGTTCTTCCTGGTTGTATACAATCTCCATGGCCCTTCCTCCCAATACATAGGAGGGCCGCACCAGCACCGGAAACCCGACTTCATCGGCTACCTCCCGCGCTTGTGCCACAGAAATGGCTGTCCGGCCGGCGGGCTTGGGAATACCCAGCTCGTTCAACAAGCGGTCAAACTTCTCCCGGTCCTCCGCCCGGTCGATGTCCTCCACGGAAGTTCCCAGAATGAGCACCCCGGCAGCAGCCAGGGGTTCTGCCAGGTTGATGGCTGTTTGACCGCCAAACTGGACGATGACTCCTTCCGGTTTCTCTTTGGCGACAATGTTTAACACGTCTTCCGGCACCATGGGTTCAAAGTAGAGCCGGTCACCGGTATCGAAGTCGGTGCTCACCGTCTCGGGATTGTTATTGACGATCACCGCTTCCAGGCCGGCCTCCCTGAGGGCCCAAACGGAGTGGACGGAGCAGTAGTCGAATTCGATGCCCTGCCCGATGCGGATCGGCCCGGATCCCAGCACCACTACCTTTCGCCGCGGGGAAGGCTCCACCTCGTCTTCCAGGTCGTAAGCCGAATAGTAATAGGGGGTGGCTGCCTCAAATTCCCCCGCACAGGTGTCGACCATTTTGTATGCCGGCAGGATACCCTCCCGCTCCCGGTACGCCCCGACTTCCTGTTCGGGTATACCCAGGAATTCCGCCAGCTGGGCGTCGGCAAAGCCCATCTCCTTGGCCCGCCGCACCAAATCCGGTGTAACGCTTTTCCAACCGGCCGCTCGCACCTCTTTTTCCATGGCGATGATCCGGCGGATTTTATCCAGGAAAAAGGGATCCATACCGGTAATTTCCGCGACCCGCTCCAATTGGACGCCGCGGCGGAAGGCTTCGGCGATGACGAACAACCGCTGGTCGTCCGCCCGCGCCAGCCGGTCCTCAATCTCTTGAGGGGGTAACCCGGCCAGCCCGTTGGACTCCAGCCCCACCATGCCCATCTCCAGGGAACGGATCGCCTTTAACAGGGCAGCCTCCAGGGTGCGGCCGATGGCCATCACCTCACCGGTGGCCTTCATCTGGGTACCCAGGTTCCGGTCCGCCAGGGCAAACTTGTCGAAGGGAAAACGCGGTACCTTCACCACCACGTAGTCCAAAGCAGGTTCGAAACAGGCATAGGTCTTGCCGGTCACCGCATTTCTGATCTCGTCCAGCGTCAGGCCGATGGCGATCTTCGCCGCCACCTTGGCGATGGGATACCCCGTGGCCTTGGAAGCCAGGGCACTGGAACGGCTTACCCGGGGATTGACCTCGATGACGTAGTATTGCAGGCTCAGGGGGTCAAGGGCAAACTGGATGTTGCAGCCCCCTTCGATACCCAGTGCGCGGATAATTTTCAGGGAAGCGGAACGCAGCATCTGGTACTCCCTGTCAGTCAACGTCTGGGAAGGCGCCACCACAATGCTGTCCCCGGTGTGCACTCCCACCGGGTCCACGTTTTCCATATTGCACACGGTAATACAGTTATCAGCGCCATCCCGCATTACCTCGTATTCGATCTCCTTCCACCCGGCCACCGAACGCTCCACCAGCACCTGGTGGATCAGGCTGTGCTTCAATCCCCGGATGGCAGTGGAACGAAGTTCCTCCTCGTTCCCGGCCGCTCCGCCACCGGTTCCCCCCAGGGTATAGGCAGGACGGACAATGACCGGGTATCCCACCTCCCGGGCGAATTCCACCGCCCCTTCCACGGTATTGACGATCACGCTTTCCGGCACCGGTTCACCAAGGCGCCGCATCGTGTCTTTAAACATTTCCCGGTCTTCCGCCCGCTGGATAGCCTCCAGGGGAGTGCCCAAAAGCTGTACTCCCGTCTCTTCCAGCACCCCCATTTTGGCCAGTTCCAGGGCGATATTGAGACCTACCTGCCCTCCCAGGGTGGGCAGCAGCCCGTCCGGCCGTTCCTGGCGCAGTACGCGGGCCACAAAATCGGGAGTCAACGGCTCGATGTACACCCGGTCAGCCATATCCGCGTCGGTCATGATGGTAGCCGGGTTGCTGTTCACCAGCACCACTTCCAGGCCTTCTTCCCGCAACGCCTTGCAGGCCTGCGTACCCGCATAATCAAATTCTGCCGCCTGGCCGATAATGATCGGGCCGGAGCCGATGACCATCACCTTGCGCAGGTCTTTACGTTTAGGCATGGCAGGTCCTCCTTCCTCCTAGTTCATCATCTTCATAAACCTGTCAAAAAGGTAAGCCGAGTCCTCCGGCCCGGGGCACGCTTCGGGGTGGTACTGCACCGAAAAGGCGGGCAGCCGCCAGTGCCTCAAGCCCTCTACAGTCCCGTCGTTGAGGTTCACGTGGGATGCCTCCACCTCCCGCGGCAGCGTGCCTGCGTCAATGGCATAGCCGTGGTTCTGGGAGGTGATGTACACCCTTCCGGTGGCCAGGTCTTTAACGGGATGGTTCCCGCCCCGGTGCCCGAAAGGCAGTTTGTAGGTGTCAGCTCCCAGGGCCAGTCCCAGCAGCTGGTGACCAAGGCAGATGCCGAAGATGGGCAATGTCCCCAACAGATCCCAGATAGTACGGACGGCATCAGGAGCGTCTTTGGGGTCCCCCGGGCCGTTGGACAAGAGGACTCCGTCCGGCCGGTATTCCAGCACTTCTTCCGCCGTGGTACCCGCGGGAACCACCGTCACCCGGCATGAGAGCTTCGTAAGCCAACGCAGGATGTTCTCCTTTACCCCGAAGTCCACTACCACCACATGAGGCCCGCTTCCCGGCAGGCTATACGGCTCTGGGGTTGTCACCTGCGGCACCAGCTGCTGCCCCGAAAGCGGGGGCGCCTGCTGAGCTTCTTCGGCCAGTTGCTCTAGCGGCCAGTCGCCGGTTGCGATCACCCCCCGCATGGTACCGGAGCGCCGCAGCCGCCGGGTAAGGGCCCTGGTGTCGATGCCCCTGATACCGACCACCCCGTGAGCAACCAGGAACTCTTCCAGTTTCAATTCAGCCCGCCAGTTGCTGGGGTGCTCAGCCAGGCTGTGGACCACAAGTCCCCTTGCCCTGGGGCGGGCGGACTCCATATCCTCACGATTGATCCCATAGTTGCCGATCAGCGGATAGGTCATGGTAACAATCTGCCCGCAGTACGAAGGATCGGTAAGGATCTCCTGGTAGCCGGTCATGCCGGTGTTAAAGACCACTTCCCCGTTGGCCTTGCCAGTAGCCCCGAAAGCCTCGCCGGTGAAACAAGTGCCGTCTTCCAATGCCAGGTATGCCTTCACTTACTTCCCCTCCTCCGGTAAAACCCTTCCCTCCCGCATGACCACCTTGCCGCCCACGATGGTGGCTGCCGGCCAGCCTTTGAGTCTCCAGCCGGCAAAGGGGGAGTTCTTGCCGCGGGAAACAAAGCTGCCGGGGTCTACCACCCTCTCCAGCTCCGGGTCAATGATAGTGATATCAGCGGCTTCCCCAGGGGTTAAAGTACCCCCCTGGAGATTAAGAATACGGGCCGGATTGCAGGTCATCTTAGCCAACGCCTGGGACCAGGTCAGGTGACCGGCAGCCACCAGGTGAGTGGCCACCAGCGGTACCGCCGTTTCCAATCCCACCATCCCGAAGGGGGCATAGTCGTATTCCACATCTTTTTCCTCGATGGTGTGGGGTGCGTGATCGGTGGCGATGGCGTCGATGGTCCCGTCCTGCAGCCCCTGGACCAGCGCCGCCACGTCGTCCCGGCTCCTTAAAGGCGGGTTAACCTTGGTACTGGTGTCATAACCCTCCACGGCGGCGTCAGTCAGGGTGAAGTGGTGAGGAGCGGCCTCAGCGGTCACCGGCGCCCCCCGTTCTTTGGCCTCCCGGATTAAACGCACGCTGCCGGCGGTGCTCACATGGGCGATGTGCACCGGAGATCCCGTTAGTTCCGCCAGGATGATGTCCCTGGCGACCATTACCTCCTCCGCGGCGGCGGGTATCCCCTTAAGCCCCAGCACGGTAGAGTAGTACCCTTCGTGCATCACCCCGTCGCCGGCCAGTTGCCGGTCTTCACAGTGGGAAATAACGGGCCTCTTTAGCATGGAGGCATACTCCAGCGCCCGGCGCATCATTGCGGCAGAAGCCACCGGCCGTCCATCGTCGGAAAAAGCCACCGCCCCGGCTGCCGCCAGGTCCGCCAATTCAGCCAGTTCTTCACCTGACGACCCCTTGGTGATGCTCCCGATAGGATAGACCCGCACCACACCCTCAACCCGCGCCCTCTCCTTGATCAAAGTAATTACCGCCTGGTTATCCGCCACTGGCTGGGTGTTGGGCATACATGCCACGGCGGTAAAGCCCCCCATGGCTGCCGCCCGGGTGCCGCTGGCGATGGTTTCCTTGGCCTCGTAGCCCGGTTCCCGCAGGTGCACGTGCATGTCGATCAGCCCGGCAGTCACGATTTTCCCGGCAGCGTCCAGTACCTCCATCCCGGCCCCTACCGGCAATTCCCGGTCCACTGCCCGGATTGTTCCCCCGGAAACCAACACGTCCATGACTTCGTCTATTCCGCTGGCAGGGTCGATAACCCGGCCCTTTTTAATTAGCAGTTCCATGAGCAGTCCCTCCTCCGATTAGCAGGTACAGGATCGCCATCCGCACCGCCACTCCATTGGTAACCTGTTCATTGATGGCGGACTGCATTCCGTCCGCTACCTCCGGGCTGATCTCCACCCCCCGGTTCATCGGGCCGGGGTGCAGCACCAGCGCACCGGGGCGGGCCAGGCGCAGCCTTTTACTGTCCAGGCCGTACAGCCGCGAATACTCCCTGAGAGAGGGAAACAACCCCTTTTGCTGCCGTTCCCGCTGGATGCGCAGGACGTTGATCACGTCCACTCCTTCCAGGGCCTCCTCGGTGCGGGAGAACACCTGTACCCCCAGGTCCCGGACGGCGGACGGCATTAGGGTGGGTGGACCTACCACCCGTACCCGCGCCCCCATTTTGAGCAAACCCCAGATATTGGAGCGGGCCACCCGGCTGTGCAGGACATCCCCGATGATGGCCACCTGGAGTCCTTCCAGGCGCCCGGTTCGCTCACGGATGGTGAACATATCCAGCAAGGCTTGGGTGGGGTGTTCGTGGGTGCCGTCACCGGCGTTAATCACCGAAGCTTTTAACCTCTTGGCCAGGAAATGAGGCGCACCGGAAGCCGCATGCCGGATGATCACCGCGTCAACCCCCATGGCTTCCAGGGTGACGGCGGTGTCCACCAGGCTTTCCCCTTTCACCACACTGCTGGCGGAAGTGGCGATGTTGACCGTGTCGGCGCTCATGTACTTTCCCGCCAGTTCGAAGGACGTACGAGTCCGGGTGCTGGGCTCGTAGAAAAGGGTAAGGACCGAATGCCCCCTCAGGGTGGGTACCTTCTTGATGTCCCTCAAAATAATGTCTTTCATGGGTACCGCCGTGTCCAGGATGAGCCGGATTTCCTCAGGTGAAAGTTCTTTCAGGCCGAGCAGGTCTTTCCGTTCCCAAACCATTTTTTCCCCTCCGTTTCAGGATGAATTGCATAAAGAAAACTTGGCTTGCGCCAAGCCTTTAGGCGCAGGCGGAAGCCTTAGTTGCACTTATACCACAGAAAGTTATACTTTCTGATGGTGCAACAAAAGGCCTCCTTGTCCCAGCGGCAAGGAGGCCTTGATATCCCACGTCTACACGGGCATACCCTGACCGTAGCTCCTTACCGGCCTCGCGGGACCGGCTTAAAGGATCATCAATTGTTTTAAAAAAGGTTGGTGTTCAATCGTTAATCTCCTGAATTATCACTTTGTCAATCCCGTCCACTTCCTCCAGGTGCACCGCCACCACTTCCCGGCGGGAGGTGGGAACATTTTTACCCACGTAGTCGGCCCGGATAGGAAGCTCCCGGTGTCCCCGGTCCACCAGTACCGCCAGTTGGATGCACTCCGGCCGTCCCAGGTCGATAATAGCGTCCAGGGCAGCCCGGACTGTACGTCCCGTATAAAGTACGTCGTCTACCAGCACCACCCGTTTACCCGTAACCGGGAAGGGTACCTCCGTCTTGTGCAGCACCGGCTGCTGGGCCAGGGTGGTGAGGTCGTCGCGGTAAAGGGTAATGTCCAGGATACCCACCGGGACACCCGCTCCCTCGATTTCCTTAATACCCCTGGAAAGGCGTTCGGCCAGCGGGACCCCCCGGCGGCGGATACCGATGAGCGCCAGGTTATCCACTCCCCGGTTGCGCTCGATGACTTCATGGGCGATCCTGGTTAGCGCCCGCCGGATCTTTTCACTGTCCATGATCTGCGCTTTCTCCACCAGCTGCAACCTCAATCCCTCCCTGTTTCGGTCGTCGGTCGTCAGGCAGCGGGTAACAGGAGATGTTTCGATTCACGGTCCTCTCCCGACTCCTGCTAACCGACTACTGACGACCTATTTTAGTTCTCCCGACGTCTGACATTTGGCTTCCGACTACTGAAAATGCCTGTCCCCGAACAACCGGTGGACAGGCATAGGCTTTTCGTAAAAATGCCCTATTGGCCTATTGATGCCTTCCTTGCCGGTCTCGCGGGACCAACTTAAAGGAGTACTTGCTTACACCAAGTGTAATGTAATTGATTCTGTTTGTCAAGACTGATTGCCGGTAATGTAGCGTACCACTCCGTCAGTACCTACTTGTTCGGTTATCTGCCCCCGATCCAGCATCAGGTCAAGGTGGGCGCATACCTCCGAAACTCCCAGCAGTATATCCAACCCAGCCAGGTCGCCAAACAGCCGGGAGGCCAGTTCGTAAGGACTGGCAAAGTCCTGGAGTTCTTCCAGCAGTCGCAGCACCCGCTGCCGGTGGTGATCCCGCATCTCCATGATGCGACCGGTATGGTCGCTCAAGGGATCTCCATGCCCAGGCAACGCAACCTGCGCGGGAACGCGCTCCAGCCGGTCCAGGGTAGCCAGGAATTCCGCCAGGCTTCTTGTTCTACCGCCGGGACTCTCCGGTTCGGGCTCTGGCAATGGGTTCGGGCTGATGTCTTTTAAAATAGTGTCACCGGCAAACATCACCCCCGTTTCTCGCTGGTAAAACACCAGATGACCACCGGTATGACCCGGGGTAGCCATCACAGACAGGGTGAACCCGTCAAAGGGGATCTCCTCGCCGCCCTTAATGGGCTGGTAATCTTCCAGGGACCCGTTATACCTGGCAGTGTGCCGGGCCAGAGGCCGGAGGGACTCCAGTAAAGCGCCGGGAACCCCCACCTGTCTGAACAGCACCTCCCTGTCGGAAAGGATATCCCGTCCGGTGAGTTTGCCGGCTTCTTTGGGGTGGACATACACCTGGGCACCCATCTCCCGGAACCAACCTGCCAGTCCGGAGTGGTCACCATGGCCGTGGGTAACCAGGATTCGCTTGATGTCCCCTGGTGTAACACCGACCCCCGCCAGGGCAGCCGTGATCGCCTCCCGGGCAACCGGTGTATTGGGACCGGTATCGATCAGGGTTAGGGGGTCCGCTTTAACCAGGTAAACATTCACCGGACCTACCGGGAAAGGGGTGGGAATGATCATCCGGTGCCATTCGTAGGTTTGGTTAGAACGCATGGGCTGGCTCCTTTGCTACTTTAGTAAGTTGATATGGATATTCTGCAGCGAATGAGGATCTCCTGCTTAGTGAATGATTGTTCATTCAATTCCCCATCTTCGGCCTCCCCTGATGTACTTTGTTAATAGCGTATCACTCCAGCCAACTCTAACTCCGCTATCTCACCATCACTGTATCCGGCAGCCGCCAGTACTTCCACCGTATCCTGGCCCCATTTGGGAGCGGGCGAGGTTACCGCGGCCGGGGTGGCGGACAGTTTCACCGGCACCGCCAACAGGGGCATCTCACCCCCCGCCGGATCCCGTAACAGCATCTCCCTGGCTTGCGCATGGGGTTCGGCCAAGGCTTCCGCCAGGTCCAGCACCGGTTCCAGGCAGATGTCTAAACCGTCAAAAAACTCCACCCACTCCTGCCTGGTACGGCTGGTCAGGATACCCTCCACCTCTGAAATAACCTCTTGTTGCCGGGGCGAGGGCACAAATTGGTCCTCGATGAGGTCCGCACGGCCCAGCCGCCGGCAGAAGGCGGCCCAGAACTTGGGTTCCAGCGCCCCCAAGGAAAGATACCTGCCGTCACCGGTTTGATACACCCGGTAGCAGGCATACCCGCCGGTCAGGACACCGGCGCCCCGCCGGGGCGGGATGCCCGTGGCATACAGGGTCGCCGCGGCCAAGGGCAGCCAACTGATTACCCCGTCCAGCATGGCCACGTCCACGTACTGACCCTCACCGGTACGATCCCTGGCAGCCAGGGCCAACAAAATTCCAGTTACCGCCCACATCGCCCCACCGCCAATGTCTGCTACCTGCACCCCCGGTGCCACCGGATGTCCCCCTGCTTCACCGGTGATATCCAGTACCCCGGCCAGGGCCATGTAGTT
Organism: Clostridiales bacterium PH28_bin88; assembly: GCA_000987045.1. Taxonomy (GTDB): domain Bacteria; phylum Bacillota; class PH28-bin88; order PH28-bin88; family PH28-bin88; genus PH28-bin88. The sequence continues at coordinate 13,519 of LAKY01000004.1, read as the reverse complement.
GATGTCATGACCCGCCCGGGCTGCCCGGGGTCCTGATTGGCCGTAACCGGTCAAAGAACAATACACCAGGCGGGGGTTCAGGACCTTAAGGGAAAGATAGTCAATACCCAGCCGGGCTGTCACTCCCGGCCGGAAACCCTCCAGCACCACATCCGCCACTTTCGCCAGGCGGTAAAACACCTCACGGCCCGCTTCGTCTTTGAGGTTTAAAGCAAGGCTTTTCTTGTTGCGGTTAAGACTGTTAAAAGAACCTCCCAGCCCAGGCATGTCACGCATGTAGTCCCCCATATCGGTATCTTCCACCTTGATGACCTCGGCACCGAAGTCAGCCAGCACCATGGAGCAAAAGGGCCCGGGTAACAGACGGGACAGGTCCAGTACCTTGATCCCTGATAATGGCAACATCTTTTAACAACTTCCTCTCACGGCTCAAAACCATCTGCTGTTTGGAGGCCGTTCTTAGTAACTCGTGAGGGTTTTTGCGATGAACCCTCCTGGAAATGGCTATTGATTTTGCAGGTGCATCCTTGCCGCCACCAGGCCGTAGCAGCCCGCCAACATCATGTTTCCATGGGGAACCGCCTGGTAATAACCATGAGGTTTAGCCATGGCCCGCTGGGGTCCGGTTACCGCCACAAAGTTAAACTCTCCCGACTGACGGAAGCCCGGGTGGATAAAGCAACCGTGACCTTCGTCGTCATATACCTCCCGGTGTGTCAACGTGCCGGACCGCAGCCGCGCCACATATTCACCCAGCTTTTCCTCGGACACAAGCCGGGTGTGGTGTTCGAACAGCCCCCAAATGCGCCATCCCTGCAGCAGCACCCCCACCGTATGCTGGTTGCCGATGTTGACGATAATCAACCCCTGTTCCCGGTGCCGGGCTACCCATGGATCCTCCAGGGCGCCCCATATCGCCGCCGACCCGGTATCCGCCAGGAAGGCCGTTGGGACATCCCGCCGCACCGCCAGCATACGGGTAAAGTACGGAGGAATTTCTCCGTAAAGCAGCCTGCGGATATCCCCACCTTGTTCCACAAACCCCTGCCAGTGGCGGAACCGGAACAGCCGGTTGCTTTCCCCGGGGCTCTCCCCGTGGTCCTGGACCGCCACCGCTACGCAGTTGGGAATCCGCACCCCGTATGGGGCCAGAACCGCCTCCAGGGTCCCCAGGTCTATGTCCCCCATCTTGACAGGAACCGCTTCAACCGGCGGATTCCCCTCAATGACCTGTACCCCGAGGTTCGCTACCCGGGTCAGGTCGTCGTGCAGGGTCTTGGCCGCCAGGGGATTGGCATAGACAGGCAAACCGGCACGTAAATGAGCCCGGACGGCGCTCCCTGAAGCCCCTCCTCCCATCAGGTTACCGTACAGGTATACCGGCTTGCCTTCTGCGGTAGCCTGCCGAACCTGCTGGGCCACCACCACCGTTTGGGAGGGAAGCACCATCTGCACGCAGTTTTCCACCGGTTTACCTGGTTCGAATAGCAAAATGTCCTGTGTTCCTCCTCCCACGTCGATGGCCAGGACAGCTTCTTTACACAAGGGAACCACCTCTTTCGCCTCCTCAGGAACCCCGTTCTAAATTCTGCTGTCTATTACAAGGTAGGATTCGCCGGAGGGCCGAAAAAACCTCCGCAAAAAATCTTTTTCCAAGAAAAAACCCGGGATTCGCCCGGGGCTTCCTTTATCACGGTTCGCGGTTGGGAGGCAATACGGCGCTGGTGATATCCCGGGCCAAAGTTCTCCAATTGACCGTTGGTGGCTGCGGCAGTAAAATTAAGTCTGGAATTCAAAACAAGGGAGCGTTCATGATGGAGACAACAGACGTGGTAGTGGTAGGCGGCGGGGTAATCGGCCTCAGCATCGCCTACAACCTGCTCAAGAAAAACCCCAACCTGAAAGTTACCGTTTTGGAAAAGGAAATGTTCGTGGGAACCGGGTCCACCGCCGCCTGCACCGGCGGCATCAGGCACCAGTTCTCCACCCGCACCAACGTCGAGTTGACCCTGGTAAGCCTCCCCTACTTCGCCCGGTTCGAGGAGGAGATGGAATACCCTATCTACTTCCGGCAAGACGGGTATCTATTCGTCACCGCCAGGGAGTCCCAACTGGAATCCTTCCAACGGGACGCAGCCCTGCAAAACCAGTTGGGAGCGCCCACCAGGATTCTTTCGCCGGAAGAAATCGCTCACGAATTTCCCTACCTGGAAACCTCCGACCTGTTGGGGGGCAGTTACTGCCCTGCCGACGGTTACGCCGACCCATATGGAGTGGTGCAGGGATACATGCTGCAGGCCAAAAAGCTGGGTGCCAGGGTGCTGACGGAAGAGCCAGTGACCGCTATCCACGTAAAAAACGGCAGGGTATCCGGGGTCACTACCCCCCGCCGGGAAATCTGCGCTCAAATCGTGATCAACGCCGCGGGGCCCTATGCTTCAGAGGTGGCAGCCCTGGCGGGAGCGCACATTCCCGTGCGACCCTACCGGCGGCAGGTGTTCGTGGCGGCACCCATCACGCAGTTAGACGGTCCTATCCCCTTGACAGTGGATATGGACAGCGGTTTTTACCTGCACCGGGAACTTAACGGTTACCTGCTGCTGGGCGGCACTGACAAGGACCTGGCGCCGGGCTACAGCACCGCGGTGGACTGGAGAGGCTTTGACAGGGTAGCAGAAGCCGCCGTGGCACGGATTCCCGTATTGGAAGAGGTCAAGGTGACTAAGGCTTATGCCGGGTTGCGTTCCCTGACCCCGGACTTCCAGGCCATTTTCGGCGAAACCGGGGAAGTCCGGGGCCTATACTGCGCCAATGGGTTCACCGGCCACGGTTTTATGCACTCGCCAGCGATCGGGTTATTAATGGCCGAACTGGTGCTGGAAGGTCAAACCAGCACCCTGGATACCGGTCCCCTCTCCCCGCGGCGCTTTCTCGAAGACAAGCGGTTGGTTGAAGCCAACATATTTTGACCCTGTCTTACGGCGCTCGATCCCCGGGCGACGTAGTTACTGGATGAGGCGGCGCCGGGTAAGGGCGATAGGTATTTGAAAGGTAAGAACTGTAAAAAGCAGCAGCCAGAGGGCATGCCACCACAGGATCGCGGTCAATTGCCCCAACACCAGGCCGCGAACCAACCGCACCGTATGGTAGAGGGGGGTAAACCAGGCGAGGCGCTGCACTATCAGCGGCATACCTTCCAGGGGAAAGAAGATCCCCGCGAAAAGAAACATGGGAGTAATCACGACAGTAAAAAAGTAGCTGAAGTGATCGATCTTTGGCACCAGCCCTGTCCAGGACATTCCCAGGACGGCAAAGGCCATGCCGGAAAAAACCAGTACCAGGGGCACCAGCAGGGCGGCCGGAGACTTCACCAGGCCCACCAGGGAAATCACCAGCAGGAAAACCGTCCCGTAAAGCACGCTTTTAAAGGTACCAAACAGCATTTCCCCCGCAACCACCTCATCCAGGTGGATAGGGGTGGCGGCGATGGCATGAAAGACCTTGCCGAAGTTCATCCGGACGAAACTGTCATAGGTGGTTTCCGCGGCAGTCGCCCACATAGCGGACGAAGCGATCAAGCCGGGGGCGATCCACTGAACGTACGGCAAACCTTGAATTTGCTCCACATAAATCCCTAGCCCGAAGCCAAGCGCTGCCAGGTAAAGAAGCGGCTCCACGAAGTTAAAACCAATATTGGTGAGCCAGGTTTTCCTGAAGACGATCAAGTTCCGCCTGAATACCAGCCAAGCGCGAGTGGATATGGGCTGAGGTCGCCACCATTCATCCCTTGCCATTTTCGTTCAGTCCTCTCCCGGTCAGTTTAAGAAACACGTCTTCCAGGGTAGCTGCCCGGAGTTGACGGTGGTAGAAGTCATAAGGGAGTTCCTCAAGCCGGCGCCAGAGGGATGGCCCGTCAGAAGTAAAAAGAAAGAGCGCCTCTCCCACTACTGTGTATTCCCGGTAATGCCCTTGCAGGGCTGCCAGTACCTCCTCTTTGCGATGGACCGCCCCACCCAGTTCCAGCACCTCCCGGCCCACGTGACGCCTGATCAATTCGTCAGGGCTGCCTTCGTCCAAAACATCACCACGCTCCATCACCACTAACCGGTCACAAAGCTGCTCCGCCTCTTCCATGTAATGGGTGGTAAGGACCATCGTCACTCCCTGGGTTTTTAACTGGCGCAATCGCTGCCAGACCAGGCGGCGGGCCTGGGGATCCAGTCCGGTGGTGGGCTCGTCCAACAGCAGCAGTTCAGGCCGGTGTACCAGCGCCCTGGCGATGGTGAGCCGCCGCTTCATCCCTCCGGACAGCTGCTCCACCGGTGTACCGGTCTTTTCCTCCAGTTCAACGAATCCGAGTAATTCCTTTGCCCTTGCCTTCGCTTCCCGCCGCGGGATCCCGAAATAGCTGGCATACACCAGGAGGTTTTCTTCTACCGTTAACTCCGGGTCCAGGTTATCCTCCTGGGGAACCACCCCCAGGCGAGCCTTTACCTCGCGAGGAAACCGCATCACGTCCAGTCCGAGTACCTCCAGAGAACCACCGGTAACAGGTGAGAACCCGTACATCATCTTAACCGTGGTGGTCTTCCCTGCCCCGTTGGGACCCAAGAATCCGAAGCACTCCTGTAAAGGGATGCGGAAATTGATCCCGTTGACCGCCGTGAATTCCCGGTATTTCTTCGTAAGGTTTTCCGCCTTTACCGCCGGTTGCTGCAATTCCCCGCCCCCCTTATCCATATTCCACGATTCTACGCACCAGGGAAGAATCCTGCACCCGGCAGGCAACCCAACATATTCTAACCCTTTCCCAGGTATAATACAACCGTTGACAGGCCCGGCAGGAATAATCCCGGCGGTGTGGAACTATTTACCGTAGTTCACCCCCGGGAGGGAATACCGTGCTGTCCAATCCCCCTATTGACCCCAACCAGGCAGTGGTGATCAAACCCAGTTCCCAGTTTTACCCAGGCCCTTATCAAACACGGGTGCTGGCGGTAGACGGCGCCCGGGCAGTCCTGCAGGTGCCCCTCCACCAGGGAAAAGTGGTGCTCCTGAGCGTGGGTACCAAGTTGGAAGTGACCACCATAGACGGGAACCGGCGCTTCCTGTCGGAGGTCCTGGCCCGGAATTATACGGACACCCCTACTCTGACCATCTCCTTACCCGCCCACGAAAATCAGCATGTCAAAACCGCCAAGGTGATTGCGGTAACCAGCGGTAAGGGGGGAGTAGGCAAGACAGGGCTGGTGATCAATACGGGCATCGCCCTGGCCCAGCATGGCTTAAAGGTGTTTATCATCGACGCCGACCTGGGTACCGCCAACGTAGACGTGCTGTTGAACATTCAGGCCACTTACAATTTAAGACATGTAGTAGACCGGCAAAAAGACATCCTGGACATCGTGGTAGAAGGCCCGGGCGGGATCTTTCTTGTGCCAGGGGGTTCGGGATTTCAGTCCCTGGCTGACATGGATACCACCCAACTGCAGCGAGTCATCAATAGCTGTAAAACACTGGAGGCCTATGCCGATATCATCATGATCGATACCGGCGCAGGCCTCTCCAAGGGTGTGATTAATTTTATCCTGGCCGCGGACCAGGTAGTGGTGGTGACCACTACCGAGCCCCACGCCATTACGGACGCTTACGCTATCCTCAAGGTCACCAGCGAGTACCAACCCAGGCCTCGCTGCGGCCTGGTAATTAACCGGGCCGAAACCGCCGGAGAAGCCCGGCAGGTAGGTGAACGCATGGCCGCCGTGGTCCGCCGGTTCCTGCAAATGGACTTGGATCTGCTGGGCTTCGTCCCCGATGACCCTACCGTGTCCAAAGCTATCAAGCGCCAAACACCGCACATTCTGGCCTTTCCCAATGCTCCGGCAGCCCAGGGGATGCGGGCCATCTCTCGCCGCCTGTGGCAGCCGGCAGAACCGGAAGCAGGCGAACGTTCATTTTTTGACCGCTTCCGAGACCTATTGACCCGCGGCAAGGACTCCCATCGCCCGCCGCGGGCCTGACAGGGTTACCCTCTTTAATACCCGTTTTCGCGACGGCTGAACAAGGAACTAATAGACACCGCTAAACGTACCAGCCAGTGATTCAACCGCCGTTTCAACAGCCGGCGTTCTTCTTGCAGCTTGACCACCGTCCGTTGCAGGTCCTCGTTGGCAATTATACTCTGGTGCAGTCTTCCTTCCAGTTCCTTCAACCTTTGACCAAGCCTCAATTGCTCTGCCTGGGCTTCTTGCATCGCCCTGCTGAGGTTGGACTGTAACTGGAGGCTGCGGGCCTCCAATTGCTCCACCTTTCCCCGTAAGCTTTCCCGTTCTGCCCGCAGGGCCACCACCTGCTGCCGTGCCGGCTCCAGTTCCTGCTGCAACTGCTCCTTCCGGCGGTATACTTTTTCCATTTCCGCCCGGGTACGCGCGTTTTCCCGCTGCAATTCGTCATTCTGTTCCCGCAATCGCCGGATTTTTTCATGGAGCTGTGCCTCTTGATCCCGGTGGTGGTTCTGCAGGTAGATCAGTTCGCCCTGTAGGCCCTCTTTTTCCACCAGCAAGGACTGGGCTTCCTGGGATGCGGCAGCTGCTTGTTTCACCGCCTGCTCCACTTCCTCCCTAGCCCGCAGCGTTTCCTGTGCCAGCCTCTCGTAAGCCGCCTGGACAGCCTGGTTAAAGCGCCAGGTACCTTCAACGGTCAGCTCGTAAAAGGGTTGCCCCTCCAGGACGGAGGGCACCTCTTCGACCGCTTCAGGCCGGATAGCCGCCACCGCACCAATAATCTCCTCCTGTTTAAGCCCGCCAGGGAAGAGGCGCATGACCTCCATCACCAGCCGTTCCACCGTCATCCGTTCCTGCTGGTCCCTCCGCCACAGGGCCTCCAGCTGCTGCACCCGGCGGCCTTCGGTGTATACCTCAGCCTCCCGTTCCCCGGTGGCCTCCAGTTCGAATATCCTCTCTTCCCCCGCTACCCGCTTGACTCTAAGTTTGCTGCCAGGAACGAGTCCTTCGGCCTTGAACCAGGGTTCCAAGCCCAGAATACATCCTCCCAGGCGCAGGTACCAGGCCTCCTGAATACTTTCCCCTGTACGGAATGAAACCCAGGCCACCGGGGGCAAGCCGGAGAATAGGCGTTCCATTCTTTTGGTAACCCTTAGGGCTCCCCGCTCCAAGTCTGCTGAGGAAAGGATGTAGTCGCGGCTGTTAGGGTCAGTGTCATTCAGGATCAGCATCAATTCCGCCTCACCCAGGACAGCTGTTTCCGCCTTGCGGAAAGGCTCCAGGGCTTCGGCACGGCTGACCCCACTATCAGATTGGGATGGGAGCAGCTCCCTCAGGTACCAGTGATGGCCTCCAACCCAAACGAAACGTGGATCCCTTTGCAAGCAAGCCATCAGGTCCGTACCCTCCACACCGCATTCCAGTACTTCCCGGGCCAGGTCCTCAACGCCGGCGGGTTGGCGGAGAGAGCGCAGCTGCTGCGCCATTCTATCAAGTTCCTGGCCGTTCACCATCTTGATAATTTCCCAGTGCACCAGGGCCCACCGGCCGTCCCGCAAGCGCAGAAAACGTCCATCCGTCACCAGGTCTTTCTCAATCAAGAGAGACGGGTCGATTCCCCTGTCCTCAGCCATAGAGCGAAGTTCACCGATGTTCAATGCTTTTCCCAGCCCTTGCAGCCACTGGTAAAGCTGATCGTTTGCCCGCTGCCCCCTGGTGTCTAAAAGCCATCGCCCCTGGGGTTCCTGATCAAAGGCAGGATTTTTGCTCAAGCACCTGAGAGCGTGTTTCTCCAGCTTGGAAGCGGACTGTTTAGTAACCAGCCGCTGTTGCACCCTTGCCACCAGTTGGGGCACCTGCTGGGCCGGTTGTTGGTACAAGAAGTACTTAAGCATGTCGGTAAGGGCATCCAGTTGACCCGCAACCTTTACTTTGATCGGTTTTCGCTTTTTCAATCTATTCACCCCGCCCCTTCGTGTATCGACCTTTTATTGACCATGTTATGTTAGACGCTCTGGATAAAATTTCCTTCGGGAAACTTGTAAGGTTTTGGAAAATAACAAAGGACCTTACGACAAGGTCCCTTACGATTCCGCCAATAACGTAAACCGGCGAACATTTTGGCGACACTATGACAAGAATTTACCGTAGATCCGGCAATTGGCGGGGAGACCCCAGTTCCAGGGCCTTCCGGTTATAAGTCTTGAGAATGTCTGTTCTGGTTAACAGTCCCTCCAGGTGACACGGGTCTTGCCTCGACACCACCGGCAGCCGGCCAATGCCTCTGAAAGCAAACCGCTTGACCACTTCACTTAAAGACTCTTCGGGATAGGCAACCACCAGCTCGCGACTCATCACGTCTTTTACCCGGTAATTGAGTAGAAATGACACGAAAAAGCCCGGCTTTTCACCGGGCAGTTGGCCGTTAAATATGGCTGCGGGACTAGGATTCGAACCTAGACAACGTGATCCAGAGTCACGGGTGCTGCCGTTACACCATCCCGCAGCATTTTCAGCAACGTTTATTTTATCACGCCAACACAGCCAAGTCAATAATTCGTAATTGGATATTTATGGCAGCAAAGGTTAGGTCTTGTCACCGGTAGCGTTTTGGACCAAGGGGTAAATAATCAGGCAGTGCCGTAGGGGTCAGGTTGGGATACCCAACTCCTTTAGTTTCTCCGGTGTCGGGTTGCCGGTATTTAAGTCCCAACCCCGTTCATGATAATAGTCGTCCATGGCCGCTGTCAAGTCGCCTTGATCCAAGCGGCGGGTGCGTTGATAGTCCATCAAGGGGATCTCCTCACCGTCCGCGGTGAGGAGGGGCTGTAACATGATGTCCGGCAGGCGGTCGTGGGACCGGGTGAAACCTTCCCTGGCATTCAGCAGGCGATACATGGTCCATCCACGCTCACCGGCCGTCAGGATGGCTGCAGGTTCCTCGTCCGTGCCCGTGGCGGCGGCGTAGAGAGCTGCCGCCGTGCCCGGGTCGTAGGTTTGGATCACCGGCTGCCGGGCGCAAACGCCCAGGGAGCTGCAAGCAGTAAACCAGTCCTCGGTGTACTTGATCATGCGGGCAAGGTTAACGCCCTCCGGCCCGCCGGTTACCCCGGCAGCCTGTTCAGGGGTGGCTCCGATCGACAGCAAAAACTTTTGCATGGAACCAGGGCTTTTTCCCGGATTAAAGGCCGGAGAGTTGCCGGGAACCACGTACGCCCCCCGGGGGTTGGTCATCTGGGCGAAGGCAAAGCCGCTTAAATGAGGACGCGGGTCGCTGATGGGGTCAACACCCTTGACATGTACCGCCAACCCTTCGGCTTGCGGCCCCAGGCGCCGGATCACCTCCAGGAACCCTTCAGCCAGCAGGTCGCCGATGCCTTCTCGCCGCACAATCTGTTCGGCGAGCACGTGATAGGTACTCTGGTCGTGTTTCAGCTCCACTCCCCCGGTATCCCGTGTTGTTAACAGCCCGTGCTGGAAGAGATCCACGGCAAAGCCCACCATTCCTCCCAGGGTAAGGTCATCTATCCCCTCCTGGTTGGCGCGAATCATGGCTCTCAGGGCGGCTTCCTCGTCGGGCGCGCCCCACCGTGCACCGGACAGGGCTGCATGCAAGCCGTAACTGATGGGGTAGCGACACGGGACCCCGCTTTCCGCCAGTTCTACCACCGCCTTGTCCGCCATGGGGCAGGAAGGGCAGGCCAGGGGCTGGCGGAAAAAGCGCAGGTACTGGTCAGGGGCCAGCCTGTCCACGTGTTCCGGAGGCAGCATCTCCCGCCAGTTCTTCGTGGCCATCCCCACGGACTTCCACATGGGCCAGCCCAGGTAAATCCCCAGTTTGAGCCAGTCTTCACGCCAGTTTAATTCCTGGAGCTTTTGCTTGATCTCCGAACAAAGGTTCACGAATTGTTTGGGACGGGCCAGCTCGATCCCCTTGTTACCCCGGATGGCCACAGCCTTTAAGTTTTTGGCACCCATGACGGCGCCAAGACCCCCTCGGCCTACGGTCCCCATATTATCCACCAGGGCAAAGGAAAACCTGACCAGGCGCTCTCCCGCCGGCCCGATGGCCATGACGCTGCCTCGCCCCCCCAGGCGTTCCCATAACGTCTCAGTTGTTTCTAAGATACCTTTCCCCCAAAGATCCCGGGCATCCCGCAATTCCACGCGGTCGTCCTCCAGCAAGAGGTAGACCGGGGAGGCAGCAGATCCCTTAATAACCAGGTGGTCATATCCCGCCCATTTCAGTTGGGCGGCTAATCCACCGCCCGCGCTGCCGGTGCCGATGGCCCCGTTTAGGGGCATCCGGCAGGTGACGAACAGCCTGCCGGAACTGGGAGCCGGGGTGCCGGCCAACGTTCCCGCACCGACAATGATGGCGTTTTCCTTCCCAAAGGGATCCGTCCCAGTCGGGATCAAATCGTAAGCCAGGCGGTTGTTGGCTCCAAATCCCCCCAGGTACTGTTGGGCAATTTCGGGTGACAGCGCTTCCTGTTTAACAGAGCCGGTACTCAGGTCCACCAGTAAAATACTTCCGGCATTACCCTTAGCCATTAGCCGCCACCTCCTTGTGAAGAGGTACCAGGCACCCGTATGAACAGTGATTGGCGCAGAGCCGGCAGCCCTTGCGGCACTCCGCGGTAAATCCCACCAGGAAACGGTATCCGGCCGCGTCACGCTCAATCAGGATGTGGGCCTCTTCCGGGTTCACCCTGCCATGATAAGTGAGAGAGCACACCATTTGGCACTGGAGACAGCCGGTGCAGTTTTCGGGTGTTACACGCATCACCGTCATTTTCTCCTCCAGTTTGCCGGGAACAACCGTCCTCTGATGAGCCATACTCACCTGGTGTCACCTTCCTTCCTTATTCCTTGCGCAGGATTACGATATTTTGGTGGGTGATGTTGGGAACGAAGCACGTCATCACCGCGTAGGGTTTGAGGGGACGCTGGGTCGCCTTGTTACACCAGATCTTGACGCCCTTCAAGCGAAATCCCTCCTGGCGCATGGCCTGTCCCACCAGGTAACCCATGGGGACATACTCTCCCCGCTGGTACCGGTCCCCGATCATCAGCACAAAGTATCGCCCCCGGCGCAGCACCCGGTACACCTCGCGGCCCAGGGTCCGCATCATCTCCAAAAAAGTATCCAGATCCGGGGCATTGGCAAAGTCCAGTTCCTCTCCACCGTTAAACATGTTGAAGTTGGTCTCCGCGGCAAACCCCTTGACTCCGTGCTGGCACCCGTAGGGCGGATCGGTGATCACCGCGTCAACAGAATCTGAGGGAAGGTCACGAATCAGTTCCAGGCAGTCACCCTGGCGCATTTCACCGGTGATAGCCCTGGCGGTCTTACCAATGCCTGTCTCATGACGGGAAACAAGGTTATCCTCCTGGATGACAAAGTCCTGCTGGATACTGTGGAAAACGTCAACCCACCGGGGGTTTAATTCAAAGCCTAAGGAGCGGCGCAGGGCCAGATCAGCCCCTAGCAGGGTTCCCCCTACCCCGGCAAAAGGGTCCACTACCAGTTCACCTTGCTTTGTAAAAAAGCGAATGATATCGGCCATCACGTCAGGGGGCTTCATGGCGCCGTGCTGCTTGCGCAACCGGTGGGTGGGGTCCGGAGGGCTGTTGGTAATATAAATGGTGTCAGTCCAGTACAACCACTGGGAGCCATTTAAATCATTCAAGGAATTTACCAGTTTTCTTCCCAAGTAAAGGTCACCTTCCCAAGTCGGAAATTGAAAGTGAGACAACTGGAACTAGAAATTGGAGGTCGCCGGGGAGTCTTTCTTGCTTCTTGCCTCCTACTTCCTGCCTCTTGTTACGCCAGGTTTTGTGCCTCCATGTCCCTGGCGCGGTGGGCAATGCGGGCCGCCGCAGCGGCAGCGATAGCGGCAACGATGTCATCCAGGAAGGTATTGACCTCTTTTCCCTTGTGATCGTTAACAGTTCCGATGATCCCCAGTTTTACCTTGTCCAGGTAACCAAAGTTGGTTAGGCCGATGGAGCCGTAAATATTGACTATACTGAGCGCCAGGACTTCATCGATGCCGTATAGCCCGTCATCCCGCCGGAGCATCCCCAGCAGCGGCTCGGTGATCCGCCCCTGCTCCGCCAGTTCGTCCAGGGAAAGCCCGGTAAAGACAGCGTTCTGCACCTCCCGTTTGTCCAGGACCCGGTCCACGCTCTCAAGACACTCTTCTATGGTGAGATGCGGGACATACTTGAGCTGTATTTCCAGTACCAGTTGGGCGATGTCCTGCAGCGTCACCCCGCGCTTCTGCAACCATTCGATGGTAACGTATTTCAGTTTGTGCACTCCCGCTGTTTGGATCTTGTTTGAAGCAGGCAAAGTCACGATGATACCTCCTTGAGTTAGTACGTAAAGGAATCAGGTTACTAACATGTTTATTTCGCCCCTGTACCGCTCGTTACCTGCCGGTCGATCAATTTCTCTATAAAATTCAAATAAAATTCAAAAAAAAGCCCGGGACTTCTTCCCCGTGCCTCTTCAATGTTACCTTTTCACCTGGCTCAACAGGCGCCTCAGGTCTTTTTCCCCAAAGTGATATACCTGGCTGCAAAAATGGCAACTGAGTTCCGCCTCACCCTGTTCCACCAGGATACTCTCCAGTTCATCCTTTCCGAGGCTGATCAGCGCCCTTTCCAACCTTTCACGGGTACAAGTGCAAGTAAAACTCACCGGAAAACGCTGGTACAACTTTACCCCGGTTCCGGACAGCACCATTTCAAGGATCTCCTCCGGTTCCCGCCCCTGGTCAACCAGTGAACTTACCGCCGGCATCTCCTGCACATTTCTTTCCAGCAGGTCCACCAGTTGATTCCCCGCTCCGGGCATCAACTGCAGGAAATAACCTCCCGCGGCCCGTGCGGAGTTATCCACATCCACCAGTACACCCAGCGATACCACCGAAGGGATCTGTTCAGAAATGTAAAAGTAGCTGGTCAGGTCTTCCGCAATCTCTCCTGAAACTAACGGTACAGTGCCGGTATATGGTTCTTTGAGCCCCAGGTCCTTGGCAATGGTCAATGTTCCCTTACCCACGGCTGCTCCCACGTCTAATTTCCCATCCGGCCGGGGTGGAAGGTGAGTGGCCGGTTCCTGCACGTACCCGCGTACCCGGCCGCCCGCTTCCGCTACCGCCACGATGCCCCCTAACGGTCCATCTCCCAATACTCGTATGGTGATGGTGTGGTTTTCCCCCAGGTCCACGCTCATGATGGCCGCCGCTGTCAGCGCGCGTCCCAGGGCGGCCGTGGCGGTCGGGTATGTGTGGTGACGCCGCCGGACCTCGTCGACCAGCAACGTGGTCCGGGCCGCCATGGCCCGTATTAACCCGCCAGCGGCGGTGCTTCGCACTACGTAGTCTTGCATGGTGTCACTCCTTTCACCACCTTTTGCGCCCTGCTTGCAGCCGGTTACTCTCCTGAGCTTTTTGCGATGACTGAGAAACCAGGTAGGACAACGGTTGCAAAGGATGGGAAAAAAG
>LAKY01000019.1 GCA_000987045.1 Clostridiales bacterium PH28_bin88 | reverse complement strand
GCCTGGGGCAGCGTCCCCGCCGGCTGGATGACCCGGTGTACCCCGTAGGGTGAACCCTTCATGCTGACCACCTCCCAAATGCTTCATTCAATCAATCAATTATTTCGCGGGGTGGAGCGCCTGGGTGAAGGCAGGCGTCCACGCGGCGGGGGCGGGTTAGGGGTACGCCCCGGAATCGCAGGGGGGTTACAAAAGACTTTTCGCCAGTGCCACCGCGGCAATGGCGTCCTCGGCAAAACCATCCGCGCCGATCTCTTCCGCCCATTTCTGGGTGACCGGCGCGCCGCCCACAACCACCTTGACCTTGTCCCTTAAACCAGCCGCCGTTAAAGCCTCCAGTACTGCTTTTTGCTGCGGCATGGTGGTGGTGAGGAGCGCGGAGAGCCCCAGGATATCCGGCTGCAACTCTTTGACCTTCCCTACAAAGACTGCCGCCGGCACGTTCACCCCCAGGTCGTGAACCTCAAACCCGTTGGCGGTCAGCATGGATGCCACGATGCTCTTGCCGATATCGTGGATGTCCTCGTACATGGTGCCGATAACCACCTTGCCCTGTGCCCTGCGCTGGGCGCTCTGGTCCTTCAGCAGGGGGTCCAGCACCTTTAGGGCGGCCTTCATGGCTTCAGCGGCGGCCACCAGTTCCGGGAGGAATATCTCCCCTTCGGAGTACAGCCGGCCGACTTCATCGATCCCTTTAAGATAGCCCTCATCCAAACACTGCATGGGCGGAATGCCTTCCGCTACCGCCTTTTCCGCCATCTCCACGGCCAGTTCGGGTTCCCCCTCCAGCACTGAACGGAACATTTCCTCAAAAAATATCCTTGCTTCCACCTGGATCATCTCCCTTCCCGCGATTTGGTTACTGCCGTGCTCCCAATACCTGATCGGCCTCTGCCATGATCCCGGCGAACTCCTCCAGGATGCCGTCTTCCAGGGGCAGCGGCCGGTGGTTCTCCAGGATCCACTTGGCCTTCCCGGTGGCCGTTGCAAAGGCGCCCTGCTTGCCGCCGGCAAGCCAGGTTTCATAAGGAGTGCGGTCGTAAACCGCAGGCCGCCAGATATCCTTCATGTGCCTCCGGGTATGCTTTTCCGCCAGGTAGCTGCCCCGCGGGCCTACCTTCTTGATCACGTCCAGGGCCAGGGTTTCGTCGTTGACCTCGATCCCCTCGGCTACCTGCTTGGCGATGTTATAGATCTCGCAGTCCATCAGCAGTTGCTGGAACGAGAAGATCTTGGAACCGTTCAGCATCCCCGCCCCGGTAAGGATGGCGGTCCTGGTCAGCACCGGCATCATGGTGGAAAAGGCGTTGTCCACCCCGGCCTGCCAGTCCGGTTCCTTGGCCCCCGTGGCCATGGTGCCCATGGACAGGGGGATGTTATAGAACTGGCAGATCTGGTTGAAGGCGCCGCCCAGCAAGAAGTCTTCCGGCCCACCGCCGGTGTAACCACCGGTGCGGAGGTCGATGGCGGTGGGCGCGGCGGCAAAGTACACCGGGGTGCCCGGGTTGATGATCTGCATCAGCACCAGCGGGCTGACCGCGTCCACCGTGGTCACCACCAGGTTTCCCGCCAGGGTTGCCGGGGCGGTGGCGCAGGACATGGGCATGGGCATGAACCCCGTGGGGATGCCGTATTCCGCCGCCACCATGGAAGCCTCCAGGCTCCCCCCGTCCTGTCCCAGGGGATCGGTGGCACACTGCATGAAGGAAAAGATCGGGCGCCGGCGCAGGTTATCCATGCCGCCCGCCACCAGGGCAGCCATCTTGAGGGTATACCGGGCCACCGGCTCGGAGATCACCGTCTCCGGCTGGATGTGCTTGGCCGTCCCCAGCATGCACGCCTCCAGTTCGTGCAGGGGCCGCAGGTGGGCCGGCACATCCTGGGCGCTTACCGGCGGACCCCAGACGTAGGCGACCTCGTCAAGGTAATCAGCGGCGATACAGGCTCGCTCCACATCCTGCTTGGTGGAGCGCCGGATTTCCCCAGTGTCGATATCCATCACCTGGATGCCGCACCCGTCGGTGGACAGGTAGCAGGTGTTGGCGTCCAGGAACAGGTCGTTTTTGGGGTCCCGGCCAGCCAAAACGTACCGGGAAGGCGCCTTACGCATGTACTGCATTACCAGCCTAGCCGGGAGTTTGGCCACCCGGGTGCTCCTGTCCACGGTGCAGCCGGCCTCTTCCAGGACGTTCAGGGCTTTATCCGACGGGAAGTGGACCCCGACCTCTTCCATCACCTCCAGGGCGGCCTCATGGATCTTGATAATGTCCCTGCTGCTCAGGATCTCCAGTTGCAGTCGCGGTACAATCGGTTTGATGCCTTTTGCTTCGAGCATTCCATCTCCTCCTGTTCTCAAACTCTTTTATTAGTGGTGATTGTGCCTTATACCACGCTACCGGTACACGGCTATTCCTCAGCTACCCGCGGTTCTTGTACATTCTCCATCCATGAATTGTCCAGCCAAGACCCGGTCAGCCTCCGCCACTGTTCTACGTTCACCGTCCGGTGGCGCCACGCCGGCGGCATGGCCGTCTTCCAGGCTGATTCCCTTGTTATTGAACAGCCTGGTTAATCCCACCTCATACTGCTGGTGGCTGCCGCCGCACAGCCGGCAGGTGTCCCCGTCGGCGCTCGGGTGGTTCGGTTCAGGATAGGTACAGATGACTCCCTCGTAGTTGCGCAAGAGAACCTTGTCTGGGGACTCAGAAACCAGGTACTGCGGCATCAGGGGGATCTTCCCCCCGCCCCCCGTGCCGTCAATGGCAAAGGTAGGTACCGCCAGGCCCGAGGTATGCCCGCGGAGGAACTCTATGATTTCAATACCCTTCCTGACGGGAGTGCGGAAGTGTTTAAGGCCGAAGGAGAGGTCGCACTGGAACAGGTAGTACGGCCGCACCCGTATCATCAGCAACTGGTGCATCAGGTCCTTGATCACCGCCGGGCAGTCGTTGATCTCCCGCAACAGTACGGTCTGGTTCCCCAGGGGGATACCCGCATTGGCCAGCCGGTTGCAGGCTTCTCTCGCCTGCGGGGTGATCTCCTTGGGGTGGTTGAAGTGGGTATTGATGTAAACTGGATGGTACTTGGCGAGGATTTCACACAGCGTGGGAGTGATCCTCTGGGGAAGCACCACCGGGGTCCTGGTCCCAAAACGGATGATCTCCAGGTGGGGAATGGCCCGCAGTTTTTGCAGCAACCTGTCGATATATTCATCCGAGATCAACAGGCCGTCTCCCCCGGACAGCACCACATCCCTCACCCGGGGAGTATTGCGGATGTACTCGATGCCCTTTTCAACCCGCTCCCAGGAAAAGGGGCGGTCAGTAACACCGGTAAGGCGGCGCCTGGTGCAGTGCCGGCAGTACATGGAGCACTGGTCGGTAACCAGCAGCAGGACCCGGTCGGGGTATCGATGGGTCAGGCCGGGTACGGGTGAGTCGATGTCTTCATGCAAGGGATCGATCAGGTCGTGGGGCGACCTGTTCAATTCGTGGGAGGTTGGTACCGCCTGCTTGCGAATGGGGCAATCAGGGTCATCCGGGTCCATCAGCGAGGCAAAATACGGGGTAATACCCATCCGCAACGTTTTCAAGCAGCTACTGATCCCCACTTCTTCCTCGGGGGTCAGGTTAACTATCTTTTTCAGGTCCTCCAGGGTGGTGACCCGGTTCCTTACCTGCCAACGCCAGTCAGACCATTCAGCTTCCCGCACCCCCTCCCACAACGGGATATTCCGGTAATCTCTCACAGTCTCAGCCCCCTTCCTCGTGATAGCGCAGATCACTTGACGATCCATATAAGCAAATTCAATGCCATTACGTTGTTTGCGGTTGACCGGTAGAAAACCAGGTGTTTTTCGCATGTTTCGCCCGTTTTTTAGCCATCATCCTCCAGGGGCTGCCCAATTTTTTGCGCCGGGAAGCGCTGATCACCGGGACGGCCGGCGCATTTCTCCCGCATCAGGGCTTTGCCTTACGAAATGGCTGCTTTCTGTGATGCTAATACCGGCTATGATCAGCCCGCACCCGGTGACAACCCTTGCCGTTACAGCCTCATTCCAATATAAGGAATGAAAACAGCAGAGTAAAAAAAGACGGCGCATTACTGCCACCGTCTTTCCAAAAAACTCCGCCCATTTTCCGGCAGGAACCCATCCCATTGCTGTCTGTCATCTTTTTACATTTCCAGTTTCCCCTTACGGTAGGCCTGCAGGTACTCCCGGCAGTAGCGGTCTTTGCCCAGCAGGGCCTGGGCCGCATAGATCCTCGACATCAGGTCGCTGTCCAGCGGGTCGACAATGACCGCGTCCAGTCCCGCCCCGATAGCCAGCACCATGAAAGTGCCGTTTAAGAGTTTGCGCTTGGGCATGCCGTAGGAAACGTTGCTCAAACCGCAGATGGTCCTCACTCCCGGCGTTTTCACGGACACCTGCCGGATGCAATCAATCACCGCGGCGCCAAAAGTATCGCCGCTGCTGATGGGCTGGACCAGCGGGTCCAGGAAAATGTCCTCCGGAGTAAGCCCCGCCCCGCAAAGCAGGGCATACAACTTCTCCGCAATGGCTACCCGTTCTTCCGCCGTGGCGGGAATACCCGTGTCGTCCATGCACAGCGCCACTACCATACACCCATGTTTCTTTACCAGGGGAAGCACCCGCTCAAACCGGTCCTTTTCGGCAGTAATGGAATTGACCAGCGCCCTGCCCCGGTGAACCGCCAGGGCAGCCTCCATGGCCTCCGGGTTGGGAGTGTCGATGCAAAGCGGCGCCTCTACCGCCTGTTGGACCGTCCGGACCAGCCAGGTAAGGGCTTCGACTTCTTCACCGACAAAGGTGCCGGCATTGACATCCACCAGGTGAGCCCCGGCCAACACCTGTTTGGCGGCCAGATCCTGGATATACCCCGCGTCCCGGCGGGCAACAGCCTCGCGCACATCAGCCCGGGAAGTGTTGATTTTTTCTCCGACAATCAACATGCTTGTCACCCCTTTTTTAACGCGACACTTGTCAACCCGGCTATTTTACCGGGCCCAGGGGCAGGCTCTCTGCGACCCCTCTCCGCCGGACAATTTCCTGCGCCACCTCATCCAGGTGGTGTGCCCGATTTTCGGCAAGGGGGGTGGGCCGGTGGTTGGCCAGGACCCTGGCCACCGTTTCCCGGGCGTGTTCGAAACTCCCCTTGGCCCCGTGGGCCTCCCAGTTCTTCCGCTCCCGGCGGTCGATGATCAGGGAAGGGATGAACAATTCCTTTTTGAACCAGTTCAGGGTGTGGCCGGTGGCAAGGTAGTCGCCCCCCGGGCCCAATTCATTGATCAAATCCTTCGCCAGGGTATCCCCGGTCACTTCAACACCCCGCAGCAGCCGCAGCACCATCCCGCAGAGTTCGTTGTCAATAGCCAGCTTCTCCAGGCTCTGGCACCCGACGAAGTCCAGGGCTCCTGCTCCGGAAATCACGTTAATTCCCGCCATGGCTCCCAGCATCGCCCCCATGGCGGTCTCCAGGCCCGCCTGCACATCCACCTGCTTGGAATCGCTCAGCCCGGTATAGTGGTGGCAGGGTAAGCCGTAGTACTTGGCGATTTGGGCATATCCCGCCCCGATCATGGTGGCCTCGATGGCGCTCATAGGGGTGGTGCCGAAACGCATCTCGAAAACCACGGGAGCCCCGCCGTAAACCACCGGAGCGCCGGGACGGACGCACTGGGCCAGCACGATGGCGCTGAGGGTTTCCGCTGTGTGGACCACCAGGGAGCCCGCCAGCGTGGCGGGTGACGCCGCCCCCGGCATGGGCATGGAAACTGTTTCGATGGGCAGCAGGTACCGGGCACAGTCGATGATATTATGGGAGCTGATGTTGGTCCATTTGAGCGGGGGTGAGGGACAGATGTCAAAAACCGCCCGCGGCCGGGCTGCCAGTTCCTCATATCCCCCCACCGCCGCCGCCAGCAAATCCCGCATGTCGTCCACCCCGTGGACACTGAAAGCCCCGGTGATAATCGCCTTGGGGGAGGTTTGCAGCAGGATGTACAGCCGGTAGCTGTCTGCGATCACCTTAGGTACGTCGTTGGCTACCACCGCGGTGGACTGCAGCTTGATATTTTGCATGGCGTCATTGACCAGGGAAATCTTCCGCAGGTCCTCGGCCCTGGACTCCCTGACAGTTTTGCCGTCGGATTCCATGAAGCGGATGCAGGCTGAACCGGGGTCGAAGTATACCTGGTTGCCTGCCAGGTCCGCGGCGAGGTTCCCTTCCCGGTCGTACAGGCGTACCGTCTCCGGGGTCTGTTCGATGGCCTTCACCACCATCTCAGGCGGCAGCTTGGCCAGGCCGCGTTGAAAGTCCACCCGGGCCCCGTGTTCAGCCAGGATTTCCAGGGCTTCCGGGCAGTCAAAGGTCACCCCGGTCTGCTCCAGCACTTCCAGGGCGGTTTGGTGGATGCTCCCAACCTGGCTGTCTGAAAGTAATCTGAAGGGCGGTTGGGTATCAAAGGTAAACCTGGACATCTTATTGCCCCCCTTTCAGGGTGGACACCAGCTTTTTGGCCCGTTCCACAGCGTCCGGCGCGTTAGCGGCATAAGCATCGGCCCCGATTTCCCCGGCCCAGGCTTCGGTGGCCGGCGCCCCCCCGATCATCACCATCACCCGCTGGCGCACTCCCGCCTCCCGGAGCGCCTGGATGGTTTCCTTTTGCTTGATCAGGGTGGTGGTCAGCAGGGCGCTTAACCCCAAAATATCGGGCTTCAGCTCCTCCACCTGCCGGACAAAGGTTTCGATGGGCACGTTTTTACCCAGGTCGATGACCTCAAATCCGGCGGTACGGAGCATAATGGTCACTATGTTTTTCCCCAGGTCGTGCAAATCCCCGTGAACGGTACCCATCACCACCCGCCCCAGAGGTTCCGTTTTCGTCCCCCGGGCCAACTGGTACGGTTCAATTACCGCCATGCACTCCTTGAAAAGTTCCGCCGATGCCAGGACCTCCGGGAGGAAGGTAGCTCCCTCATCCCACAGCCGCCCCAGTTCGGTCATAGCCGCGCCCAGACCTTCGGTCACCAGCAGGGTGGGGTCAACCCCACCTTCTACCGCCGAGGCCACCTTGTTCAGGGCCTGGTCCCGGTCAGCCTTGATGATCACGTCTCTCAGCTCTTGAAAAATTCCTGTCTCCATACCATTCACCTCCGCTTAATCTTCTTGTACCGGCACAATACCCCCAACTTCTCATGCAATTTTAGTGCCAATTAGAAAAGGTGGGAGGCTGACTGCCTTCCACCCTGATGCATGACGCTCAAAGGTTATTGCTTGACTTGCAGGCTCTTGATCTTGTATTGCAAGGTTTGACGGGGGAGTCCAAGTTTCTTCGCCGCCAGGGACACGCTCCCGCCGGCATCCTGCAAGGCCTTCGCTATAATATTCGTTTCCAAATCCGCGATCATGGCATGGTAAGACTGGGATGATTCCGGACTTTCCGCCCCAGCACCGGGGATGCCCGGGGAAGCCGCTCCGGCCACTGCCGGCGGAAGATCCTGAAGGGTGATGGCACTGCCTTCGGCCATGTTCATCGCGCCTTCGATGGCATTTTCCAGTTCCCTGACGTTGCCGGGCCAGTGATAAGTCCTCAACGCATCCATGGCGGCAGGTTCAATGAAAAGAACGTCCCGGCTAAGCTTGTGGTTGAACTTCTCCACAAAGTACTGGGCGAGCAGCGGGATATCCCCCTTGCGCTCCCGCAGGGGTGGGATATGTAGGGATACAACGTTTAACCGGTAGTACAGGTCCAGGCGGATCTGTTTCTGCTGTACGGCTGTTTCAAATTCTACGTTGGTGCAGGCAATAACCCGCACGTCCATCTTCCTGAGCCTGGTATCTCCTACCCGCCGCAGTACCCCTTCCTGCAGCACCCGGAGCAGCTTGGCCTGCAGGCCCAGGTCCATGGAGTTGATCTCATCCAGGAAGAGGGTGCCTCCGTGGGCCAACTCAAACAGCCC
Organism: Clostridiales bacterium PH28_bin88; assembly: GCA_000987045.1. Lineage (GTDB taxonomy): Bacteria > Bacillota > PH28-bin88 > PH28-bin88 > PH28-bin88 > PH28-bin88. The sequence continues at coordinate 49,186 of LAKY01000019.1, read as the reverse complement.
CGGCCGGTCCACCGCCCCGGTGAAGCCCCCTTTGGCTGTCCCGAACAGGATCCCTTCCAGCAGGCTTTCCGGGATCGCCGCACAGTTCTGGGCAATAAAGGGCCCCTCCCTGCGAGGGCTGGCATGGTGGATGGCCTGGACCAGGAGTTCCTTTCCGGTACCTGTTTCCCCCGAGACCAGGATGGAAGACGAAGTGGCGGCGGCCTTTTTAGCCTTTGTCTTGAGGGTCATGATCTTGGGATCGCTCCCGACAAAGTCGTCGAAAGTGTAACTTACCGTGTCTCCGGTATTCTCAGCGGGTTTCTGCAAAAGCTTGGCCCGGAGATCTGCCACCTGCTCAACCAGTTCCTTTATTTTGGTGATGTTTTTCGCTACCTCCACCGCCCCCACCACCTGTCCCTCTCTTTCGATGGGGATCGTGGAATTGACGGTGGTAATAATCTGCCCGCTTTTGGTCTTGTACGTCTGCTGGTAGTTGAGGATGGGCTTGCCGGTCCTGGCGACTCTCAGCAGGGTGCTGGTTTCGGCCTTGAGTGACGGGTATACCTCCAGGATGTGGCGACCTAAAACCTCATCCACCTCCAACCCATCCAGGCACGCCGCAAAACGGTTGTAGTAAATGGTGAACCCTTGTGCATTGATGGCGTGAATGGCCTCGTCTACGCTGGCCAGTATGGCACGGGCCATGCTGGTTTCCAGTTCCCCATGCTCCATGATATCCCCTAACCCCCCCGTTCTTGCAAGCTGCCTGGATGATGACCCCCTCAAAAACCATGATCGTAGAAACAAATTTCAATTCGGCGGAAAACTAAGGGAATCCTGCTTGGCAGTTGAATTATACCATTGAATACATTACTTAGTATTTAGACAAAAAACCGGCATGTCTGCCGGAAAATCGGCAGGAATCATTTTGGTTTGTGTTTACTGAATGGTCTAGGGGACAGCCTATTATTTTATTAAAGACAATGATTAATAAAAAATTTTGAAAAATTCCGGAGGGTGGCTCGATTCTTGCATAGTTATTTGCAAGCAGGCAATCGGACATGTTGCACACCGTTCTGGGGAGGTGACCTGAAGGACTGCTGCTTGACTGCTTCCACATGGGTACAGGTGTCAATTCTTTTGGGAGGTGAATGTTTTACATGGAGAATTTTGGTTGGATATCCCTCCTGCCCCCCCTGGTGGCTATCGTTTTGGCCATCGTCTTCAGGGAAGTGTACATTTCCCTGCTGGTTGGCATCCTGGTAGGTACTTTCATCATGAGCGACGGCAACATCCTGCTGATGTTCACCAAAGCGTTTGACATCATGTTTGAAAAGGTCGGAGACCCCACCTGGAACATCCGGACCATCATGTACACTTTGATGCTGGGCAGCATCATCGGGTTGGCGGTCAAATCCGGGGGATCCGACGCCTTTGCCCGCTGGGCGGGGAACAAGATCAGGTCCAGGCGCAGCGGCCAGGGTGTCACCTTTGCGTCCGGTATTATCATTTTTCTGGACGACTATTTTAACTGCCTGACGGTAGGCTCTGTGTTGCGTCCCGTTTGCGACCGCTTCAAAATCTCCCGGGAAAAGCTGGCCTACATCACCGACTCCACCGCCGCCCCCGTAGTTATCCTCGCTCCCATCTCTTCCTGGGTTGCCTACATCATCGGTCTCATCGGCGACCAGTTCACCCAGTTAAACCTTACTCAGACAACCCCCTTTATGCAGTTCGTCTACACCATCCCATATAACTATTACGCCTGGCTTACCCTCATCATGGTGACCGTTATCATCTTTACCAGCCTGGAATACGGCCCCATGGCGCGGGCAGAAAAGCGGGCCATGACCACCGGTCAAAGCTACGAGACCAGTTCGGTGGCCCCGCCGGGAGATGACTTCAATACCATCAAGGTATCTGCAAAAGGCCGGCCCATTGACATGTTTTTCCCCGTGATTGCCCTCATCTGCACCGCGGCCCTCTATATGTTATACACCGGCAAATTCTTCGAGGGAGGTGTCAGCGTAGGCCAGGCCTTCCAGAATACTGACTCGGTGACCGCTCTGGTATACGCCACCTTCACCACCCTGGTGCTGACCCTCATTTTCTACCGGGTCCGGGGTGTGGCAGGGGTTTTCGAGTCAATGGAAGGTGTACTGCAAGGAATGAAGGCCATGATGAGCGGGCTGATCATCCTGGCTCTGGCCTGGACTATTGGCGGGGTCACTTCCGAGCTGGGTACAGGGCCGTTTGTAGCGAAAGTAGTCAGCGAGAACTTCCCCCTGGCGCTGATCCCGGCGACCATCTTCCTGGTAGCCTGCCTGATGGCCTTCGCGACCGGTACCTCGTGGGGCACTTTCGCCATCATGATCCCCATCGCCATCCCGCTGGCTATCGCCGCGGATATTAGTATGACCACCTGCCTGGCGGCTCTGTTCAGCGGGGCGATTTTCGGCGATCACTGTTCACCCCTTTCGGATACCACCATCCTGTCTTCTACAGGCGCTGGATGCCCCCACATCGACCACGTACGTACCCAACTGCCCTACGCGGTAACCGCGGCAGGAGCGGCTCTGGTAGGGTTTTTGGTGCTTGGTTTCGCTGGGGGCGGTTTCTTTTTACCCCTGGTAATCGCCGCCGCGGCGCTGGTGGGTTTGATGGTGGTGCTGCACAAGCTAAACAGGGAAGACATCAGGCTTTTGGAACATGAAATTTCCAAAATCGATGCCTCCAGCTGAGGTGAGATAACGTGCTCCGCATCAGACTGGCAGAACCGGGAGACGAGGAAGCCGTCGTTAACCTCTTAGGCCTGCTGATTGATTTTTACGGCGATAAACCCGAAAGAGAGATATTGCGGAAGACCTTCAAACATGTGCTGGTTAATCCTAACACCATCAAACTCGCGGTGGCGGAATGGAACGGGCAGGTGGTAGGAATTGCCGGGCTCCATGCCGGTCATTACTCCACCTGGTGGGATGGCTGGTACGGGCACCTGGAAGATGTATATGTCCTGCCAGAGTTTCGCCGCCGCGGAATAGGTAAGGCCCTGGTCGAATTTATCGTCGGCACAGCCCGGGAGATGGGTTTGATCCGGCTTGAAATGCATGTCCTTACCAGAAACACCCCGGCACGCACTTTTTACACCGGGCTAGGTTTCAGTTCCGACTCCGTCTATTACTCACGAGGAAGAGGCACGGAAGGCTTTTGAAGGGCTTGCCGAAGGCGGAAAAAGTGCTGATGCCCTTCGAGAAGCAGTTTTGGGGCAGCATGTCCGGCATGGTCGAAGACCCCTTCGGCATCCGTTGGCAAATCGCTACGGAACTGTAACCCCTTCGCTCAGTAGGGATAAATCCAAGAATTCAGACGCCCGGCGCCGAGAATCCCTCCCCGTGCCGGGCGTCATGAACTGGTAACAGTTTTATTCAGGCTGTCTGTTTAGGACATCACAGACTGCACAAATGAGTTAGCTTAAAGCAAATTGATCCAGTCCCGTCTGCCATAAAGGATTCTAACCACCGTCACTGTTACATCCTTTTCAGAAACAGCATAAAAGATAATATAGTTGTCTACCAGCATCTTTCGTATCTCTTGAATTGCAAGCTTTTCATCAGCAACCAGGGAATGGCGTGTAGGCATCTCCGAAAGACTCATAACAGCTTCCTTAATCTTGCCCACAAGCTTTTTAGCAATGGACGGTTCTCTTAGCTCATTCGCAATATATGTCGCAATACCTTTCAAATCGTCTGCGGCAGGCTGGGTCATCAAAACCTTGTAGCCTTTCATACCTCAATTCCTTTTTCAATTTGCCCAAACACATCCCCGGCAGGTAAAACCTTGTTATTTTTCATCGCCTCCATGCCCTCGTCCAGCAGCTTATAAAGCTCATATTTTCCGACAAGCCTTTCAAAGGTCTCAATGCTCATGACGGCCAAATCACCCTTGCCGTTTTTTGTAATGTACACCGGCTCAGAATATTTATGGCAAAACTCAGAGATCTCATTGTACTTATTTCTTAAATCCGAACTCGGTCGAATCGATGGCATATCCGAACACCTCCTGATTTAATCTATGCAAATTATATCGAAATATCGACACGGAGTCAAATTGCGTTCTCAGAAAGCCGGCTACAGCAAACAGGCCCCCGGCTTGACTGCCAACTAGAACCGGCGTTTGTATTGAGCGGCGCTTGGCTTAATCACCTTGTACTTTCCTGAAATCCAGTTATTTAAATCCGAACAGTACCACTTGGAAAACCGCCGGTCAGACGGCCCTCCCGCTATGTTGGTATAACACTCCTCTTTCGCGAGATCCGTGACAATCCTGAAGGAAGGCACGAATGTGGTTGTTCGATTCGCGCTCCGGTAAATCTGGCCCTGATGGACTGTCGCCCTGCCTCCGATAACAGTAATGGGGCCGCGGTCAAATCCCATGAACGCGGGTAGTTTTCCGCCCAATAAAATGTTGCTCAACCTGACTCTTTGCACTTCGCCCCAGGTTCGAGGCGGGACGGAAAGCGCCCGGGCCGCGGCGCGCCGGTACAGGTCATCCCGGCTTGCGCCGCCGAACCACGCTGATTTCTCCGCGAGTAAAATCCGGTCGAAATTGAAGTAGAAATCAGTAAATGTTCCCGTCTCTTTGGAGAGGTAATCCGTGACAGCATCCCCGAAGCCGTTTCTCCCAAACACTTCCTGGTGCAGGGCATGATAGAATTCTTCGAACAGGAACGCGCCCTGCGATTCTGGTGTGTAACAAAAGTCCCACTCCCTCAATATTCTTCCTTGAACGGTATCCGGCAGGAGCGGTTTTAGGATCTTCATAAAGGCCTCGGCCTGGGTTGAATAAACATCGTAATGTATTTTGCAGATGTCGGATACGCTGAAGGCTTTCCCCTGTGCCAAAAGATCCTTGATTCGATCGGCTCGATAGGGTCCCATCGGCATGTTGATGGGCTTGGCCTGGCCATATTCGTTTAAGTCATTATTTGCGGTCACAAAATATCCCTCTTCAGGATTCAACGAGCGAGGGAGTTCCTCGTGACTAATAAAACCGTCCCAATCATTTTCCTTTTGCCAGCCGGGTAAAGGCACGAAACCGCTGATCCCCTCTCGCCTTTTAGGCATCAGGCCGGACATCTGAAAACCGATGTTTCCTTGCTGGTCCGCCAGCACCCAGCTAAAAGCCGTTTCCAGTTGACCCAGGATGTTCATCCCCTCTTCAACAGTCCTGGCGTCCAACATTTTGACAATTTGCCCGATGGAAACCGCTCCTGATCTGGCGGCTGACCAACGCGTGGCAAGGTAATAGCCCTCCTGGTGCGGGTCGCCGTCCAGCACACCGTGATCGTTTTCATAGAAAGTCGCTTCAACAGGCGGTTTCTTTTTACGCTTAATTATTTCTTTCCTGGCATGAAACGGAACCCACTGACCATTTTCTCGATAATACTTTCCGTCCTTGCAGTGTTCAATCCATGAATCAATTGCATCCATGAAAGCGTATGTTGCTCCCCAGGCGAGGTGGGGTGTTCGTCCTACCAGCAGACCGGGTAAGCCCGGCATCGTAGCGCCGATAGCATAATGGTCTTTCATTCCTAAAGACACTTCATACCACACATTCGGCAGCCTGTTGACCTCCAGGTGCGGGTCATTGGCCAGGATGGGCTTCCCGGAGGCTGTTTTTCGGCCGGACACAACCCAATTATTGGAGGCCATCATCCGGGGAATCGCAATGTTCCACAGGATATGGTCGGGAACCATGCGTTCCTGAAGTTTGACTTTCTTGATAAGTTCGATGTCCAGCCCTCCCAGAATACCCGGAAAGAGTTCTTCAAGTTTCTCCCGGTCGATGCCGGCTTGGACCATTTCCACAAAAAGTCTTTCCATCTCCGCCTGGGATTGAGCAAGGGTTAAATAACCCACCATGCGGGAAATCACAACACTGTCCTCGCCCCGCCAGGGTTCCGGTTTGTAACCGAGGAGCTTGAATTCCCATGGATACTTTTTCGCGAATGCCGTATTCACCCCGTTGCAGTAAGACTCAACGAATTCCTTGACGTCAGGCGTGAGGGCATCGATCTGCGGCCCTGTTTCGCCTGACCAGTTCATCCGGCGGAAAAACGTGTCAATCTGCAACATGGTATCGCTGGAGTCCAAAAGTTCGGAAGCTCTTCCCTGGCCCAGGATACGCATGAGCAGCATCTGCATTCCGCGATCAATCGCATGGGCAAAACCAAGCCCCCAGTACAAATCCGTTGTATTGTCCGCTTCGACATGCGGAATGCCGTGTACATTCCTCCAGATTTGAACTTTGTTTTTCATCACTTTTCCCCCTGAATAATCGATTAGCACTGCTACCCTTACCCCACAGCTCCTCGCAACCAGATCGCTAATTACCGATTGATAGTGTCATGACACAACCTAACTAAGTGAAACCTGCAACCAGCTACCTAAACGAAGTGTTGCCCGACCACAGCATTATGTAAAATATTCCATATCTTATCAACTAAATCCTGCTGCGAATCAATCTAAATCATCAATCGCCCACGCGACTCTGCCCGGGAAAGGACAGCAAGGCTTATCATCACCAGCATAACTGGGACAAGGAAGGTAACAACCACCGGAATACGAGTACATTCCGGTGGTCCACGTTAGTTCAGGTTCACCCCCAGCGCGTTAAGGCCGCGCCGCCCCTCGTCTGTCAGGCGGAGATCGCCATCGTCCCGCTCAATCCACCCCTGCTGCTCCAGCCAAATGCGCAGCAGTGCTCCCAGGTGTGCGCCCACGTGTTCGTGCATCTGCCGCTCCAAACAAACGGCTACCGGCTTGCGGCCGGACCCGGCCAAAAGACCGACATCAACCCCCCAGCCAGCAAGACCCTCCAATCCTGCCGGGGTAATGCGTTCATCGCTGGTTCTGCCGCCGTCATGCCATACCGCCTCAACCCACCCCAATTCAAGGAGCCGTTGAAACAGTTTCTCAGCAACCACCCCACTCAGGTGACCATAGCAGGCCGCGACTTCGGGCCGGGGTTTTCCCCTCTTCTTCCTTCCTGCGGTATCACTACGCCTGATATGTATTTCGACGTTCGATGGTCAGCTGGCACCCGACAACCTCTCCTTAATCATACCAATTAAGACTCTCATTCGCAATTCATCAGTCCTTATGTATTCCAGACGGTCTCTCAGGCGACCGAAGCCCCACTGCCCCACGCGCTGGTTGTGACGCCGCCCGCAATCCTGTTCCCGGACGCCTTCGGGGTTGCCAATGTAGACTATGTTAACGTTGTGTTCCAGGCACCAGTTAACCGCCAGCCGCGAAATGGCGTGTTCGGTATGGCTTATTTGGGCTTCAATCCGGTTCAGTAGGCGGTATTTGGCCGCTAATAGTTTCTTCGTTTTACAATTTCGGTGGGAGCAACGGTTGGTGGTGCTGAGAGAAAGATGTGCAAGTGATCCGGCATTGTTTGGATCTGGATCAGGATATACCCGTTAATATCGCAGGCTTCCTGAATGCCGCTTTTAATCACTTCCTCGACTTTACCCAGTATTACCTTATTGACGGTACTTAGGGCAAAACACGACATGGTAATTGATTATAGACGCAATGGTTTGTTTTCCGTTCCATGGCTTAATTATATCATGGGAACAAATGTTTGGGTATCTCATTTAGTCGCCCTGACGGGCGACGCCCCTTTCATCCCACCCGCAAGGGGGTGGGTTTTCAGGGGCGGGTTGCTATAAACTTGGCGTTGCTATAAACTTAAGATTAAAACCGCGTTTTCTTAGGAGGAACTTGCAGTGTACGTTGGCGCTCGCATCATTAAGACGGGCTTGGCTGTCACCATTTCAATGTACTTGGCTAAAGCGTTACATTTAAGCCCTGCTGTATTTGCGGCCATCACAGCCGTGGTAAATTTAAAACCGTCCGTGGCTCAGTCATGGAAGGATGCCTTTCAACAAATAACAACCCATATCATCTCAGTGATTATTGCATTGGCAATTGGATATATACTGGGCGGAAACCCATTAACGATGGGGCTCAGCAGCATAATCATCATTTTCACCTGCCTCAAGCTTAACTGGAAAAATAGTTTGCTGATGGGCATTGTGGCTGCCATCTTTATCCTTGATTCGTCGGAAGCGGGTTTCCTTGCCCATGCGATTAACCGTTCTACAGGGATATTTATTGGATTGGGAGTGGCATTAACTATCAACTCTCTCTTAGCTCCTCCCAAATACAAAAACCGCCTGTTAGACACTCTGCAAGAACTTCATCAGGCTGCTGTATCGGAGTTCGAGAAAGCGGTCACGGAATTCATTACCTTAAAAACCCCTGAAAGGTACACAGTCCTGGACCCGTTAGCAAATAAAACCAAGGAACTGCTGCAATACTATCATGACGAAATCAACTACAAGGGATATTTGCGGTTCGCACCAAGAGGCGATGATACTTACTATCTGTTTTTAAAGCACTTAACCGACTACTCTGTAGGCCTCATGGAACGCGCAGAAAACATTCGTCAAATCATACCTGCCAGAATTGACAGAAGAAAAAAGGCTGGAAACCTTCCGCTCTCTGAAGAATACCAACAAATTCAATCGATGTTACTAAAGGTCTCCAAAACCGTCCATGACTTAAACGATAAACTCAGGCGCAGCTATATATACAGGGAGCCTGTTGAGCCGGAGGAGATACGGGACGACTTCTGGATCGAACTCAATACAATAATTGAAAAATGGCAGCACAAGTTTTCAGGGCATTTTTACCTTCATGCCTTAATGGAAGTAGCCCTGGTTGCTCATGAAACGCGATGGGCGGCCAGGGAAGCAAAGCGCCTGCTTTTCGAAACGATAAATATTGATCAAGCTGGCACTTGACATGACAGCCGCTCAAGTCTTACACTATGGTAAGAAAGGGGGTTTTACAATGTCTGTAACTTCCTTATCCACAAAAGGGCAGGTAGTGATCCCTAAGGAAATACGGGAAGCCCTGCGATTGAAGCCCGGGAACAAATTGAACGTGCGGTTGGAAGGCAGGAGTATTGTAATTGAGCCAGCTAAACCAAACCTGGGAGCAAGGCTGTACGGGCGATATCGCGGTGTGAACCTTCTGAAAGAAATTGAGGAAGAGCATAAACGTGATTTGTTACGGGAGGATCCCAGGTGAAGGAACACAAAAGTACAGCCATTACCCTGGATGCCTGGGCCGTATTGGCCTGGCTTCAAGGCGAACCTGCAGCAGCGGCAGTGAAAAATCTGCTGGAATGGGCCGAAGGGAATGAAAAAGCAAAGCACGCTCTCGCCGGCTTGTTGTCGGGACTGGACACCCCCCCACATCTATTTCTCAACCTTGTCAACCTGGGGGAAGTTTACTATATTTTGGGTCGCCGGCAGGGGGCTTCTGAAGCCAAAGAAGTCATAGAAGCGATCAAGTCCGGGCCGGTAAATCTAGTAGAAGCGACAGAAGAGGTAGTTATGGCTGCCGCTGCTATCAAGATGAAGCATGCCCTCTCTTATGCTGATGCCTTTGCGGCAGCCACTGCCCGGCTTAAAAACGCTTCCCTGCTGACCGGTGACCCGGAACTCAAATCACTGGAGGAAGTCCCAATTCTTTGGATAGGTGATAGGGAGAGCAAGTAGCACTTGGCTCCGAAGCCTTCATTTCACAAGGAAGAAATACTTGTAATGTGGAAAATTAGTAATAGCATTTGCCATAGTTGCCTGACAAACTATCCTGACAGTATCCAGTTAGACTAAATGAAATGGAGTTGATTATTGTATGAACAGAACAAAGCTGAAAGAAGCCGAAAATACTTTCTTCATGCAGTACCCCGGTGGATTTGCCAATCCTGAAATGCTGGAAATTGCCAAAAAGCATAAAGTGGAGAAAATGAACAGAATGGCCTGGGAGAGCTTCGCCATTGATCAGTTTGAAAACCCGGGGAAGATTTCTGACTCCATGGCCAGGGTCATCAGCCAGTCCTCGATGGTTTCCCCTTTTTAAAAGCCCAAATTCAGGGATCTGGTAAAAGCATTAAGCGATAATGAGAAGGAGCTTTTATCCCTTGGACTTAAAGAATTCCTGCACGGGGACCAGGAACCGGGGTTTGAAATGATGTGCGGGCTTTTACACAAATATAAACTGGCCAAATGGCCGCTGTTAACGATTTGTCCTGTATATTACCGGCCCGGTGTGGAAGTGTTTATCAAGCCCACCACAGCCAAAAGAGTGATAGAGTATTTTGAGCTGGAGGGGCTCAAATACAGCCCTTCTCCCACCTATGATTTTTACCGGGCTTACCGGGAACAGATTATTCCCCACCCAGTCCATTAACAATTGGACCATTATTGTGGAACAGTGCCGTTGATGTAGTGAGTCTTCATGGTTGAAGCCATGTTATTCTGCCAGTTGGCCAGTGATACGGGTGAAGCGGGTTTTTCAGAACACCGCCTGTCATTCCGTGTTCCACAATTTTCCCGCCATATACTTGCGGTAGCTCCCCCGTTCTTGGGGGAACCGTCCCCCGTCCTTGCTCGGCCCGTCCTTGCCCCGTCCTGGTTGATGAGAAGGCTTTCCACGCCTGCCCGGGGGTTGGCCTCTTCGTTTTGCGATCTTGATCATTACCGATAGTAGCTTATATCGTGGCACCCCCATCTATGGTTATGATGCTTCCATTCATAAATGCGGCCTCATCACAACATGCAAATAGTATAGCATGGGCAATTTCTTCGTCCTTTCCAAGACGACCCATAGGCTGCCTGTTGATGAATTCAATCCTGGCTGCTTCAGGGTCAGGAAAGGCCTGGATCCTTGCCTCCAGCGACGGTGTATAAGTGGTTCCCGGACACACGCAGTTCACTCTGATATTTTCTTTCATGTAGTCGGCAGCCATGGCCCTGGTAAGGGATACTAGAGCACCCTTTGAAGCGGAATATGCACTTCTGTCCGTTATACCTTTTAAGGCAGCTACGGAAGCAACAAATACAATGACGCCGCCACCCCACTTTTTCATTTCCAAGACCGCGTACTTGGATACCAAAAATGAGCCTTTCACATTTACCTGCATCGTTTTGTCAAAGTCTTCCTCCGACATGTTGTCAACTCTACCTGGTAGAACAGTCCCAGCGTTATTAATTAATACGTCAATTTTGCCGAAGGCTTTTACAGTTTCTATTACCATTCTTTCAGCATCCGCCGCAATGGAGACATCCCCTTGTATGTAAATGCCAGCTGCGCCTGCGTTCCTGACCATTTTCAGGGTTTCTTCTCCATTTTTAGATGTGAGAGAATTGACTGCCACTTTTGCTCCCTTTTCCGCGAGCATAATGGCAGTTTTGCGACCTATTCCCGCTCCTGCACCGGTGACCAGTACAGACTTATTAGAAAAATCCATACTACCCCTCCTCATAAGATTATGATGTCACTTGCCGAATATCAGGTTGGGAAGGAACAGTACCACATCCGGTATAAAGATAATTAGGAGCACTACTATCGCTGTTATCATGATAAACTGCCAGGACTCTCTGAAATACTCCCAGATGGAACATTTAAAAATAGAACAAACGACATACATTACCATCCCTACCGGCGGGGTCAACAACCCTATGGTGAGTGTAAGAACCATAATAATCCCGAAATGCACCAAATCAATACCTATTGCCTTTGCGACAGGAATGAGTATTGAGGTAAGCAACAGTATCAGGACTGTTGAGTCCATGAACATACCTGCAAAGAGCAGAAATGCGATTATGATGAGCATTATCACCCAGGGAACAGAAGATATTCCTAACAGGAATTGGGCCAATGCCTGGGGTAACCTCTCCCATGTGATACCATAACTGAAAATCGCCGACAGGGAGATTAATAGCATAATCATACCAATGTCGAGTACCGTGGACTCAAGGCTTTTGACAAACTTTTTCCAGGTGAATTCTTTGTAAACAAGGGTGCCGATGATTATCGCATAAACTACCGCGAAAGCCCCGGCCTCGGAAGGGGTGAACAGCCCAAACCTTAATCCTACTATCAATAAAACGGGAAAAAGAAAGGCCCAGATACAATCCGCGGAAGTCTTCATTATCTCTTTTACGGACGCCCGTCCCTCCCTTTCAGGAAGGTATCCTTTTTTTCTTGCGGTAAACGCTACCCCAACCATCATAAAGGCGGTTAATAACAGACCAGGCACTATACCCGCCGCAAACAGTCGCCCGATGGAAACCTCGCCGATACTGCCGTATAATACCAGACCAATGCCAGGAGGGATCATCGTAACAATCAGCGAGCTGGCGCCGATAATACCTGCCGAGAAACCCTTAGAATATCCTCTTTGAAGCATTCCTGGCCCCAATACGCGCCCTTGCATGGAGGCATCGGCAATGGCCGAACCCGAAATTCCACCCATCATGGCGGATAATACTACCGTGACCTGTGCCAATCCGGCGCGCAAATGACCTGCGAGCACAGACGAGAGCCGCATCAGTCGATAGGTTATTCCCGTTTCGTTTAGAAGGTTGCCCGCAAACACAAATAACGGGATCGCAAGAAGGACAAAACTCTGGGTCTGTGTAAGAACAAGCTGTACTGGAATGCTATAGGGTAGTGTCTGCTGCTGCAGAAAAAAAACAGCCCCCGATATGCCTATGGCAAAGGCTACAGGCATGCCCAGCAACATTAATAAGAAAAATAGACTGAAAACCAAAATCATGTTAATCCTCCTTGCCGATAATGGCAACGATTAGACCATTATAGAAACTCTTTGCCGACATCAATATTTCGCTCAAGCTCATATCCTCTTCTGAGATGTTCTCTTATTTTTAGGATAGTAGTTATCAACATCAGCGTACACCCTACCGGCACACTCAGTGCAACCCATGTATAGCTAAATCCGGGGATACCCTGAAAAGCTACAAACCTGGAAGTGTAGGCAAGCGATAGGCCGAATCGTATCAGAAACGCCAAAAACAGGATGATAATCAAATGGTTAAACAATTTGAGGTAAAACCGGGCTTTTTTCGATAGCCTGCTGGTAAGTACGTCGATGGTCACCAGTTTGTCGTTTCGCATCGCCATATCGGCGCTAAGAAAAACACACCAGGCAAAAAGGAAGGTCGCAGCATCCATCGCCCAGACAATGGGATAATGGAGAGACCTCGCTACAGCAGAGAGAAACACCAATACCGTCAGGATTGTTAATGAACCCTTAGCAACATATACCTCTGCCTTGCAGATATACTCATAAAACTTTTTCATAATTCACCGCCCCTCTCCAACGGGCTGTATAAGGGAGAATTTCCAGCCCTGCCCTTAAGGCAGGACTGGAATAATTTTTCAGCACTTTTTTAAATAACTTCCCTCGACTTATTTCTTGCCCAATTCCCGGTAAATCTGATCTCTGATCCCGGTTAGGTTTAAAGTCTTGTACGCTGCTTCTCCCGCTTGTTTGAAGGCTGCAATATCAACATCCTCAACGATTGTCATCCCTTTACTGGTAAGCTCTTGCTTTAGTGTTTCTATTTCCTTTTCCATTAGTTTAGAAGTTTCGAGTCCCGCTTTGTCAGCCTCTTCAATCAGAATTTGCTGGTACTCGGCAGGAAGGCTATCAAAGAACTTCTTCCCGACAATCTGGAAGTTGATCAACAAGATGTGCTTTGTCTCGCTCATGTATTTAGCAGCCTCATAGAGTTTTGCGCCCGTCACGTTACGGTACACCAGGTCAGCACCGTCAATAGCCTTTGTCTGCATAGCCGTATATATTTCTCCAAAGGCTAAAGCAACGGGAGCTGCGCCAAGGGAACGTATGGACTCCTGCCAGATGGGCGCGCCGGGGGTTCTGATACGGAGGCCCTTCAGATCTTCAGGAGTTCTGATGGGCTTATTTGTTACCATGTGTCTTAACCCCTGTACCCAGGTAAAGGATAGTATCTTGATCCCGTATTTATCTTCCAGCTCTTGTTGCCATTTTTTAACAGACGGAAGTTCTTTCAGCTTTAATACTTCTTCAATGCTATCCACAAAATAAGGGGCGTTCATAACAGCTATTTCAGGCACGTACATGCCCAGACGGGCAGAGTCGGTATTTTGGCCTACATTGGCGCCCTGCCTTAATTGCTCAATGATGTCCTCTTCTTTGCCAAGCTGGGCGCTGGGGAACACTTGGATTTCAAGGCCGCCGTTGGTCCTCTCTTTAACCCGTTCCGCCCAGTTTAAAAATCCTTGGTGATAGGGCTCTGATGGCGCCAGTACGTGGTTAAACTTCAAGACAAATTTCTCTTTTGGCGCTTCCTGTTTCGGAGCTTCCTGCTTGGTCGCCGATTTAGAGGCGCAACCGGTCATTAAGGACAAAACCATTAACATTACCAGCGCAATACTAATAATTTTCTTTGTCTTCTTCATTACAAATCCCTCCATAGATGTTTTTCTTTGTTCCGGGCCAAAGCAATGAAATATTAACCTCCTCTTTTTCACCTCCCCCAAAGCTAAAGCATCAAGCCGATTTCAGATAAAATATGAGCTCGCTGCCCCTGCCGGCCGTTTCTTTAGCTTTAATACTTTAATAATTGACGCTTTATTTCCCACTCCTATATAACGCTTTGAATTTCCTTAAGGGTTTCATCATTAAGGCAAACCTCAACTGCCTTAACATTTTCCTTGAGTTGTTCCGGATTAGTAGCTCCTATAATTGCACTGGTAATATTGGGCTGTGCCAGAACCCAGGCTAAGGCAAGCTGAGCCAGAGGCACTCCCATCTCTGAGGCAAAATCACTCAGCTTTACTACTTTCTCAAAATTAGCTTCACTTATATACCTTTGCACAAAATGGGCAGTCTCAGGATTATCTCCCCGGCTGCCTTTAGGAGCCGGAGCACCTTTTTTATACTTACCGGTAAGCATACCCTGGGCTAAAGGCGAGAAGACTACCTGGCTTAACCCCAACTCCATACAGGCAGGCACAACCTCCTGTTCGATAGCGGTTTAGCATATTGTAAGCAGGTTGATTGACAACAATGGGGCTCTTTACCTGTGAGCGGCTTGTCTGGCCATACTTATTTTTTCAATCATTTTCCTGGCATAATCCGTTATTGCCTCGAAATCCCCTGTTCTGGCGCCGGCTGTAAGCTGGCTACCGGCACCCACGGCTACAGCCCCCGCTGTTATCCATTCGTCAACATTATCAAGGGAAACACCCCCTGTAGGCATCACGCTGGCATATGGGAGAGGTCCCTTGATAGCTTTAATCATTTTGGGACCGAAGGCTTCCCCGGGGAAAAGTTTCAAGATGTCAACACCGAGTTCCATAGCCTCGATGGCCTCTGTTACGGTCATGATTCCAGCCATGCATGGTATTTGATAGCGGTTGCACAAGCGAATCGTATCAGGGTTGAGCCCCGGGCTTACTACATACTGAGCCCCGGCTAAAATTGCCAGCCTGGCAGTTTCGGGGTCCAAAACCGTCCCTGCCCCTAGAATAATTTTGCCTTCATATCTTTGGCTGAGTTCCTTTATGATTGCTGTGGCGTCTTGAACTGTATAGGTTATTTCAATGGCCGCAAGTCCCCCTGCCAAGCAGGCATCAGCTATTTTTACAGCAGTCTCGCTATTTTCTGCCCTTACTACAGCCACTAGACCCACCTTTACGATACCGTTTAATGTCTCCCATTTCCTCATGTCTCTCCCTCCTTGTGTGCAACAATTAAATTGAGGATCTCAACATCTCGATTAGATTATTGGTTGAATCAAGAGCCATTCTTTCCACGGCCTCAGAAGTATATGCCCCGGCGTGGGGTGTCAAAAGAAAATTGTCTAAAGTCAAAAGCTTTTCATCAGGAGGTGGCGGTTCCACTGAAAAAACGTCCTGAGCGGCAAAAGATATGATTTTTTCCTTTAGAGCCGTATAGAGGCTTCCCTCGTCCACCAATTCCCCCCGTGATGTATTGATCAAAATGGCAGAGGGCTTCATTATTCCAAGGGTTTCACTGCATATCAAGTGCCTTGTCTCACGGGTCAGGGAAAGATGGAGAGACACGATGTCCGAAGATGCTAATGTTTCATGTAAGGACTGGCATAGGGTGATGTTGTGTTCTCTTAGATAATTAAAATCCTTAAAATAGGGGTCATAAATAACAACATCCATACATAAGCCCTTAGCGCGCTTGGCAACCTCTTTCCCGATCTGGCCGCCGCCGATAACACCCAGGGTTTTACCTGTCAATTCCATACCCATCACTCTATCCCATCGGCCGTTCTTAACGTTTCCACTTAAGACCGAAACCCTACGAGCAGCTTCAAACATGAGTGCCAGCGCCAACTCCGCTACCGATGTGCTGTTGCTTCCCGCCGCATTCTTTACTTTAATATTAAGATTCGCTGCGGTTTCCAAATCGATGTTGTCCAACCCGACACCATACTTAGATATGGCTTTCAAATCTCTACAGTTCTTAAGCACTCGTTCAGACAAAATATCGATTCCTACTATCATGCCGTAAACATTTTCCCTGGCGACTTCAATAATTTCATCTTCAGTCAGCGTTCTTCCAGATTTGTTTTCGATAATGTCGTAACCTAAGCTTTCCAAAAGAGGGTAGGTTTTTTCTATGTAATTTTTAAACGATTTAGGAGTAATCAGTATTTTCAAGCCGTAACACCTTCCCTTGCCAGAAAGGCTGAACGTCCCTCTGACTGCTGGTTGTAGTAAATTAAGTACTTCTCAAATCTTTTGGCAAAGAACTCTGATTTGTGGGAATCCGGCTGACAGCAGTTTTTTATCAATGGCTTAATCTCTTTTACAGAGCTTATTTCTCCGGCCGCCTTCAGCCCCATATAGGCAGCACCAAGAAGGGATGCATGCATGAGTCCGTTAGCATAAACCGGTAAGCCAAAAATGGAAGAAGCCATAGATAGCCAAAGGGGTGATTTTTCAATGCCTCCGGAAATACTAATGAATTTCGGCGGCTGTCCCATTACTGGAACCGTTATCTCATAGCAATGCTTAAGATTAAAAAGTACCCCTTCAAGGACCGCATAATACAGGTCGTAAATATCATTATTGATTTTCAGTTCGCACATCATCGCACTTTTTGTATCATCCCAGCCGGGGGATCGTTCTCCCGCCAAAAAAGGAAGAAATATGGGAGCGTCACCTTTTAAAAGGGCACCTTCCGCACCCTGGTCTAATTCCTGAAGAGAAATGCCGCCATTTAGTCCCAAAATTTTTTTGCCAATCCAGTCCACGCAGTTTCCAGCACCGGCAGTGGCACTTCCAGCAATCCACATGTTTTCCACCCCAACGTAGCACCAGGTAGAAGGATAACTTGCAAGTACCGGCTTTTCCGTTGCTATCCTCATGGCGGCACTGGTTCCTACCGAAAGGGTCATGATGTTGTCGCCAAAGGCCCCGGCAGCCACCTGATTCATACATCCGTCAGCACCAGTTATGAGTACCGGCGTACCTTGTTTAAGCCCTAAAGCAGCAGCAGCTTCTTGTGATAAAGGGGCAGTATGTTCTGAATCCACCAACATTGGCAGCATGGATTCGTCAACACCGGCAAGCTTTAATGCTTCTTCATCCCAATTAAGTGTATGAAGGTTTAAGAAGCCACCGGCCGAAGCGGTGCTTTTGGCAACGGCAAACTCACCTGTAAGTTTTAAAAAAAGATATTCGGGCATAGAGGCTATGAACGAAACATTGTTGAGACTACCCGTTTCCTTCTCATGCATGTATTTCCATACAGTATATGTGGCATGAATAGGACAGCCCGTGCGCTTGTAAAGGGATAAATAAAGGGAATTGTCCCGCCTGTATTTTTCGGTAGTGGTGGAAGATGTGGTATCTGCCCATGTGCTCAACCGCGAGACAGGC
The DNA here is from genome assembly GCA_000987045.1 of Clostridiales bacterium PH28_bin88. Classification (GTDB taxonomy): domain Bacteria; phylum Bacillota; class PH28-bin88; order PH28-bin88; family PH28-bin88; genus PH28-bin88. The sequence goes on along the minus strand of LAKY01000019.1, from coordinate 31,352 downwards.
TGTTTGTTTTTGTCAAGCATTAGGAGGCTATGGCTCCAAATACTGCAAGTTGCAACCATATCCACATTATCTATACCCTTTTGCTCCAGAAGCTCCCGCCCTGCTAATAAAGTTTCTGTCATTATTTTGTCAGCATCATAGGTCAGTATATCGCCCGCCTCGGCGGAATAATTTTTGGGCAGGAGCCCAATTATACCTTCACCACTAAGATAAAGCATAGCCTTAGCCGACGCCGTAGATGCCTCCAGTACGAGAATCAGCATTTTATCAAATTCCCTTCACTGTATTGTTCAAATCTGCTTCTAGTAGTCCAAAGACCAATGGCGGGATCGCTGAGATAAAATATTTCTTCCCCACCAACTGTATTAAAGCCATCGCGCAACCTGTTGACATCGTACATTTTTAGAGCCTCTTCAAGGGGCAAATAGTCATATTTAATTGACAGGATTTGTTCTTTTGTCATCTTTCCTGGAGCGTATGTAATCTTGAAACGCCCCTCGCTGGAACCGTGAATCAGGTGGGCGGCAACAGAAAGGTTGTTCCGTAAATCCTCATCATTGCTGACTGCTTCTATAACCTGATCTCTGGTCAGGTACCCATACCTATTAATCAGCCTGTCGTTATCCAAATCCTCACCACAACCCTGAAGAGCAGGAGCGATCACCAGTATCTCGCCACCATCGGCTATGGCCATCCGGGTCCTATATATAGATTTGTTTCCCACCCAGGTTGTTCTAAATTTTTCAGGGTCAAGATATACAACGACTTTTTTTACAGGCTTATGTAAAAAGCTCAAGTTTTTTTTCTGGCTGACTTTAGCTGTTTCAGAAAACACTTCATCACCCGTACCGATAGAAACAGCCTCAACCCTAAGCCCTGTTTTGTCAAGGGTCGTAACAGTCAATATGTACACAAGGGGAATATGGGATAAAAACTTGTATGCTGCGTAGTTATAGAGCTTTCTTACAGGGTTATCTATCCTCCCCATAATCCGTTCCATGCCATACAAAGCACCTAAGTAGTGGCTTTGATTGATCATGTTGCGCCCACCGCAGCCTACCAGTATATTTTTCGTATAGTTGGCAAAGCCCGCCACCTCGTGAGGGACAACCTGACCTACAGATATTATGAGGTCATACTTTCTATCAAGGAGCCTTTTGTTAACTTCCACATCAATACCTACATCCATATAACCCTCTGATATTTCTTTTACAAAACTTGCCGGAACTTCCCCTATTTTGACCGTGTCGTTTCGCCAGTCGTGGGCAATAAACCTATTATAGAGTATAAACCCATACATTTTTCTTATCTCATTCTCCGACATGGGGATATGGGTTCCAAGAGCAGGCATTATGTCTATGTCAGTTTTGTGAAAGTACCGATATAATATGTTCACTATGTTTCCGGCATAAGAGTTAAGCCTTGACATGTCCGGCGGCAAGATTAATATATTTTTAACCATTGAATAATCACGAAAGTACTCATGGATATTTCGCTCTATCTCTTGCTCAGTGATACCGCCGGGGAATTTTACATTTGCATTCAAGTATCTGTTTTGCACAGTTGTAACCCCAATTACACTCCAGAATATGCCAAAAACGCCCCGTCTACAGGGATTATTGCACCATTTATGAAAGAAGCAGAGTCAGAACAAAGAAATAATACAATTCCCAGTAAATCTTCCGCCACGCCATATTTCCCCATCGGTGTCGCGTTTATAATATTTCTTCCCCTCGAGGTGAGTTCCCCGGTCTTTTCATCAATTAACAGGTACTTGTTTTGCTCGGTGAGTAAAAAGCCGGGTGCTATGGCATTTACTCTGATATCCTTAGAATATTCCTGGTTAAAATGGACAGCCATCCATTGGGTTAAATTAGATATAGCCGCTTTGGCAGCGCTATAGGCTATAGTCCTTGTCAGGGGGGTATAGGCCGCCATAGAAGAAATATTAATAATGATGCCCTTCCTCTGTTCTGCCATGACTTTGCCAAAAACCTGTGTAGGGAGTATGGTGCCCATAAAATTAAGATTAAACACCTTTTGAATAGCGTCCACGGTTAGATCGAAGAAAGACCTGTCAGGGCCTGTTGTGGCTTCAGGGCTATTACCGCCAGCACCGTTAATAAGGATATCTACAGTCCGAAATTCTTTTAGAATTACCTCTTTTGCAGTGTCAAGCGATTGCTTGTTTAAGACGTCAACCCCTATACCTAAAGCCGTCCCCCCTTTTAAATTGATTTCCTCGGCCACCTCTTCGGCATCGTTTTTTCTCAAGTCCAATACGGCCACCTTTGCTCCCTGCGCGGCTAATTCTTTTGCCATACTGGCACATAAAACTCCTGCCCCGCCTGTCAGAACAGCCACCTTGTCTTTCATGTCTACCCTGATATCCATATTCTTAATCTCCTTTACCCAATATGAATGTTTTTATTAATTTTGTTTTTTGCATTTACTATATGCATCTCAATACACCGGCGCAGTTCAGTTTCATTTTGAGTTACTAGCGCATTAAAGATTGCCTCATGTTCTTCAACTCCAGCTATAGTTTCTTCTTTGCTCTGTTTCCCGTAGATGTAATAGGCGTAGGCGTGAGTTCCTAAATTGCTATAGATCTGTACGATTCTCTTGTTTCCAGAACACTTGACAAACATTTGATGAAACTCTTGATCTAGAGAATAGTTTTGAAAATAGTCATTGACGCCGGTACCGTATTCTATAATTCGCTTGTGTTCGGTTATGTTTTTTATAAAATCGTCCTTAATATGAGGGTTATCTTTAAAAGTCTGGATAATGTGCTGGATATAATAAGTTTCAATCATCATCCTGATATCCAAAAGTTCTTCAATATCTTCCCATTTGATACTTTTCACTTTTACACCTTTTCGAGGGATATTTTCTATCAAACCTTCGGTAATAAGCCTATTCAAGGCCTGTTTTATAGGGGTTTCACTAATTCCGTATCTCTCATGCAATTCCCTTAGTATAATCTTTTCACCAGGAACGAGAGTTCTTTCTGTTATATCTTTTTTTAGAGCTTTGTATGCTACTTCTACTAAAGTTTGGTTTTGATAATGCTTTGTATCCAATCTGAACACCGCTCCTTTATTGAATTTTAGATTTTGAATTTTAGATTTTAAATTTACTACAGAATATTTTTTCGTCGTCTTTTAAAAAATTCCTGCTATGGGTGAAATTTTTTGTTAACCCAAATAGCAATCCTTGATGGCTATAGTGAAAATTGTCCTAAAGACAATACCCTGCCTCGCCAGTTAGGCCGAAGGAGTTACCTTGTCGACTTACGGTAGCCCGCGGCTTGGGCCTCTTCCTCGGTGTTGAAGTACTCCTCCGCCACAGTCTGGTCGTAATATGCCCCGCCGGGGACGTGATAGATCTTCTCTCCCTTGCTATTGATGTTGCCCTTGATCTTGCCGGTCGCTGCTTGTTGCGGTTGGTTGCCGGCCGGGCCGGTCTTGCCGCCTGGTTCCAGGCCCCACAGGCCGCGGCGGGCTTCCCGGGCCTCGCGCTCCAGGCGGACGAAGGTATCGGCATACCTGACGTTGGGAGGAATGGTGAGCAGCCGGGCGTAGCCCTGGCGCAGCAGTTCGGCGTTGACGAAGGTCCCCTCCTCCAGGTAGACGTAGGCCAGGATCCGGCCGTACTTGTCCCTTTCCTGCACGTCCAGCTCCAGCCGGACTTTTTTACCCTCCACCAGGCGTTCGGTGAAGGCAGCCGCCTCCGGGCCGTAGGGCTCCACCGGTTTCCCCGGGGCTTTGGTCTCCGGGGTATCCACCCCGATCAGTCGCACCGCTTCCTCTTTATTACCAATCTTCACCTGGATGGTGTCCCCGTCCACAACCCGCTGGACGTGGTAAAGGCCGTTACCTCCCCCGCACCCCACCAGCAAAAAAAATGAGGCCAAGGCCAGTAGAAACGCCAAAGCGGTTTTTTTCATCAGAACTAATTCACCTCGTTCGATTCGGGCTAAATTCTCCAGCCGTTGGATTATTCGCGGCCTTGACCCCTGGTTCCTCCTGACTGCAACCCTTCTGTCACCTACCCAGGGCGGTAACTTTAAAGGAACGGTACAAGCCGGCAGCGCTGGTTCCCATCATCAGCCCCACGATCACCGCCGATACGGTGTCTTGCTGGGTGATCAATCCGCCAATTATCCCCAGCGCGATGCTTAACACCGGCAAAAGGCGGTTGGGAAACCCCAACTGTTTGGCCAGTTCGGTTAGCCCGATGATGAGGCTGATGATGCCCACTCCCTGGACTTCCGGTTCCATTATACCGACCTCCTTCATGATATTCCTGGTTCATTCTTATGCGGCCGGGAGTCACCGCATGTTTACGCGCCGTATAACTTTTTCATGCCTGCCTACATATCGCGGCGCCTGCCGGGACAAGTTATGGATAGCCTAACCGCGGGGAGGAAGACAAGTTTGATCAACACCGAACTGGAAGACGAAGTCAGGAAGCTCAAGTTTGAATTGATGGACCTGCGTACCCGGCTGGACAGGATCGAAGAGTCGCTGAACATCTCCCGCCCGGGAGCGGAGGAGTTCGGCGAGGGCAATATCGATTACACCTCCCGGGCTGAGCGGATGCGCTACGAAAATGCCGACGAGATCTACCACATCGGGCAGTACTGAAAATTTCGTTTCTCACACAAAAAACCCCTGTCCAGGCAGGGGTTTTTGTCTCGGTAATTTTGTTATGCCTTGCTGGCAGCGGGACTCTCTTCAGGGACCGCGGTAATTCCACGAGTGCGCACGAGGAATAACCCCAGGGCCAACACCGCCGCGATAATCCCCACCGGGTAGGATACCTGGGTACTCAGGCGGAACCCTTCGGGAGCCTGGAAGATGTAGGTGACGGTCACGGCAGTCATGAAGGTAGCCGGGACGGTGGCGATCCAGTGTAATTTCCGGTTTTGCGCCAGGTAAACCGCGGCCGTCCACAGCATGATCATGGCCAGTGTCTGGTTGGACCAGGCGAAGTACCGCCAGATAATCGTGAAATCCAATTGGCTCAGGGTATAGCCCACCACAAACAGGGGAATGGAGATGAGGAACCGGTTGGCCAGCTTACCCTGCCGGAGTCCGAGAAACTCGGAAATGGTCAGGCGGGCGCTGCGAAACGCGGTATCCCCCGAGGTGATGGGCAGCACAATCACACCCAGCACCGCCAGCGTGCCGCCCACCGCACCTAACAGGGTGATGGAGATCTTATTCACCACGGCGCCCGGTCCGCCGTTAGCCAGGGCCTCGGCCAAACCGCCGGTGCCGCCGAAGAAGGTCATGGCCGCGGCAGCCCAGATCAGGGCGATCACCGACTCAGCAATCATGGCGCCGTAGAAAACCCGGCGTCCCAGTTTTTCGTTAACTGTACAGCGGGCGATCATGGGAGACTGGGTGGCGTGGAAACCACTGATGGCCCCGCAGGCAATGGTGATGAACAGCAGCGGCCAAATGGGCGCGCTCTTGGGGTGCAGGTTGGCCAGGGTCAGTTCGGGAATCCGGTATCCCCCGAAGAAGAGGCCGCCGACAATCCCCACCGCCATGATCAGGAGCACCGCCGCAAAGACGGGATAGATCCGGCCGATGACCTTATCGATGGGAAGCATGGTGGCGAGAATGTAGTAAGCCAGGATGATTAACACCCATACGCTCTTGGTCAGCACCTCGGGGGTCAATACCGCCAGCAGGGCGGCAGGACCCGTCATGAACACGGTACCCACCAGGATGAGCAGCACTACACTGAAGAAGTTGACAAAGTACTTCATGCCCTTGCCCAGGTATCCCCCGACCATTTCGGGCACACTGGCGCCGGCATGGCGCATGGAGATCATCCCTGAGAAGTAGTCATGCACCGCCCCGGCAAAGATCCCTCCCAGGACAATCCAGAGGAACGCCGCCGGACCCCACAGGGCGCCGGAAATGGCCCCGAAGACCGGCCCCAGGCCGGCGATGTTCAGGAGTTGGATCAGAAAGTTTTTCTTCCATCCCAGCGGGACGAAGTCCACCCCGTCCTGCTGCGCCAGAGCCGGGGTCATCCGGTTCTCGTCGGCGCCGAAGACCCGTTCCACCAAGGCCCCGTAGATGACGTAACCCAGGATGAGTGCCACGACAGAGACCAGAAACGTGATCATCAAACCTACCTCCTTAACGGGTATTTTCGACCTTATTTTACAAAAGGCCGGGATCAACCGCCAAGGAAACCGGCTTAAGTGGTGCCAAACCCCGCACCAGAGGGGAAGGAAACGGCATGAAAAGGACAGTAAAGAAGGCGCCCTGGCGGCGCCTCGTCCACGATGCAAGATGCAAGAGACAAGAGGCAAGATCGGTTGTAGGAATTGGCTCCGCCAATTCCATTCCCAGTCTTAATTCCTGCTTCATGCCCCGCGCTTCTAAAGGCCCAGCCGGTCCCGGAATTCCTTCACATAGTTCCTGCTGACGGGTACTTCCGACCCTCCTGGATCATTCATCACCAGTTTGAGTGCCCCCTTGAACCAGGGGTGGATCTCCTTGATCCTGTCCCCGTTGACCAGGAAGGCCCGGTGGGTACGTACGAAACCCTTCCCCTCCAGCCGGTCTTCCAGTTCGTGCAGCGGCATCTTCACCTCCAGGCTGCGGTTTGGCAGGTGCAGCCGGACGTTTCTGCCTTCCACCGTGGCGTAAACCACCTCCGCCGGGTCTACCAACACCAGTTTACCGCCTTCCTCCGCCACGATCTTGGCCGGGGTCTTACCTCCGCCGCCCTCCCGGGCGCGCAACTCCTTCAACACCTGGTCCATCTTGGCGGCCAGTTCCTTTCCCCCGTCCCGCGCCCTGGCTTTCGCCCGCAAAATGGCCTCCCTTAGCCGGTAGGCATCAATAGGTTTCAACAGGTAGTCCACGGCGTTCAGTTCAAAGGCCCTCACGGCAAAGGCATCGTAAGCAGTGGCAAAGATCACCAGGGGAGGGGCCGGCATGGCAGCCAGCCGGGCCGCCACTTCCAGCCCATCCATGTCGTGGAGTTGGATATCCAGGATCACCACATCGGGGTCCAAGGGTAGGAGCAGTTCCAGGGCTTCCTCCCCGGAGCCGGCCTCGCCCACCACCTGAACCCCCGGAATACTCTCCAACAAGAACTTAAGTTCCTGCCGGGCAGGGGGTTCATCATCCACAACAAAGCATCGAATGGTTTCCATGCTGCGCCTCCTGCTGGGGAACCCGCATTTCTATTTTCGTGCCGAGTCCTACGCTGCTTTTAACCACTAAACCGTACTGGGAACCGTAAAGACTCTTCAACCGTTCATGCACATTCCGGAGACCAATGCCCAGTCCTTTACCCTCCCGCTGGCTTCCTTCCTTGAGGAGTCCCTCCAGGGTTTCAGGTGGAATGCCCACCCCGTCATCCTTTACCCGGACGCAAACTTCGCCGTTGCCACTGGCAACTTCAATTTCCACCGTGCCCCCACCCCTTTTGGGCAGCAAGCCATGCAGCACGGCGTTCTCCACCAGCGGTTGGATGCTAAGGGCAGGGATGAGAGCGTCTTCCGCCCCAGGGTCGATCCGGTGCACCACCTTTAAGCGGTGGCCAAACCTGGCCTGTTCGATGGCCAGGTAGGTATCCACATGTTTTATTTCTTCCCGCAAGGCTACCAGATCATTACCCCGCTGGAGGTTCTGGCGGAAAAACTCGCCGATCTGCAGCAGCAGCCGCCGGGCGGTTTCCGGGTCTGTCCGGCAAAAGGAGACCACGGTGTTCAGCACGTTAAACAGGAAGTGCGGGTTGATCTGGGCCTGAAGGGCACGGATCTCCGCATCGGCTCTCAGTTTCTGCTGTTTTTCCCCCTCCGCGGCTTCCAGTTGCGTGGAAAACAGGCGGGCCAGGCCGCAGGCAAACTCCAGTTCGATGCTGCTGATCTCCTGCTTTCCGGTATGATAAAGCTTCAGTGCTCCAATAACCTCATCCCGCCTCTTCAACGGTACAATCACTGCGGAGTTTAGCGAACACCCTTCGTAGGAGCATCCTACCTGAATGCGGTTTTCGGCCACGCCGTATTCCCCGGTGGCCAGCACCTTCTGGGTTAGTTGGGTGAGCACTCCCCTGCCGGGCAGGTGATGGTCCTCCCCGGCTCCCACGTGCACCAGGATGCGTTCCCGGTCGGTGATGGCCACCGCCGCCACCCTGGTGGTGTCCAGGATGATGCGGGCCACCAGGGCGGCGGATTCCGGGTTGAGGCCCTGGCGCAGGTACGGCAGGGTCAGGTCGGCGATCTGCAACGCCTTCTGCGCCTGGACCGCTCCGGCCCGTTCCTGTTCCTGCACCACGCTGTGAATAATGGCCACGAAGATGGCTGTCCCCGCCGCGTTCACCAGGATCATGGGAAGCCCGATGACCTGCACCAATCCCCATGCTGCGGAGAATGGTCGCGCAATTAACAGGATGATGGCCATTTGGACGGTCTCGGCGGCCAGGCCTGCCCAAAAGGCTGCCCGCCAGTCTGTCACCCGCCGGCCGTAACGCAGGTACACCAGCCCTCCAATGCCTCCTTCCACCAGGGTGGACAGGCCGCATGAAAGAGCCGTAAAGCCACCGATCAGGTACCTGTGTCCCCCCGCCAACAGCCCCGCCCCCAGGCCGACCAGAGGGCCTCCCAGCAATCCTCCCGCCAGGGGGCCGATAACCCGGGAATTGGCCAAAGCGCCTTGAACCGGGATGCCCGTATAAGTACCCAGCACTCCCACCAGCCCGAAGACCATGGTCAGGAGAGCCTTTTCCTTCCTGCTGGCCTTGCGGTGCAGCAGCCGGTGAAAGATGCGGCTCCTGGTCATGACAAAAGCGATGGTGGCTACCACGCTCATTCTTTCCAGTAATGATATGAAAAGGTCCTGGACCATCAACGTCACCTCTTTACCGGATGTTTTGTACATACGGCACTGTCAAGCCTTTCTCTTTGAATTATAGATCACTTCTCCTGTAAAGGGGTAGACAAATAATGACAGGGAAAAGTAGAAAGTAAAAAGCCGGGAGGTTCCCGGCGATAAAGCAAGCGTCGCAGGTGGCCAGATTTCTGGGCGGAAGCCGCTCCCAACTCGTTCGTAGAGCGAAGCAAAGGTATGGCACGGAAGGCACCCGGCCAATGGTGCACCACCTTAAAATTCCAGGATGCGCTAGGCCTGTTCCGGCCGAAAACTGGTCTGGGACTTGTTCTTGTCCTGGTGGCGCTCGACGGCTAGGTCGATCAATCGGTCCAAAAGCTGGCTGTAACTGATCCCGGTGGCTTCCCACAGCTTGGGGTACATGCTGATTTTGGTGAAGCCCGGAATGGTGTTGATCTCGTTGACCAGTACCTCCCCGCCGGACCGGGTGACGAAAAAGTCCACCCGGGCCAGCCCGGCGCAGTCCACCGCTTTAAAGGCCTCCACCGCCAGCCGGCGCACCTTTTCGGTGGTTTCCGGGGGCAGGTCGGCGGGAATGATCAGTTTGGAAAGGCCGTCCAGGTACTTGGCCTCGTAATCGTAAAATTCCTTGGAAGGGATGATCTCACCGGGAACTGAGGCGATGGGGTCGTCGTTCCCCAGCACGCTCACCTCGATCTCCCGGGCATCTACGCTTTCCTCCACGATAATCTTCCGGTCGTAACAAGCTGCCATGTCCATGGCTTTGAGGAATTCTTCCCGGTCGTGGGCCTTGGTGATCCCCACGCTGGAGCCCAGGTTGGCGGGTTTGACGAAGCAAGGGTAACCAAACCGCTGCTCCACCTCGGCCACCACCCCGCTCTCATCCTGTTCCCAATCCTTGCGGAGGCAGTACCAGTAGCGGGCCTGGGGCAAGCCGTGCTGAGCAAACACCGTCTTCATCATCACCTTGTCCATGCCCAGAGCTGATGCCAGCACTCCGGCGCCGACGTAAGGAATGTTGGCCAGTTCTAAAAGGCCCTGGATGGTGCCGTCCTCGCCGTAAGTGCCGTGCATCACCGGGAAAACCACGTCGATAGTGTCCCCCTCCGCGGCGGTCAGTCCCATCTGCTGTGGCCCTACGGGAATGAGCCCCCGCCGGGTGGGGTCCCCCAGCAACACCGCCGGGGTGCCGGCATGCCCGACTTCACCGGCCTCCACCGCCTTCAACGGATCTACTCCCACCAGCCAGCCGCCTTCCTTGGTGATGCCTACCGGGATCACCTCATACTTCTCCCGGTCCAGGGCGGACATTACCGACACGGCGGAATTCAGGGAAACCTCGTGCTCTCCCGATCGGCCGCCGAATATCACCGCTACCCGCTTTTTCCTGCCCAAAGCAACCAACTCCTCCACCTGTTTATCCCTAGTATATTTCTTTTTTCCGTTTCAAGTCCATCAAAATCTCCTCGGGTTGCACAAGTATTTACACAACCGTGCTCCAGGCAACCGTAACCTCCTGGCGATGTGGACGTTTCTACATGAAAGCGGTTGAAACAGGGGAAACTAGCCGCAGACCGGCGGAGGGAGTGAATTTTGCCTGGACAGGGAACGCGTCATCCGGAGGCTGAACTGGTTTTACAGCCTGGAAATCTCCCAGGTAGACCTGTATACTGCCCAGAGCAAGCGAGTGGATGACATTTACATCTCGCGGGCCCTGGAAAGGGTTGCCATGATTGAGCAGCAGCACGTGGACAATCTCGCCGAAAAGATCCGCGACCTGGGAGGACACCCCACCAAACTCGGCGATGTGCTTGCCCCGGTGCTGGGACAGGTGCTTGGCAAGGCCACGGCGGCTGCCGGCCCGGAACGCCTGCTGTGGCTGGATATCCAGCTGGAGGAAAAGGCCATGAAAGACTACAAGGACTTCCTGGTAAAGGCGGGAGGAGAAAAGGAGATGTTTAACATTCTCTGGAACAACCTGATCGACGAGGACCTGCACACCGCCTGGTTTACCAACAAGTTACGGGAACTGAAGGAGATCGGGTTAATACATTAAGGATTAAACCCGATCTCAAGCCCAGGTAAACCAACAGGGACAATTTCCGTCAATATTTGACCTCGAACACCCGCGCTGGGATAACAGTCTCATGTTGGTTATATACCGCTCAGAACCGCCCGGAGCGAAAGATGCCCAGCAAGAGCCAGGCCCCCATCAGCACTGCGAGGGAAAAACCGATTTCCAGGAAAGGAAGCCTCACCCACAGGAAACCGTACCCGTCTCCGGCAGCCAGAGCTGACGCCACCACCAGGCCCGCGATGACGATGGAAAAGGCCAGCAGCACGATACTGAAGGACAACCGGTTGCTGATCCGGTCCAGGCGGAAAAGGGTATCCCTCAGTTCCGCGTGTTCCAGCTTGATGACTAACCGGCCGTCCTCCACCTGCTGCAAAACACGGTCTACCCGCCCGGGTAGCCGGAAGAAGACATCACCGAATTCCCTGGCCTGCTCGCCGAACTCCTGCCACAGGCGCCGGGGCCGCAACCTTTCCCGCATTAGACGGCGGCCGAAAGGTTCGGCCACCTCCACAATACTCAGGTCGGGGTCCAGCTCCTCCACGATGCCTTCCAGGGTAATCAGCGCCTTGGCCACCAGGCTGAATTCGGTGGGGATGCGGATGCGGTACTTGAAGGCCAGGTCCAGGATCTCCCCGATGGCCTCGCCCAGTTTCACCTGGCTGAGCGGTACGTCGTAATAACGCTCACGGATACGGTCCACGTCCCGGCGTAACCCGTTCATGTCCACTTCCCGGCCGATGATGCCCATTTCCGCCACCGCCCGGACGATCTGCCCGCTGTTCCGCCTGACCAGTCCCAGCACCAGTTGGACTAGTTGCCACTGGCGCTCTTGGGTCAAGCGGCCCACCATGCCGAAATCCATCAAGACAATAGTTTCCCCCGGCAGCACGGCGATGTTCCCGGGGTGGGGGTCGGCGTGAAAATAGCCGTCGACCAGGATTTGTTGCAAGATCGCCCTGGCCAGGTGGCGGGCAATCCGCTCGGGGTCCTGGCCCTGCTGCTTTAACCGGTCCATATCCCCCAGCTTCACCCCCGCCACGTACTCCATGGTGAGTACCCTGGAGGTGGAATACTCCCAGTAAACCCTGGGAATGTAGACTGTTTCATCTCCCGTAAAGTTTTGCCGGAAGCGCTCGGTATTGCGTCCCTCCGCCAGATAGTCCATTTCCTGTAGCAGCGTGCGGCGGAATTCTTCGACCAGTTCCACCACCCTGTAAAGTTGGCCCCAGGCGGTGCGTTTCTCCGCCAGTTGAGCAATGGCGTGCAGGATCTCCAGGTCAACCGCGATGGTCCCTTCGATCCCGGGGCGCTGGACCTTGACCACTACCTCTTCGCCGGTGTGCAGCCGGGCGCGGTGGACCTGCCCGATAGAGGCCGCGGCCAGCGGCCTGGGATCAAAATGGGGGAAGATCTCCCCCAGGGGCCGGCCCAGTTCGCGCTCGATTAAGGACTGGACCTGCGTGAAAGGAAAGGGCGGAACCTGGTCCTGCAGTTTGGCCAGTTCGACCCGGATGTCCTCGGGCAGCAGGTCGGGCCGGGTGCTGAGCATCTGGCCCATCTTGACAAAGGTAGGGCCCAGTTCTTCCAGCACCCGGCGCACCCGCTCTCCCCGGGTGAGCAGGGGTTGGGTCTCATCCAACCCCTGCGGCGGTCTCCGCCGGTAGGAAGCCAGGTATTCCGTCAGCTCCAACTGCCCCAGCAGGTAGCCGAAACCGTGGTGCACCAGCACCCGGGCCACGGTCTGGAACCGCCGCGCGTGCCGGTACCGTCTGGTGATGGTCATGCGATACTCCTTGAATTGAATTTACCGGGTCGACTACTGCTCCCCGCGCGGGTGCAGCAGCCGGTCTACCTTTGCTTCCAACCGCAACAGGTCGTCCCGGGAGGGCAGGTTCAACTCACCCAGCACCCGCGCCATTTCCTGGCGGATGACTTTTTGCACCTCTTCCCGCTCTTTCTTGCCCCGTTCCAGCAGGTCATTTACCAGATCCCCGGCCTCTTCCTGGCCGACTTCCCCTTTTTTCACCAGTTCGTCCACCAGTTTTTCCGCCGCTTCCTTGGTTAAGGCCATGGCCCCCCAACCCAGGGCAAAGGCCTTGCGTACCAGTTCCTTCATTTGTTTATTCCTCCTCAACTCATGGTTATGGTATTTCTTGATTAACTGGTTAGTGCTCTTGTCGATTAAATCGCGCACCTGTTAACCCCAATATCCCTAATATCACCAAATATCTCACAAAGTAAATTACGTCGCTTTTTCCAACGCCTCTTCCAGGAAATCCATTAGCAGGGCCTGTTCGGATTGGTTAAGCTCAACCAGGTTGTCCTGGAACCTGTCCAGGTGGCTGACAATTTGGGAAAGCAGCGGGAACTGGGTGGCTGTTTTCAGCATGCTGCCCATGGCGGCGCCGGCAAACATGGCCAGTCCCGTTTCCGCCTTCGCCGCGCCCAGCACCACGTTCTTGACCAGCCCGAGGCTCTTTTCACTCAGGGTTTGCAGTTGCGCGATCAGGAGGGCGATCATGTACGCGCTGAAGATCAGGGGGCGTTCCAGGCCGGGCAGTTCTGCCATCAGTTGTTCGATCAATTCCCTGGGATTGTTTTTTTTCAGCCCTTCGCACAGGGACAAAAGCCGTTCCTTGACTTGCCGCCATTCCTTGAGAGGGGCCTTCTCCTCCAGGACTTTCCCGGACAGCACCGCCTCAGCCAGGCGGGTAGGCGCGAACAGCACCATCGCCCGGCCGGGGAACTTTTCTCCCTGGTTCACTTCGTACTGGCTGGCCAGAAAGCCTTCCTTTTCCAGCGTCTTTAGCATCTCGTAAGCGCTCCACTTGCTGACTCCCAGCAGTTCAGCCACCCGCGCGTAGTGTACCGGCAGGTCAGTGGCTTCGTATAGCTGTTTGATTTTTTGCAGGAAGTCCATTCTCCGCCGGGTGATGCGCATCACTTTCCCTCCAAGTTAATCGTATTGTCAATTTATATTATCACCCCCCTGTACGTGTCTAGTCAAGGGCTGTAACATTCAGGCGAAACGCGATTTTTTTCGGGTTAGCAGACAGTCCTAATGGTTTGCCGGGACCGTACTTCCGCGGCCGCCGCCGCCCAGGCCGCCGCCCGCCTGTCTAGATGTTCGCCCACTTCCCCTTTCAGCACTTCGTCGGCGCCGGCGTGGGTGGGCCTGGCCCCGCTTTCCGCCACGATGTCCCGCAGCGCGGAGGGCACGTCGATAATGGGGCAGGGCCGCAGGTAGTCGCCGCAGAAAGGCTGCCTCCTTTGGAAGGCGGCAAACAGCGGTGAGCGCAAAATCTCTTGCAGGCTGTGCTCATTGATGTTGTGGGTGGAAAAATGGACAAAAGCGCACGGCTCCACAGCGCCGCTAGCGGTAACGTGGAAGTACCGCCGCCCGCCCGCGATACATCCCTGGGTCATTTCCCCGTCGTTCCAGAAGTCGGCCAACACGATGGCCTTGTTCTGGCGAATGGCGGGCACGCGTGCGGCCATATAGGCCCGCTGCTCCGGTGTCAGCATCAGGTCCGGGTTGGGATTGCGGCCGATGGGGATATAGTGGAAGATCCAGCCGTACCTGGCCCCTTTCTCTACCAGGAAGTCCACGAAGCTGTCGGAGGTAATCTCCTCCACGTTATCCCGGGAAGCGGTAAGGGAAACGCCGAAGACCGCTCCCCGCTCCCGCAGCCGGTCCATGGCGGCGGTTACCTTTTTAAACACCCCTGGCCCCCGCCGGCGGTCGGTCCTTTCCTCCCAACCCTCCAGGCTGAAAGCCGGCGACAGGTTGCCCACCTCCACGATCTGGTCCGCTACCCGGTCATCGATCCTGGTGCCGTTAGTAAACAGCATGAAGGCCATGTCGCTGTGCTTGGCGGCCAGGTCGAACAGGCGCGGGTACATGAAGGGCTCCCCGCCGGACATAACGATCCAGTAGATCCCCAGTTCCTTGGCCTCACTGCAGAGGCGGTCCAGGCGGTCGTAATCAAGCTCGTCATGCTGGGCGTAGGCGCCGGCCCAGCACCCCTCGCACCGCAGGTTGCAGGCACTGGTCGGGTCTACCAGAATAGTATGAGGCACGTTGAATCCCAAAGTTTCTGACAAGTGCAATTGCCTGGGTATGCCCATTAGCATTGAATTGATAAAAAAGTTATATAGTAGCCGTTGCAATAAGTTGGGATGGGTATCCTTCAACACCCCCTCCGTCAGTTGTCGTACTGCCGGGTTGTCAATAATCGCCTTTTCTAATGCAGCCACCATTTGCTTATGTCTATCCTGCCGGGCTAAAAGCTTACCAAGGGTAAGCAGTTGCTCTAAGTGATGGACCGGGTCCCTGCTCAGGTAGCTTAACAACTCCCGTAATACTTTCTCGCTTACGTAACGCTTGGCAAATTCCAGGTTAGCTCCCCACTTTTTCATGATGGCGATCCTCCTCTACGTCTAATCTGTTTTGGTTGACATGGGACTTTCTAGATATATACTTCCATCAAACCATTTCCCGTTCACCTCCCGTGCTGTATTTTCCCTTTTCTCCCGCCGTTCGTCTTTTACTTAGGAGCGGTGATTTATGTTAGCCCGCCGCCGATCGGTACGTGGCGAGGCAGGTGCCCCAGGTCAGACCGGCGCCGAACCCCACCATCGCCACCACAGAGCCGGGTGCCAGGCAGCCGCATCTGGCGGCCTCGTCCAGGGCGATGGGGATAGAAGCGGCAGAGGTGTTACCGTACCGCTGGATATTGACGTAGACCCTGTCCCGCGGTAGGCCCAGCCGCTCCACTGCCGTTTCGATCATCCGGAGGTTGGCCTGGTGGGGGACGAAAAGGTCGATCTGTTCAGGATACAGACCACATTGTTCCATGGCCAGGCGTAATTCCTCTTCCATAACCCGCACACCAAACTTGAACACCTCCCGCCCGTTCATGTGGATGTACTGAAGCCCCTGTCGCACCGTTTCCTCCGAGGCCAGCAGTCGGGAACCACCGGCCGGCACCTTCAAGATGTCCGCCCCGCGCCCGTCCGCCCCTAGATGGCTGTACCACAGGGCGCCGCTACTGGCCGGGCGCAGTACTACTGCGCCGGCCCCGTCCCCGAAGAGGATGGCGGTCGACCGGTCGCGCCAGTTGACGATGCGGGAAAAGATTTCCGCCCCCACTACCAGCACCGTCCGGTAGACACCGGCCCTGATAAACTGGGCGCCGGTGGCCAGGCCGTAGGGGAAGCCGGCGCATGCCGCCGACAGGTCGAAGGCCGCCGCCCGGTCGGCGCCCAGGGCCTCCTGCACCAGGCCGGCGGTAGGTACCGTAAACTGGTCGGGCGTGGAGGTGGCTACCAGGATGAGATCGACCTCCTCCGGGGCTACCCGGGCATCCCGCAACGCCCTCCCGGCTGCAGCCGCCGCCAGGTGGAAGGTAGCCGTCCTGCCGCCGGCGATGCGACGCTCCTGGATGCCGGTTCGCTGGACGATCCAGTGGCCGGTGGTGTCCAGCGTCTTTTCCAGTTCGCGATTTGTCAGCACCCGGTCCGGTACGGCGGCGCCGGTGCCGGTGATCATCACGGAGATACCGCTGTCAGGCTTCACTGTTCCCCTCCCATTACCTATCTTTCAGGCCCGATGTAATGATTGTCTCCTCCGGCAAGGTTCCCTGTTTCCAGCAAGGTCTTAATCTCTTCGGCCACCTGCCGGCCTACCGCTTCCCCCGCCCGGATACACTCCACGGTCCGGTGAAACTCGTACCACCTTACATTTTCCACCGCCGGCTTCAACAGCCAGTAATGAACGGAGTGAGTCCCTGGCGAGGAAACCTTTATGTAACGGTCGTACAGTTCCAATGAACGGCCAACAATATTGATACTCTCGGGCAACCCCAGCTTTAGGAAGTGTAAGAAACCAGGTACCCCCGCCAGGCAATAAGTTTGCTTGAAAGGTATCTCCTTTAACCACTTCCATGCCTGCACCAGGACATCAGTCCGGTCCACCGGCGAGCAAACATCCACGGCCACCACCCAAGCCGCCCCAGCCGCCCCGGCTGCCTCCGCCGGCACCGGGGCGGTTATCGTCCCATCCACCAGCAGCCGCCGCCCTGACCTGACCGGGCAAAAGATGCCCGGCACCGCGGTGCTGGCCCGCAAGGCCCGGGCCACCAGCCCGGAATTGATGTGCACTTCCTCTCCGGTAGCGATGTCGGTGGCAACGACGATCAAAGGCTTCTCCAGTTGATTGAACTCCCTGCCCCCGGTTAAGGTATCAAAGTATCTTTCCAGCCGGTTGCCGGCAATCACGCCCTGGCGGGGTATCTTCGGGTCTGCCAGTCCCAACAACCTCCGCCATCGCATCTCAAGGGCCATATCTATCAATTCATCAATCCGGTATCCCGAGGCATAGGCGGCGCCCACCACCGCTCCCATGCTGGTCCCGGCGATAACGTCAATCGGGATGTCTGCTTCCCGGAAAGCCTTGAGCACCCCCAGGTGGGCATAGCCCCGGGCGCCACCGCCCCCCAGGGCCAGGCCGATGCGCGGCCTTTTTCTAACCATTTGACTTTCCGCCACTTTCACGCACCTCCGGCATCTACATTTCACTCAACATTTGCTGCATTTGGCTGTTCAGTCTCGTATTCAAAGCTGTCAGGGTTTCCTGCCCCGGTCGCCGGACCTTTTCCAGCGCCCACGGGGCAGCGATTTGCACGTAGATTTTACTGCGGCGCGGGAAGACGGCGCCTACCGGTAGTGCTGTGCTGGTACCTTTGATGGCCACCGGCAGCACCGGCGCCCCTGCCTTCAGGGCGAGATACGCCCATCCTGTTTGAAACGGACCAGGCTTGTCCGTCTGACAAATATGGCCTTCAGGAAAGAGGGCCAGGGTACCTCCTCCCTGCAATACCCGTAAGGCTGCCCTCATTCCCGCCAGTTCACTCCCCTCGTTTTGCACCGGGATGGCGCCCATAGCGCGCAAAAACGCTCCCACTACCGGCAACCTGAACAGGTAGGCTGCCGACAGGAACGTAATCCGCCGCGGTAAGAAAGCCGCCAGCAGGAAGCCGTCCAGCAGGCTGGCGTGGTTGGCCACCACAACTACCGGGCCTGTGCGGGGGATGTTTTCTTTCCCGGCAATCACCGGTTTCCCCAAAAACCCCAAAAACCACTTAGAAATTAACTTAACCAAGGGGTAGATCATTAGGTCATTTCCCACCTTTAAGCCAGGTTACCGGGAGACTGGGCTGCTCAGAAGTTGGCAAACGGCCATAAGGCTAACCCCAATTTCCCCAAATTCCCCGTTTCCATAACTATAATACGGATGCCGGATGATGTCAAGATGGTTAACAGGGGGTCGGGGATCCTGCTGGTTGTTCGAATTTAAAAGGCTGTGTTAGCACTGTAAGCCTTTGATCAATAACCGCTGCAAGTCACTTTCCATCTTGGTCGACGAATACTCCTGTTCAAACAGAAAGGCATTAAAACCCGCCACGGCAGTCATGCCAAATACGGCTGAAGAAACCGAGTTCTGGTTGCAATTCTCCCTCATTGATACCTTCTGCAATTACTTTTGCCACCAACTCAAAGAGTTGTTCCCGAATCCTGCCCGCCTGTTCCTGCCAGCGGTCCGCCAATCCCCACAACACTTCCAAAAGCAGCACCTTGCAGTAGCTCTTGTACTCTTCAAAGAACCTTAACTGCACCCCGATTATTTCTTCAAGCTTCTTGATGACGTTTGCTTGCCCGTCCAATACGCCGTGGAATCAAAGCAAAAAGGTCCGCTTCCCCCGTAACCCTACGGGGCGGCTTCGTCCGCCCGCCTGCCCCGCAGGTAGACCCACCAGTAGGCGAGGCC
This sequence comes from Clostridiales bacterium PH28_bin88, assembly GCA_000987045.1. Classification (GTDB taxonomy): domain Bacteria; phylum Bacillota; class PH28-bin88; order PH28-bin88; family PH28-bin88; genus PH28-bin88. The sequence goes on along the minus strand of LAKY01000019.1, from coordinate 12,556 downwards.
CACCAGGAACACCCCGCCTACTATGTTCCCCAGGGTAACCGGGATCAGGTTGTACCAGACAAACCCCGGCCAGTTCAAGCGGTCCATGTTGACGGTTACTCCGCCCACCTTTTCCGCCAGGGCCACCACGCCGGGGTTAAACCGCAGAAAGAGGCCCATGGGGATGAAGTACATGTTGGCTATGCTGTGCTCAAAGCCGGAGGCGACAAAAGCGGTAATGGGGAACAACATGGCCACAATCTTGTCCACCACGTGCCGCCCGCTAATGCTGAGCCACACGGCGAGGGTGACCAGGACGTTGCAGAGGATGCCCCGGATAAAAGCCACGGTAAAAGTGTAACCTAACTTGGTATTGGCGATAAGGATCACCTTTGCTCCGATTAGTTCGTGGTTGATAGTCCACTGGCGGGAGAGGTACATCAACACCACCAGTAAAAACGCGCCAATGAAGTTGCCGGTATACACGATGAGCCAGTTGCGCAACAGGTCCTTGACGGTAATCTTGCGCTGCACGTAGGCCATCACGATCAGGGTGTTGCCGGTAAACAGCTCCGCCCCGGCGATGACCACCAGAATCAGGCCCAGGGTGAAGGTAATGCCGCCGATGAGTTGAGTCATCCCCAGGCTCAACTTGGAGTCGTGGATCACGAAGGTATAGAACTCGGCGCCAAAGGCAATAAAGGCCCCCGCCAGGATGCCCAGCCCCAGCATGTGGCCGAAAGGCAACTTTGCCTTGGTGACGCCGATGCGCTCCACCCGCTCGGCCATCTCCTTGGGCGAATAGGCGTCAATGTGCAGGTCCCACATACTCCCTCACCACCTCCGTCACTTTCTCAGGCGTCAGCCGGCCGTAGGTCTTTTCCCCGATCATGGCCGCCGGGGCCAGACCGCAGGCCCCCAGGCAGGCCACCCGCTCCAGGCTGAACCGCTTGTCGGGGGTGGTCTCCCCCGGCCGGATGCCTAAAGCCTCGGCAAAAGACTCCAGGATCTTCTCGCCTCCCCGCACGTGGCAGGCGGTCCCCAGGCAGACCCGCACCATGTGCTCTCCCCGGGGTTCCAGGTAGAACTGGGCGTAGAAGCTGGCCACCCCGTAGACCTCGCTTAAGGGCAGTTTCAGGGCGCGGGCGATGTAGGCCATGTTTTCCTTGGAGATATACCCGAAGGATCGCTGCACCTCCTGCAGCACCGGGATCAGCGCCCCCGCCTCCCCCTGGTGCCGCCGTAAAGCATCGTCCACCTTCTCGGAACGTTCCTCACCCAGCGACGTGTGTCCCAACGTGTTCTGGAGCACTCTCTTCACTCCTTTCCGCCCGTTCCAGCCGGGCCGCGCACACCTTCAGCTCGGGAATCTTGGCCTGCGGGTCCAGCGCCGGGTTGGTCAGCACGTTGGCGGCCGCCTCGGCATAGTGAAAGGGGATAAAGATGACCTTTTTCGGTACCCGGTCCGTCACCAGCGCCTTGATGCGGATCTCGCCCCGCCGGCTGCCCACCCTGACGAATTGCCCCTCCTTGATGCCCAGGTGCTGGGCGGTCCCGGGGTTAACCTCCACGTAGGCCTCCGGCCGGAAGGTCTCCAGCCCGTAGGAGCGGCGGGACATGGTGCCGGTGTGGTAGTGGTAGAGGTGCCGGCCGGTGACCAAAATGTAAGGAAACTCGCCATCAGGCAGTTCCGCGGGCGGCTCGTATTCCACCGCGGCAAACTTGCCCAGACCACCGGCGAAGCGTTCGTGGTGCAGGAACTTGGTGCCGGGGTGGTCCCTGTCCGGGCAGGGCCACTGCAGCCCGGCGTCCCCCAGGCGGTCGTAAGTGATGCCACCGTAGATGGGGGTTACCGAGGCGATCTCCTCCATAATATCTGCGGGGGAGGCGTAGTCCATGGGGTAGCCCATGGCGGTGGCCAGCCGGGCGATAATCTCCCAGTCGGGCAGGCTCTCTCCCACCGGCGGGATAGCCCGCCGCACCCGCTGTACCCGCCGTTCGGTGTTGCTGAAGGTGCCGTCCTTTTCAGCAAAGCTGGCACCGGGGAGTACCACGTGGGCCAGCCTGGCGGTCTCGGTGAGGAAGATGTCCTGCACCACCAGGAAGTCCAGGTTCTTGAGCCCTTCCTCCACGGCGGCGATGTCGGGGTTAGAGAGCATGGGGTTTTCCCCCATGATGTACATACCCTTGACCCTGCCCTCCCGGACGGCGTCCACCATCTCCACCACCGTCAGGCCCACCCTGTTGGGAAGCTCAACCCCCCAGGCCCGCTGGAACTTGTCCCGCACCTCCCCGTTGACCACCCGCTGGTAGCCGGGCAGGTAGTTAGGCAGCGCGCCCATGTCGCAGGCGCCCTGGACGTTGTTCTGCCCTCGTAAGGGGTAGACGCCGGTGCTCTCCCGCCCCAGGTTGCCGGTGGCCATGGCCAGGTTGGCCACGCACCGCACGTTGCCGGTGCCGGAGGTGTGCTGGGTGATGCCCATGGCGTACAGGATGGTGCCGTGCCGGGACTGGGCGTACAGCCGGGCCGCCCCGATGAGGTCCTCGGCGGGTACCCCGGTAATGCGCTCCACATATTCGGGGGTGTACTTCTCCGCCACCGCCCACGCGTCGTGGAACCCCTCGGTGCGCTCCCGGATAAACTCCACGTCATGCAATTTTTCATGGATAATGACCTGCAGCATCCCGTTCAACAGCGCCACGTCGGTGCCGGGAAGGTGCTGCAGGTGGTAGTCCGCCTTTTCCGCCAGGTCGGTCTTGCGGGGGTCGGCCACGATGAGCTTGGCCCCGTTGCGGTGGGCCTTCTGCACCCAGAAGCCCACCACCGGGTGGGCCTCGGTGGTGTTGGACCCGATGATGAAGATGACGCCGGCGGACTCCAGTTCGGCGATGGAGTTGGTGGCCGCTCCGCTGCCGAAGGCCTCCGCCAGCCCGGTGATGGTGGAGGCGTGGCACAGGCGGGCGGAGTTGTCCACGTTGTTGGTACCGAGGACTGCCCGCATGAACTTCTGCATCAGGTAGTTTTCCTCGTTGGTGCACTTGGCGGAACTCATCCCCGCCAGGGTGTCCGGCCCGTGCCTATCCTTGATTTCCTTGAACTTGCGGGCCACCAGGTCGATGGCCTCTTCCCAGGAGGCCTCCACCAGTTCACCGTTTTTGCGGATGAGGGGCTTCTTCAGCCGGTCCTCCTGCTGGACAAAGTCCCACCCGAACCGGCCCTTGACGCACAGCAGGTTGTGGTTAGCCGGGCCGTTGGCCGGCACGACCCCGACGATGGTGCCTTTATTAACCTGTAGGCTTAGGGCGCAGCCCACCCCGCAGTAGGGGCAGATGGTCTGTACCTTCCGCAGGTCGAACACCCGGCCCTTGCCCTTGATCAGCTTGGGCTGGAGGGCGGCGGTGGGGCAGACGCTGATGCAGTTGCCGCAGAAAATGCAGGGGGAGTGCTCCAGCCCCATGTCCAGCCCGGCGATGATCTTGGTGTCAAAGCCCCGGTAGCCGTAGTCGTACACGTGCACCCCCACGTTCTCGGCGCACATGAAGAGGCATCTCCCGCACACGATGCACTTGGTGTGGTCCCGCTCGAAGAAGGGGTTGGAGTCGTCCATGGGGTACTCCTTGAAGGTCCCGGCGAAGCTGGTGCGGCGCACCCCGTAGACATAGGCGTACTCCTGCAGCCGGCAGTCCCCGGTCTTCTCGCAGGTGAGGCAGTCCTCGGGGTGGTTGGCCAGCAGCAGGTCGATGACCGTACGGCGGGCCTTTTTCACCCGTTCCGATTCGGTCCACACCACCATCCCCTCGGACACCGGGGTACCGCAGGAGGCGGGCAGCGTCCTGGCCCCTTCCACCTCAACGACGCACAGGCGGCAGGACCCGATGATGGAGAGCATGGGGTGGTAGCACAGGTGGGGGATGGCGATGTCCAGAAGCCGGGCGGCGTTGAAGATGGTGGTGCCATCCTCCACCTGCGCCGCCCTGCCGTCAATGGTGAGGTTAATCATCTTTTTCACGTACGGTTGCCCCCTTCCCCTGCCGCGGCTTTGGTAGCGGGCTCCACGTGGACGAACCGGCACACGCCGGCGGGGCACTCCTTTCTCAGGTGCGCCTCGTACTCCTCCCGGAAGTAGCGGAGGGTGCTCAGTACCGGGTTGGGGGCGGTCTGCCCCAGCCCACACAGGGAGGTGTCCCGCATCACCGTCCCCAGTTCCGCCAGCTTTTCCAGGTCCTTGGGTTCTCCCCGCCCCTCGGTGATGCGGGTGAGCATCTCCAGCATGCGCACCGTCCCCTCCCGGCAGGGGGTGCACTTGCCGCAGGACTCGTTGCGGGAAAAGGCGATGAAGAACTTGGCAAAGTCCACCATGCAGGTGGACTCGTCCAGCACCACCAGGCCGCCGGAACCCATCATGGACCCCGCGGCGGTCAAGGAATCGTAGTCCACCGGGGTGTCCAGCAGAGATTCCGGCAGGCAGCCCCCGGAAGGCCCCCCGATCTGCACCGCCTTGAACCTTTTCCCCTCCCGGATACCCCCGCCGATATCGAAGACGATCTCCCGGATGGTGGTGCCCATGGGCACTTCCGCCAGCCCGGTGTTCTTCACCTTGCCGGTGACGGCAAAGATCTTGGTCCCCTTGCTGCCCTCGGTGCCCTGCTCTCGGTACCACCGGGCGCCCTTCACAATAATCAGGGGGACGTTGGCCCAGGTCTCCACGTTGTTGATGTTGGTGGGTTTGCCCCAGAGCCCCTTCTCGGCGGGGAAGGGCGGCCGGGGCCGCGGCATGCCCCGCTTGCCCTGGATGGAGTTCATCAGGGCGGTCTCCTCGCCGCACACAAAAGCGCCGGCCCCCTCCTTGATCTTCAGGTGGAAGGTGAAGCCGGTACCCAGGATGTTTTCTCCCAGCAGACCATGCTTTTTCGCCTGGGCCATGGCGAGCCTCAGGCGCTTGATGGCCAGCGGGTACTCCGCCCGCACGTAGAGGTATCCCTCGTCCGCCCCGATGGCGTAGGCCCCGATAAGCATCCCCTCGATCACCGCGTGGGGGTCACCCTCCAGCAGGGAGCGGTCCATGAAGGCCCCCGGGTCGCCCTCGTCGGCGTTGCACACCAGGTACTTCTTGTCCCCCGGGACGCGGGAGGCGAACTCCCACTTGAGGCCGGTGGGGAACCCGGCGCCGCCCCGGCCCCTCAACCCCGACTCCTTGACAGTGTTGATTACCTCCTCCCGGCTCATGCCGGCGAACACCTGCAGCAAGGCGCCGTACCCGCCCCACTTCAGGTAGTCCTCCAGGCGCTCGGGGTTGATGAACCCGCACTTATGCAAGACGTGACGCCGCTGCTTCTGGTAGAAGGGCATGTCCGGATAAGGAACCCCTTCTTCGTGGATGCGGCCGATGACCCACTCCTCCACCGGCCGGCCACCCCCAGCGTGTTCATCCAGGATGCGGGGGACCATGTCGGGGGTCACCCGGCCGTAGCTTACCCGGGGCTCCCCCGGCAGCTTCACGTCCAGCAGCGCCTCCTCTTCATCCAGGCCGATGCAGCCCACCGGCTTCAGCACCGCCCGGATCCCCTTGTCTTTTATGTAATCGCCTGCCGCCCGGAACACATCACCGGCGCCGGCGGCCAGGCCGCAGGTCCCCATTCCCACCGTCACCCGCGGCGCGATTTCTTCCTCCTGCTTCGCCATGAGTTGCTGGCGCATTTCCTTGAACTCTTCCAGCGAGGCCAAGCATACCACCTCCGTGGATTAGCATGCCCCCGATAGTGAGAGGTTATTTTCAACGGTCTAAAACCCCCCGACTTTCAGTCGGAAAGCTTTCACATCTGTCAATCCCCCGTTTAAAAACGGGGGTTTTGGAAATTGGTAGAATCCTTCAATTACCCCCGACTGAAGTCGGGGGTATGTTTTATACGTGCTATTGACAGAAGTGCCAAGTCTTGCTATCATCTTCCTAACTACTTTTGTAGGGAGGAACCGGTATGCGTCATCAAGTGGAAAAAGCCCTGCAAGACCTGGGCTTCACCGGCTACGAAGCAGCAACCTACCTGGCCCTGGTGCTCCGCCACCCCGCCACCGGTTACGAGCTCAGCAAGTCTTCAGGAGTACCTCAGGCCAAAGTCTACGAGACGCTCCCCCGGCTGGTGGAACGGGGTGCGGTCGTCGGCCTGGGCGGCGACCCCGTCAAGTATGTACCCATCCCTCCCCGCCAGTTAATCAAGAAACTCAGGGAGAGCTTTGAGCATGCCGCTCAAGAGGTGGAAACCGGCCTGGCCCGACTGCGAAACAACGAATTTCCTAAATGCGCCCTGAACTTCATGGCTCCGCAAATCATTCCCCAGGTCCGGGAAATGCTGGGCCGTGCCCGGCGGGAAGCCGTGATGCTGGCTCCCTCCGGCTTGCTTAACTCGCTGGAAAAAGAGGTACGGGAACTGCAAGCCCGTGGGGTAACCGTTCGCGTCTCGGCCTGCCCGTCCGGGCTGAAAGCCGGTTTTGCCGGAAGTTTGACGGGTGCCGTGACACCCTTTCCGGAGACCGGCCCCGTGCAGCATTTACTGTTGTTAGTGGACGACAGGGAGGTGCTAATGGGGCAGGACCCTTTACAGACCTCCGCCGCGGCTGTCTGGACAGAAAACCCCGCGGTGGTGGAACTCATCCGGGAATTGGCGGGGCTCGAACCGGGGTACCACCATGGCACTGAGCCGCGGGCGGAAATCCGGGAGGTCTCCGTGGAAACACCTGCCGAGACCGGTAGCTCCTTCGGCTTTGACTTCTTTGCCCCCGGTATTACGATGCGGGCGCGTTTGAATTGACGGATAGGAGGAGAAAAGAATGAGTTTCCAGTTTGCGGAGCGGGTACGACTGGTGCAAAGTTCAGCGGTGCGGGAAATCTTGAAAGTTACAGCCCAGCCTGACGTGATCTCTTTTGCGGGAGGGTTGCCCGCACCCGAATTGTTTCCGGCGGAAGCCATCAAAAAAGCCTACCAGCAGGTCCTGTCCGAAGAAGCCTCTTCCGCCCTCCAGTACAGCACCACGGAAGGCTACCTGCCGCTGCGCGAATTCCTTGCTGCCCGGATGCACGCCCTTGGCTGCCGCCAGGTAACCTCCGCCAATATCCTGATCACCAACGGCTCTCAACAGGCCCTGGACCTGTTGGCCAAACTCTTTATCAACCCGGGTGATACGGTGCTGTTGGAAAGCCCGACGTACCTGGCAGCCCTTCAGACCCTGCACTCGTACCAGGCGCACCTGGTATCCCTCCCCGTGGATGCGGACGGGATGGTGGTGGAAAACCTGGAGGATGTAATCGTCCGGTACAACCCCAGGTTAATCTATACCGTTCCCAACTTCCAAAACCCCACCGGAACCACCCTCTCCCCGGACCGCCGGCAGCACCTGGCCAGGGTCGCCGGTGCACACCGGATACCGGTGATCGAAGACGACCCTTACGGCGAACTGATTTATGAAGGTTATCCCCTACCGCCCGTGAAGTCATTCGATCAGGAAGACACGGTCATCTACCTGAGCACCTTCTCCAAAATCATCGCACCGGGGTTGCGGCTGGGATGGGCGATAGGCAACCACGAGGCAATCTCCAAGATGGTTTTACTCAAGCAGTGTACCGACCTGCACACCAGCACTTTGACTCAGCAGGTGATCTACCGGTACCTGGCCGATCATAACACGGAACAGCATGTGCGAAGGCTGCGGCAGGAATACCGCCGGCGCCGGGATCTGATGCTGGAGCAGTTGTCCGTCTGGTTCCCGCATGAGGCCCGCTGGACCACCCCCCGGGGCGGCATGTTCCTTTGGGTCACCCTGCCCGCGGGCATAGATTGCCAGGCCCTCCTGCCCGCAGCGGTATCCCACCGGGTGGCTTACGTCCCCGGCGCACCTTTCTTCCCCAACGGCGGAGGACGAAACACCATGAGATTGAATTTTTCCAACTCTCTCCCGGAGCATATCTCCCTCGGCGTTAAACGCTTGGGCAATCTGATCGCCGGCGTGGCGCCGGATTCCGGCAGAGCGGATGCATTTCCACCTTTAGCTTGAGGTCTTCACCATGTCACTCTTCGCCACGAATCATGATCAATAGCATCTTGAATTCCTTGATCCCCCGCAGTGCGTGGGGTTTGTTGGCCGGCATAATGATCATTTCTCCCGACTTGACGAGACGCGCCTCGCCGGAGATGGTGATCTCCGCTTCGCCGTCCAATATGTAAACCAGGGCATCGAACGGAGCGGTGTGTTCACTCAGGCCTTGACCGGCGGCAAAGGAAAATAAAGTCACGGTGCCAGTCTTTTTGTCCAGTATGGTGCGGCTCACCACAGCACCCGGCTGGTAACCGACCAGGTCGCCCAGTACCATGGCCCGGCTGTACAGGTTTTCTTCCATCTCTGATTCCCCTTTGTGTTTTGATCCTGCTCCTGCGAGCAGGTTTTGATCCCCGCGTATCTTTACTTGCCTCCATTTTATCCCCTTTAACAGCAATCGATACCCCTATATCACTTTCAACGAACCACGAGAAATACGACCACCGCCACCGCCAGTAGGGCTGTCACCGGGCCCGCCACCTTTTTGATCACCTTCTGCAGGTCGGCCTTAAAGAAATCCACCGTGAGGACAAGGCACAGGTGCATGGGAGTCAACATGTTCCCGACCATTCCCGCCACGTACATGAAAACCACCAGCGGCAGGCTGATCCCGCCGTCATGAGCAGCTATGGCTAGGGGAAAGGCGATACCCACGTAGCCTGATACGATTCCCGTGAGCACTCCCAATAGAAAAGTAATCAGCCCAAATACGGCAAATTCCGGTACCGGCAGCCTGGCCAAAAGAGGAGGAAGAGCGTCAACCGCCCCCGTTGCCACCAGTACCTCTTTGAAGACCATGATCCCCCACACCAGCAAGAGGGTTGAAACCTTGACCGCCTCCCGGGAAAAATGCCACAAACGCCGGGGTGTACATCTGTGGCGGATCAATAGAAAAACCAGTACTATCCCCACAGCCCAGCTTACGTCAACGCCGAACAGCAAAACCAGCAAGACTACCACCAGCACCGGCAACACGCTGACAAGCAGATCCATCGCCCTACCCTGCTTTCCCGCAGCCGGCACCTTTTCCTCCCGCATTACAGGAATCCGCATCAGGGCGGGCAAGCCCAACAGGATCATTAAAACCCCGTAGGGCATCAGAGCCAGGATCAAACGGGAAATGGGGATCCCGCTCAGCTTGGAAGTCAGTAATACGCCGGGGTATAGCGGAAGAAAGAATTCCCAGATGTGCCGGTAATAAAAATTCGCGAAGCTTTTGTCTTCCGCTGCAATAGTAGTGCCGTCCGTCGCCCGGCCTACCAGGGGGGCCGAAAAAAGCGCCCCTCCCGCAGAGGGCATCAAACCGATAAAAGCGGGCAAAAGCGCCATTACCGCTCGTCGATCCCGGATAACACTCTGCAGGCCTGCCAGCATTCGATCTAAGTATCCGTACTCGCCTAAGAGATGCTCGAAGATCATGATCAGAAGTAGAATGATCTCAAGTTGCAAGGTAGTTTGGCTTTTGGTGGCTTCCCAGACCGTTGTTAAAAGGTCTATTGGCGGGGTATGGTAAAGTACAGCCATCAATAGCGCCCCACCCAGAATCACCGGGAAAAGCGGCACCCGCCGCCACAAAAGCACCATCATTAATCCAAATACAACAATAAGCTTTAGACCGTCCAAGCTGTCATCCCTTTCTGTGTGCTTTACCGTGCAAGGGTCCTGGCCACTTTTTTGCCCACATGTTCTTTTCCCATCATAACGCCATCTTCCTGTCAGGTCAACAGTTACGGGTGCTGGAACAGTGCTGAAACGGCGTGGACAGGGTTTCCCTCGGCGTTAAGCGACTGGGAAACCTTATTACCAACCCGGGCGGGGACTTTCCGGCGGGAGAGTTAAAGTTTATGGACTTAAGGCCGTAATATCTGTATACTTTGGCTAACAAGCCGGAAAAGAAAAGAGGTCGGCAGCATTGAGCGATCACAACGACTATTATTACCATAAGGTAGGCGGCTTCATCAACCGGATCGCGCCCTGGTACGACGCCCTGGTTGGCCCCGCCATGCAGTCAAAGGCGGTCCGGGCCGCCGGCATGCTGGGCGAAATTAAAGATCTGGAAGTGCTGGACGCCTGTACCGGCACGGGCATTCTGGCCTACGAACTGGCCCGGCGGGGCGCCCGGGTTACCGCTATCGACCTGTCGCCGGCCATGCTGCAGAGAGCCCGGAAAAAGCTCCGCGGGTCGGGGCCCCGGTTCGAACTGCAGGATGCCGCCCGCATGAGCTTCCCGGACAACACCTTTCACATCAGCACCATCTCCATGGCCCTGCATGAAATGCCGCCGGAGGCACGGCGGAAGGTGCTGTCAGAAATGAACAGAGTAACCACGGGCAGGGTGGTGGTGGTGGATTGGGTTAAGGTACCGGCTAACCCGGTGTGGCGGTGGGGTGTTTCCCTGGTGGAGAGGCTGGAGGGAGGCTTCTACCACGAGTTCATCAGAAGCAACCTGGAGAACCTCCTGCTGGAGACAGGTTTTTTCATTGAGGAGTATGCGGAACTGGACACCATCGGCATCTTCCTCTGCCAGCCCAAAACATAGCGGTCTGTTAGTATGTCCATTGACTACAGCACTTGCAGGATGAGGCACTTGAGGTAGTGGGACTCGTCGTAACCCACCAGCATGGGGTGGTCCCTGGCCTGCCGCCGCAGTTCAATAAGGCGCAACGTGCGCTTGACGTCCCGGGCGGCTTCATGGACGGTTTCCAGAAACAGGTGCTCCGGCAGGTGGTAGGAGCAGGAGTTGGTAATCAGAAACCCGCCGGGCGGCAACAGCCGCATGGCCCGCAGGTTGATCTCCTTGTACCCGCGGATGGCGCCCTCCAGGGCGGCCCTGGTCTTGGTGAAGGCGGGCGGGTCCAGGATGACGGTGTCGAAGGTCTCCCCCGCCTGGTCAAAGGCACGCAGTTCGTCGAAGGCGTTGCCCGCCCGGAAGGAGCAGCGGTCGCCCAGGTCGTTCAGCGCGGCATTTTTCTGGGCCATCTCCACCGCCTGGTCCGAGATATCCAGCCCCAGCACTTCCCGCGCCCCGTACATGGCGGCGTGGAGGGCGAAGGAACCGGTGTGGCAGAAGCAGTCCAGCACCCGGGCTCCTCGGACGAATTCCTTGATGGCGGCCCGGTTTTCCCGCTGGTCCAGGAAGTACCCGGTCTTCTGGCCGCGGGCCACGTCCACGTAAAGCTGCAACCCGTTCTCCCGGATGGTTACCAGGGGGTCGAAATCCCCCTTCAAGTACCCCTGCCGCTGCTCCAGCCCCTCCAGTTCCCGCACCGCAGCGTCGTTCCGCTCATAGATGCCCTCAGGTTTCACCATCTCATCCAGCATTTCCACTATCTCGTCCTGCCACCGGGCAATGCCCAGGGCGAGGGTCTGCACCACCAGGTACCCGGCGAACTTGTCCACGATGAGCCCCGGCAGCAGGTCAGCTTCCCCGAAAATCACCCGGCAGGAATCGGAATCGGTCCCTTCCATGATCCGTTGGCGGTAATTCCAGGCGGCGGCAATGCGCCGGCGGAAAAACTCCCTGTTTACCTCATCCTGCCTGCGGGTAAGGATCCGGACTAAAATCATGGAAGCCGGGTTGATGTAGCCTCTCCCCGCAAACCGCCCGCGGAAATCCACCACGTCCACAATATCTCCGGGTTGGTAATCCCCGTGGATTTCCTCTACCTCATTCCTGTATACCCAGGGATGCCCGGCCTCGATGCGTTTCTGCCGACCTTTTTGCAGCTTTATTACAGCCATTATTTCGTAATCCTCCATAAAGATGACAACTGGCGCATGACATTTCCAGTTAGCCCAAACGCCGCACTCCCAGGTTCATCCTCGTCCCGATATTTTTTGTTTCCACTGCTGGTAGCCTTGTTGGAAACGAGGCTCATCGGGTACTAATGATCGCGCTTTTAGAAAAGCTGCCTCTATTTCACTTTTGGGAGACCTAAGCCAGTCAAGGATCCGGGCTAAATCGAACCAGCACCACGCTTCACGCACAGGATTATCTGCCAGTTGAATCGCTCGTCGAAGTAATTCCGCAGCTTCCCGGTTTAATCGTTTCTTGGTCTCTATGTCTTCCCTCCTCCACAAACCCCGCGCTAGTCCCGATTTCGTCTGCGCAAACTCGTGCACGATTTTGGGGTCATCGGGATTTACGGAATAAGCTTCAGCAAAAAGATGATGAGCCCCCTTGAAGTCCCCAGCCCTCTTTCTTAGAATAGCGGCTTCTACGGTGTCGTTAATTGAGCGAGAAGGTAGGATTCGCCCCAGCACTTCATTGGCTTCCTTAACCCGTTTCCTGTCGATCAGCAACCGGGCCATCGTCAGGTACGGGCGAGATATTTCACTTTTTACCGGATGCTCTTCGAATGTTTGTAAAGTACGTTGAGCTAACTCAATATTTTCCAGAACAAAAGCGTATTCAATCAGTTGACTCAGTGGGTAGAAGGCACCCCTCACGAGGTGCCAGCCCCCGTTGTCACCGGACATGCAGTTTTC